>CAZUHI010000005.1:0-190414 GCA_964620495.1 uncultured Rickettsiales bacterium | reverse complement strand
CCCCGCGCGCCGCGTGCTCCGGCCGTCTACTCTTGGCGGTTCATGACCTCCGGCGCAGTCGCTTCCGGCCACCCCGAGACCACCGCCGCCGGCCTGTCCGCGTTGAAGGCAGGCGGGAACGCCGTGGACGCCGCCGTGGCGGCCGCGTTGGCGGCGACGGTTTGCGAGCCGCTGCTCACGGGGTTCGGCGGGGGCGGGTTGATGACCATCCGCGAAGCCCGCACCGGCACGGTCCGCGTCATCGACTTCTTCTCGGCGTTCCCCGGCCTCGATCACGGGCTGTCGGCGCGGGAGTTCGGGCCGCTCCTGGTCGACTACGGGCCCGCCCAGCAGACCTTCCACGCGGGACGCGGCGCGGCGGCCGTGCCGGGCGTGGTGAAGGGGCTGGAGACCGTCCACGATCGGTTCGGCTCCTTGTCTCGCGAGGAGCTGGCAGCGCCCGCGGCTCGCCTCGCGCGGGGCGGGTGGATCGCCACCCGAGCGACGGAGATCGTCGCGACGATGTTGGTCGCGATCACCACGCTGTCCGACGATTCGGCGCGGCTGTTCGCGCCCGGCGGCGTCCCCCTTGCCAAGGGCGACCGGGTCGCCTCGGAGCCCCAGGCGCGGGCGATCGAGGCCTGGGCAGCGCACGGCGCCGAGGCGTTCGTGACGGGCCCTCAGGGACGCGACCTGCTGGCCGCGTTCGGCCCCCCGCACGGCTCCCTGGGACTGCGCGACCTCGCCGAGTTCTCCCCCATCGACCGACCTCCCCTCACCGTCCGGGTGGGCCGCGGCACCCTCCACGCCCCCGCGGCGCCGTGCTCCGGCGGACCGCTCCTCGCGTTCGGCCTGGAGCTCCTGCGGCGCCTCGATCCCGGAAAGGAGCCGGTCGAAAACGCGCGGGCCCACGCCGCGGTGATGGCCGAGACCGAGCGGGCGCGCAGCGACTTCTTCGACGCGAGGCTCTTCGATCCCGCGGCGACCGAGGAGCTCCTGGATCCGGCGGCGCTCGATCGCCGGGCGGACCGCTTGGCCGACGTCCTCCGAAGCGCCGCGACGCGGTCGCCGCCGCCCGGGCCCGCCCAGGGCTCGCAGCCCGGCAACACGACCCACATCTCGGTGGTGGACGCCGATGGAAACGCGGTCTCGTACACGTCCTCGAACGGTGAGACGTGCGGGACGTTGTGGCCCGGGACCGAGCTGACGATGAACAACTTCCTGGGGGAGGACGACATCAACCCGCTGGGTTTCCACGTCGGCACCCCCGGGCGACGTCTCCGCACCGGCATGACCCCGTCCCTGTTCGTGGGGGACGACGGGGAGGTCGTCCCCCTCGGCACCGGCGGGAGCAACCGCATTCGCACGGCGATGCTCCAGGTCCTGCACGCGCACCGGGAGGGGGCCGACATGCACGCCGCCGTGATGGCACCCCGCATCCACGTCGAGGGCGCGACGATTCAAGCGGAGACCGCGGACGCGCTCCCAGAGGTTCTGGAGGCCCTCGGCGGGTTCGCGGACCACCTCGCCTTGTTCGAGGGTCGACACCTGTACTTCGGGGGGGTGCACACCGCCGTCCGCACCGGCGACGGTCGCCTGGAGGCCGTCGGGGACCCGCGCCGGGCGGGCTCTGGGGGCGTGGTCGACTGAAGTGGCCTGGGTCGTCCAGTTGCCGCGACCCCTCGCGCTCGGCGACACCTGTCTGCTGTGCGACGCCGAGCCCGCAGTCACGACCGCGGGGTCGGCGAGTACCACGATCGAGGCCGGGTTCCTGGGCCGTCGAATCACCGTCGCCACGCCGTGCGGGGGAGCGTGCACGCGACGGCTGCGTCGGCTGAACGCCGCGGCTTGGAGCCTCTTCCTCCTCCCTTGGGCTCCGCTTCTCGGCTTTCCCCTCTGGGAGGAGAGCGTGCAGCGTCCCGGGACGGTGTTCGTCGGCCTCGTGGTCGCGATGGCCGCCGGGTACCTGTTGGGCGCCGCGCGGTGGTGGACGCTCCGAGCGGTCCGAGCCACCGCGCTCACGGACACGACCGTGACCCTGGCCTTCCGACGTCGGGCGGCGGCCGAGCGCATCGCGGCAAGGTCGGGGGCGGAGGTCCGTCGCGTGCTGTGGACCGGGTAGCGCGACAGAGGTGGGGCGATGACCGGCGGGGGTGCGGGGGCCATCTCTCGCCGACATGCGGCATCTGAGGGCGGTTTGAAGCATTGGGCGGGCACATCGAGGCGACATCCGGCATGTCGCCGCGATTTGACTGCGTGGGCGGGCACATCGAGGCGACATCCGGCATGTCGCCGCGATTCGACCCTGTGGGCGGGCACATCGAGGCGACATCCGGCATGTCGCCGCGATTCGACTGCCTAGACTCTGGTGGCGAGGGGAACTCCCGCTCGCAGGCGAACCTGACCGCGCACAGCCTCCCGTAGTTCGGGCGGGGGGAGCTGCAGGGCCACGTTGCGGCGAAGGCGTTGGGCGGAGACACGCAGGGCGCGGGCCACGAAGGGCATCGGAGTCTCCGTGAAGAGACCTGCAGCGGCCGCGCGGGCTGCGATGACGTCGGGGGGCGAGCCGCGGGACGACGGGCGCGCGACGGCAGCCCCGACCGCGTCGCCCAGGACCGACAATGCCGCGAGAACGTCCGGGTCTCGCTCGAGATCCACCGGCGGCAGGAACTGGAGCAGGTGATCTCGGCGCACGCGCGGCAGATGCCTCCGCACCGACGCGACCGTGTGTCGTCCCAGCACGCGGAGCCCCAACAGGTCGGGGAGATTGCTCGCCTCGTGGAACGGGTCCGAGTTCAGCCCGTGGTGCCTCTCCTGATCGAGGATGTACTCGAAGGCTCGTCCGAGGTGCGCTTGACCCTTGATCGGCGTGTAGTGCGCGGGAGCAAACGCCACGCCGGGGTCGAGTGCCTTTGCGATCGAGATCTCGACCCGCCGAGGTGGAAGCGGTGGTCGCGCTCGAGGAACGAGCGGGCTACCCGACGCCGTTGACTGGTCGACGTACACACGGGGCGGCCGTCGAGGAGGCGGTGGGTGATGTGGACTGCGAGAACTTCCATGCCCTCTCTGACGGGAGAACGACCAGTCCGGTCCGGATTTCTCTTCCTGGGGCTGCGGATCGTCCCCAGGGGACCGAGGGCGGCATTCCTCGCCGACATCGCGGATGTCGCCGAGATATGCCCGGGGGAACTCCCAACACCCTCCGCTCAGCTGCGCAGGAGCACTCAGCTTCGCAGGAGCCCGTCCGACTTCTCGAGGATCTCGAGGCAGAGCTCGACGTATCGCGGCGCCCCCGCGATGGCGTGGTCGCGTGACCAGAAGGGCCTCTGCGTCCCGTCCAGCCGCGTCACTCTGCCCCCCGCTCGCTCCAGGAACAGGTAGCCCGCCGCGACGTCCCAGGGGTGCCCGCGACCCACGTGCACCCCCAGCAGACCGGCCGACGCCCAGGCGAGCGACGTGGCGTGGCTGCCCAGACAGCGGACCCCCAGGAACCGGTTGCTCGCCAGCAGCAGCGGCACGATCTTCGGCGACAGCGCGACCGACAGGAGCCCGACGTGAGGCGGCGCGTCGGTCACCCGCAGGGGCACACCGCCCCGCGTCGCCTCCTCGCCGGGGCGAGCGCGCGTCAGGGTCCCCGACGGCTCGAGCAGCCACCCCTCCACCGGCACCCCATCCCGCACCCGCGCCAGTGAGATCGCCCACAAGTCGAGCCCCGCCGCGAAGTTGCTGGTGCCGTCGATCGGATCGAGCACGAAGCAGTCCGCCGGCGGCGCGCCCCCGGCCGCCCTCGGGTCCCGCTCCTCCGAGACCAGCGCCACGCCCGGGAACAGCCGCTCCAGGCCCTCGCGCACGATCCCGTCGACGAGCAGGTCCCCCTCCGTCACGAGGTCCACGCCGTGGGGGTTCACCCCCGGGCGTCCGTCCGCCCCCTGGGACCCCGCGCCCGCGTCCTTGTCCCGCATCCACCCCACGCCCCGCCGCCACACGGGCAGGACGGCGGCGAGCGCCTCTCGAAGCAGGTCGGCGATGGGGTCGGTCACGGTCGCCATCATGAGCCATCCCGCGCGACCGCGACGGCCGCCCCCGCGAGACCCGCCATCCGCGCCTCGGTCGCCTCCCCCGCCACCGGCAGGCCCAGCGAGCGACACACCTCCGTCGTCACGGGCCCGATCGTCACCAGCGGAACCCCCTCCAAGGCCTCCCGGCCCGCGATCTCCAGGAGCCGGCGCGCCGCCGAGCCGGACGCCAAGGTCACCGCGTCGACCCCCGCCGCGAGCGCCTCCAGCACCGGCCCCGAGGCCGCCGCGACCGTCCGGTAGGCGATCGCCACGTCCACCCGCGACCGCGCCGCGCGCAGCCCGTCCTCCAAGACCGTCCGTCCCTCCGCCGCCCGCGGGACGAACCAGCGCATCTGCGCGGGCCCCTGGGCGCCGATGCGGTCCTGAAGCGCCTCCAGCAGCGCCTCGGCCGTGAACCGATCGGGGACGACGTCCACCGAAACCCCGCGCGCCTCCAGCGCCGCCGCCGTCGCTGAGCCGACCGCCGCCACGCAACGCTCGCCCCGACGGGCCGCGAGGTCGATCCGACGGCCGCAGACCTCCACCGCCCGCGCCGACGCGAACACCCAACCGTCGTGCGCCCCCCCGAGGCCACGGTCGAGGGGAGCCCAGTCTTCGGGCTCCGCCGACGCGATCGTGGGCATGAGGACCGCGGTCGCGCCCCTCGCTTCGAGCTCCCGCACCAGCGGCTCCACCCGGTCCGCCGCCCGCGTCACGCCGACCCGGATCACCGCCCCAGGATCCGCGCCGCGCCGCGGTCGACCAGCTCCCGCGCGACCTGCCGGCCGAGCCGCGTCGCCCCCTCGCGCGTGGCCTCCCCCCGGCGCGTCGACACCGCCTCCTGGGCCCCCTCCGCCGAGAGCACCCGCGCCGAGAGCGTGATCCGGTCCCCGTCCACGCGCGCCTGGGCCGCCAAGGGCACCGAGCAGCCGCCCTGCAGGGCCGCCAGGACCGCTCGCTCGGCCTCCACCTCGAGGCGCGTCGGCTTGTGCTCGAGCGCCTGAAGCGGGATGAGCGTCTCGTAGTCGCCCGCGCGCGTCTGGATCCCCAGGGCACCCTGGGCCGCCGCGCCCAGCCACGGCTCCTTGAGCCGAACGGCGACGCGGTCCCCCCACCCCAACCGATCGAGGCCCGCGCAGGCGAGGATCAGCGCCTCGTACTTCCCCTCGTCGAGCTTCCGCAGGCGCGTGTCGACGTTGCCCCGCACGTCCTTCAGCTCCAGGTCCGGGCGAGCCCGCAGCGCCTGGGCACGCCGACGCACGCTGCTCGTCCCCAGGATCGCCCCCCTCGGCAGGGCCCCGAACGGCCCCGCCGCGACCGCCGCCTCGGGCTCCTCCCGCAGCCGCTCCCCGAAGGCCGCGAGGTGATCCGCGCGCACGACCAAAGCGTCGCGGGAGTCGGCCCGCTTGGGCACGGCGCCGAGCACGATCCCGGCGGGATCTTCGGTCGGAAGATCCTTGAGCGAGTGCACCGCGAGGTCCACGTCGCCCGCCCGCAGGGCCGCCTCCAGCTCCGCCGTGAACAGCCCCTTGCCCCCGACCTCCGGGAGCGGCCGGTCCTGCACGCGGTCGCCGCGGGTGCTCATCACCACGATCTCCACCTCGAGATCGGGGGTGCCGGCGCGCAGCCGATCGGCGACGTGGTTCGACTGCCAGAGCGCCAGCTTGCTTCCCCGGGACCCGATGACGAGCTTCATCCGTCCGTCCCGTCCGCCGCGTCGGAGTCGTCCGCCGCGTCCGCCTTCCCGCCGTTGCGCACCGTGAGCAGGGTCGACTCGACGCCGAGCAGGTCGGCCGCGTCCGCGAGTCGGTCGAGCTCGCCGCCCATCCCCAGCGCCTTCACCTTGCGGATGGGGTCGTGGAGGAAGCGCTTGCCGAGGGTCGTCGCCATGCGCCGCAGGGCGGCCTCCACGCGAGCCCGGCCCCCTTCGTCCAGGCCGTCGAGCGTCGAGCCCAGCGCGTGCATCGTGCGGGCGACCTCCCGGTCGACCTCCCCCGAGACCTTGCCGTGCATCCGCCGGACCAAGGGCGCCACGTGCACCTGCGCCAGCACGCGGGCGAGCCCCTCGACCTCCGCCTCCACGATCGCCTCGGCGCGCTCGGCCGCCGCCTCCCGCTGCTCGCGACCCAGGTCCGCAGAGCGGCCCAGATCGTCGATGTCGTACAGGTACACGCCCGCCTCGTCGTGCAGCGACGCGTCCAGGTTCCGAGGGACCGAGATGTCGATGAGCACGAGCGGCCGACCGCGTCGGGCGCGGCGCGCGGCCGTCACGTGCCGACGCTGGACCACGGGCGCGGCCGCTCCGGTCGCCGCGAGCACGATGTCCGCCGTGGCCAGGAACTCGTGCCGCCGCTCCCAGGGGAGGACCCCCGCCCCGACCGTCTCGGCCAGCTCCACGGCCCGACGCAAGGTGCGGTTCGAGACCCACAGGTCGCCCGCGCCGCGACCCGCGAACGTGCGCAGCGCGACCTCGGCCATCTCGCCCGCCCCGAGCAGCAGGACGCTGTGGCGCGACAGGTCGTCGTAGATCCGTCGCGTGAGGTCGACGGCCGCCCCCGCGACCGAGACCGTCGCCGCGCCGAGCTCTGTCTCGGTGCGCACCCGCTTGGCCACCGCGAACGCCTTCTGGAAGACCTTGTGCAGCAGCCGCCCGCAGGCCCCCGCCTCGGTGGCCGCGCGATAGGCGTCCTTCACCTGCCCGGTGATCTGACTCTCGCCCAGGATCATCGAGTCCAGCGAGGCGGTGACCCGGAACAGGTGCACCGCGGCGAGCTCGTCGCGCAGGTCGTAGGCCACGGCGTCGAGCTCGGCGGGCTCCATCCCCGCCCACTCGGCGAGCGCCTCGAGCACCGGGTCCTCCCCCTCTCGCGCGCCCTCGACCAGCACGACCTCGAAGCGATTGCACGTGGAGATGACCACGCCCTCGGCCACCCCGGGCAGCTCCACGATCCGCCCCGCTGCGGCCTCGGGCGCGCCCGCCGTGAGCCGCTCACGCAGCTCCACCGGAGCCCGACGGAAGGAGGTCCCGAGCAGCCGAAGCCTCATGCGTGGCGGACCCCCGCCGCCGACGCGAGCAGCACCACGAACCCGACCACCGCGATCCACGCCGTGCGCCGCTGCGTCCACCCGAGCAGTCCGCGCGCCTGCCACCCGACCAGGTAGACGAACCACACCCCCACCGTCACCAGCACCTTGTCGCGGAGGTCGATGCCGAGGCTGCGGTCCCCCGCGTACCAGAGCACCCCCGCGAGGATGCCGACCGTGAGCGCCACCAGCCCGCCCACGAACGCCCGCTGCGCGACGCGATCCGCCGCCTCGAGGGACGGCAGCGGGAGCGCGCCCCGACGGTCCAAGCGCTTCGACTTCAGGCGACGGTGCTGCATCAGGTAGACGACGGAGGCCCCGAAGGCGATCGCGAACAAGGAGATGGAGAGATAGATGGAGCCGATGTGCACCGGAAACCACGAACTCGTGAGCGCGCCCGGCATGAGCGAGTGCACGGACCCCGCCTCTTCGAGGACGATCGCGCCCGCCCCGAGGCAGAGCGTCAGAGGTGCGATGAACGCGCCCATCACGCGGGTGGCGGGGCGCCTGATCCCCACCGCGAACACCCCCGCCAGCAGCGCCCAGCCGGTGGCCGTCATCGGGTGATCCCA
The DNA here is from genome assembly GCA_964620495.1 of uncultured Rickettsiales bacterium. Classification (GTDB taxonomy): domain Bacteria; phylum Myxococcota_A; class UBA796; order UBA9615; family UBA9615; genus CAZEKB01. Next base: position 182,721 of record CAZUHI010000005.1, on the reverse strand, counting down.
CGGACCCCCGTCCGGTCCCCCGAGGGGGAGACGTCCCACGGCGCCGGTATGGAGCAGCAGCGCCACCGTCCACGACGCGAACCCGCCGCTGAGCCCCCAGAACCCGCCCCCGACCCAGCGCGGCCGGGCCGCCGACAGACCGACGACGTAGAGCACCGAGGCCAGGGCGCAGAGCCCCAAGCCCGTGAGGAACAGGCCCGCGATCACCGCGTCCACGGGATCACCCCTCGTCTTTGCCGGCGAGCCGCCGCAGGAGCCCTCGCCCCCATCCGCCCGACTCGCGAGCCGACTTCCCCGCCTCCTCCTCGCGCCGCTCCAGCAGCCGAAGCTCGCGCTGCGCCTCCATGTGGGACTCCTGGAAGGACAGCGCCTTCCGGTACCGCTTGGCCGCGCGCACGGTGTCCTTCTGCAGGAAGGCGATGCGGCCGAGGTAGTACCAGGCGTCCGCCGACCGCTCGTCCAGCCGCAGGGCCTTCTCGATCTCCTGGGTTCCGATCGACGCGTCGCGCGTCTCGAGGTAGCGGGCCCAGCCGTACATGATCTGCGCTCCGGGGTTCGTCGGGTCGTGCAGGGTCGCGTCCCGGAACCGCTTCACGGCCTCGACGTAGCGCTTCTTGTCCAGCAGGCGCTTGCCCTTGTGCACCTCGACCTTGGAGAGCGCCGGGTCGCCCTTGACGGGGGCCATCTCCTGGCTCGCCCCCGTCAGGCTCCCGCGGTACTCCTCCCGCGTCTCCTTGGTCTTGAGGGTCGTGTAGGCCTCCTGGAACAGCGTGAACAGGGCGGCGGCCGTCTCCTGCACGCGGGGGGCCGCGTCGAAGTAGTTGTCGGGGTGGTACTTCTTCGCCAGCTCGCGGCCGGCCTCGCGGATCTGCTTCTCGCGGGCGTCCGGGGTGAGGCCCAGCGCCTCGAACTTGTTGCCTCGCTGGGCGCGATGGATGAGGCCCACGAGCTCGCTCAGCACCCGCTCGGTCTCCGCGTCGAACGCGCGCCCCTGAATGTCCACGAACCCGCTGTCCAGGAGCAGGTCCAGCATCGCGCCGGTGCGGGTCATGAGCTCGATGTCGGTGCCTGCGCAGGTCTTGAGGAAGGCGTCGAGGCTCGTCTCTTCCCCGGCGGCCTTGCGCAGCGCCGACAGGACCTTCGCCTCGTGCCCCGAGAAGCCCCAGCCGTCGACGACCTGCGAAGGCGGGAGCCGGCCCACGACCGACGAGGTGCGGTGCAGCATCAGCGAGCGGGGCTCCTGGGAGGCGAGCGCGGCGGCCATCAGCGGCGGGATCGACAACGGGTTCTCGAGCTCCTCGACGGCTGTCTCGTCCTCCGTCGCCACCACGCGCCCGGCGGGCAGCACGAGCGCCGCGCGGAGGAGGCGCAGCACGGTGTCGTTCACGATCGCGTCGACCTCGTGCATGCCGATCGCGCGGAGCGCCATCAACAGCCCGGTCTCGTCCTCCATGTTGCGGAGCGGGACCTTCGGGAGCGCATGGGCCGCGATCCGCTCCTGCTCGACGGCGGTCCGCAGGACGTCGCCGCCATCGCCGGTCTGGGCGAACACGAGCTGACCGAACTCGCACCACAGCTTCAGCCCCCCGGCGGGGAAGTCCCTGATGTGGAGCACACCCGTCCAGTCGTTGAAGTCGACGGACCACAGCATCACGGCGATCGACGTCTTCTCGATGCGCATGTCGCCGTGAGGCGGGTCGAGCCGCGCCCCGACGTTGCCGAGGTCCTTGACCAGGTCGTCGAGGATCTCCGCGGCCTTGGCGCGGTCCGGCGGCGCCACGACCTTCGTGACGGCCCGAGCCAGCTCGGCGGGGTCCAGGGGCGCGTGCAGCGCGGCCCCCATCAACAGCTCGACGGGGGCCGAGGCGAGGACCTCCTCGGGCAGCTTCAGGGCGGACACCGCGATGACGGGGAGCGGCCTCGGGGCCTGCGCGTAGAGATCGCGGACGATGTCCAACCCCGCCCCTTGGGACACGTCGGCCGACGCGACGATCGCCTCCGCGGGGGCGGCCCGGAGCTCGAGCTTGAGGCGCTCGGCCTCGGCTACCGAGGTGACCTGGTAGCCGAGCGCGCGCAGGCATCGCTCGATCACCCGAAGGTTCCGCGACGACGTGTCGAGCACAAGGATTCGGGGGGCGGCCACCCTCTGGTCCCCGGTGCCGTTGCTCGCCTGTGGGCTCAACCGTGGCTCCATGAATGCGGGCACAACCCGCTCTTCGCCCCGGGGCTCGCTCCTCGGGGAACGGACATCATGCCTCAAATCGGTCGGACCTTGACGCGCCCCGCGGCGAACCCATAATGCCCCCCCACATCACGGGGGCCCCCGCCCCGGAGGACCGAATGGCCGACCACGTTCTTGACCTGACCGACGCGAACATCGATTCCACCCTCAGCGGCGATCTGCCCGTGCTGGTGGACTTCACCGCCGTGTGGTGCGGCCCGTGCAAGGCGATCGCTCCCACCGTCGCGAAGCTCGCGGGCGAGTACGAGGGTCGGGTCGCGGTCGGGAAGCTGGACATCGACCACAACCCCAAGACGCCCGCCAAGTTCCACGTGCGCGCCGTCCCCACGCTCATCGTCTTCAAGGGCGGCAAGGCCGTGAACCAGGTCGTCGGCGCCGTCAACGAGAAGAAGATGCGCGCGATGCTCGACTCCGTGCTCTGAGCCCGAGGAGCACGAACCACACCGCGACGGCGGCGCTCCCTCGCGGGGTGCCGCCGTTGTTGCAGGTGCAGCCTCCCTCGTCGGGCGGCCCGTCGGGCTCGACCGGAGCGACCCGTCGCACGCTGCACTCGGCCGTCGGCGGCGCCTCGCCCACGGACGCCGCCACCAAGGCGACGGCCCCCGCCGGGTCGATCGAACCGTCCAGCCGGACCACCCCCCCCTCGGCGTCCCGGATCGTCAGGTCGGCGTGCTCGCCGCGCGCCCCGGCCCCGTCGATCGCGAGCAGGCGCAGCCGCAGCACCGCGCCGTCGCCGGGCCCCTCGCACGTGAGCTCGATCGGATCGTGGTCGCCCTCCGCCGCCAGCTCGTGGAACGTAGCGGTGTAGCGGACCTCGGCGTGCTCGATCAGCAAGGGCTCGGCGGACGGGAGCGGCTCCACCGGGACCGACGTGTTGGGGAGCGAGCACGGGAACGTGGTCGGGTCGTAGTGGCGGCCGTCCGACCGGGAGCAGGCGAACAGATTCCAGGTGGCGAAGTCGAGGAACGTGCGGTCGAAGGACTGGTCGAAGACCTCCCGTGAGGCGACGTCGAGCGCCTCATCCCAGCGCGGGTTCTCCGCCACCACCTCCCACAGATCCGGAACCCGGCGGGCCTCCCTCCCGGGTTCGTCGGCCTGGAACTCCTCCCAGAACTTCAGGAAGAGGAACCCCGCGTACTCGTAGCGGTCGCCGGTGGCCGAGATCGGGCGGTCGTGGTCCCGGAGCCGGAACACCCAGAGGAACTCGAGCGCGGCGTCCAGGGCCCCCGACGACCGGTCGCGGTACTGCTCGAACGTGGCGGTGGCCTCGTAGAGCCAGTCCGCCGAGAACGGGGTGTAGGTGTACTGGATGCAGTGGTGAAGCTCGTGCACCGCGACCGAGGTGAGGACGCCGTCCCCCTGGCCGTCGATCGCGTTGTCGAGCTGCATGAAGCACGTGTGGGGCGCCGTGTCCGGCTCGATCTCCAGGGGATACGCGTACCCGAAGGCGTCGATGTCGCCGATGTACGCGTCGAGCCCGGTGCTCCCGCCCACGCCGTCGTCCGGGAGCAGGGCGCGATAGCCCAGGTCGCCGAACAGCTCGCGCCCCTCCTCCAGACCCGCGAGGGCACGGTTCACGTAGTCGGGCACGCCGTCTTCGTCGACGTCGGCGGGATCCACGCGGTCCTCCCCCTCGAGCGTCCAGTGGACCCGGAAGAAGCCGTCCTCGCTGTCGACGTGGAACATCTCCCCGGACAGGGCGGGCCGGGCCCGACCGCGGGGTTCGCCCCCGTCGGCGTGGCCGGCCCCGCACCACGGCGCGTCGAGGTGCGAGAGGTCGGGCCCGGCGGCGGGCACCGAGGCGGTCATCAGCAGCGCGGCGAGAGGCCCGATCATCCACACGACCCTAGCGCGTAGCATGCGGACCATGCCCGGGCGCGTCCCCTCCCCCCTCGTCCTGATCCTCCTCCTGCCGGTGGCCGACGCCGCCGCCGCGGTTCCCGGCCCCGTCGAGCTGCGGGATCAGGTCGACGCCGACCGGCTGCAGGACGACCTGCGGGCCCTCACCGGGCACGACCCGATCCCCGACGGCGACGACGAGGTGCTCGTGCGGACCCGCAACGTGCATCACCCCCACCACCGCCTCGCCGGGGCCTGGATCGAGGATCGCTTCGAGGCGGTGCCGGGGCTCGACGTGAGTCGAGAGACGTTCGACGCCGCGGGCGAGTCGGACCTCTTCAACGTCGTGGCCGAGCTCCCGGGCGCGGAGCCGGACCTGCCGATCCTGATCCTCGGCGCCCACTACGACTCCATCGCGTCCGCCACCGTCGGCTGGGAGCCCGCCACCGACGCGGCCCCCGGAGCCGACGACGACGCCTCGGGCGTGGCGGCGATCCTCGAGGTGGCGCGCGTGCTCGCCGCGCACCCCGGGGGCACCCGGAGGACGGTCCGGTTCGTGGCCTTCTCGGCCGAGGAGTACGGGCTGCTCGGGGCCTACGAGCACGTCGCTCGCGTCGAAGACCGGGGCGACGACGTGGCGCTGATGCTGTCGCTGGACCCCGTCGGCTACGACCCCGGAGGCACGAGCACGCTCTGGGTCCCCTACGACGCCCGCTGGGAGGAACCGGCGGACCGCCTCGCCGAGGTCGCCGCCGCCCAGGGAGGGCGCCTCTCGATCACCACCATCGACGCCGATCTGATCGGAGGCGACGCCCGATCCGATCACTTCCCCTTCTGGGACGCGGGGATCCCGGCGCTGCACCTCGCGTCCTTCCCCCAACCCCCGACGTACCACACGGTCTCGGACGACCTGGACGTCGTCGACCCCACCTTCCACGGAAACGTGACCGCGCTGGTCGCGGCGTTCGCGGCGGCCGAGGTGGAGCTCCTCGAGCCCCCGGACGACGAGGGGGACGGCTGCGGCGAGTGCGGGGCGTCCCTGGCTTCGGGGGCCTCGTCGGGCTGGCTCCTCGCGGCGACCCTTGCGGCGTCGCGTCGGAGGCGGCGATGATGCGGTCCGTGCAACGAAGCCTCCTCCTCGCCTCCGCCCTGCTCCTCGGCGGCTGCTTCACCGAGCAGCCCGACGGGGAGTACGCGCTCGACGTGTCCCCCTTCGCCAACGCGCACGTGAGCCGCGACCAGGCCACCCTGCAGCTGGTCACCCTCGAGGGCTACGAGTGCCCCGACGGCGAGAAGCCCCGGGTGTACTTCGTGGAGCCCGTCGGCGCCGCCTCGCCGCGCCCGCTCGGCGTCGTGCTGCACGGAGGCAACTTCGACTACGTGGACTACGGCGGCCGCGAGGCCCACTACGCGCCGGAGAATCGGCTCACCGCGAGCTGGGGCAACCACGAGGCGGAGGTGGTGCTCGGCCTCATCGTGCCGGGCGCCGGGCCGGACGTGGGCGGCGCCTGGACGGCGGCCTTCCTGCAGGCGGGCTTCTCGGTCGTGGTCCCGGCGAACTGCTGGGGCGACCTCTGGCACGGGACCGGCGACGGCGACTGGAGCGGCGAGGGCTTCCTCCGCCAGGGCGCCTACTTCATGGACGACGCGATCGGCTGGGCGCAGGCGCGCGAGGACATCGACGCGAACTCCACCGTCGTCGTGGGCCTCGGCGAAGGCGGACGCGGCGTCGTCGAGCTCGCGCGCGGGGTGTCGGGATCGTCGATCGTCCCCCCCGCGGCGGTGGCGGTGGACTCGTCCCCCGACTGGCTCGCGGGCCTGATCGCCGCCCCCGCGACCAACGCCGCCCAGATCGACGGACTCGAGCGCATCTACGAGGCCGAGCTCACCGACGACGGCGACCCCCAGACCCGCGAGAATGAGCTGCGCGACGCGCTGGAGCGCGACTCCCTCGTGACGCTGGTCGCCGTCGAAGGGTGGCGCACGCCGATCTTCTACGCCTTCTCCTCCTTCGACGAGCGGGTGGATCCGGCCGCCTCCCAGCCCGCCCACGAGGCGATCTCGACACACTACGAGGGGTCCGATCACATCGTGGTCGACTGGGCCGTGGCGGGCCACGCGCCTTCGAACCGTGATCTCGCCGAGGCGACCACCCGACTCGACTGGCTGCGCACGCACCTCCCCTGAACCGGCCGACCGGATCCCAGGATTGCGGCAGCGCACGCGGCCGTCGACTCCCCTGTTGACCTGAGCGAGGGGGGTCCGATACCTTTCCGCCCCCGCTCCCGGTGTCCGGCATCGGAGGGGTCGCGCGCAGACGGGGGGTCGGCGGCGACTTGACGCTTTCCAAGGGCTTCATTCCATGCAGATCACCGTCGGTTCCACCAAGGTCGGAAACCTCAGCACGGACGTCCTCGTCGCGGCCGTCTACGGCAAGGGCGGGCGTCGCTCCGCAGCCTTCCGCGCCATCAACAGCGTCATCGGCGGCGGCCTCGGGTCCCTCCTCGAGCTCACCGGGTGGACGGGCAAGGCGGGCGAGATCGCCGCGATCCCCGCCCCGAAGGGTCTCCGCGCGCGCCTCCTCGTCGTCGGGTCGTTGGGAGACCGCGCCGAGGTCTCGCCCGCGTCGCTGCACCGGCTGATGACGAACGCGTCCGTGGCCGCGCGACCGGCGAAGGGCGCGAAGATCGCGGTGTACCTCGACCCCGCCCTCGACGACCGAGGCGAGCTCGACGCGCAGCTCGCGACCGCGGTCGGCACCGGCTGGTCCTTCGGCGCCTACTCCTTCGACGCCCACCTGAGCAAGAAGGCGGACGCCGCGGACCTGTCCGACGTGTTCGTCTACTTCGAGGGTCGCAAGGACCGGCCCGCCCTCACGGCCGCGGTGGAGCGCGGGTTCGCCATCGGCGCCGCCCAGGCGCGCGCCCGGAACCTGGTGAACGAGCCGGGCAACATCATCAACCCCGTGAGCCTCGCCGAGCACTGCGCGGACCTCGCCGCGTCCACGGGCCTCGACATCACCGTCCTGAACAAGGAGGAGTGCGAGGAGCTCGGCATGAACGCGTTCCTCGCGGTCGCCTCGGGCACCCGGTACCCGCCCCAGTTCATCCACATGACGCACAAGCCCGCCGGGGCGAGTCGCCGGGTGGCCATCGTGGGCAAGGCGCTGACCTTCGACTCGGGCGGCATCTGCATCAAGCCCGCGGCGGGGCAGGCCACCATGAAGATGGACATGGGCGGATCGGCGGCCGTCATCGGCACCATGGCGGCCGTCGCGGCGCTGAACCTGCCCATCGAGGTGCACGGCATCTGCGCGGCGACCGAGAACATGACCGGCGAGGCCGCGTACCGCACGGGCGACGTCCTCACGGCGTCCAACGGCAAGACCATCGAGGTCCTCAACACGGACGCCGAGGGCCGCCTCACGCTGGCCGACGCGCTGCACTTCGCCGCGGGGCTCGACCCCGAGGCGATCGTCGATCTCGCGACGCTCACGGGGGCCTGCCTCGTGGCGCTCGGGCCCGACGTGGCCGGCCTCATGGGCACGGGCCGCGGCCTGATGCGGGACCTGCGCGCCGCGGGCGACCTGTCGGGCGAGCCGGTGTGGGAGCTGCCCATGCCCCCGCACTACCGCGAGCTGCTGAGCAGCAAGGTCGCCGACATGAGCAACCTCGGCGGACGCTGGGGCGGCGCCATCACGGCGGGAATGTTCCTCAAGGAGTTCGTGCCCGAGGGCGTGCCGTGGGCTCACCTGGACATCGCGGGGCCCTGCTTCGTGGACAAGCCGCTGACGGGTCAGCAGTACGGGGCCACAGGCTTCGGCGTGCGCCTCCTCGTGGAGTGGCTCACCGGCCTCTGCGACTAGTCGCCCTTGTCCATCCCTCGCCGGTGAAACCCGGTGGCGACGAGGAAGATCTCGACCGACGACGTGCGCGTGCCCTTGGGGCGCACGGCCTTCACCTTGTCGAAGCGCGCCTTGACGCGGGTCCGCAACGCGGGCTCGTCGACTCCCTGAAAGACCTTGCAGACGAACGCCCCGCCGGGCCGCAGCCAGTCGGTCGCGGCCTCGAGGGCGCGGTCGCACAGCTCCACCGAGGCGATGTGATCCGAGAAGGGCACGCCGGTCGTGTTGGGGGCCATGTCGGACACCACCGCGTCGAAGGGCGGCGCGCGGTCTCCGGCCCCGGCCTCCCGGATCTCGGCCTCGGTGAGCTGGAACGCGGAGCCCTGGATGAGGACCGCCCCGTCCACCTGGCGTGGGTCGATGGGCTTGCGGTCCACCGCCACGACGAGCCCGCCCCGGCCGACCTTGCGCAGCGCGTACTGGGACCAGGACCCCGGCGCCGCCCCCAGATCGAGCACGGCGCCCCCGCGACGCAGCAGCTTGAAGCGCCGATCGAGCTCCTCGAGCTTGTAGACCGAGCGCGCGGCGAAGCCCTCCTGGCGGGCGCGCCTGGCCCGGGCCTCGTCCCCTCGGTAGTTGGGCTTGCGCTTGGCCACGTCAGTCCGGGGGCGCGGCCGCGGACTCCCGGAGCTCGGCGCGGCACGCCTCTTCGATCCGGGACCACAGCTCGCCGCGGCCCAGCCGATCCGGGCTGCTGAACAGCATCGCCGCCTCCCGCGGGACACCGAGGCCCCGGGTGATGATCGCCACGCGGTTCAGCCGCTTGCTCTTGCTGATCTTGTCGGCTTTCGTCAGCACGAGCAGGCCCCGCCGGCCGGTGTGCTCCAGCCAGTCGACCATCGCGCGATCGAGGTCCGTGGGGTCGCGGCGAAGGTCCACGAGCACCACCACGAGCCCGAGCTTGCCGCGCCGGGAGAGGTAGTCGCCGATCATCCGCTCCCACGTCGCCTTGACGGACTTCGGGACCTTGGCGAACCCGTACCCCGGGAGGTCCGCGAACCGCATGTCGATCCCGGCGTGCTTCAGCTCGAAGAAGTTGATGGCCTGGGTGCGGCCCGGCGTCTTGCTGACCCGGGCGATCGCCTTGCCGCCCACCAGCGCGTTGAGGCACGACGACTTGCCCACGTTGCTGCGGCCGACGAACGCCACCTCGGGCAGGTCCGACTCGGGCCACTGGTCCTCCTTGAAGGCGGACTTGATGAAGCGGACCGCGCCGCCCCCGGCTTTCTTCGCCTTCTTCGCCACGGCTATCGCCCGACGCGGGAGAGGTTCGGGTCCCCCGGCTGGTGGCAGGTGAGGCACACCTCGCCGTCGCCCTGGCCGTAGCGGAAGTCCTCGGGCGCCTCCGCCCAGCTGCGCGGGTGCGGATTCACGAACACGTGGCAGTTGAGGCAATCGTCCTGCCCGTGGCACGCCGTGCAGGACTCCAAGGACCGCCGCGCCTGGTGGCTGTGGTGCTCGGGCCCGGGGATCTCGCCCGCGCGCCCGCCCCACCCCGCGGGGTGGAACTCGAGGTTCCCCGGCGGATCCGACGTGCGCCCCGGGAAGCTGCCCGGCTGCACGCCCGCCTTCGCGTGGCAGTCCCGGCAGAAGGTCTGCGTGTCGTGGCAGGCGGTGCACTGCAGCGACGTCCGCATCGCCTCGAGGCCGTGCGTCATGACCCAGTCGGCGGGGTGAAGCTCGCGAACCTTGGCGACGCCGTCGTGGCAGTCGAGGCAGGTCTGGGCCGTGTGGCACGCGTTGCAAGACTCCTCGTCGAGCCGCGCGGCCGCCTCGTGGTGGCGCAGCCACTGGTCCTGGAAGTGGTCGTCCGGGCGGAAGCGGCCGCTCGGCTTCAGCGCGTCCCAGGTGTGGTCCAGGTCCGTGCGGAGACGCCCTCGTTCGCCCTGGAGGTGGCACGTCGTGCACGCGTCGGGGGCCTCACGACCGTTGTGACAGGACAGGCACGTCCCCATCTCCGGGAGGTGATCGCGCGTGGCCTTCGTGGCCGCCTCGATGCCCAGGTGGCAGGTCGTGCACTCCACGCCGTCGTCGATGTGCCGCTTGTGGGAGAACCGCAGCCGGGCGGGCTCGAACGCGACCGGGGCGGGCTTCGGCGCGCCCTCCACCGGGGCGTAGCGCGGCGCCGGGCCCACGTGCTCGTGAGTGCCCTCCGTGAAGCCCTCGTGGCACGCCTCGCAGCCCGCCTCGGGGTAAAGCTCGGCGGCGTTCGGCTGCTCCATCCGGTGGCAGAGGCCGCAGATGGTGTGGTCGGGGAGGTTGTCGTCCGCCGTCTGCTCGCTGGCCTGCACGCTGCCGTGACACACGACGCAGGAGACCCCGGACTGGAGGTGCTTCGTGTGGCTGAACGTCAGCGGGATCTGCTGGTCGGGATACACCACGTACGAGCGCGGAGGCGCGGGGGTGTCGTCGCCGATCGCAGGCGCGGCCAGGGCGAACAGCAGCCCCGCGGCGGCGAGGAGGAGCAGGGCTCTCATCGGTCCCCCGTGGTCGTGAGGCCCGCGAAGGCGTGGTCCCAGGGCGCGGCCCCGAAGTCACGGGAGACGGCCATGAGCGCGGGCTCCCAGTCGGTGAGGCGGGCGGTGGTCGCCTGGCGGGACGTGCCCTCGGTGCGGGCGCGCACGCCGAGCAGGAACGCCAGCGACGCGGTCACCTGCACGTGGTTGGTGAGCCAGGGCGAGAAGACGACGTCCGTGGACAGCGCGGCTCGAACCCAAGGCATGGGCCGCACCACGAGGTCCACCGCCACGTCGCCGTAGTCGCCCGTGAGGCCGGGCTGCAGCTCGTAGTCGTACCGCTGGTAGTCGCCCCGCAGGCCCACCTCGAGGCGACCGTCGAAGGGGCGGACGCGGGCCGACGCCGTGGCCGTGAACTTCATCCCCCCGCTGCCGTGGAGCAGGCGCTCGGACAGCCTCACCGACAGCATCGGGATCGGTCGGATGGTGACGGTCACGCGCTCGGTGCCGCTGACCCGGCCGATGTCGCTCGGCACGTTGTCGCGAGAGATCGCCTCGGGCATCACCTGGACGCCGCCGCCCGCCTCCACGGAGATCTGCGGCAGGGGTCGCAGCACGATCCGGCCGCGCACGGCGTCGAAGGGGTCCGTGTTGAAGACGCTCCAGATCTCGTCCGCGTCGAAGCTGGGCTGCAGGTGCTCGTACTCGAACACAGCGCGCATCCATCGAGTGGGCCGCCCCTCGACGCCCGCCAGCACCTCCGAGAAGCGACGCTGGAGCAGGTCCACCGCGAGGTTCCCGCGCAGGTTCAGGCGACCGTGCACCCCCTGGTGGAAGTCCACGGTGAGGTGACGTCGCGCGAGCTTGGCCACCTTGAAGCGGTCATGAAACCCGATCCGCAGCTGCGTCGCCCGGTGACCCGCGAGGAAGATCCCGAACCCGTAGGTCCAGTCCTTCCCCCACTCGACCGGCGTGGTCCAGCCGCTCGCCTCGTCGCCGAAGAAGACGCGAGAGCGGAGCGGCACGCCGCCGAACGCCTCGAACCCGAGCCGCCACACCGCGATCCGAGCGCGCACGCCGTCGAAGCGGAGCAGACCCGCGCTGCCCGCCCGGGGCGAGAGCTGGCGGCCGATGCGAACGAACCCGTCCCGCTTCAGGGGCGACACGTCCACGTACGCGTACAGCACCTCGGCCGTGAAGCCGCCGTTCCAGAGATCGAGCCCGCCGCGCAGGGACGTCTCGAAGGAGACGCGCGCCTTCGGGCCGTCGTTGCGGATCGAGAAGCGGAACGACTGCCGCAGGGGGTGATGGAGCGAGACCTGGTCGAGGCTCGTGCGGAACGGGCGGTAGCGATAGTCGAGCCGAACCGATCCGTCGATCGTCAGCCCCTTGCCGTCCCCCACGTCCCACGCGGACGGCCCCACCGGCGTGCCCGGGCCCACCACGCCCACGGACACCGAGTGGCCGGGCGGGGCGGCGGCGAGGGCGGCGCTCAGGCCCGACATCAGGACCGCGACGCAGGCCGCGACCCCGACTTCAGTTGTCCTCGGCACCCTGGGAGATCCACGTGTAGATGAGGTTGATCTGCTCTGCCGTGAGCGGCTTCACGCCGGGGAACGGGGGCGGCATGGGCCCCTGCTGGTAGCCCCACGTCTCATCCGTGGGCTCGCAGGGCATGACCTTGTGCATGAGGTAGCTGGCCACCGGGTCCCCGGGCTCCACGCGGTTCAGGCCGTCGTGCTGGAGCGTGTTCAGCACCCCCACGAGCGCCGCGTACGCCTCGAACTCGGTGAGCGACATGTTCCCGCGCGTCTGCACGATGTGGCAGGGCATGCAGTCGGTCTCGAACAGCGGGATGAGGTCCGCGGAGAAGGACACCGGGTCCTCCCCGACCTCGAGGAACGAGTCGTCGCACGGACCCACGGCGTCGTCGTCGTCCCCGGCGGTGGAGTCGTCGTCGTCGCCCGCGGTGTCGTCGTCGTCGGTCGCGTCGTCGTCGTCCGTGGCGCCGAAGAGGGCGTAGGGCGAGTTGGCCTCGTTCACCGCGGCGCACCCCGCCGCGACGAGCGCGAGGGCGAGGGCCGTGAGGAGGGCTCGGAGCGACACCATCGGCGCATGGTCGCAGAAGGAGGACCCCGTGCAAAGGGCCGCCCCGAGTGGTCGCCGGGGCGCGGCGGTGCTACCTATGAACGACGTGAGCAAAGCCCCCGACGCCGAATCCGCGCTGACCTTCCGACCCACCGGCGTGCTCGACGCGGAGGACGGCGCCGGCATCCACACGATGAACCTCCAGCGGGCGGGCGGGGAGCTCGTGTACTTCGTCTCCGACCTCCACCTGGGGGACGGCAGCCACACCGACATCTTCCAGCACAAGGACGACCACTTCCTCGCGTTCCTCGACGAGGTGGAGGCCAACGCGAAGACCCTGGTGATCGTGGGGGACGCGCTCGACTTCGACCAGGCCTGGTACTTCAGCCGCATCGTCCGCGGCCACGGCGACGTCATCTCGCGCCTCACGCAGCTCGCCGAGCGCATCCGCGTGGTCTACGTCTACGGCAACCACGACCCGGACATCGTGCTGTTCCGGGACATCCTCAAGTGGGAGCTCTGCGACAAGGTCGTCGTGGACGAACGCATCCTCGCGGTCCACGGCTACGAGTTCGACGCGTACGTGGGCGGCGGCAGCCACGACGAGTCGGTGATCTGGTCCCGCCTGCTCAACACCTACGAGCGGCTGTTCAAGACCTGGATCCGCATCCCGCTGCGGGAGTACTACACGGTGTCCAACCGGGTGGCCCACTACCTCCTCTACTGGGTGACGCGGACGGCCGCGTTCTGCGAGTGGGCGGGCCGACGCTTCGACCGCCCCGGCTTCGGGGCCGGCCTGGTGGCCTGGGCGCGCTTCTGGGGACGGGGCGCCCTCGGCGACCCCATGGGCCTCACCCACCGGGTCCTCGCCGAGCTCGAGGTGAACCCACGCTTCGAGACGATCCTGTGCGGCCACAGCCACCTTCCGGGGATCGTCGAGACCGAGGGCGAGAAGCGCTACATCAACCTGGGTTCTTGGTCCTTCGGCAACTCCCAGTACGGCATCTGGGACGGCCGCCGCTTCGTCCTGCGCGACTGGATCAGCGGGCGGGAGTTCGCGGATGAGAACTACCGGCACCTCTTCGGGATCCGGGAGGACTGGACGTACGAGGACTGGTTCCGCGACCAGTACCTCGGCTACCTCCGCTTCCGCTGCGGGGAGGAGGGCCTCCGCGCCGGCGTGCGGCCCCCGTCTTGGGCCCTGGCCGAAGCGGGCGAGCTCAAGCCGCTGGGCACGGGGCGGGTGTCCACCCTCTCGGACGAGCCCGCCCCCGTCGATCCGACCTGAGACAGCTAGGCGGGACAGTCTTCGTCCCGCCCCTGCGGCACGATCACGCGCGTGTCTCTGCCTCTGATCTCGCCCTGGGTTCTCGTCCTCGCGATCTTCGTGACCGCGGCGGCGGTGCTGCGCCTGGGCCGCCGCCGACGCTCTCGACGCGGCCGGCGCGTCGCCCGGCGCGGGCTGCGCGCCGAGGTGGAGGCGGAGATCGTCCTGGAGCGGCACGGATACCGAATCCTCGATCGCCAGGTCGCGGCCCCGTGGCCCATGCGCGTGGACGGCGAGGAGCTCGAGGCCGGGCTGCGCGCGGATCTCGTGGTCGGCCGCCGCGGGCGCGTCTTCATCGCCGAAGTGAAGACCGGCGCCGCCTCCCGCGTGACGCTCCCGGAGACGCGGCGCCAGCTCCTCGAGTACCGAGTCGCGTTCGACTGCGACGGGGTCCTCCTGGTGGACATGGAGGAGGAGCGGGTGCACCGCGTCGAGTTCCCGCTGCTGGAGTAAGGTCCGCGCCATGCTCGTCAACGGGACCCAGCACCGCACCGTGGCGTGGGAGGACGGCGCGGTCGTCCTCATCGACCAGCCGCGGCTCCCCCACACATTCGCGCTCCAGCGCCTCACCGATCACCGCGACGTCGCGGTCGCGATCTCGACGATGGTCGTACGCGGCGCGGGCGCGATCGGCGCCACCGGAGCCTTCGGTCTGGCGCTCGCCTGTCGGGAGGCGCCCGACGGCGCGTTCGACGCCTACGTCGCCGCCGCGCGGGCCACGCTCGCGGACACGCGCCCCACCGCCCAGAACCTCTTCGCAGGGTTGGATCGCGTCGCGGCCGCCGTGGCCGAGGCGGGAGGGGGCGCCTCCCCGGACGTCGCGCGGGACGCCGCCCTCGTCGCCGCCCAGGCATACGCGGACGAGGACGCCGCCGCCTGCGAGGCGATCGGGCGGCACGGCGCGGCGCTGCTGGAAGACGGGTGGCGCGTCGCGACCCACTGCAACGCGGGCTGGCTCGCGTTCGTGGACTGGGGATCCGCGCTCTCCCCCGTCTACCGCGCCCGCCGGGACGGCAAGAACGTCTCGGTGTTCGTGGACGAGACCCGCCCCCGCGGCCAGGGCGCGCGCCTCACCGCGTGGGAGCTGGGCGGCGAGGGGGTCCCGCACGACGTGATCGCCGACAACGCCTTCGCCCATTTCGCCTCCCAGGGCGCCATCCAGGCCGTGATCGTCGGGTCGGATCGGGTGGCGGCGAACGGGGACGTGGCCAACAAGATCGGGACCTGCGGGCGCGCGATCATCGCTCGCCGTCTGGGCATCCCCTTCTACGTCGCGCTCCCGTCGACCACGATCGACGCCGACTGCCCCTCGGGCGCGGACATCCCCATCGAGGAGCGGTCCGCGGACGAGGTGCACTACACGTGGGGTGAGGACGACGACGGCGCGTTCAGGAGGGTCCGCACGACCCCCGCCGCGTCCTCGGCCCGCAACCCCGCCTTCGACGTGACCCCCGCCGACCTGGTGGACGGGATCATCACCGAGTTCGGCGTCGTCCCGGCGAGCGCGGCGGGCATCGCGCGTGTCGTGGCGGCTCGTACACGGCTCGGCTGAGACTCCGGCGGGGTGGGCCTCGTTGACAGCGTGCGGGCCCCCGCATAACCTCGTTTGCTCGGCTCGGAATCGGCGTACGTAGCTCGAATCTCTCGCTTTCTCCAGGGGGCACCCGGCCCCGCGAACGCAGGCAGGTGTGCATGGTGGCCAACGTCCTCTTGAGCCCCTCGACGGGAGGCGGCGCCGCGGACCCGACCGATCCGGAAGCGATCGCTCGCGTCCTGCTCGAAAAGAGCAGCCTGCTGATCTACATCACGGACCTGAACTACAAGGTCGTGCTGTTCAACCGGGCGGCCCGTCAGGCCACCGGCTACGACACCGCGTCGTGCCCGAACGTCCAGGCCCTGTTGGAGCGGTTCTATCCGGATCCGGGGTACCGAGGGATCGTCCAGGGGATCCACGACGGGTGGGCCAAGAACGAGCACATCCGCGGCACCGAGCTGGTCGTCCAGTGCAAGGACGGCAGCCAGCGCACGATCTCGT
Organism: uncultured Rickettsiales bacterium; assembly: GCA_964620495.1. Taxonomy (GTDB): domain Bacteria; phylum Myxococcota_A; class UBA796; order UBA9615; family UBA9615; genus CAZEKB01. The sequence goes on along the minus strand of CAZUHI010000005.1, from coordinate 166,830 downwards.
GGTCCACGTCGCGGCTGAAGGTCGGGCGGCGGTCCTCGAGCGGCTACATCGCCATGGGCGTGGACGTGACCACCCGGCGCAGCCTCGAGCAGTGGGTGAGCCTCCTGCAGCGCTCGCTCCAGCACCTCACCGAAGGCGTCGTCCTCACGGATCCCGCCGGCCACATCCTCGCCTGGAGCGAGGGCGCCCACCGCCTCCTCGGCCACGAAGAGGCGGGCATGCAGGGCCGCTCCCTCACGGATCTATACCTGCGGGCCGAGCGGGCGATCATCGCTCGCTCCGTGGAGCGGGCCATCGAAGCGGACGGTCGCTTCGCGGGCGAGATCGAGCTCGAGCAGGCCGACGGTCAGAGCCGGATCGTCGGGTTCCAGCAGGTCCGACTCGACGGCGACGGCGGCCTGCCCCTGGCCCTGCTGTCGATCCTGTCCGAGCCCGAGTCCGCGGGCGGTCGCGCCCCGGCCGAGGCCCTCACCGAGCTCGAAGGCAAGATCGGAGAGCTCACGGCCGCGCTGGCGACCGAGCAGGCGTCCACCGCCGAGCAGGCTGCCCTCGTCGCGAAGCTCCAGGCGGAAGCCGGCGCCGCGCCCACGGAGAATCCGGAGCAGGCCGCGCGCATCACCGCCCTCGAGGCCGAGGTGGCCGCCGCCGAGGCGCAGGTCGCCAAGCTCGAGGCCGACGCCGCCGCCAAGACCAAGGAGGCCGAGGACGCCGCGGGCGCCGCCTCCAAGGCCGCCGACGACGCGAAGAAGGCCGCGGACGAGGCGGGCAAGGCCGCCGCCGACGCCGCCGCCCAGGCCGCCGACGGCGAGAAGTCCCGCGCGGACCACGCCGAAGCCGCCCTCGCCGTCACCAAGAAGGCCGCCGCCGACGCCGCGGCCCGAGCCGACGCGGCGGAGGCCAGGGCCAAGGAGGCCGAGGCCGCCGCCGAGGCCGCCGAAGCGACGGCCAAGGAGGCCGACGCCAAGATCAAGCAGGCCGAGGAGACCGCCAAGAACGCGGTGGACGAGCTCACCCGCGCCCAGGCGGCCGCGGACGAGCAGACCAAGCGCGCCGATCGCCTCGAGGGGCGCATCCAGGCCGCCGACCTCGTGGCGAAGAGCGCCTCCGGGAAGGTCGACGCCGCCGAGGCGAAGGCCGCCAAGGCCGAAGCGGACGTCGCCGCCGCGAAGGCGGACGTGGAGAAGGCCAACGCGGCCGTCGCCGAGGCCGAAGCGGCCGCGTCCGAGCTTCAGAAGAAGGTCGCGGAGCTCGAGGGCAAGGGCGCCGACGCCGAGTCGGCGGCTGCAGGAGCCGTCAAGGCGGCGGAGGACGGGGTCGCCGAGGCGGAGAAGAAGGTCGAGGCGGCCGAGGCCGCGCTCGTGGCCGCCGAGGCCGCCGCCGCCGACGAGGCGGGGCGCCGAGAAGACGCCCACCGGGCGGCGCTCAAGGAGATGCAGGAGCGGGCCGCCGCCGAGCGGAAGACGCTCGAGGACCAGCTGAGCCGGGACATCCTCGCGGCCGAAGAGCGCGCCGAGACCGAGCGAGAGAAGCTCGAGGCCCGCTTCGCCCAGGAGAAGGCCGAGCTGGAGCAGGCGGCGGTGATCGCCCGGGCCGAGGCCGAGTCCGAGTGGCGCGACCGCGTCGCCGCGCTGGAGGCGCAGATCGCCAAGACGCCCTCGCTGCAGGGGTACGTCGCCAAGGTGGCGCGCGACGCGTTCGTCGCCGCCGACGCCGAGGGCCGCATCGTCGGCTGGAGCGCGGGCGCCGCGGAGCTGGACGGCCGCCCCGAGGCGGACGCGCTGGGCAAGCACCTCCACAAGGACGTGCTCTCCCTCGAAGGGGTCGACTGGAAGAAGCTCTTCGGCAAGGTCGTGGTCGCGGGCCGCGTGGAGGGCGACTACACCCTCCTGCACGGCAGCACGCGCACCGAGGTGAAGCTCGTCGCGTCGATCGTGCGCGACGCCGACGGGCGTATTCAGGGCGTCGCCGAGTCGATCCGCGCGCTGCAGCCGGAAGGCGGGCTCGAGCTCCACGGCAAGGCAGCGTTCGCGGAGGTCGCGGCCCCCCTCTACAAGCGCATCGAGGGGCGCGTGGCGGCGGGTCTGGCGGCCCACCGGCGGTCCGCCTCGTCCACCCGTGACCTCCTCAAGATCGCGGGCGGCGTGGCCGACGGCGCGTCCGGCGCGGAGCTCGAGAAGCTCGCCCGCGACCTGGATCTGAAGGGCCTGCTCGAAGCCGGCCCCGAGGGGCTGAAGCAGGACGAGAGGGCGTGGACCGGGCTCCGGTCCGCGAGCCAGGACCTCACTCGGATCACCACCGGCGTGGCCCAGGGCGGGACCCTCCAGGCGCGCTGGAACGAGCTGGTCGAGCGCTGCCTCTCGGTGGTCGAGGCGGGCCCGGAGGGGCCGAAGACGGCCGAGCGCGTGTTCGGCGACCGCACCACGGCGGAGCTGCGCGGCGAGTTCGTCGTGCCGCTGCTGCTCGCGTTGTTCGCCAGCCCCACCCCCAAGGGCAAGACGCCCGCGGTGGCCACGTCCGCGGACGGGGACTCCGTCCAGCTGGACAGCCGGGGCCCCACCCCCACGGTCGAGACCGTCGTGCTCCTGCGCGCCCTGGCGCAGGCCGCGGGCGGCAAGGTCACGATGGGCCACGACGGCAAGGCCACCACCGCCTCGGTCGTGCTGCCGCGCTACCCCGTCGTCGAGGCGACGGCCGTCGACGCGGACGGATCGGACGACATCCCCGAGTTGGAGCTCGAGGCCATGCCCGACGACGAGGACGAGGCCGAGGCCACGTCCGTCGGCGCCCTCGCCCTGCCCGGCGTGGACGACGAGCCCATCCCCGAGGACGCGTCCCCCGCAGTCCTCGCCTCCGGCACCGCCGCCGCCGTGGAAGAGGACGACGGCGGGGATCTGCTCCTCATGCTGGGCGAGGACTCCGCCGTGCTGCGCCAAGCCCCTGAGTCCGAGGTCGCGTACGTGCCCGTGTCCGCCACCGGCAGCCACCCCCGCGTGGACGGCGGCATCGAGAACACGGACGCGGAGCTCGAGGGCGCCTTCGCGGGCGACGCCAAGGTGTCCGCGTCGGTGCGTCAGGCCGCCGAAGAGATGGACGCCTTCGCCGCCAAGAAGGGCAAGGGCGACGACATCTCCGACCTTCAGACCGGCCCCATGGCGGCCGCCAAGGGGCCGAGCCCCGAGGTCCTTCGCGAGATGCAGGCCACCGACGCGGGAGAGGGCAAGGGCAAGGGAAAGGGCAAGGGCAAGAAGCCCAAGGGCAAGAAGCCCAAGGGCAAGAAGAAGAAGTCCAAGGCCAAGAAGTAGCCCGCTCCCAGGGCCAGGAGGGCCCGATGGCCACCGTTCGACCGTTCACCGCTCACCTCCCCCCCGCGGACCGCGCCGCCGCGATCGCGTCGGTCCCGTACGACGTCGTGAACAGCCGGGAGGCCGCCGCGTTGGCGGACGGAAACCCGGACTCGTTCCTCCACGTCATTCGGCCCGAGATCGACCTGCCGGAGGGCACCGACCTCTACTCCGACGTCGTCTATGCGCAGGCCCGCCGAGCGCTCGCCGAGTTCAGCGAGCGGCTCCCCTTCACCGCCGAAGAGGGCGTGCTCCTCGTCTACCGGCTCATCCGCGAGGGCCGCGCCCAGGTCGGCGTGGTCGGCGGCTGCTCGGTGGACGAGTACGACGCGGGCGGCATCGCCATCCACGAGCGCACGCGACCGGCCAAGGAGGACGACCGCACCCGCCACGTGGTCACGATGGGGTGCCAGGCCGAGCCGATCTTCCTGGCCTACCGGCAGGACGCCGCGGTCGACGCGCTCGTCGCGGCGGCCATGGACACGGACCCGCTGTACGACTTCACCGCGCCCGACGGCGTCGCCCATACCGTGTGGCGCGCCCCCGATCCGGCGGCGCTGCAGGCCGCGTTCGAGGCGGTCCCCATGCTCTACGTGGCGGACGGTCACCACCGCGCCAAGTCGGCCTCCCGGGCCCGCGCCGAGCTGCGTGACCGCGCGGGGGACGCCCACCGCGGCGACGAGCCGTACAACTTCGTGATGTCGGTCGTCTTCCCCGACAGCGAGCTCGACATCCTCCCCTACAACCGCGTCGTCACGGACCTCGGCGGCCGCACGCCCGGGGACGTCCTCGCCGCCCTCGACGCCCGCTTCGGGCTCACCCCGGACGTCGCCCCTTCCCCCGCGGAGCGAGGCTCCTTCGCCGTCCACGCCGCCGGTCGGTGGTACGGGTTCCGAATCCCCGCGCCGGGCACGTCGGTCATCGGCGACCTGGACTGCGCCCTCCTGCAGGACGAGGTCCTCGCCCCCGTCTTCGGCATCGAGGACCCGCGGCGCGACGCCCGCATCGACTTCGTGGGCGGCATCCGCGGGACGGACGAGCTCGCGCGCCGCGCGACGGACGCGGGCGGGGTGGCCTTCTCGCTGTTCGCGACGTCCCTGGCCGAGCTCTTCGCGGTCGCCGACGCGGGCGAGATCATGCCGCCGAAGTCGACCTGGTTCGAGCCGAAGCTCCGCTCCGGGCTCTTCTTCCACCGGATCGCGTAGGAGCCCCGCATGCGCGTCCTCGTCGCCGACAAGCTGCCGACCGCCGCCCTCGTCCGCCTGCGCTCCCACGGGTTCGAGGTGGAGGTCGACCCGACCCTCGCGGGGGACACGCTGGCCGAAGCCCTCGCGCGCATCGATCCGACCGTGCTGGTCGTGCGGTCCACAAAGGTCGCCGCCGACGCCATCGGGGGCGCGCCGAGCCTGGGCCTCGTGGTGCGCGCCGGGGCGGGCGTGAACACCATCGACGTGGCCGGCGCGGCGGCCCGAGGCGTCTACGTGGCGAACTGCCCCGGGCGGAACTCGCACGCCGTCGCCGAGCTCACGATCGGGCTGCTGATCAGCCTGGACCGGCGCATCCCCGACGCGGTGGCGACCACGCGGGCGAAGCAGTGGGCGAAGAAGGAGTTCGCGCGGGCTCACGGCCTGGCCGGGCGCACGATCGGCGTGGTCGGCATCGGGCGCATCGGGCTCGCCGTGCTGCGGGCCGCCCGCGGGCTCGACATGAAGCTCTTGGCCTGGAATCGGCACCCCAACCCCGCCGTCCAGGACGCCCTCGTGGCCGCGGCCGAATCCCAGGGCGCGACGATGGTGAAGGATCTCGCGGACCTCGCCTCCCGCGTCGACGCGCTGACGGTGCACGTAGCGGCGGTGCCCGCGACCCGGGGACTCATCTCCCGGGACGTGTTCGAGGCCATGCGACCCGGCGCCTACTTCATCAACACCGCGCGCCACCAGGTCGTGGACCACGACGCCCTGCGCTGGGCCCTGGACGAGCGCGGGATCCGCGCGGGGCTCGACGTGTTCGAGGGCGAGCCGTCCGGCGGGGCGGGCGAGGTGGCGACGGATCTCGTCGCGCACCCCTCCGTGTGGGCGACGCCGCACATCGGCGCCTCCACCACCCAGGCCCAGGAGGCGGTCGCGGACGAAGCGGTGCGGGTCGTCGTCGCCTTCCGCGACACCGGGGTGGCCCTGAACTGCGTCAACGTCTCTCCGCGCTCCCCCGCGACCCACCTCCTCGTCGCGCGCCATCGGAACCGGGTGGGCGTGCTGTCCCACGTCTTCGCCGCCCTGAGGGACGCGTCCATCAACGTCGCCGAGACGGAGAACGTGGTCTTCGCCGGCGCCGAGGCGTGCATCGCCCGCATCCACGTCGACAAGGAGCCCGCGGGCGATCTCCTCGCCGGGATCCGCGAGGGCTCCGACGACATCCTCTCCCTCACCGTCATGCCCCTGTAGGAGCCGACATGGCCCGCGTTCACAACTTCAGCGCCGGTCCCAGCGCGCTGCCCCTCCCCGTCCTCGAACAGGCGCGCGACGAGCTCGTCGACTTCCGCGGCTCCGGGGCGTCGATCATGGAGCAGTCCCACCGGGGCCCCGTGTACGACCGCGTCCACAGCGAGTGCGAGGCCGACCTCCGCAGCCTCCTGGGCGTGCCCGGCTCCTACGCGATCGTGTTCATGGGGGGCGGCGCCCGCTCCCAGTTCGCGCACGTGCCCAACAACCTCGCCCGTCACGCCCCCGCCGACTACATCGACACCGGGAGGTGGGCGAGCGGGGCCGCGTCCGAGGCCGCCAAGCTGGTGACCTCGCGCACGATCTACAGCTCCCAGGACTCCGGGTACCACCACGTGCCTTCCCAGGACGCGATCACCGCCGATCCCGACGCGGCGTACCTGCACTACACGTCGAACAACACGATCTACGGGACGCAGTACCAGTACGTGCCGAGCGCGGGCGGGGGCACGCTCGTGTGCGACATGTCGAGCGACATCCTCAGCCGCCCCGTGGACGTCGGCCGCTACGGCCTGATCTACGCGGGCGCCCAGAAGAACATGGGGCCCGCCGGCGTCACGGTGCTGATCCTCGACCGGGCCCTGCTCGAGCGCAGCGACCCGACCCTCCCCGAGATGTTCTCCTTCGCGAAGATCGCGGCGAAGGACTCGATGCTGAACACGCCGCCGACCTTCAACATCTACATGGTCGGGCTCGTGGCGAAGTGGCTGCTGGGGCTCGGCGGGCTGTCCGCCATGGAGGCCCGCAACCGCGCCAAGTCCGACGCCGTCTACGGCGCGATCGACGGGTCCGGCGGCTTCTACACGGGCCACGCGCAGCGCGGCTCCCGGTCCTGGATGAACATCACGTTCCGCATCCCCGGCGACACCGCCCTCGAGCCTGTCTTCGTATCGGAAGCGACCGAGGCGGGCCTGATCGGCCTCAAGGGGCACCGCAGCGTGGGCGGCCTGCGCGCCAGCATCTACAACGCGGTCCCCCTCGCCTCGTGCACCGCCCTCGCCGACTTCATGGGCGACTTCGCGCGGCGTCACGGCTGACGATCCGGCGCTCCGACCGTGCGCGGCCCGCGACCCGGTCCTAGGGTTTGAGCGCCCGTGCCTTCAGGTAGGGTGCGCCCAGAGGTCCGGAGGGAACGATGAGAGCTTGGACGTGCATCGCAGTCGCCGCCTTGGCGATGTCGGCCGCCCCGGCGGCGGCCGGAGAACCGGAGCTTCCAGCGGGCCTGACCTTCTGCGCCGAGCGGGCGGCGATCGACGCCGCCTTGGGCGAGATCAACGAGCTCACGGACGAGATGCTCGAGTCGAACCTCACGCTGTGGGGCCTCGACGGCGTCATCCGCGTGGTCCTCGAGGAGCAGAAGCTCGTGACCGCCCGGTGGCGGTGCTTCGAGTCGCCCAAGGCGCTCAAGACCATCAAGGCCAAGCTCGGCGGCCGCCACGGAGAGCCCGCGGTCACGGGCGCGCCCGACGACACCGGCTACTCCCGCAAGTACACGTGGTCTCCCGGCAACTCCGTCACGGTGGAGATGAGCCGTCAGACGGAGCAGGTGTACGCCACCTGGGAGGTCCCGCCCGAGCGCTGCTCGTCGGGCCCCGACAAGCAGGAGGGGCTCACCGACCAGGAGAAGGCCGACCTCGAGGCCGTCTCCGAGAAGAAGGCCATCGAGTTCGACGTCTTCTCCGAGGATCTCGAAGAGCGCGAGAAGGAGATCGAGGACGAGAAGAAGCGCAAGGCCGAAGAGGAAGAGAAGAAGGCCAAGGAAGAGGCCGGCGAAGAGGAAGAGGACCCCGAGGACATCGACATCGACTGGTAGCGCCGGCAGCGTGCGCCGGTGCCGCGGCCCCCTGCAGACACCCCCCTCGACTTCCCCACCGCCGACGGCGTGACCCTCGAGGGCGCGTGCGTGGTGCCCGAGTCCGCCCGCGGGACCCTCGTGGCCTGCCACCCCCACCCGCTGTACGGCGGGACGATGAACAACAAGGTCGTACACTCGCTGTACAAGGCCTTCCGGGACACCGGCTACGCCGCGATCCGGTTCAACTTCCGCGGTGTGGGCGGCTCCGGCGGGACCCACGGCGGCGGGGTGACCGAGCTGCACGACGTCCGGGCCGCCGCGACCGCCCTCGATCAGCGCGCAGAGGCGGACGGACCCCGGGTGATCGGCGGCTTCTCCTTCGGTTCCGTGGTGGGCCTCACCGCGGCCGCCCAGGACCCCACGGTCACCCACCGCGTGGGGATCGGCCTGCCCCTGGGGCTCGGCGAAGTCGACGGTCGCGACTACGACTGGAGCTTCCTCGAGGACGACGCCCGGCCGCTGTTCCTCATCATCGGAGAGGAAGACGAGTTCTGCCCCACCGACGAGTTCGAGGCGCGCGTGCAGGCCATGAAGGCCGCCGCCGTGCCCGTCGAGGCCGTCGTCGTGCCGGGCGCCAACCACTTCTTCGACCGTTTCGGGCACGTCCTCCGCCAGGAGGTCTTCCGCGTCGCTGCGCGCATCGCGGGCGACGAACCCGAGCCCCGCCGCCACCCCGTCCGCCCGGTGGAATAGACTCCGCCCGACGGGCAGCTGCGCCCCCTCTGGAACGCCGATGCAAGCGCTGACGATTCGCCTCTCTCTCCTCCTCCTCGCCGCCTCCCTGCTGGGCGGCTGCGGGGTGCGCAAGGACCTCCATCAAGCCGCCTTGGACACGATCGCCGAGTCCCAGGACAAGGTCGGCGCCCTCCTCGAGGAGCTCGCCGCGTGCCGCGCCCAGCAGGACGCGCTGGTGGGCACCGTCGAAGAGTGCAAGGCCGAGCTCGCCGCCCTCGCCGCGGCGCGGGACCAGGTCCTGGCCGACAACACCGCGCTCCGGAGGAAGCTCTCGGAGCTGGGGCAGAACGTGGACGCCCTGCTCGAGCAGAAGTCGGACATGGCCGACATGCTCGCCGAGGCCCAGCGCGCGCTGGAGGAGGCCCGGGCGCGACAGGCCGCCGCCGAGGCCCGCGACGCCATCTTCCGGAAGATCCGCGACCGGCTGCAGGCGATGATCGACGGCGGGAAGCTGAACGTCCGCATCGTGCGCGGGCGCTTGGTCATCGACTTGAAGCAGGACATCCTGTTCCCCAGCGGCAGCGCCGAGCTCAGCGAGCTCGGGATCGAGACGCTCAAGGAGGTCGCGGACGCCCTCGTCGACTTCCCGGACCGCGCCTTCCAGGTGGAGGGCCACACGGACAACGTCCCGATCAAGACCCAGCGCTTCCCCTCGAACTGGGAGCTGTCCACGGCCCGCGCGGTGTCCGTGGTGAAGCTGTTCAAGGACGTCGGGCTCGCGGGCGAGAACCTCAGCGCCGCCGGGTACGGCGAGTTCCAGCCCCGCGCGGCGAACGAGTCCGAGGAGGGGCGCGCCCTGAACCGTCGCATCGAGGTGGTCATGGTCCCGGACCTGCAGACCCTCCCCGACCTCGTGGAGACGATCGACAAGTGAGCACGGTCGCCCCCGCCTTGGAGGACGCGCTGCAGCGGCTGATGGGCCTGAGCGGCTCGGACCTCCACCTCGGCGACGGCGACCCCCCGATGGGCCGCATCGACGGCGAGCTGCGGCCCCTCCCCGACTGCCACGCCCAGACCAAGACCGTGCTCGAGCTCGTGGAGGGCTTGGTGGACCCCGAGGAGGTGGCCCACCTGGACGCGTCCGGCGGCGGCGCCATCGACTTCGCGTTCGGCATCGACGGGCTCGGCCGGTTCCGCGCGAACCTCTACATGGCGGGCAACGGCTGGGCCCTCGCGGTGCGGGCGCTCGCGGAGTCCATCCCCACCCTCTCGGAGCTGCAGCTCCCTCGCTCCCTCGCCTCGCTCGTCGACCACAAGACGGGCTTGGTCCTCTTCACGGGGCCGACGGGCAGCGGCAAGTCGGCCACCATGGCGGCCCTCGTGGCGCACGTGACCGAGACCCGGCGCGTGCACGTGATCACCCTCGAGGATCCGATCGAGGTCCTCCACCCCCGCAAGCGAGGGCTGGTGCGGCAGCGGGAGCTCGGTCGCCACACGGCCACGTTCGCCGACGGGCTCCGCGCCGCGCTCCGCGAGGACCCCGACATCATCCTCGTGGGCGAGATGCGCGATCAGGAGACCATCCAGCTCGCGCTCACGGCCGCCGAGACCGGCCACCTCGTGCTCTCCACGCTGCACTCGTCCCGGGCCTACGCGGCGGTGGACCGCATCGTCGACGTGTTCGACGAGCACAAGCAGGGCCAGGCCCGGTCCCAGCTGGCCGACTCCCTCCAGGCCGTGGTGGCCCAGCGCCTGGTGCGGCGCACGGACGGCGGTCGCGTGGCGGCGGTGGAGGTCATGCGCGTGAACCACGCGATCGGCAACCTCATCCGCGAGCGTCGCGCCCAGCAGATCCCGAGCGTCATGCAGACCCACCGGGACGACGGCATGTGGCTGCTCGAGAGGCACCTCGCGGCGCTGGCTCGCCGAGGGCTCATCAGCGTGGACGAGGCCTACGCCCACGCGGAGGACCACGGCCTGGTGGAGACCTACCTCACCGGCTGATCCGGGCACCCGGGTGCCCGCTTCGGACCGCTTGCAGGTGCGAAGCGCTCTGCGCACCCCGGCATCCCGTGTCACGGATCTCTCCCCCGCGAACCTCGGAGATCGGGCATGATCATGCCCGATCGTCACATCGAGTGGCGCCCCGCCGAGTGCGGCCCCAACGTGGAAAACGCAGCGATATCGGCGAGGTTTTTGCGACGAAGGACGCGAGAGGACGATCGGCCGAGCACTCGCTGTTCACGCCGGCACCACGCTTGCAACCCCTCCGAGCAGCATGAGGTCCGCGAGGGCGCCTCAGCCGACGGGAGTAGACATGGGCCAAGTCGTACCGCTTTCCACCCTTCCCGAGAGCCTCCGCCCCGGACCGCATACGGTCGTAGGCGAGTCCAAGGTGGTCTTCACCCTCTTGGGCATGGTGGCCGACGTCGTGCTCGACGTGGACATGACGGTGTCCCGGGCGCGCGACCTCTTCACCCTGGCGCTCTACGAGCGCGCCGAGAAGCGCTACAAGACCAGCACGCGCGTCTCTCTGGCCTTCGACACCGCGCTCCGCACGGTCAAGAAGATCAAGAAGAAGTACAAGGAGAATGGGGTCGAAGACGGCGACGGTCCCCTCTACAACCTGCGCCGCAAGGTCTACTTCATGCTCCTGAAGCGGGAGATGGACCTGGACGAGATCGCCCGCGAGCTGCCCATCAACTACGAGGTGAACTACGCCCGGCTGTCCGTCGACACCCTCATGGACCAGGGCCTGGTCGAAGAGATCGACCGTGGACGCGGGCAGATTACGTACCGGGCGGTCATCCCGGAGGGCTATGTAAACTTCTTCAGTGAGGACCACGACGCCGTCATCGCCGGCTTCGAACGGTTCCTCGGGGCCACGCGCAAGGTGGTGGTCGAGCGCCTGCTGAAGGCGAACGGCTCCACCGCTCTGGCTCGCGGGTTCGTCGCTCGGGTGAAGCCCGAGGACCAGGAAGACCTGGCCGACGACCTTCGGGCCGCCATGGTTCGCACGCTCATGGAGTATGAGCGGCGCGCCGAGGGTCTGGAAGACGAGGAAGTGGCCGAGATGGAGGTGTTGATCGGGCTCTCGCCCAGTTGATCCTCCACCGGAGATGATCAACCGCCTCCCCCTCCGGGGGGAGGTCGGCTCCCCCCTGGGGAGCGACGGAGGACCGATGACGCACCGGCATCCAACCCGCCTCGCCGGCTTCGCCATCCTCGCGCTCGGCCTCGCCCTCTCCGGGTGCTCGGTCGACGACGGGAGCCTCGTCATCGAGGCGTCCGACACGGATGACGTCGAGTACGCGCTCCCCGAGCAGGACCGCGAAGACGACGCCGGCGACGTGGTCGTGCTCCCCCCCGAGCACGTCGAGGTCTACGTCGGCGAAGAGCTCTTCTTGGACGTCCTGAACGAGGACCCGGAGGCGTACGTCCTGCGCCCCACGCAGCTCCCCGAAGGCTCGGACTACGAGCCGGTGGAAGACGGCGGCATCCTCCACTGGGTGCCCGAGGCCGAAGACATCGGCACGCACGAAGTCATCTTCCTGCACGCCGACATCGACAACCCGAGCCTCTTCCTGTTCAGCCGCACGATCGTCCTCGACGTCCTGCCCCGGTTCGATCTGATCGAATACGGCTTCTAAGCACCCCACGGAAGAACCACTTCGTTTCGCCTCCGGCGATTCTTCCGCGGGGGCCCCGCACTGCCTTCCTCAACTCCGCTCGGACTTGCTGCGCAAGCTCCTCGCTGCGCGCGCTTGGAGCGCTTGCCGAGCCCCGCCCACCAAGGCCCGTTTCGCCCGTTTCGCCTCCGGCGAATCGACGATCCGGGTTGGCCCTCCGAGGGCCTGCGATGCGAGAATGGTGGGAGTGAGTTCCCGGCGACGAATCGGTGAGATCCTCTTGGCGTCCGGCGCCATCGACGAGGAGCAACTGGCCCAGGCGCTCGCCGAGCAGGCGGACGTTCGCTTCGCCGCCCCGCCCCTGCCCACCCCGGACCCGATCCTCCTCGCCAGGCTCCCCGTGGACATCGCGCGCGCGCTGCGCGTGCTCCCGCTCGCCGTGGGAGTCACGGGCATGGCCGAGGTCGCGGTCGCAGACCCGTTCGACACGCAGGCCCAGGCCACCGTCTCCACCGCCCTCGGCTGCCCGCTGAGCCTCCTGGTCTCGCCGGCCGGCGCCCTCGACAAGACCATCGCCGACGTCTACGCCGCGGCCGAGATCGTGACCGCGAGCGTGATCGAGGCCCTGCCCGCGGAAGAGGACGACGGGGAGGACGAGGAGCTCGACATCATCGCCGTGGACGACCTCGTGCCGGACGTGGACGAGGAGGCCGAGGAGCGCATCGTGGACGTGGCCGTGACGTCCTCGATCCCCCTCGGCGGCTCCATCCCCGGCCTCGGGACCGTGCCGCCGGGGCTCATGTCCCTCGGATCCGGATCGGCCGCCCCGCCCGCGCCGGTGGTGCACTCCGCCCCCGCGGACGACGACGACTTCGACGACCTGCCCGAGACGGCCGAGGAGACGGAGCCGTCGGACCACACCCCCGAGCCGCCGGACGAGATCGACGTCGAGGACGCCCTCGACCTCGGCGCCATCGAGGTGAGCCCCCCCTCCTCTCCCCGCGTGGTGGTCCCGTCCTTCCCCGCCGGCCCGGCGCCGCCCCTCGCGCCGCCGCCCCTGCCGAAGCAACCGAGCGGGCCCCCGGCGCCCCCTCCGCCGCTCGCCCCGCTGGGCCCCCCGCCGGGCGCGAGCCCAAGCCGGACCCAGCTCTCCCCGGTGGCCACGTCGCCGGGCGAGAAGCCGCCCACGTCGCCCCTGGAGGAGGAGACGCTGGTCGCCATCGAGCACCCGGACGACGGGTCCGCGGTGGGCGCGCTGCCCCCGTCCCTCGGCGCGGAGGCCCCGGCCGCGGACGTCTCCCTCGGGGACCAGAGCGCTCCTCCCCCGGGCCTCGACGCGCCGCTGGATCTCGACGGTCACTCCGACCGCGGGCTGGCCGCGGTGGTGAAGGACCTGCGCGGCTCACGCACCCCCGAGACCAGCCTCCAGCTGCTCGCGGCGCTCCTCGCGCACGGCCTCGACCGTCAGTGCGACGCCCTGCGCCTGCGCGCAGAGGGCTCCCAGCTCCGCGTGGACTACCGCGTGGACGGCGAGATGCAGCTCGCGGTGCGGCTCCCGGCGTGGTCGCGCATCGCCGCCGTCGAAGCCATCCACCGGGCCGTGGGGCTGCCCCTCGGCGAGCCGACCGGGCACGGCGTCGGGCGCGGCTTCGAGGCGATCTGGAGCGGCCGCCCGGTGAGGTGTCGCATCGCGAGCGTCGGCGGCGCGCCGGAGCCCTCGCTCGTCCTCCGCATCCGCGACTCCGGCTCGGTCCGCGACGTGAACGGCCTCGGGCTGCCCGCGGACGTGCGCAAGCGGCTCCGCCAGTGGGGCGCGGCGCGCCAGGGCGTCATCCTCGTGGTCGGGCCGGAGGACTCGGGCCGAAGCACCACGCTGCGCGCCATCGCGCGGGCCGAGGCGAAGCGGCGCCGCACCTGCGTGGTGGGCCCATGGGACCTGTTCACGACCGACGGTCAGGAGACCTACCGGTACGGTGACGGCCCCGGCGAAGAGGACATCGCGGTGGCGGTCCACCACGCCCTGGCTCGGGACCCGGACGTGTTGGTGGTGGACGGCGTGGAGCACGCCGCGGGCTTGGTCCTCCGGGCTGCGGACGACGGTCGGCTCGTCATCGCGGGCCTGCGCGGCGACGACGCGGTGGACGGCCTCTCGAACCTCCTCGAGCACGTCTCGGAGGCCCTGCTCGGGGGCCAGCTGCTGGGCGTGATCGAGCAGCGGACCGCCCGGGGGCTGTGTGGGTCGTGCAAGTCCTCGTCGCCGGTGGACAAGGCCCTCGCCAAGCGCATGGGCCTGCGCGCCGACACCATGCCCGCGAGCCTCCCCGCCCGGGGTCCCGGCTGCCGCGCCTGCCGACACACGGGCAGTCGAGGTCGCCATCCGCTGTTCACGCGCGTCGAGGCCTCGGGCGACCTGCCCGCCGGGTCGTCGAAGGCGCGCGGACGGCTGAAGGTCTACGTGGACGGCAACCGCCCGGTGTCCGCCGCCGAGGAGGGCCTGGGGTTGGTGGTGCAGGGCAGGCTCTCGCTGCACGACCTGGCGCTCGCTCTGGGCGTCGAGGTCGTGACCGGGGGCGCCGACAAGGTGGTCGTGACGGCCGACGGTTGGGACGGCCTCGTGGAGGAGACGATGGAGGGGCCCGCTCCCTTCCCGGCCTCCGAGGACGAGATCACGGAGGCCAGCGGCCCGCGGATGCTGCCCGACCTGCTGGGCGAGGCGGAGGGGCCGAGCGGCGAGTTCCTGGGTTCGCCCGTGAGCACCGAAGATCCCGGAGGCCGACTGCTCCTCGTCCTGGGCGGCGACGGCCTCGACGACCGACTGCGCAAGGCCCTCCCGGAGGGCGAGTTCCGGGTCGCTTCCGTCGCCGACGTCGCGTCCGCGCGCGACTTCATCCAGCGCACGGCGCCGCGGGCGATCCTCCTGTCGGTGGCGGGGGACGTCACCGGATCGGTGGCTCAGGTGGGCGTGCTGCGCGAAGACCTCGCGTCGGCGTTCCTGCCGCTCCTCGCCGTGGGCGTGGACGGGGACGACGCCCACCAGCTGGTGCGCGCAGGCGCGGACGAGACGCTCGCGGCCGGGCTCACGGGGCCGGATCTGGAGCAGCAGGTTCGGGAGGCGATGGCTCGGGCGACGTGACGGCCGCGGGCTCGCCCTCCTTCACGGCCGCGAAGAGCCGAAACAGCACCCAGTCGGGGCCCTGCGCCACCAGCGGGCGTCGACTCGCCACCTCATCCCGGAACGTCTCGGACCAGTAGGACGCCGATGTGTCGGTGACGAGCAGGTACTCGGCCCCGTCCAGCTCGAGCCACTCCAGGTCCTCGACGTCGATGGCGTCGCGGGTCCAGCCGCGCAGGTCCAGCGCGTACAGCACCGTCTGCGCGTGCCGGTCGACCACCACCACGGGCGGGCTGCCGGGGATCAACGGGCCCGCCGTCCGCGCCACCGCGGCGGGGCGACGATCGAGGGTGAGGTTGTCCCGGACGAACTGCTGGCCCAGCACCGCGGAGGACCCCAGGGCCACCCCGCCGCACAGGGCGAGGACGGCCGGCAGGCCCGGCAACAGCGGGGCGTCGCGCAGCGTCGCGAGCCCTTCGCGAACGGCCCAGCCGGCCGCCACCGACACGAACGCCACGGCGGGCAGCTGGTAGTAGCTGTGCAGCCCGAACCCCTCGGTCACCGCGATCACCGCCACGCCGAGGCCTGCGATGCCCCAGGCGAACGGCTCGAGCGCCGGGCGACGCCGGGCCGCCAAGAGGCCCACCGCCGCGAGGACGGCGCCCACGGGGGTGCAGGTGACGCCCACGAAGGTGCCGAGGATGCCGAGCCATCGCGACCCGTCGAGCCACACCGCCGCGCCGCCCCACTTGTGTGCGTCGGCGCCCCAGATCCCGAACGTGGCGCCGTCGGTCCCCAGGGTCGCGGCGTGCGCGTACCACGCCAGGCCCAGCGCGCCCGCCCCCACGAGCGCACCCGTTACGACGCCCCGCTTCGCCCACCTCCGCGCGCGCTCCATCCGCGTCGCCTTGGCGAGCGGCAGGGCGGCGAGCAGGAAGAAGGCCGTCGTGCCCTTCACCGCGATGGCGAGCCCCAGGAGCACCGCCGCGAGACCCGCCGCCGCCGCCGCGCCCGCCCCTCGACGGTCCACGGCCGCGTCCAGGCGCTCGAGGCCGACCAGCAGGAACGCGACCGCCAGAGGGTCCGGTTGGAGGCTCCGGCTGAACACGATCGACAGCGGGGAGAGGCAGTAGAGGACGAGGAAGGGCCACGTGGGGCCGCCGAGCCGGCGACGAACCCACGCGATGAGGGCCAGCGCGCCCAGGAGCCACGCCGCCACCGACACCCCGCGGGCCCACGCAGCCGCCCCGCTCCGGCGCATGTCCGCGGGCTCGCCGAGGACCCTCCACCCGGCGGCGACGATCCCCTGATAGAGCGGGAGCTCGCTCTCCACGGTGCCCGCCTCCGGCCCCGCCCAGGCGATGCGCGGGTGCAGGAGGTCGGAGCCCTCGCGCAGCATCACCCGCGCCATGGACGCGGTGTCGGCCTGCCGGACGTGGTGGGAGTCGAGGGGCGGGGCGTCCACCGCCGTCACGCGGAGCAGCAGGCCTGCAGCGAGCAGCAGAACCAGGAGCGCAGTCGATCGTCGGGTCCCGGCCGCCGCCACCATCGTCGTCGAGTGTACCCGCCGGGGGGCACAAGAGCGCCATACCCGATTTCGGGTATAACGCTTGTCGATGGCCCTCCGGCCGCCCTAGCGTGCTTGTGAAAGCGGAGCGAACGCATGCCCTCGAGACCGGCGCTCGACCCCGCCTTCCGACGATTCCTGCTTCGAATCGTCGACATCTCCGAGCGACAGCTGGACAAGGTCGCCTCGGAGCTGCGGTTTCACTGGAGTGAGACCGTCGAGGAGTTCGTCGCGAGACGACATCGCGAGCTGCAGCGGGAGGGGATCCCCAACCGGATCCTGTACGGGCGGATCGCGAAGGAGCTGGAGGGCCGACCGTTTCGGGCTCGCCCGCGGTCGGAGCGGCAGATACGCAGGATGATCTACGGCTGAGGCCGCGAGACAACGCCCCCCGGGAGTAGCAGAACATGTGTGGAATCGTCGGGTACACCGGACCCCGTGACGTCGTGCCGATCCTCGTGGAGGGCCTCAAGCGGCTCGAATACCGGGGGTACGACAGCTCCGGGGTGGCCACCATGAACGGCGGCGGGAGCGCGTTCTTCGTGCACAAGAAGAAGGGCCGGATCCGCGAGATGGAGCGCGGCCTCCCCGAGACGCTCCCGGCGGCCAACGCGGGCATCGCCCACACCCGCTGGGCGACCCACGGCGGCCCCAACGACGTGAACGCCCACCCCCACCTCAGCCACGACGGCCGCATCGCCGTCGTCCACAACGGCATCGTCGAGAACAGCTCCGTCCTGCGAAAGCGCCTCAAGGCCGACGGCGTCGAGTTCAAGAGCGAGACGGACACGGAGGTCATCCCCAACCTCGTCGCCCGCTTCTACGAGGGCGACCTCGAGACCGCGGTCAAGTCGGCCCTCGGCCTGATCAAGGGCACCTACGGCATCGTCGTGCTCGCCACGGACGAGCCCGGCCGCTTGGTCGTGGCGCGCAACGGCTCCCCCATCGTCATCGGCGTGGGCGAGGACGAGATGTTCGTCGCGTCGGACGCGCCCGCGCTGATCGCGCATACGAAGACCGTCGTGTACCTCGAAGACGGCGAGGTCGCGGTGCTGGAGTCGAACGGCTTCCGCACGACGGATCTCAAGGACCGCCTCATCGACAAGTCCGAGCACCTGCTCGACTGGGAGCTCGAAGAGATCGAGAAGGGCGGCTTCCCGCACTTCATGCTCAAGGAGATCCACGAGCAGCCGCGCTCCATCGCCCGGGGCCTCCGCGGCCGCGCCGAGCCCGAGTTCGGCGACGCCCACCTGGGCGGCCTCAACCTCGAGCGCCGGGAGTTCTTCGACATCCGGCGCGTGTGCCTGATGGCATGCGGCACGAGCTACCACGCCGCCATGGCCGCCACCCACGTGCTCGAAGGCATCGCGCGGGTGCCGTGCACCGTGGAGATCGCCAGCGAGCTCCGCTACCGCAACCCGATCGTGGACGCCAAGACCCTCTACTTCGCCGTCTCTCAGTCGGGCGAGACGGCCGACACGCTGGCCGCCATGCGGGAGGTCCAGCGCAAGGGCGGGCGGGTCCTCGGCGTCGTGAACGTCGTGGGCTCGACCATCGCCCGCGAGTCGGACGGCGGCATGTACATCCGGTCGGGCCCGGAGATCGCGGTGGCGTCCACCAAGGCGTTCACCAGCCAGCTCCTCGCGCTCACCCTCTTCGCCATCAAGATCGGCCGCATGCGCGACCTGTCCGGAGACGCGGGCCAACGCCTGCTCGCCGCGCTGGAGAAGCTCCCCACCCAGATCCGCGAGTTCCTCGACACGAGCAGCGAGCAGGTCGAGGAGCTGGCGAATCGCATCAAGGACGCCGAGTACGTCCTGTTCCTGGGCCGCGGGGCCAACTACCCCACCGCCCTCGAGGGCGCCCTCAAGCTCAAGGAGGTCTCGTACATCCAGTGCGAGGGCTTCGCCGCCGCGGAGATGAAGCACGGCCCGATCGCGCTCATCAAGGACGGCACGCCCGTCATCTTCCTCGTCCCCGACGACCACCTGCACAGCAAGACGATCTCCGCCATCGAGGAGATCAAGGCCCGCGGCGGGCACACGATCGCGATCTGCAACCCGGACGACGAACGGGTCGCCGAGGTCGCCGACGAGATGGTCGTACTGCCCCGGACCCACTGGGCGCTCACGCCGTTCCTCATGACGGTGCCGCTCCAGCTGCTCGCTTACTACACCGCGCTCGTCCTGGGCCGAGACGTCGACAAGCCGCGGAACCTCGCCAAGGCAGTGACCGTCGAATGAGGTGGGTGGCCTGCGCGGCGCTGCTCCTCGTCGGCTGCGACGTCGACATAGGCCGCTCGGACGACGGCGGGCCCCGCTCGCCGCCGCGCATCTTCTCCTCCAGCCCCGGGGCCGACGCCGACCTGTCCGAGGACGGCGTGCTCGACTTCCGCGTGGAGGGGGAGGACGAAGACTCCTTGAACCTCACGTGGACCTTCTTCGCCGACGACACCCCCGAGGAGGGCGGCGACACAGGCACCGGGGAGTTCCTCGCCGTGTGGCAGATGGCCTGGAGCGAGGACATCGCGCGGACCGAGGTCGACGTGGCGTTCGAGGTCACCGACGGGACGCTCGTGACGGACCTGTCCTGGGTCGTCACCGTCGAGTAGCGGCCCTCACGCCCGGCGCCGCCGGAGGGCGTCGATCGCTCGCGCGTCGGTCGTCCCCCGCCCCCCGAACCGCGCCGCCTCGTAGTCACGGATCGTGGCGACGGACCCCGTCCAGCGGGCCGGATCGTGGGTCTCGGCCCAGCGCGCCCAGGCCTCGGTGGAGCCGGTCTCGCCGGGATGGTCCACGCCCGCGTCCACGGCCGCCTTGTGCCAGGCGGCGACCAGCCTCCCCACGGCGCGGACCGCGGGATCGCGGCGCCGCAGCCCCCGCGCCCACCTCACCAGCCCGCCCCCCCCGAGCCCCGCCGCCAGCAGCCCGAGCGCGATCCACAGGGAGGTCGTGGAGGTCCCCACCGCGACGTCGTCGTCGGACGGCCGGAGGGCCCCGTCGCGGAGGCTGGGCAGCTCGAGCTTCCCGCCGTCCCGCATCCACCGAGCGAGGCCGCGGATGGCCTCGAGCTGGCTGCCTGCTTCGTAGTCGAGCAGCACGGCGGACCACGTCACGCGCGCGTAGTCGGACCAGGCCTGCAGCCGGGCGGCGAAGGTGAGCTGCGCCGACGCGCCCGTCGCCCCGGACGACGGCGTGGGGTCGAACACGGTCCATCCGTGCTCCGGGAACCAAACCTCCACCCAGGCGTGGGCGTGCTTGGCCCTCACCACCCAGTACTCCCCGACGGGGTTGAAGTCCGCTCCCGCGAAGCCGTTCACCACCCGCGCGGGGTAGCCCAGGGTCCGCGCCATGACCGTCATGGCCGAGGCGAAGTACTCGCAGTGCCCCTCCTTCACGGTGTCCACGAACGCGAGCAGCGGGTCGGGGTACGCCGACGCAGGCTGGTCGAGGCTGTACGTGAACTCATCGCCGCGGAGGCGACTCTGGAGCAGCAGGAGGGCGTCCACGGGAGAGGCCGCGCCACGCACCCAGTCGGTGGCGAGCGCCCCGATCCGCGGCGACAACGTCGGCGGCAGCTGGGTGTAGACGGCCCGCAGGTCCGGCGGCGCGTCCCGCGGGTCCAGGGGGCGGAGCACGGCGGGGTCGAAGTCGGGGGGCACGCTGTAGACGGTGTAGTCGAGCCGCGAGCGCGCCCCGGGGACGTAGAAGCCCTCGGTCTCCACCGCCTCGAGGTTCCTGAAGTCTCCGTAGATCCCCACCGCGCGAGGCACGTGGAAGAGGACGCGCTGATCCAGCACCTCCACGCTGACCTCCTGCTGGATCGACCAGTAGCCGCTCGGCGGGCCCTTCGGCGGCCGATGCGAGGGCAGCCGGAGCAGCGTGCGGCGCGCGTCCGAGAGCTCCCAGGCCCTGCCGTCGAACCGATCGAGCGCGAGGCCGTGCCAGTACAGGCCCGGCACCGCGGGGTACGGGCGCCCGGACCGATCGAGGACCTTGACGCGCATCACCGGCTCGTTGGACAGCTGCATGGTGCCCACTTCGCCGAGGCGCACCCGCTCCGAAAATCCGGACACGTGCACGGCCTGGAGCAACCCGCCCGAGAACAGGCCCACCTGCATGCGGGGGAGCACGAAGAACAGCGCGACGGTGCCCACGAGGAGGACGATCGTGAGCCCCGTGACCGTCGCGAGGAAGGGCCCCCGCACGAGGCCGTCTACGCTCTGGAACGCGGACGGCGGCACGACGGTCTCCCCGGGGCGGCCGTACCGGTCGAGCCAGTCCTCCTCGACGTTCATGGCCAGGCGCGCGAGGAGCAGCGCCCAGGTCAGCGCGACGCTGAAGACGCAGAACAGGGCGAACCACGACAGGTCGACGGTGAGGACCGACGCCAGCAGCACCTGGCCGAAGGCGATGAAGTGGACGTATCGGTCGTCCGACGCCGTCTCGCGGGTGAGGAGTCGATGGACCTGCACGAAGACGAGCAGCTGGGCGAACAGATCGAGGAGCTGGACGCCGAGCAGCACGCCGCCCACCGCCATCCACGCGAGGAACGCGATCTGGAGGCCGAGCCAGGTGCGCGTGTGGAGCCGGGGTCGACCGGGCCAGAAGGACGCGAGCCAGGCGGCGAGGGCCACGCCCGCGACCAACCCGTCGAGGCGACCGCCCACGCGCAGCGCCCCGAACCCCACGAGCGCGACGGTCAGCGTCGCGGCCGCCTGCAGGGTGCGGAATCCCGGACGCAGCTTCACGGCTCCCCCAACCGCAGCAGCGCGAGCTGCTGGAGCACCGCGTCGCGCTCGGCCCCGGTGCGGGGCGTCCTCGGGGGTGTCTCCAGGACCTCCACGTGCAGGACTGCGCCCCGCTCTTCGGCTTCGAGGACGGTCCTCACGGCCACCCGCAGCGAGCGCTCGAGGGCGTCCGCGCGCTCCGCCTCCCCCCCGGGTCCCGGCCGCTTCACCCGGACCCAAGCCTCCGGCTCGGCGTCCGTCGCGCGCTCCGCCACCACCCGACGCCGCAGCCGCGCGGTCGAGCGCCAGTGGATGTCCCTCATCCCCTCCCCCTGGCGGTGCTCACGCAGCCCGAGGAAGTCGCCTCCCCCTCTCGCCGGGGTGGGCCGCGGGTCCTCTTGGGCCCCCCGCCGCGACGTCTCCTCCTGCTCCGCCGCGGCGCCCGGCGTGGGGAGCACGAGGACCTCCAGCGGGGCCTCCACGTCGTACCACTTGCGCAGGATCCCGAAGGGCCAGGTGGTGGAGACCCGGATCCCCCGGAGCCGATGCACGCCCCGCCGCGCGAACCGCCACGTGCCCGGGCGCGCGACGGTCGCCCCCGCCCGCACCCAGGGGAAGCGGGGCGCGCGGGCCGAGTCCAGCTGCGCCTCCCGCGACGGGATCTCCTCCAGCACCAAGCCCAGGGACGGCAGCCGGCGGCGCGGGTTGCGCACGGTCCAGGTGCCGCGGGCGGGGCGATCGGCGAACACGCGCCCCTCGATGCGGCGCTCCACCCGCACCCGCTGGACGGCCACCTCGGACAGCACGCCGGAGAGCGCGACGAGCCCGAGCATGAGCGCGAACACCAGGTACAGCAGGTTGTTGCCCGTGTTGAGGGCGGCGCCCGCGACCGCCAGGGACGTGACGAAGAAGATCGTGCCTTCGCGGGTCGGGCGGATGCGCCGGAGCCGACGCGGGCGGGGGAGCTTCTGCACGACGCGGCGCCACCAAGAGGCGCGCTGCTCGGACGCCAGGAACGGACCGACGGGAGCGCCCAAGGGTCAGCGCGGGGGCTCGACCCGCTGGAGGATCGCCTCGAGGACCTCGTCGGCCGACCGGGCGCCCTCCCCGCCCGTGGCGGCCCAGGCGGGCACGAGGCGGTGCGCGAGGGCCGGACCGGCCACGGAACCCACGTCGTCCGGGGTGGTGAAGTCGCGACCCTGCAGGAGGGCGCGGGCACGCGCCGCGCGGACCAGGGACTGCGCCGCCCGAGGGGAGGCGCCGAGCGCCAGATCCGGGTCCTCTCGGGTGGCCCGGACGATCTGGAGGATGTAGTCCTCGACGTCTCTGTGCACCCGGATCGCCTGGGCGCGCTCCTGGAGTCGCAGGAGCCGCTCGGGATCGAGGACCGTCGGGGCGGACGGGCGCGGCCCCGCGGTCTCCCGCAGCAGAGTGCGCTCGGCCTCCTCGTCCGGGTAGCCCACCTCGAGCCGCATCAGGAAGCGGTCCACCTGGGACTCGGGCAGCGGGAACGTGCCGTGGTGCTCCAGCGGGTTCTGGGTGGCGAGGACGAAGAAGGGCGTCGGGAGCGGGTGCACCGCGCCGTCGATGCTCACCTGGCCTTCGTTCATGGCCTCGAGGAGGCCCGCCTGGGTCTTCGGCGGGGTGCGATTGATCTCGTCGGCCAGGACCACCTGCGCGAACACGGGCCCCGGGTGGAACTCGAAGCGTCGCTTCTCCTCGTCGAAGATGCTGACGCCGAGCAGATCGCTGGGGAGCAGATCCGCCGTGAACTGGATGCGGGAGAAGGAGCACCCGAGGGCGCCCGCGACCGCCCCTGCGAGCGTCGTCTTGCCGACCCCGGGCACGTCCTCGAGCAGCACGTGGCCGCCCGCGAGCAGGCAGGTCAGGACGTGCTCGACGAGCTCACGCTTCCCGTGGATCACCTGCTCGACCGCGGCGAGCAGGTCGGCCACCTCCCCGGCGGGGGTCGAGGTGTCCTTCAGAGCGGTGGCTGCGGGGGGCACTCCCTACAGAGTGCGGTGCGATCGCCGACGGATCAAGCCGAGCAGCCCCAGGGCGAACGCCAGAGACCAACCGCCGGCCCGCGTGGGCGCCGCGACCGCGCAGGCGTCGACGCCGAACACGGTGGGGCGGAAGATCTCGATGCGGAGGTCCGCGTCTTCGTCGTCCACCTCGGTGGTGAACACGCCGTCGCTCACCACGAGGGTGAAGTCGAACGTCCACTTGTTCTGCTCGCCGCCGGGCTCGGCGGAGAAGCGGAGGTAGGCGACCGGCTCGGCGGGGTCCGTCAGCAGCTCGGCGGTGACGCCCGGGTAGGCGGAGGCGTCCGTGGTCATGGTCCACGTGTAGGTGAGCGTGTCGTCGATGTTGCCGTCGCTGGTGCCGGTGCCGTCCAGCGTGACGAGGATCGTGCCGCCCAGGTAGCGGTCCTGACGACCGACGCCCGCGTCGACCTCGGGCTCGAGGTGGCAGTCGTCGTCCAGCGCGTCGATCAGGCCGTCGCAGTCGTTGTCGACGGTGTCGGCGCAGGTGGCGCCCTCCTCACCCTTCTCGTCCTCGTCTTCCACGGGGCGGATGTTCGGATCCGCGTCGTCGCAGTCGTCGCCGCCGCACAGGGGGCTGACCGAGCCGTCGCCGTCCTCGTCCAGATCGTCGATGCCGGTGGTGGGCGGATCGGCGTCGGGGTCGCCGCTGCAGTCGTTGTCGATCCCGTCGTCGCACACCTCTTCGTTGGCCGGGTGCGCGAGGGGCTCGTCGTCGTCGCAGTCGCCGAAGCAGGGGGCCGCGCCGTCGTTGTCGTCGTCCCGGGTGTGGAGCGCGGCGTCGTTGTCGTCGCAGTCCGTGCCGCCGATGCACAGCGCCGGGTTCTCGCCGTCGCCGTCGACGTCGTCCGTGGACAGGAGATCCACGCCGCTGCAGTCCTCGTCGATGTCGTTGTCGCAGGTCTCCTCGGCGCCGAGGTACACGTCCTCGTCCTCGTCGTCGCAGTCCGTGCCTTCGCCGCCGCACAGCGACGGGGTCTGGCCGTCCTCGTCCTGGTCGTCGTCCGACTGGGTGTCGCGATCGTCGCAGTTCTGGTCGACGCCGTCGTCGCACGTCTCGACGTTCGTGGGGAAGCGATCGGCGTTGTCGTCGTCGCAGTCCAGCGTGAGCGAGCCGTGATCGTCGGGCTGGGCGCACTGGACGGGGCCGGGCGGCAACACCCCGTAGCCGTCGCCGTCCAGGTCCGGGTACCACCGGATCGCGTCGGTGACGCCGGGATCGTCGTCGTCGGCCAACGTGTTGCAGTCGTTGTCGACGCCGTCGCAGACCTCGTCCGCGTCGGGGTTGATCAAGGGGTCCGTGTCGTCGCAGTCGTCGACTTCGGCGTGGAAGCCGTCCTGGTCGTCGTCCACGGCGAAGGCGACCGTGGGGAGCAGCGCCGCGAGGGCCAGGGCGAGGAGGGGAACAGAGGAGCGGAACAGCGACATGGGGCCTCCCCCGGAGCGGGGCATCGAGCGACGCGGGAAACGCGCCGGGCGCGCGAGTTGTAAGACGCGCGCGACGACCCTGTCAAGCCACGCCGCGCGCGCTCGACCAAGGGGCCGCTGTCTGGTACAAATCGCCTCGCTCGCGGCCCGGCTTCACGCCGAGAACGGCAGCGACTCGGAGAGTACATGGCACTGCGACTGGGCAAGAAGAAGGGTCCCGATTTTCCCGAGGTGGACGTCCCGGGGGAAGGCGACCTGATGGTACGCCTCCGAACCAGCATGGGGGACATCCACGTCCGTCTGCACGAGCGCAAGGCGGCCCGCACGGTGCGGAACTTCATCGGCTTGGCCACCGGCCAGATCGAGTGGACGCACCCGGCCACCGGCGAGGTGGGCAAGTCGCCGCTCTACAACGGCACGATCTTCCATCGCGTGATCCCCAACTTCATGGTCCAGGGCGGCGACCCGCTCGGCCAGGGGACGGGCGGCCCCGGCTACAAGTTCAACGACGAGTTCCACGCGACCCTGCGGCACCACAAGCCGGGCGTCCTCTCCATGGCGAACTCCGGTCCCCACACCAACGGGTCCCAGTTCTTCATCACCGAGGTCGCCACGCCGTGGCTGGACAACAAGCACTCCGTCTTCGGCGAGGTGCTCGAGGGCATGGACGTCATCAAGACCCTCGCCCGCGTCCCCACCAACCCGGTGAACAACAAGCCGACCAAGGACGTGATCCTCGAGAGCATCACGCCGTACCGCGGCGAAAAGCCCGAGTAACGTCCAAGGGTGCGGTCCGCTCCCGCCCTCCTCGCCCTCGTCCTCCTCCTGGGCTGCGGGGGCGGCCCCGGCAAGCAAGAGGCCGTCGGCACGTTTCAGGAGCACCTGACGGCGGGCTGGGGCCTCGTCCTGCCCGACGGCTGGCAGGCCCACGGATCCTCGAGCGGGATGTCGCTCGTGCGTCGCACCCCCTACGAGGGCGGCTACCCCACGCTCAACGTGCGCCGCCTCGGCAAGGAGGAGGCCGAGCACTACCCGATCGAGGGCAAGTCCGCGACGGGGCCCTCCGGCGAGATGACCTACCGCTACCAGAAGTGGCGCAACTCCCTGGGCCGCGGCTACCGGCTCGAGGGGGTGCTGCGGACACCCGCGGGCGTCGTGTTCTTCGTGGACGCGTCGATCTGGGACACCGCGCCGCGCGTGAACCGGTCCTTCTTCGAGGACGAGTTCTGGCCGGTGATCAACTCCGTGCGCGTGACTCGCGCCGAAGAGAGCTGAACGGCGGGCCTACTCGGCAGGCGCGGGGGCGCCGGAGTCGTCGTCGTCCGGGCCCGCGGAGTCGTCGTCGTCCGCCGAGTCGTCGTCGCCCTCGCCGGGGCGGCTCCACGGGATCGGCTGAGGCGCCGAGCCGGGCCTCTTCGAGGGCGCCGGGATCCACTCCTCGGCCGCCATGTCGAAGGTCTGGTTCCACTCGTACCCGTTGCCCAGGTCCACGTCCTTGAACGTCGCGCGGCGGGGCGCGCCCTCGAGCAGGTTCTGGGTCAGGTAGATGTCGTACGTCCCCACGGGGATGTAGTGCTTGCTCACGCCGACGTCGTCCAGGGCGGCCGCCGCGGCCTCGGGATCGGCGCCCGCGCGGATGATGCGGATCTCGGTGCGCTCGGAGATGTCCGCTTCGCCCTCGGTGATCTTGAGGACGACCTTGCTCAGGGGGTAGGCGAGGTCGACCTTCTGGGTCACGCCCCCGCGCTCGGGCACCACGACGCCCTCGAGGACCAGCTCGCCCTTGAGCTCCATCGACTGGTCCGTGGGGAGGTAGACGATGCGCAGGTCGTACGTCCCGGGATCGACCGGGGTGACGGTGCCCGCGGGCCCCGAGGACACCGCGACGGCGAAGTCCATGTCTGCGCCGGGCCGGTAGAAGTAGACCGTGGTGCGGTCGTCGACCGGCTGGCCGAAGTTGTAGGCCTCCACCCGAATCCCCGTGAACTCGAGATCGAACTCGATCTTCTTCTCCACGCGGGCCATGCCGCCGGAGACCTCGAGATCGGGGTACCACTCGACCGTCTTGCGGTCGCGATCGTCCGTGTACTTGGCGCGAGCCCGGTACGTACCCGCCGACAGGACCACGCTGTCGTCGGCGGAACCGGACCACAGCGGGGTGGTCAGCTCGGGGTCGTCCTCGTTCTTCCACACGGCCAGCTCGACGTCGGCGCTCACGTCCGCCGCGGCCTTCCACTGGGTCGCCTTCGTGCTGAAGCGCAGGGCGAGCAGCCCCACGGGCGCGTCGAGCATGACCTGGTAGCGGGACAGCTTGCCCTCGAACACCTGCAGGTTGCCGATGTTGCCCTCGTGCTTGCCGCCGAGGTCGCCCTCCCCGTAGACGATCGAGGCGGTGTAGGTGCCCACGCCCAAGGCGAAGTCCTGGTTGCCCTCGCCCTTCGCGCTGCCCGCGGCGCCCTCGATCGTGACCTTGACCTTCTGGTTCACGGCGCGGTCGGTGTGCACGACGTCCAGCAGGAGGCTGCCCGTGCCCTCGACCGGGGTTTCGAGATCCGTGAGGACCCCTTCGATCGACTTCACGACGCCGCCCACGGTGGGCTCACCGAGTTCGATCGGGGCCTCCGGTTCCTTCTCTCCGCAGCCGGCGAGGAGGAGGAGGGAGGCAACGGGGATCAGCTTCCGAAGGGACTGCATGAACATGAAACTCCGCACAAAAACCGGCGCGCCGTCTCAGCCCGCCGCGGTCAGCATACCGGGCCCTGGAAAACCCCGGCAAGGCGGCGACTCCCGCCACCCGAGGGGCTCAGCTGCCCTTCTTCTTCGTGCGCTTCTTCTTCGACGGCTTGTTCGACGGCTCCTTCTTCAGGCCGTCGCCGCGACCGGCGGCGGTGATGTCGGCGGGCCGGGGCGCTCCTCGCGTGGAGTCGGCGTCGTCCCCGGGGAGCCAGCCCGGCATGGTGTCCTCGTAGTACGGCGACATGGGGTCGCCCTTCTTCAACACGACCCCCGGCGCCTGCTTCTCCTCGGCCGGGACGTCGGCCAGCCAGTCGTCCCCGGGCTCCGCGAGCGGGTCGAGGTCGGTCTCCTCCTCGGGGGATGGCGTGGGCGGCACGGGGGACCGCGCGGCGCTCCCCGAGTTCTCCTGGAGGCGCGCGAGGGCGACCAGGTCGGTCGTCCGCTCGGTGTTCTCGCCGGACTTGCCGTCCCACCGGCGCAGGGGGCGCGCGGGCGCCACGGCCACGCCCTTGCGGGCCTCTTCGGGCGACGCGGCGGGCCCCTCCCCCAGCCCGAGGTCGACCCGGATCGCGCCGCCTTCGGCGAGCAGATCGGCGGCCTCATCCCGCTCGGCCACCTCGAGGGTGAGGGACGCGGGGCCGGAGTCTTCGTCGTCGAGGATCAGCAGCTCGTCGACGCTGTCGTCCCCGGCGGAGGCGACCTCTTCGGGCGGACGATCGTCGAGGGGCGGCAGGGCCTCCTCCTCCAGCTCCACCTCGTCCGCCGCCACCGGCGGGGTGACGACGACCGGGCCGGCAGGCGACGTGGGCGTCAGCTCGAGGCGGCCCGCGGGATCGGTCAGCTCCAAGAACGCGCGGGGCCCGTCCGACTCCACGGGCACGCCCACGTCGCCCAGGGCGAGCCACACGGCGGACGGGGGGAGGCGACTCAAGTCGTCCTCGGGCAGGCCCGCGTCTCCCGGTGCTCCCCCGAGATCGGCGAGCACGTCCGGGTCCGCGGAGGGCTCGTCCGTCGCGTCCAGGAGCACGTCGAGAGAGAGGAGCTCCACGCTCTCCGTGTCCATGTCGAGGGAGAGCCCGTCGTCTTCCAGGTCCTCGGGGGACGGGGGCGCGCCGCCGTCCACCACGCCCAGGGCGAGGGGGGTGGACTCCGCCTCCTGCAGCAGCTTCAGGGCCTCGGCCAGCCGACCGGTGGGCTCCACCTGGGTGGGCAGCTCGTCCGCGCCCCAGGCCTCCGGGCCCGCGACCGGCGCGCCGTCGTGGAGCTCGATGGGCAGGTCGTCGTCCACCGAGTCGACCATCGGGAGCGGCTCCCCCCTCATCGGTCGCGCCGGGCCGGGCACGTCCACGCTGCGCTCGGCGTGCTCCAGCTCCTGCAGCTGCGCGTCCGCGAGCAGGTCGGCGAGGTCGTCCACCTCCGAGGAGACGTCCTCCATCAGCCCCGAGACGTCCGCGGGCTCCTCTCCGGACGCATCCAGGGGGGTCAGGAGGTCGCCGAGGTCGTCCCCCTCTTCGTCCACCGAGATGTCCTCCGGCAGGAGGTCGAGCTCCTCCGCAGGGGGGCCGGACTGCACGTCGTCGGCGACCGCGGCGCTGACGCCTTGGGAGGGAGTGGAGTCCTGACGCTCCATGGGCCAGTCTCCGGGCAGCACGATGGAGGGCAGCGCCACGGGCACCGGATCCGGCAGGCGGAGGTCCGCCAGGCGGAGGACGGGCGGCAGGACGTCGCCGCGGGCGACCATCTCGGTCTCCTCGTCGACGGTGGCCTCGGGCCGGGCGGATCCGGGTCGGATCGTCGGCTCCTCGGCGACGCTCACCGCGATCGACGTGACCGGCTCGGACGGCTCTTCCCCGGGGTGGGTGGACACGCCGCTCTCCTCGCCGGCCGTCGCGATGGGCACCAGCAAGGACGTGGACTCCTCCAGGAGCTCGACCGAGGTGGACTCCTCCAAGAGCTCGACCGAGGTGGACTCCTCCAAGAGCTCGACCGAGGTGGACTCGTCCTCCACCGCGGGCCGGGGCGGGAGCGCCGGGGGCCCCGAGGGGTCGGAGGGGTCGACGTCGAGGCTCGCCGGCGAGTAGACGGAGAGCTCCGGCAGCAGCGCCGCCGGCTTCCGACGGCGACGGCGGAGCGCGCCCGCGCCCGCGCCCAAGCCGGGAGCGAGGGCGCGGCGTGGCGAGACCGCGGGTCGGAGCTTCGAGCGAGGCATCCGCGCATTTGACCGGCCCGCGGGGCCCCCGTCAACGTGCGAGCGACGCGGCGGGGATCGCCCTAAGGTACGCGCGTGATCCTCCTCGTCGGCCCGTCCCCCGAGCGCTCCGGCGGCATCGCCACGTACCTGCGGGTGCTCGGCGACGCCCTCGGACGACGACGCCCGGACGTCGACTGGGAGCACTTCGCCACCGACAAGTCCGCGCCCTCGGCGGCCTCGGCGCTGCCCGCCCGCCTGCGCGACGGGGCCCGGGTCGCCGCGTCCTTCCGCGCGCGACTCGCCGCCGCCCGCCCCGAGCTCGTGCACCTCTGCTGCGGGAGCGGCTGGGGGTTCCGAGAGGCGGCGGTGCTCGTGCGCATGGCCGTCGCGTCCGGCGCCAAGGTCCTCCTGCACCTGCACGCCGCGGCCTTCGCGGAGTTCTGGGAGCGCAACCCCCTCGACCGCGGCCTCGTGCGCTCGGTCCTCACGTCGGTCCACGGCGTCGGCGTGCTCTCGCAGGACTTCGGCGCCTTCTACGGGGGGCTGGGGGCGGACGCGGGCGCGGTGCATGTCATCCGAAACGGGGTGCCGCTCCCGGAGATGGACCTGCCCCCGGCCCGGGAGGCGACGGAGGCGGACCCCCTCCGCCTGGTCGTGCTCGGGAGCGTCGAGCCGCGCAAGGGGATCGACGAGCTCCTCACGGCCGCCGCGCGCATCCGTCGCGTGCGGGGGGCGCGGCTGACGATCGACGTCGTGGGGCCCATGGCCGTGGGCGACGCGCAGGCGCGGAGCTGGATCGAGGCCGGGGAGGCGGTGGGCGTGCGCTTCCCGGGTCGAGTGCCCGCGGAAGAGGTCGCGGGCGTGCTCGCGGACGCGGACGGCCTGCTGCTGCCCAGCCTCCGGGAGGGGCTGCCCTTCGCGCTGCTCGAGGCGATGGCCGCGTCCCGCCCGGTCCTCGCCGCGCGCTCGGGAGCCATCGCCGAGCTCCTCGCGGACGGCGCGGGGGCGCTCGTCGACCCCGGCGACCCCGGGCAGCTCGCCGCGGCCCTCCTCCCCTGGATCGACGACGCCGAGCACCGCCTGGATCTGGCCGCGGCGGGCTGGCACCGCGTGCGGCGCGGCTACACCACCGAGCACTCCCTCGACACGACGTGGGCCGCCTGGAGCGCCGTCCTCGGGCGCGCCCCGAGCGCGCGCGCGGCGGGCTGATGCCGACCTTCGGACGCACCCTGTCCCTCCGTCGGCCCCCGGGCGCCTTCGGCGTGCTGCTGCGCCGATTGGAGCGGAACGCCACGCTCTCGGCCGACGCGGGCCTCGCCCTGCAGGACGAGCGCCTGCGCAAGCGGCTCGCCGAGGTGGTGGTCCACGTGCCGGCGTACCGACGCTTCGGGGACGACCCGGCCTTCCGGGACGCGCTCGGCGAGTCGGGCCGGGCCGCCCTGGCGATGGTCCCGATCACGCGCCGCCGCGACGTAGCCGCGAACCCCGACGCCTACCTCGATCAGCGCACGCCCGCGCCCCTCCTCCGGTGGGCCCACACGAGCGGCTCGTCCGGCGAGCCCCTCGCCCTGCGTCGCGACGTGCGATCGATCGTGGTCGAGGAGGCGTTCGTGGTGCGCCATCGCCGCACGCTGGGGTACCGGGCGGGGGACGTCGTCCTGCGCCTGCGACGCGACGGCCCCTCCATGGACGACGACGCGGTCGTGGACTACGACGCCGGCAGCGGGGAGCACCGCGCCGCCGCGGCGGGGCTCGACGCGCGGGGCGCGGCCCGGGTCCTCGACGCCCTCTCCGCCCTCCGCGTCCAGTGGCTGCGCGGCTACCCGTCCGCCCTCCTGGAGCTGGTGGAGCGGGCCGCCAGGCTCGGGCGCACGGAGGAGCTCGCCGCCGCGAACCTGCAGGGGCTGTGGACGTCGTCGGAGACGCTCCGGCCGGCCGCCCGCGCGCGCCTCATGGAGGCGTTCGGCGTGCCCGTCATCGACCACTACGGCCAGGCCGAGCGGGCCCTGGCCATCCAGGAGTGCTCGGCGGGCGCGCGGCACCTGCTCGGCGACTACTCGGCGGCGGAGGTGGTGGACGGGCGCTGGGTCGGCACCGCGCTGTTCGGCCGGGGCACCGTGCTCCTGCGCTACGACACCGGGGACCACGCGGGCCCCGCGCCCGCCGACGACGGGGCTCCCTGCCCGTGCGGCTGGACCTTCCCGCGTGTGGGCGCCGTAGACGGCCGGGACGACGACCTGATCGTCACCCCCGACGGCCGCCGCGTGGGGCGCCTGAGCCCGGCCGTCGCCCGCATCGACGGCGCGCTCCAGGTCCAGATCGAGCAGCGGACACGCGACACCCTGGAGGTGCGCGTGAGGCCCGCTCCGGGCGCCGACCACGAGGCGCTCATCGCCGCCACCGTCTCCGCCCTGCGCGCGTTGATCCAGGCCCCGGGCCTGCGCATCCGGGTCACGATCGGCGGTCGGTTCGTGCTGGATCCGTCCGGAAAGGTCCGCCCCGTCCTGGGGCTCCCTCAGAGGTAGCCGAGCCCCCGCAGGGCGTCGTCCATGGCCGCCTGCTCGGCGGGCGTCGGGGCGGCCCCGGATCCGCCCGCCGAGGCGTCCGCGACCCAGCGGGGCGGCGCCACCAGGGACTCGGTCCACACACGACCGTCGCGGCCCTCCGGCACGGGCAGGCCGGCCATCGCCAGCAGCGTGAGGCCCACGTCGCGCACCGTGGCGTTCGACGGCGGCGCGTCGGGCCGGACGCCGGGGCCCGCGAGCACGACCACTCCGTCGCGGCGGTGGCTCCCCGGCCGGAGGGCGCGCGGCGCGGGATCGACTGCCTCCACCACCGGGCCGGGGCCCGCGCCGTCGCCCCATCGGCAGTCGCCCGCGAGCTCGACCAGGAGGTGCGGGATCCGGTCGAGCCGGGGCCCGTCGTACAGGGCCTCCCGGGGCTGGACGGAGGTCACGAGCGGGCGCCCCTCGGGATCCACGAGCGCCTCCAGGTCGGCGGCCAAGCGGGCGCGCAGGGCGGGCACGTCGGCCGGGTCGACCACCCCGTCGGGCATCCGGCCGCGGACGCACAGGTGCACGCCCACGAACGCCTCGTGCAGCTCCACCGCGAAGGCGCGGGTCGCCTCGGGGTCGAACCGGTCCGTCCCCGCCGCGCGCTCGAAGCCCCACCGCCTCACCGCGTGCGGGAGGCGATCGCGCAGGGCCCTCCACGCGCCCTTGGGGGCCGCCCGACGGGCTCCCTTGAGGGCGCGCCCGAGGGCCCCGACGTCGCCCCCGCTCGGCCGCGTCCGACACCACCCCCCGGTCTCGAGGGCCCGGTTCAGGTGCACCACGCGCGACGCCGCAGGGCCGAACCCGTGGTCGCTCACGAGCATCACGGGGCGCTCGCCGGCCGCCTCGATCAGGGACCCGAGCAGGTCGTCGGCCCGCTGGAAGTGATCCTCGAGCCGGGGGTCGCCCCACAGGTGGTGCGCCAGGTGGTCGGTGCCGGAGAGCACGACGGCGGCCAGGTCCGGCGCCCGGGTCCGGATCCAGAGCTGCGCGATCTCGGCGTGCCGTCGGTCCCACCAGCTCTCGGCGACGATCTCCTGGTCCAGCGTCGCCGCCCGACGGCGCGGGCGCGGGTCGCCCACGTCCCAGTCCCCGAGCCGACCGTCGGCGTCGAGGGCCGCGGGCGCCACGGGAGGTCGGTCCGCCCGCGGACGAGGCCACCCGGCGAGCAGGGCGCCGCCCGGAAAGGGGAAGGCCGGGAACGTCATGGGCCAGCCCACCAACGCGACGGTCGCCCCCTGCCCCGCCGCCCACTCGAAGAGCGTGCGGCCTACGAGATCGGCGCTCGACGGCGCGCGCGCGCTGAACCCCGACCGACGGGTGAGGTCCAGGTCGCGGAACCCGAGGACGCCCGTGCGGCCCGCGTTCAGGCCCGTCGCCATCTCGGTCCAGGCGGCGGGGGTGACGGGGGGGATGGTGCTGCGCAGGGGCGCGCGGACCCCGCGCTCGATGAGGCCGGCGAGGTGCGGCAGGCGCCCCGCCGCGAGCATGGGATCGAGGAGGTCCCAGGTCGCGCCGTCCCAGCCGACCAGGAGCGCGCCCCGCGTCATGCCGCGCCGCGCACCAGCAGGCCGACGAATCGAGCGCCGTCGGCGCCGTAGCGGGGGGCGAGGCGCACCGGCTCCTGGGCCCACCGCCAGGCCCACTCGAGGCCCGCGCGCTGGAGCGCCACCGGGGCCCGTCTTCGACGCCCGGAGAGCACGTCGAACGCGCCCCCCACGCCCATCACGAACCCGGCCCCGCAGCGCTCGGCCCAGCGCGCGCAGAACGCCTCCTTGCGGGGGGTCCCCAGGGCCACGAACAGGAGATCCGCGCCCGAGGCCGCGACCGCGTCGACCGTGGACTGCTCCTCGGCAGGCGCCTCGGGATCCCAGTCCCCGGCGCCCGTCCCCGCGATCTGCAGCCCCGGATGGCGCGCCCGCAGGGCGGCGGCGGCGGCGTCGGCCACCCCCGGGGCGGCGCCCAGGAGGAAGACGGAGCGACCCCGCCGGGCGGCCTCTCCGCACAGCGCCTCCATGAGGTCGATCCCGGTCACCCGCTCGGGCAGGGACGACCCCAGACGTCGGGCGAGGGCGAGCACCCCCGCGCCGTCGGCGGTCACGAGGTCGGCGGTGCGGATGTGTTCGGCGAGCGCCTCGTCGCGCAGGGCCGCCACCAGCTTCGCCGCGTTGAGGGCGACGTGCCGATAGGCGGGCGCGTCCCGACGGTCGAGGGCGTCGAAGACGCGGGCCACGGCCTCGTCCTCGCGGACGGCGTGCACGGGGAAGCCGAGGACGTCGACCACCCTCACTCCCCTTCCCCGGCGACGGTCCTCGGGCGCCTCGGCACCCCCGGCGACGCGGGCAGGAACCCCGCGGCCGCGGCGATGGCCTTGCCCCGCGGGGACTGCGCCGTGGCGAGGAGGGCCTCGAAGGCGTCCCCCCGGGCCGGACGGACGAGGTACAGCGGACGGAGCAGGGGCCACAGGGGGCCCCCGGCGAGGCCGGCGTGAGGGAGGACCACCCCCGCGGCGTCGCGGATCCCGAGCGCCTTCGCCCGCATCTCCGTGGCGCCCCCCACGAGCGCGCTCACCGGCAGCACCGCGAGACCGGCCGGGTCCTCGGCGATCCGCTCGGCGACGGTCTCGTCGCTGCCCAGCTCCACGGCGTTCGCGCCCGGAGCCCTGACCTTCAGGAGCGCCAACGCCCGGCGGGACGAGTGCCCGACGCCCCGCAGGTAGACGGTCGCGGGCCCCTCGGGCAGCGCGAGCGCGGGCCCACCGGAGCCGGCGGGCGGCCCGGAGAGATCGTCCCAGACGGTCGCGCCCGTGAGCAGCCCGGCGGCCTCTTCGCGGGTCACGGCGTGCAGCGGATTGGAGGGATGCACGGCGATCGCGAGGGAGTCGCGCGCGAGCAGCAGGTGCTCGAGGCTGCCCTCTCCGGTGAGCCCGTCCGAGGCGGCGTCGCGCAGCTCGGCGGGCGAGGCGCGGCGGTGGGCGACGGCCCCGGCCACCTCCCCCCGGGCGAGCATGCCGAGTCCCAGGGCCTCGTCCACCACGAGCAGCTCCGGCGTCGGGAGGTCCCACGTGGCGAGCCAGTTCTTGACGACGGTCTCGGCCCCGGGCGACACCGCGAGGACCACCGGCGGGGCGGGCGTGGGGGTGGGGGCAGGCGCGGGCGCGGGCTCCCCGCAGGCCGCCAGGGCGACGGCGAGGGCAGCGACGAGCGAGCAGCGCAGAGACGGGCGAGTCACGCCGCGCATGGTAGGTCGCCTCGCCCTCGGGCGCCCACCTCCCCGCGCTGTATAGTCGCGCCCGTGAGCGCCACGCCCCTCGTTCCGGTCCCTCGCAAGCGCCTCCTGAAGCTCCGCGTCAACGGCGTGGAGCACGAGCTGGCGGCGCCCGGCCACGCGCTCCTGCTGGACGTCCTCCGCTACGACCTCGGCCTCACCGGCACGAAGCGCGGCTGCGACATGGGGACGTGCGGGTGCTGCGCGGTGCACGTGGACGGCGAGCCCCGGCTGTCGTGCCTCCTCCTCGCGCACGACGCGGAGGGCAAGGACATCACCACGATCGAGGGCATCAAGAAGGGCCCGCTCCTGTCGTCGCTCCAGCAGGCCTGGGCCGAGACCGGGGCGTCGCAGTGCGGCTTCTGCAGCCCCGGCTTCATCATGGTGGGCGAGGCGCTCCTCGAGCGGAGCCCGAAGCCGACCGAGCAGGAGGTCCGCGCGGCGATCGCCGGCAACCTCTGCCGCTGCACCGGCTACGTGAAGATCGTCGAAGCGTTCATGCGCGCCAGCGGGCAGGACGCGAGCGAGTCCCCCGCGTCGTGACGGACCGCGGCGAACCGTCGCCGCCCCTCGCGGGATCCGACGGGGCCCGCCGCTCCCTCATCCTGTTCGTCGTCGCCGCCGCCGCCCTGCTGATGGTGGGGCTGAAGCTCCGGCTCGATCGCTGGCCCTTCCACGCGAACGTGTGGGGGATCGACTGGCTGAACTACTACGAGCTCCAGGCGCGGCACCTGCACGCCCTCGAGCCCCTCGGCTTCTTCGCGAGCTGGGAGGGACTCCACCCGCCGGTCTCGGGGATCATCCACGGGCTGCTCATGGTGCTGGGGGTCGGCTTCCCCGTGCACTGGGCCGCCACCACCGCGGCCTCGCTGGCCGGGCCCGCCCTCCTCGCCGCGTGGCTGCGGTCGCGCGCCGGGGCCGCCGCCGCGCTGCTGATGCTGGCGTGGCTGATGATCTCGCCCCAGCAGGCGAACTACGCACTCAACACCTCGCCGTACCCATGGCACCTGCTGTTCGGGTGCGCCTCGACCGTCGCCTTCGCCGCGGCCTTGGAGCGCGGCCCGGAGCGCGGCGGGCGCGTGCTGGTCACCGCCGGGGTGCTCGGGGCGATCGCCATCCAGACGCACGTCCTGGCGTTCTCGATCGTGATCGCGCAGGCGATCTTCTTCGTCGGCCAGGGCCGCGACGGCGTGCGCGCGTGGGGCCGCGACGGCGTGAAGACGGCGGTCTGGATCGGCCTCTCCTCGCTGTGGATGGTCGCGGGGGCGCTGTTCAAGACGACGGACCCCTGGACCTTCCACGTGGGGGAGGCCGAGGGCGGCGCCAACGCCGAGGCCCTTCGCATGCTGTCCACGCGGTTCGGCGCGGCGGCGGACAAGTCCTCGATGCTCGTGGTCCTGGGCGTCCTGGTGGTCGCGGCGCTCTTGGGGCGACACCGCAAGACCGCGGGGCTGCTGCTGCTCGAGGTGCTCGGGATCGTCGCGGCGCTGGTGCTCTTCTTCGACCTCGGCGTCGCCGATCCCCGCCTGACGCACTACTACGTGCTCCCCCAGGCCCTCCTCTCGGCGGTCGCGGCGCTCGGTCTCGGGACGCTCGCGGGCA
Source organism: uncultured Rickettsiales bacterium (assembly GCA_964620495.1). Classification (GTDB taxonomy): domain Bacteria; phylum Myxococcota_A; class UBA796; order UBA9615; family UBA9615; genus CAZEKB01. The sequence goes on along the minus strand of CAZUHI010000005.1, from coordinate 129,603 downwards.
CCGGACGGCGACGGGTGGTCGTGCTCGCGGCCGCAGCCCTGCTGTCGGTGCCTTGGACCCTGCACGCCCTCGGCTGGCAGAACCGCGTCGAGGCCGCGGCCGAGGCGAAGATCGAGGCGTCGGACGCGGCCGCGGTGCGCCCCTTCGTCGCCGACGCAGGCCCCGGAGACGTCGTCGTCTACCTCTGGGACCCGACCTTCCTCAACGACGAGCCCGAGCACCTCGATCCGGTCGTCGCGGTGTGGCCGATGCATCGCTTCGGCCGCCCGTGCTTCGACGAGGTCCCCCGGATGTTCTGCGCGACCCACGAGGGCGCCTTCTTCTACTCCGCGCCCTGGGGCCACTGGGGCCCGCTGGACCAGGTGGAAGAGCCCCTGCGCATGGCGATCAACCGCGGGACTGCGCCCGGTCGGGCGACCATCCTGGTGTCGCCGCTCTTCGACGAGGCGCCCCCCCGGCCCTGGCCCTTCGAGACGTGGCTGAAGGAGCACGGGGCGTCGAACAAGGACTTCCCGGGCGGGATCGTCGCGTGGCAGCTGCCGCCGGGCTTCGTGATGCCGGATCCCCCGCCCATGGACCCCTGAGCCGACGTCAGCCGATCGGCCCCTCCACGAGGACGGCCCGGACCGGCGACGCGTCGAAGCCCTCGAGGGGCAGCGGCAGCGCGATCAGGGTGTACGTGCCGGGCGCGACGTCGGCGAGCACGAGCCCCTCCAGGACGGCGAGGTCCCGGCGCGCGACTGCGGTGTGGCTCAACAGCACCTTGTCGTCGAACAGATCGATGGACGGCGTGTCGATGCCGACGGTCGTGACCCCGGCGTCGGCGAGGTGGTCGACGAGCTCCGGCGACAGCGACGCGAAGTCGACGTTCCAGTCCTCCGGGTCCGGGAACGTGCCCGTGCGGAAGAGGACGCGCGGCGCGTCCAGGGGGGCGTCGCCCAGGTGCTCCGGTCGGATCCGCTCGCCCCGACCGACGTCCACGGCGATCACGCGGCAAGTGCCCAGGTAGCGGGCGAGGGGCCGCGAGGCGATGTCCTCGGCGTCCGCGGCGTAGTGGCGCGGGGCGTCGGCGTGTGCCCCGAGGTGCACCGTCGCGGTGAGGGCCGACAGGTCGAGGTTGCTGCCCTCGTCGATGCGGCACTGCCAGGACTGGGACAGCGGCACGTCCCCCGGCCACACCGCGATGCGGGGCGACAGCCGCGGGGAGATGTCGTGGACGATCACGTGGCCGAGGCCAGGATCTTGAACTCCACCGCGATCGGCGTCGGCAGCGCGTTGATCGCGACGGTGGTGCGGGTGGCCCCGACGTCCTGGAAGTGCTTCTTGTAGACGGCGTTGAAGGTCGCGAAGTCCCGGTCCATGTCGATGAGGAACACCTGCACGTCCAGGACCTTGTCGAGGCTGGACCCGGACGCCTCCAGGATCGCCTTCACGTTGGCGACCACCTGCTCGGTCTGGGCGGCCACGTCGTAGTCGCGGGCGGCGCCGTCTTCATCGCGCACCGGGCCGCCGGGGATGGCGTCCGTGCCGGGCGTGCGGGGCCCGATCCCCGAGAGGAACAGCAGATCCCCCACCCGTCGCGCGTGGGGGTAGGCGCCCACCGGGGCCGGCGCCGTGGAGGTGGAGATTCGACCCGCGTCGTCGGTCGTCGGCGGGGCCGAGGCGGACGGGGCGGACGAAGGCGAGGCGGACGAAGGCGAAGCGGCGCGATCGAGCACGCTCCGGTCGCCGCCGTAGGTCTCCACGTCGTCTTCGTCGTACTCCTTGTCCCCGACCCCGGCGGGCGCGGGCGTGAGCGTCGCGACCCCGGCCCCCACCCCGTGGACCGGCGCGTACGCGTGCACCTCGCCCACGAACCTGTTGCCCCCGTCCATGGCCGCAGAGAGCCACCACATGGGCTTGAAGTTCACGACCTTGTGGACGCGGATCTGACGCTGGATCTCGCGGCTCAGCTGGGCGATGTCCTCGAGTCGCCCGTCCCCCAGGAACTCGAGGAGCTTCTGGTTCCACTCCTCGTCCTTGGCCGAGTGGATCCGGTCGTCGGCGGGGTCGATGAACTCGGTGAAGAACCGGTTGGACAGCGACGTGACGACGATCGCCACGGCCCGCTTGCCGCTCGCGATCACCGCGTCCCTCGCCGCCTTCGCGAGCACCGCCGTCTCCGATCGGTCCGAGTAGACGTTGCTGGACACGATGCAGGCGGGGACGGCGTTGTCGGGGTTCAGCAGCTTCAACGCGACGACCGAGCCGGTGTCGATGGGGAAGCCCTGGTACGCGACGGTCCGGGCGTGCAGGCCGCGCGCCTGGGCGGCGGCGCAGTAGGCGTGGGCGAACTCGGCGTCGATCCGGAACGTGTAGGGGATGGACCCGAGGTCGTGAAAGAGCTCGTCCACGTGCACCCAAGTGGGCGACGGATCGGCCTGGATCTGGTGGCCGATGACGCTCGGCCACATCGTCGAGTAGATCAGCAGCAGGTCCGGCTTCAGGGCCTCGATCTTCGCGCGGACCGCGTCGAAGCCGTCCCGCACGCGCTGCCAACCCTCGCTCCTCTCGGGCGCGAGCAGGGGCTGCGGGAGCCCCGGCACCACCGCCGCCAGGACGAACTCGCCGGCTCCCTGTCCATCGCTCACGCGGCTCACGGCGACGCCTCCAGCCCCGTCCAACCGACGACCGCGTTGCCGGTGCCGATGACCGTCCCGTACCCGTACACCTCGCCGGGCACCGTGGGGTAGTCGAGCGCCGCCATCAGCCACGCGAGGCTCCCGCCGTCCGCCTCCGAGATCGCCTGGGTGATGAACTCCGGCATCTCGTCGATCATCTCCTTCGTCCGCCCGGTGCGGATGAGGTCGAGCATGCGCATGTCCCACAGGTAGTTGCCGTGGCTCTCCACGTGCTCCCGCGTCATGTCCTCGGGCACGGCCGCCTCGGTCGTGAAGTGCCGGTGTGACAGCGAGTTGGACGCGAGCAGCACCGCCCTGCGTCCGGAGGCCTCGACGGCGCGGCGGGTGGCCCGACCGAGCGTCGCCATGTGCTCCTGCATGACCTCCACGCTGTAGAAGGCGGTGGACCGACACGAGCTCACGCCGACGATGGGGCGCGTCCACTCCGGATCCGTCATGTGGCAGGACACGATGGTCCCGTAGTCCACGCGGAAGTCCGGGTTGCGCATCATCTTCATCACGAGGCCGTCGGCGGCCGCCTCGTCGTGGATGGCCTCGGCGAGCGCGACGTCCACCTGCAGGTCGTACGTGTAGCGGAAGAGGTTGGGGAAGATCGGGTCCACGGACTTCGACGCGAGCCGCTCGACCCCCAGCAGGTGCGTGCCGATGTACGTCTGCCAGTGCGGCGAGTGGACGATGAGCACGTCGTAGTCGAGCGCCGCGAGGTCCCTCCGCAGGCGCTCGTACCCCCAACGAAGGACCTCCCAGCCGCACTCCGCCCGGGGCTCGTTCTGGGGCGGGTTTTCGGCGTAGACGAGGTGCGGCGGGTGGGGCGCCAGGCATCCGGCGACGATGCGACCAGGGGACGAAGACATGCGGCGGACGATAAACCAACGGCCGGGGCGCCGCGCCCGAGATGGGGTCGGCGGGCCCCGATTTCGCGGGCCGTTCGGTTCAGGTTCGACGGCGACGGTCGATGAAGCGTGAGCGCCCCGTTCGCCTTCGCCCCGTCTCTCTCACCGCACCGCCTTCCGGAGTCGCCCGTGGACCTTCGACACCCGACGTACGCCCTCGCCGCCCTGACCACCCTCCTCGCCGCGGGCTGCCTGGGCGGCGCCGACTCCATCCACCTGCGATCCATCGTCGCGCCCTCGCCCGACGTGGTGGACGGGTTCGACGCCTACGGCTCGGGGGCCTGGGCCGAGGGCAAGGCGTACGGGCACTGGGCGCTGGGGTTCCACGGGTACGGCGAGGTCGGCGTGGAGGAGGTGGACGGCGATCCGGCCCTGCGCATGACGCCCCGCGTGGCGGGCAGCTCGTGGATGACCCACGCCGGGCTCGTCGTGTCGCTGGCGGAGTTCGAGGACGTCGAGGTCGAGGCGGTCACGCGCACGTCGCGCCAGCTTCGCGAGGGCGCCGAGCCGAACGCCTGGGAGGTGGGCTGGCTGCTGTGGGACTACGTCGACAACGACCACTTCTACTACCTGATCGCCAAGCCCAACGGCTGGGAGCTCGGCAAGCGAGACCCCGCCTACCCCGGCAACCAGCGGTTCCTCGCCACGGGCGAGTCGATGACCTTCCCCGTGGGCGAGGACATCCACCTCCGCGTGCGGCGGGTGGGGCCGACGATCGACGTCTGGGCCGACGACGTGCACCTCGTCACCTACACGGACGACGAGAACCCCTACACGGGCGGCGCGGTGGCGCTGTACACCGAGGACGCCGACGTGCTCTGGGACGACCTCCGCGTCACCGAGATGTAGGGCAGGCCGCCGAGGCGGGCTCAAGTTCCCTGAGATGGTCTGTCAGAGGGCGACGCACACGTTCCGCGCCTCGCTGAAGAACTCGAGGGAGTGCTTGCCCCCTTCGCGGCCCACGCCGCTGTCCTTCACGCCGCCGAACGGCACCCGCAGATCGCGCAGGAGCCAGGTGTTGACCCACACCATCCCGGTCTCGAGGGCAGCGCTCACGCGGTGGGCGCGCGCCAGGTCCCGGGTCCACACGGAGGCGGCGAGGCCGTACCGGACCTCGTTCGCCATGGCCACGGCGTGGGCTTCGTCTCGGAAGGGGTGGAGCGTGACGACGGGCCCGAAGATCTCCTCCGTGGCGGTGCGTGCGTCGGACGGGAGCCCGTCGATGATGGTCGGAGCGTAGAAGGCGCCGGCGTCGTAGGGCGCGGGCAGATCCGGCGGTCCGCCGCCCGTGAGGACGGTCCCGCCCTCCTCGCACCCCAGCGCGACGTACGATGCCACCTTGGCGCGATGGTCCTGGGAGATCAGGGCGCCCAGCTCGGTGGCGGGATCCGTCGGATCGCCGACCCGCATCGCGCTCACGCGGCTCACGAGGGCGTCCCGGAAGCGCTCGAAGATCGACTCCTCCACGAGGATGCGCGAGCCGCAGAGGCAGATCTGACCCTGGTTCAGGAAGCCCGCCCGGGCGGCCCCCGCGACCGTCTCATCGAAGTCGCAGTCGGCGAACACGAGCGTCGGGTTCTTGCCCCCGAGCTCGAGGGAGAGCTTCTTGAACGTGGGCGCCGCGGTCGCCGCCACCATCGCGCCGGTGGCCGTGCCTCCGGTGAACGACACGAGGTCGACGTCCGGGTGCGCCGTGAGCGCCTGACCCGCCTCCGGGCCGAGGCCGTGCACCACGTTGAAGACGCCCGCGGGGGCCCCCACCTCGGTGAGGATCTCGGCGAGGGCGGACGCCGTGCCCGGGGTCATCTCGGACGGCTTGGCGACGATCGTGTTGCCCATGGCGAGGGCGGGCGCCGTCTTCCACGTGAGCAGGTAGAGGGGCAGGTTCCAGGGCGTGATGAGCGCGGCCACGCCCACGGGCGTGCGCAGCGTGTAGTTGATGGCGTTCGCCATGTGATGGGCCCCCGTCTCGTCGTGACGGAGCGCGCCCGCGAAGAACCGCAGGTTCGCCACCGCCCGGGGGATGTCCACCGTCCGAGCCACCGAGATGGGCTTGCCGGTGTCCCGAGACTCCAGCGCCGCGAGCTCGTCCAGCCGGGCCTCCACCCGGTCGGCGGCGGCCTCGAGGAGGCGGGCGCGACGCTCGGAGCTCCAGGTGCTCCACCCCCCTCGGAGGGCACGCCCGGCAGCGCTCACGGCGTCGCTCACGTCGTCGGCGTCGGACCGCGGGATCCGGCAGGCGACGGTCCCGGTCGCGGGCGCGACGTTGTCCAGCCAGCGCCCTGCGCGGGGGGCGCGGTTTTCCCCGTCGATGTGGTTCAGCAGGTCACTCACGGCGCTCACGGTCCCTCGCCCTCGCCTCGGACGTAGGCCTGCCACGGGTAGTACCAGCGGTCGTCGTCCGGGTCCCACTCGTCCCAGGTCGGCACCTGCTCCAGGGCCTCGAGGCGGTCCGGCGGGACGACCCCGGGCACGATGAACGCCTTCTGTCGGTGCAGCGGGTAGGGGTTGCGGAGCTCCACCCCGAGCACCCCGAGCACCGCCCGGGCGATGTACCAGGTGGCCTGGGCGTTCCAGCCGTGGGCGATCTTGATGCAGATGCCGAGGCCGTCGGGGTAGTCCGGATGTACGACGGCGAGGCCGAGGAGCCCGTCGGCCCCCTCCTTCGCGAGGACGGCCCCCTCCCCCGCCTTGAGGATCGTGGAGTCGAGCCGGTTGAAGCCGCCCACGAGGTCGGGGTGACGCACCATCGCCTCCCAGATCCAGTCCTGGTCGCGCTCGGCGGCGAGGCCCGCGTAGAGGTTCGCGAGCTCGTTGACCGTGTTGGAGACGGTGGGCAGGCCGCACCCGTCGCGGGCTACGCGGACGGGGACCCAGTCGTCGCCGAGCCGACGGCGCAGCACGTCCAGGTAAGCCTGGAAGAACGGGTGCTGCGGCAGCGTGTAGCCGGCCCGGTTCCAGCCCCGCAGGCGCGCCCCCCGGAGGATCGCGGCGTGCTCCCCCGAGCAGCAGTGGAACCAGCGTCGGGCGCGTCGCACCTGGCGCCCGAACTGCACGAGCGGGACGTCCAGAGGCGTCTGCATGAGGCCCCACTCGGAGCGGTCCAGGATCGACTGCGCGGCGGCGATGTGCTCGGTGTCGCCGTTGTGGGACGCCACCGAGATGGCCTTCTGGGACCAGTCGAGGTCGGCCAGCTCGTCCACGAAGACCTTCATGGTGATGGGCTTCATCATCGAGCGGCCGTAGCAGAGGACGTTCCCGCCGAAGGAGTGGACGATCTCGCCTCCGGAGGCCCAGGCCACCGCGCCGTGGATCGTGGTCTCGCTCACGCCGTGCCGGCGGTAGTCGATCAGGGGCTCCCAGGCGACGTCGCGGCCGGTGGGGATCCCGTCCACCTGCTCGCCCAGGGGCGAGGTCGGGAAGACGTCGCTCCCCGGTCGGCCCGGCGCCACCGCGCTGGGGATGCGTCCGTCGCTCACGCGGCTCACGCGGGGCTCCCGAGGGCGTCCGCGACGCGGGGCGCCACCTCGTGCATGAACGCCTCCATGTTCGCCACCACCCGGGCGCTGTCGTGGTTGAAGAAGTCGAACCACAGCATGAGGCGGTCGTCCGGGTGGAACCGGTCCACCATCTGCGCCGCGACCTCCTCGGCGTTCCCGATCAACGCGTTGTTCGCGGCCTTCTCGACCTTGGCGGGGTCGATGGTGCCCTGCAGCGCCTTCCAGTACGCGCCCAGCGCCTTCGTGGCCTCCTCACGCGCGGCGGCGGAGCGCTGCGAGGGAGTCAGCCCCGGCTGCTCGTTGAGGAAGACGAACGTCGTGCGCGGCATGTGCCCTCGGCCCCAGGCCCCGCCGTCCGCGTGGTACGCCGCCGCCATGCGACGGTGGGTGTCCTCGATGACGTCCTCCCGCGTGATCGACAGGTTGAAGACCTGCACGGGGGCGAAGCGGTTCACGTACTCCTGCATGGCGGGCTCGTGGGAGCCGATGACGAGCTGGACGAGCTCCCGGCGCCAGTCCTGGGGCACGATCTTGAGGTCCTCGAACGACCAGCGATGGGCCAGCTCGATCCGGTCCGACGGGGCCCCGTCGCGGGCCGCGGCGGCCGCAACCACCTGCTCCCAGTGCTCGTCGGAGCGGAAGTTCGCCCGCGTGACCGCGGGCGTGGGGATCATCGAGGAGTTGAGGATCTCCCCGCGCAGCAGCCTCACGAAGACCTCGGCGGCCTCCCGGAACACGACGCCCTTGAGCGCCGGCCCCACGGCCTCCTCCACGGCGTCCCGCGGGACGATCCCGCTCGCCCGGTTCATGAAGTCGAACCGGCCCGCCGCGAACCCGACGTGGATGCGCCGCGCCTCCGCGGGATCGAGCCCGTGCAGCGCCCCGAAGACCGAGACGCGCTCGGCGTGGGCCACCGGGCCGCCCATGCACAGGATGTTCATGATCGCGCTGCCGAGCTCGAGGCGCTCGGTGCGCGCGAAGACGGCGTGGGCGAGCTGGAGGAAGTCGGCGTTGAGCCCGACCTCACCCTCCCAGTGGGGGATGACGGGGTTCGAGTTCCCCTTCTGGACCTGGCTCGACAGGTGCGACTCGGCGACCCACCCCACCCCGAACCCGAGGCGGTCGGCGGCTTCGGCCTGCGCGAGGAAGTTCCGGAACATCTCGGCCTCGGAGGGCGTGCGCCCGTCCACCGGCGTCTGGGAGATCGAGAAGAAGATGTCGTAGCGCACCGCGGTCTCCGGAGGGGCGGGGAGTCTACCGGGCCGGGCCGGGCGACTTCAGATCGAACGCAGCCTGCCGCCGTCCACGGGCAGGGAGACGCCGCGAATGTAGGCAGCTGCGGGCGAGGCGAGGAAGGCCACGGCCGCGGCCGTCTCCTCGGGGCGGGCCAGGCGACGCTCGGGGACCTGGGCGAGCCAGGCGGCGTGGACCGCGTCCGAGGTCGTCCCCTCGCGCGTCGCGCGGGCCTCCTTGAGCGACGTGAGCCGGGCGGTGTCCGTGAACCCCGGCAGGACGTTGTTGATCGTGACTCCCGGGGGCAGCTCTCGGCTCAGCGACTTCGCCCAGGACGCGACGGCCCCGCGGGTCGTATTGCTCACCCCCAGGTTGGGGATGGGCTCACGCACGGAGGTGGAGACGACGTTGATGATCCGCCCGTAGCCCGCCTCGGTCATCCCCGGCAAGAGGCGCTGCACGAGGACGTGAGGCGCCAGGACGTGGCGACCGATCGCCGTGAGGAACTCCTCGGGCGCGGCGGCCAGCAGGGGCCCGCCCTTGGGGCCTCCAGCGTTGTTCACGAGAACGTGAACAACTCCGACGTGGCCGAGCAGTGCGTCGATCTCACGCGTGAGTTTCGGTCGATCGTCCAGATCGGCGACGACCGGCCGACTCCACGCCGCGCCCCCCGTGTCCAGCTCCGCGCACAGGGCTTCGAGCTTCTCGCGGCGACGGGCGAGGACGGCGACCCCGGCCCCCCGCTCGGCGAAGGCGAGGGCGACGGCGCGGCCGATGCCGTCGGAGGCGCCGCAGACCAGGGCCGTGCGGCCCGCGAGGGAGAGCGTCGGTGTCGTCATGGCCGGGGATGGTACCTGCGCCCGAGCGGCGGAGGCCGCTACTCCTGGGCGACGAACAGGTATGCCTCTTTGCTGCGCAGCGGGGGCAGCGCGGCCTTGGGCAGGAGCAGCGTGCGCACCGCCCACAGCTCCGTGAACACCCGGTACTTGGTGGTGGCGTCCAGGTAGTCCACTCCCGCCGAGCCGCCGGTGCCGGTCCGACGCCCGATGATCCGTTCGACCATCCGCGCGTGGCGGGTCCGGAACAGCACGAGCTTCTCCTCGAGCTCCACCACGGCGTCCAAGAGCAGCCGGGGCCAGGCCAGGAGCGGCAGCTCCCGGTAGCTCTCGATGAACAGCAGGGCCGCGCGCACGCGGCGCATGCGGGCGCGATCGTCGTCCGAGCTGCCTTCGGGCAGGTCCGCGGCGGTGAGGAAGGCGCGCGATCGTTCCCTTGCCTCGGAGAAGCGCTGCTCCGCCGCGTCGGACTCGATGGTGCCGATGCGCACGAGGTGGGCGGCGAACGCCTGCTCGCGGGCGGTGCTGGCGGCCAGGTACTCCTCCACGAAGCTCGCGACGGCCTCGTCGTCCCCGGGGTCGCCGGGGGAGCTGCCCTGGATCGGGGTCCGGTACAGCCACCCGTGCAGCGCGTCCCGCAGGGAGAGCTCGTCGAGGGCTCGCTCGATGCGAGCGACGACCCGCTTCCCCACCTCGCTCTCCCCCGCCGAGCGTCGGATCACCTCCAGCGGGTGCCCCACGCCGGCGATCACGCGAAGCGTGTCCTTGAGCCCGAGGACGATCTCGAGTTCCCGCATCTGGAAGCTCTGGAAGCCGCTGGACGGCACGAGCTCGTTGCGGAACGCGAGGAAGTCCTGGGGCGCCAACGTCTCCATGACCTGGAACTGCTTGGCGCAGAGCTCCAGGATCGAGTTGACGCGGCCGAGGTGGTGTACGACGTACGGGATGGTCCGCTCGGGGACCATCTCCTCGGCGAGGGCGTTGCGAGCGAGGCGGAGCTCGGAGAGCGTGAGCTTGAACCACAGCTCGAACGCCTGGTGCACCACGATGAAGTGGAGCTCGTCCGGGTTGATGTCGTCGCCCGACTCCCCTCGCCCGTTCTGCAGGGAGAGGAGGTCGTCGAGCCGCAGGTAGTCCCAATAGCTGAGCGGAGCGGTCATCGACGCGGCGTATACCACGCTGCCTCTTTGTCATCTGCGGCGTTGCCGGGTCGGTGGATGCCGGCCATGATGCCCGCCATGTCCGGAGCCACCTCGACCCGCGGACGCCTCCACGCCGGCCGACACGTCCTCGTGACGGGCGCCGGCACCGGCATCGGGCGCGCCATCGCCGTGCGCACCGCCTCCGAGGGCGCGAGCCTCACCCTCGCGGCGCGACGGGTCGAGCTGCTGGAAGAGACCGCCGGTCTCTGCCGAGAGGCGGGGGCGGGGGACGTCGGGGTCGCCGCCTGCGACATCCGAGACCGCCCCTCCGTGGACGCCGTCGTGGACGCGGCCGCGCACGCCCGTGGGCCCTTCTTCGCGTGCGTCGCCAACGCGGGCGTCGGGGGCCCCAACGAGCCGGGAGAGAGCGACCGGTTCGACGACATCGTCGCCACGAACCTGGGCGGCACCTACTCCACGCTGCGGGCCGTCCAGCGCAACCTCGCCGACGGCCCCGACGCCCGTCACATGGTCGTCATCGCGTCGATCCTGGGCCGCTTCGGCGTGCCCGGCTACACGGGCTACTGCGCCAGCAAGACCGCCCTGATCGGCCTCGCGCGGGCCTTCGCCATGGAGCTCGCGGGGGAGAACGTCCAGGTCAACGCGGTGTGCCCCGGGTGGGTCGCCACGGACATGGCATGGGAGGGGATCGACGGCATGGCCGCGGCCATGGGGACGGATCGGGACGGGGCCTACGCCGTCGCCATGCAGGAAGTGCCCTTGGGGCGCATGTCGCAACCGAAACACATCGCCGGGCTCGTCTCCTGGCTCCTGTCGGAAGACGCCACCGGCGTCACGGGTCAGGGCCTCGACATGAACAACGGCGCGTACATGGCCTGATGCCGGGAGATCCCGTGACCCAGACGACCTCCGAGCCGACCCCCGTCGAACTCGCCGCCCGCACGGGCGAGACCCGCCTCCCGGACGGGCGGTGGCTGACCGAAGACGGCCGCACCATCGACCCCCGCATGGGCGACGGCAAGCTGATCGCGCTCAACGTGGCGTGGATCCTCGGGCTGCCCGTGGCGGTCGCCGTCGCGGTGCCCTGGTACCTCCTCACCCACGGCCTCGGCTGGGAGGAGGTCGTCGCGTCGATCGCCCTGTACTGGCTCACCGGCCTGGGCATCACCGCCGGCTACCACCGCCTCTTCTCTCACCGCGGGTACAAGGCGAAGTGGCCGCTCCGCCTCGCCGCCGCCGTCTTCGGGGGAATGGCCGCCCAGAACAGCGTATTCGCGTGGGCCGCCCAGCACCGCTACCACCACGTGGAGGTCGACTCGATCGGCGACCCCTACAACAGCAAGCGCGGCTTCTGGTTCTCCCACCTCCTCTGGGTGCTCCGGGACGGCGCGCACGCGGACGACCAGGCCAACATCGCCGACCTCGAGAAGGACCCCATCCTCCGGTTCCAGGACGACCACTACCTGCTGGTCATGGCGGGCGGAAACCTCGCGGCCGTGGGGCTGCTGGGGTGGCTGACGGGCGAGTGGGCCGGGATGATCGTGATCGCGGGCCTGCTCCGCATCCTGGCGGTCCAGCACAGCACCTTCTTCATCAACAGTTGGGCCCACATGTGGGGCAGCCGGCCGTGGTCCACGTCGAACACGGCGCGGGACAACTGGTTCCTGAGCTTCCTCAGCTTCGGCGAGGGCTTCCACAACTTCCACCACGCCTTCATGCACGACTACCGCAACGGCGTGCGCTGGTACCACTGGGACCCCAGCAAGTGGCTCATCTGGCTGAGCAGCAGGGTGGGGCTCGCGACCGACCTGCGTCGCGTCCCGGACGACGTCCTGCTCCGCGCCCGGTACGCCCGGAGCAAGGGCCGCCTGGAAGAGCGCCTCGAGGCGTGGGGCGAGAACGTGGACGACTGGTCCGACCGCTTGGCCGCGCGCCGCGCCGAGATGGAGGCGGCCGTCCGCGACGCCATGGAGGCCGCTCAGGCCCGGCTGTCCGGCCTCCAGGACCGCAAGGACGCCTTCCTCGACGCGCTCGAGGCCAGCCTCCGCGAACGCGGCTTCACGCGCGGCGAGCAGCTGGTGGTGGCGGGCGATCGGCTGGACGCGGCCCTCGACGAGCTGCAGGCCCGTCGGCGGGCGTGGACCGAGGCGAAGCGCCGCGCCGTGACCGAGGCGGGCGACGCCCTCCAGGCGGACCTCCGAGAGCTGCGACGGGCCCTTCGGGAGGCCCTGCGCGAGGCCCGCGCGGCCCTGCGTGAGTGGGAGGAGCTGCTCGCGGCGTACATCGACAACCGCGGCGCCCGGCCCGCCCCCGCCTGACGCCTGGCGGCTACTCCGGCAGCGGAGCGAACACCTCGAGCCGGTGGAAGTCCGGCGCGTCCCCCCTCGTGGGCTTCCACGCCAAGTACCTCCGCTCGTCCCCGACGCCGTGGATGGCGTACGCGTTGAACCGGTGAGGCCCCGGGGGCACGTGCTCGGGCGCGAGCCGCGCGGTGGCCGTCCAGCGGGCGCCGTCGATCGTGGCGCGCAGGTCCAACGGCAGCTTCGTCGCGACGGCGCTCCGGCGGCCCTCCAGGCGCAGGACCAGGTGGTGCCCCGCGGGGCCGATCTCCACCTCGGTGTAGCGCTCGCCCTCCCCGAGCACGAAGACCTCCACCACCTCGTGCTCCCACAGGCGGTCGGTGGGGCCCGGGGGCCCGTCGGGGGCCGGGTCGCCGTGGAAGGGGGCGTCGATCTCCAGGAGCAGGCCGCGGGCGTCGAGCAGGACGGAGACCCGGGCGATCTCGCCCTCGCGGGCCGCCTCGCCGTCCCAGGTGGAGGCCACCGCCACCGCCGCGTGGGTCACGGGTGGGGCGCGCTCACTTCTTGCGGGCGACCGTGACGCCGTCGCGGACCGTGAGCATCACCTGCTCGACGCGCGCATCCGCCACGACGTGCTCGCTGAAGGCCACCAGCGCGTGGTCGCTCTCGCTCTCGGGGGCGAGGACGCGGCCGCTCCAGAGCACGTTGTCGGCCACGATCAGGCCCCCGGAGCGCACCTTCGGCACCAGGACCTCCCAGTAGTTGATGTAGTTGGCCTTGTCCGCGTCGATGAAGACCAGGTCGATGGGGCCGTCGATGCCCGCGACCGTCTCGATCGCGTCCCCGAGCCGGAGCTCGATCTTGTGCCCCCAGGGCGCCTGCGCCCAGTAGCGCCGCGCGATCGACGTCCACTCGTCGCTCTTGTCGCACGCGATGAGGCGACCGTCCTCGGCGAGGCCCTCGGCGATGTTGAGCGCGCTGTACCCCGTGAAGGTGCCGATCTCCACGGCCAGCCGCCCCCCGCTGAGCTGGGTCAGCAGCTTGAGCAAGCGACCTTCGAGGGGCCCGACCTGCATCTGCGGCAGCTCGGTCGCGCGGAACGTCTCCTCGCGCAGCCGCTCGTACAGCTCCGGCACCGCCGTCGTGCGCGCGATGCAGTAGTCCTCGATCTCGGACGCGACGATGTCGAACAAGGGGCTCTCCAGGGGCGGGCAGGCAGCCCGGTCGCCGGTTCGGCGGGGAGTGTACCCGCGCGGGTGGTCAGACCCAGCCGACTTGGGTCAAGACACCCCGAAGCACGTCCGCCAGATCCCCCGCCGACTTCGGTCGACGGCTGGGGATTCGGGACAGAGCGCGGGCGCACAGCGGCGCGATCATCGCCACGTTCGCGGGCAGGAGGACCCGAAGGTCGGCGCGCGTGGGCGGGTTCTTGAGCATCTTGCGGAAGAACCGGAGGGTGTCCGCCTCGCCCCGCTGGTAGGCCCGCTGGCCGGAGATCAGCTCGTAGAGGATGGCGCCGAGGCTCCACACGTCCGACCAGGGGCCGAGGCGGTCCGCGCGGCCGCGGATCTGCTCCGGCGACATGTAGCCCGGGGTCCCGCCGACGGGGGTCACGGCCGGCGATCGAAGGTCTCGCGGTCCGGGCGCCTCGCCTCCCTTGGCGAACGTCTTCGTCATGCCCCAGTCGAGCAGCCACGCGTGGCCGCGGGGGTCGACGATCACGTTCGCGGGCTTCAGGTCGCAGTGCAGGACGCCCATCCCGTGCGCGTGGTCGACGGCGTCGCACAGCTGCAGGAACGCGGGCAGCAGGACGGAGCGCAGCAGGCTCTCGCGGTCGGAGCCCTGCACCCCCTCGCTCCGGTCCAGCAGCCGGCGCAGGGACTGACCCGGGACCATGGGCATCGCCAGCCAGCGCAGGCCCGCGGCCGTCTCCCCGTGCGCCACCAGGGGCACGATGTGGTCGTGCCTCAGGGCGCCCATGACGGCGACCTCGATGGCGAAGCTCTGGTCGATGGTCGAGGAGCCCTCGGGGCGACACAGCTTGACGGCGTAGCGCTCGGGCTCGCCCGGGAGGAGCGCCTCGTGCACGACGGCCATGCCGCCTTGGCCGATGCGAGGGCCGAGCATGAAGTGGTCGACCGCGTGCGGCGACTCGAAGTCGAGGGCCGCCTCGCCGGTGTCCGAGCGCATGGTCCCCGAAGCGGCCGAGTTCATCCCGCCGAAGGAGCCCTCTGCGAACCGCATCGAGGCCGAGTCGAACTGGGAGAACCGGCTCAGCGAGCCGTCCTCGCCGACCCCGAAGACGCTGGAGAGGCCCTCGCCGTCGTGCACCCGCAGGAGGCGGGACCAGGTGCGGCCGGGGACCTGCGACTCAGCGGTGAGCTCGAGCTCGTGGGGGATGGGCGTCCCTTCGGCGGGCGCGGTGTCGGTCATGCGGGCCTCGTTTCGCCGGACTGGAAATCAGCCCACGTACAGGGTCCCGGACCGAGCGCGCCAGGTCAACCTCAATCGCGATCCAGCTCGTCCGGAACGGGGTCCAGGACGAGCGTCGGGGCCTCCGCCATCGCGGGCTTGTCCTCGGTGAAGTACACGACGAGGGCGCGGGCGATGAGGTCGCCGATCCGCTTCACCGCGTCCTCCCGCGGCCCCACCGGCATCCCCTGGGCGTCGAACCGGTAGACGAGGTCCTTGCGCACCTCCACCGCCATGGACGACGGCCGATCGAGGCTGCGCCGATAGCCCGCGACGAGGGCTCGCTCGTCTCGGTTCACGAAGCCCGCGACCTGCTGGTAGGCGGCGAGCGCGCGCTTGAAGATCGCCGTGCGCCCCCGCGGAGCTCGCCGAAAGAAGTGCACGTGGCTGCGCAGGGCGTCCGACTCGGCCGAGCGGAGGTTGGTGTTCAGGAGCATGTCCCACACCAGGTCGTAGGCCGGGTCCCCCGGGGTGTCCGGGCACGCCTCCTCGAAGCGACGACGCAGCCAGTCGAAGAAGAACCAGACCTGCGACCTCACCTCGACGCTCCCCTCGGGGAAGCAGTACGGGTAGTTGTGAGCCACGCGCACGTGCGCCCGCTCCAGCGTGAGCGACAGGCGATCCCGCAGGACGCGGTCGGCCGTGTACTCGGCCAGGACGTCCGGGAACAACGGGTCGAACACGCCGACGGGCATGCGCGAGTCGACCTGGTACCCGATGGGCCGCGTGATGATGCTCACGTCCGGGCGGCCGGTGCCGCTCTCGTTGTGGGGGTCGTAGGTGTGGACCCCGAGCATCACGGAGCGCCCGCGCACCACCGGCTCGAGCACGTCCGAGCACCCGTCGTACCAGCGCTCCAGGACGTCCCGCTTCTGCTGGAAGCCGAGCAGGTCGCTGAACGGATAGTTGAGCGCGAAGCGGCGGAGGTGGTCCGCGCCCCGGGGCGTCTCGCCGGGGAAGCGCCCGAAGTCCATGAGGACCCGCGCGATGCGGATGCGGCTGCAGCCGGGCAGACCCAGAGACGCGGCGGCGCGGCGGGCGACCTCCGTGGCCCCCCAGTCGCGCTCGCGGATGTAGTCCTCGGCGAAGGACGACAGGGGGATCCGGCCTCCGGGCAGGTCGAGGGCGCCCGCGGGGACGACGTCGCCGTCGTGGATGACGAGCAGCGCCACGCGGTCGTGGAGCTCCACGGGCAGCCGGGTCCCCGGGGCGGCGGCGGGATCGCGCGGCTCCGAGACGTCCTCCACGGCCGCGACGTCGCCGTCTTCGATGCGGATCGGGAGGCCCGCGTAGGGACCCGTGTTCATGGGGACGAACCGAGACGACTCATTCGGCCTCCGTCTCGGCGACCAGGACGCCGGGGTTGAGCATTCCGAGCGGGTCCACCTGGGCCTTGATGGCGCGGAGGACGTCGCCGAACGGGGCGGGGCGCTGGCGACGGTACCAGGGGCGGTGCATGCGCCCCACGGCGTGGTGGTGGGTGATGGTCGCGCCGTGCTCTGCGAGCACCTCGGACGCCTCGTGCTTGATCGCCTCCCACGACGCGATCTCCCGGCCCGGCTGCACGGGCGCGATGAACGTGTAGTAGGGCGCGGGGCCGTCGGGATAGACGTGCGTGAACCGTACGGTCAGGCGACCGGCGCCGCACTCGCGCTTCATCACGCCCCGCACGCGGCGCACCAGATCGGCGTGCATCGCCCCGAATCGGTCCCAGGTCACGGCCGTCTCGAAGGTGTCGGCCATGACCCCCAGGCTGAGCATGCGGTCGCGCAGGTAGGGCGCCTGGAAGAAGGCGTCGCGCCAGCTGCCGGCCGCGTCCCCGGGCGCGACGGACCCCGACGTGGCGGCGTCCTCCGGCCGGTCCTCCACGACGCGGGGGCCCAGGGGGCAGCTGCCGCCGTGCTCGGCCACGGTCTCCAGGGCGCGGTCGACCCACGGCCCGACGGGGTGATCCGAGGACTCGAAGCCCACCACGACGACCGTCGACCCGTCGAACGCCACCCCGTTGAGGGCGGCCTCCCGGGGGCCGAGCAGGCGGCAGTTGGTGGGGTACAGCCCCGACTGCGACAGGCTGCGCGCGGCGTCCACGGCGTCGTCGAAGGACGTGAAGAACACGCTCGCGGTGGCCTTCCAGCAGGGCCTCACCTGCACGCGGAGCCACGCCTCGGTGATGACCCCGAAGATCCCCTCCGAGCCCAGCAGCATGCGATCGGGGCTGGGGCCCGCGCCGGAGCCGGGCAGCCGCGCCGACTCCCAGACGCCCGTGGGCGTGACCATGCGGATGGACTCCACGAGGTCGTCGATGTGCGTGTAGAGCGTCGCGTAGTGGCCGCCCGCCCGCGTGGCGATCCAGCCCCCCACGGTCGAGAACTCCCAGGACTGGGGGTAGTGCCGCAGCGCGAGGCCCTGCTCGGCGAGCTTGCGGTTGAGCGCCGGGCCGAGGATCCCCGCCTGGACCCGGGCCGCGCGCGACACGCAGTCCACCGCGAGCACCTGGTCGAGGCCGCGCATGTCGAGGGAGACGGCGCCCGTCCAGCGGTCCGACACGTCCGCTTCGATCCCCGAGACCACGCTCGTGCCGCCGCCGTAGGGGATCAGGGCCGCGCCGATCTCGCCGCACCACGCCATGACGGCGGCGACCTCCGCTTCGGTCCGCGGGGTCGCCACCACGTCCGGGGCCGCCGAGAAGTCGCCCTGGAACCCGCGGATGATGTCCGGGTACGAGCGCCCCCAGGTCCGCGCGGCGCGCTCGAGGCGGTCGGTCGTGCAGACGTGGGCGAGGCCGTCCGGCACGGCGATCCGCCCCTCGCGCACGGAGTACGCCGAGGGGTCCGCGGCGGCGCGCATGCCCGTCCCCTCGAACCCCAGGACGGCCCCCAGCGACGACCCGAGCGCGGCCCGCTCCGACTCGGACCCGAACTCATCCGCCCAGCCCCACCCCCAGATGCTCCGCCTGCGGTCCTGCATGGAGCGGATGGTAGCGTCCCGGCGTGGGGAACGGATGAGCCTGCTCGCCGCGTTTTCGATCCCGTGCGCGGTGCTCCCGGCGTTGGGGTTCCTGTGGCTCATGTGGTGGCTCGACCGGTACGACCGCGAGCCGTGGTGGCTGTTCGGCTCGGCCTTCCTGTGGGGGGCCGGCCCCGCCGCCGGGATCTCGCTCCTGCTCCTGCTGCCGATGGTGTCCATGACGACCGACGGGGGGTGGGGTCTGGCGCTGGAGGGCGCCGTCTTCGCGCCCCTCATCGAGGAGCCCGCGAAGGCGTCGGTGCTGCTCCTGATCGCGCGCAGCAAGCACTTCGACAACACGACGGACGGGTTCGTCTACGGCGCGGCCTCCGGCATCGGCTTCGCGATGACGGAGAACCTCCTCTACTTCACCGCCGCTGCGGGGGACGCGGACCCCGCGACCTGGCTCGGAGTCGTGACCATGCGGACGCTGTACTGCGCCCTCATGCACGCCTCGGCGACGTCCGTGGCGGGGGCCGCCCTCGGGTGGGCGAAGTTCCGGGCGCCCGAGCTGCGGCGCCGCGCGATCCCGCTGGGTCTGCTGGGCGCGTTCATGATCCACTCGCTGTGGAACGGGCTGCTGATCGCGGGCTCGGTCTTCACCGGGGGGCTGTCGATCGTCGACATGCTCCTGTTCCCGGTGGAGTTCCTCGTGCTCTTCGCCATCTTCCAGGCCTGCCTTCTGGACGAGGCGCGCATCCTCGAGCACGAGCTGACCGAGGAGGCGGAGGCCGGCGTGCTCCCTCCCGAGTACGTGGCGCGGCTGGCCCGGTGGCTCGACCGCACCCGCACGGGGTGGCTGCCCCCGAACGTCGATCACCACCGGCTGGTGCGCGCCGCCACCACCCTCGCGTTCCGCAAGGATCAGCGCGCCGGCGGGCGTTCGAGCCCGGCGCTGGAGGCGGAGATCGAAGCGCTGCGACGCGAGATCCGGGCAATCCTCGCCTGACCCGCGAGATCGATTGGCCGGCGCGTCGGGCCGCCCCCTAGCTTCGGGACGTGATGGAGCCGCCCCCGCCCCCGGGAGTCGGCCGGGCAGGGTCCCATTTCCGAGGGGCGGGGTCGTCTCCCTCACTAGGAGGATCGGCCGTCAGCGGGTCAGGAACGGCACCGCGGCGGCGAGGAACGCCGCGGGGGCGTCCACGTGGGCGAAGTGGGAGGCGTCGGGGAGGATGCCGAACTCGGCGTCGGGCACGGCCGCCGCGAAGCGCGGACCGAAGGCCGCGGGGACCATCGGGTCCCGCTCGGCGTAGAGCAGCTGCAGGGGGATCGGGAAGCCGCCGGCGCCCCTCAGCGCCCCGAGCCTCGCCTGAAACCGCCCCATGGCCGCCGGATCCATGGTGTCGCGCAGGATGCGGCCGAACGCCAGCCGCCCCTCCCGCGACGACAGCGGCTCCGCGTACATTCGGGCCTCCTCGAGCGACTTCAGGCTCTCGTCGAAGTAGTGCACGTTGCGGTGCGTCCAGCGGACGGGGTCGAGACGCACGAGCCCCGAGAGCACCGAGAGCATCCCCGGGATCGACAACACGGCGCGCAGGGCCCACAGCCGCAGCTCCGGGAACCCGGGGCTGTGCAGGTTCACCAGCCGCGACATGGCCCCCGGATCGTGCAGCGCGAGCTCCATGCACACGTACCCGCCCATCGAGTTCCCCACCGTCGCGCAGCCCCTCACGCCGACGGCCTCCTGGAACGCACCCACCCAGCGGGCGGTGTTCTCGGCGGTGTAGGCGGCCACCGGCTTGCTCGTCGCGCCCGCGCCCGGGAGATCCGGGGCGTACACCTGGAACCGGCGCCCGAGGGGCTCGAGGACGTACCGCCAGCTGTAGGAGCTGGTCATCAGCCCGTGGACCAGCAGCAGCGGCGGGCCCTCGCCGTGGACGCGGTAGGCCGCCGTCGTGCCTCCGAACGCCTCGGTGGTGACCTCGACCGACTCGAGGGGCGCGGCGAAGTACGGGTGCGGGACCCGCGGGGCGTCCGGCAGATCGCCGAATCGCCCCTGCCGGAAGGGGACGACGTCCGTCATTCCGGGGCGGAGTGGGGGCGCCGGGCGATGACGTAGAGCAGGGTGCCCGCGAGCAGCGCGAAGGCGATCGTGCCCGCGAAGTTGGACGTGGACGGATCCCCGGGGATGGATCCGAACTTGAGGGTCCACGCCGCGGCCCCGACCCCGAGCAGGGCGGCGCCCGCGATCAACCCGGACGCGTAGAGCACGCCCCGCTCGCGGCGCTCGTCCAGCTCGTCGGGGGTGGAGCGTCGCTCGACCAGCAGGCGCAGCAACCCGCCCAGCATGATCGGCGTGGCGAGGTGGATGGGCAGGTAGAGCCCCACCGCGAAGGCGAGGGTCGGCAGCCCCATGATCTCCACGCAGAAGGCCATCGCCATGCCCGCGAAGACGAGCGCCCAGGGCAGGTCGCCGTCGAGCACGCCGTCGATCACGAGCTTGATCAGGTTGGCCTGCGGGGCCTTGAACTCGCCCGAGACGATCGGCTCGGCGAGCAGCGCGAGGACGGTCGACATGGCGGCCGCCGCCGCGATCACGCCGATCACCTCGCCCACCTGCTGACGCTCGGGCGTGGCCCCGAGCAGGTAGCCGCTCTTGAGGTCCTGGGACGTATCGCCCGCGATCGCCGCCGCGATGCAGACCAGGGCGCCGATGGTGAGGACCGCGATCTTCGCGGTCTCGGCCTCGTACATGTCCCCGAAGATCAGCGCGCAGATGAGGACGGTCGCGATCGTCATCCCCGAGATGGGGTTCGACGACGACCCGATGAGGCCGACGATCCGGGAGCTCACGGTCACGAAGAAGAACGAGAAGACGACGACGGCGACGCCCGCGAGCAGGCCGACCGACCCGCGCCCGCCCGCCATGAGGGGCAGGAAGGACGCCATCAGGCCGAGCACGACGAGCCCCGACCCGATGAGGCTCAGGGGCAGGTCCCGCTCGGTCCGCGGCCCTCGATCCGCGACCTTCTCGCCGATCGCGCCGATCGCCAGCCGCACCGACTCCACGAGGATGGGCGAGGCCTTGATGAGGGTGAAGATCCCGCCGAACGCGACGGCTCCGGCCCCCACGTACCGCAGGTAGCGGCTCCACACCGTGAAGTGGTCCATCTCCGCGATGGGGAGCACCGCCTCGGGGGGGATCGGCGACGACGAGGCCCCGCCGAACACATAGATCAGGGGGATCAGGACCAACCAGCCGACAGCGCCCCCGGCGAGCATCACGGCGGAGACCTTGGGGCCGATGATGTAGCCCACCCCGAGCAGCTCGGGCGTGACGTCCCCGCCGATCGCGGTGCGGTAGTCGCCCTTGCGCACGACGACGTCGACCTCGGCGGGGAAGCCGTGCAGGAACTTCTCGATCGCCGTGTACACGGCGCCGACGCCCATGCCCGCGAACAGCAGCCGCGCCTGGTCGCCGCCCGCCTGGCTGGCCACCTGCACCTCGGCGCACGCGGTCCCTTCGGGGTACGACAGCCGACCGTGCTCCTTGACGATGAGGAAGCGGCGCAGCGGCACCATGAAGAGCACGCCGAGCAGGCCCCCGATGAGGGCGAGGGGGAAGATCGGCCAGAAGCCCGGCGTCTCGCCCCACAGGATCAGCACCGGGAGCGTGAAGATGACGCCCGCGGCGAGCGACTCCCCGGCCGAGCCGACGGTCTGCACGATGTTGGTCTCGAGGACCGTTTCTCTTCCGACCCCGGGGATGCTCCGCATCGCGCGGAACACGGCCACGCCGATGACCGCAGCGGGGATGGACGCCGACACCGTCAACCCGACCTTGAGGCCGAGGTAGGCGTTGGCGGCGCCGAAGACCACGCCCACCACGACGCCCACCAGGACTGCCTTGACGGTGAACTCCGGGAGCTCCACGTGGGCCGGGACCACCGGGTCGTAGCTCCCTCCCGGGGGCACGGGCTCGTACGCCTGCGGCGGCAGGCTCATCTTGAGATCGGGGCCGGAACCGGCCATGTGCACCTCCCCGGACCGAGGTCCGCGGCCGCAGGATACCGCGCGCCCGCTATCCTCCGGGGCCGTGCCGGGCGTCCCTCCCCCGTCCTTTCCGCCGCGCGAGGCGCCCGTCCCGTGGGCGTCGTCGATTCCCCTCGGCGTGTTCGCCCTCACCGGCCCGCTGGGGCGCGGCGGACACTCGGTGGTCTGGGCAGGAGTGCATCCCGCCACCGGGACGCCCGTGGCCGTCAAGGTGCTCGCGCCGAGGTTCGCCCGCGACCCCGTCCACCTGTCCGCCTTCCGAAACGAGATCCGCGCCGCGGGCCGGCTCCATCACCCGCACGTCGTGCTCGTCCACGGCCACGGCTTGGTGGACGGGCGCGCGGCGGCGGCCTCGGGGGGGCGACTGGCGGTCGGGGCCCCGTTCCTGGTGATGGAGCCGGTGCGCGGGGGGACGCTGCGAGACCACCTGGGCACCCCGCCCTGGCCGCGCCTTCAGGAGCTCCTGCTCGGGCTCCTCGCGGGCCTCGCTCACGCCCACGCCCGAGGCGTCATCCACCGCGACGTGAAGCCGGACAACGTCCTGCTGGCCCGGGCCGGGGGCCCTCCGAAGCTGGCGGACTTCGGCTTCGCCCACGGCCTCGAGCTCGACCGGGGGGCCGCGTTCGATCGTGAGTTCGCGGGCACCCCGGCGTACATGGCGCCCGAGCAGCTCCGCCTGCGCTGGCGCGACTACGGCCCCTGGACCGACCTCTACGGCCTCGGCTGCGTCGCCTACGCGCTCGCGTGCGGTCGTCCCCCGTTCGGCGCGAACCGGAACGCGGAGGACCTGAAGGCCGCCCACACACACGGCGAGATCCCCCGCCTCGCCCCGCGGATGGAGGTGCCGCGAGGGTTCGACTCGTGGATCCGCAAGCTGCTGGTGAAGGACCCCGAGCGCCGCTGCCGCCGCGCCGCCGACGCCGCCCGGGCGCTCCGTCTCCTCACCGCCGACCCGACGGGCGCGGGCAGCGGCCCGATCTCGCTGCTCGGCAGCCGCGTCCCGGGCCCCCCGCGCCCTCCCCTGCCCCTGGCGACCCACGGCCTGCTCGGGGTGCGCCCCCTCCCCCTGCTGGCCCGAGAGGAGGAGCAGGACGTGCTCTGGGACACCCTGCGGGACGTCTCCCTGACGCGGCGGGCGGCCGTGTTCGGGCTCTGCGGACCCCGGGGCACGGGCGCCACGGCCTTGGCCGCGAAGCTCGGGGAGCGGGCGCACGCGGCGGGCGCCGCCACGGTCCTGCGGGCCGCCCACTCGCGGGAGCCCTCGTCGCCCGACGGGCTCCTCCCGATGTTGCGTCGCAGCGTGCGCACCGCGGGCCTCGGTCCCGGCGAGATCGTCGTCCGCCTCCGTCGGGGCGCGCCCCTGGACCCCGCCCGGGCCGACGTGCTCGCCGCCGCCCTCCACGACGGCTCCGGCGATCTGTCGGAGGTCCACGCCTCGATCCGCGCCCACCTCGCCCGCCTGTGCGTCGAGCGTCCGGTCGTGCTGCACCTCGACGACGCCGTCGTGGATCCCGGCACGGTCGCGTTCGTCGCCTCCCTGGCCCTCGACCCGGCCACCGCGGCGGCCCCGATCCTCGTGATCGCGACCAGCACGGACGAAGACCGCGCCCTGCGCCCGGGCGACGCCGAGCGACTCGACGGCGCGTGCGCGCTCACCCTGGCCCTGGACCCGCTACCGGTCGCCGTGCTCCACCTGCTCGCAGCCGACGTGCTCGGGCTGCCTCCCGAGCCGGCCGCCGAGGCCGCCGCCCGCGCGCGGGGCCGCCCCGGCGAGGTCGTCGCCCGGGCCGGAGTTCACTCCACGAAGTCCTGATCGATGGCGTCCGCCCCCTGCCAGTGGGGGACGCCGGGGCGGAACCGGAGGTCCTCGGGGGTCGTCTCCCAGCCCCGCACGATCGCCGCCGCGTGGTCGGGGAAGGCCGCGAGCGTCGGCTCCAGGGCGGCCCTCCGCGAGGCCCCCAGAACGATGCGGACGGCGTACCCGGCCCCCCGGTAGAACTCGTCGAGATCGAAGTCGGGGCGAGCGATCAGCTCCCGCCGATGGTTGATGTGACGGCGGAGCATCTCGGGGTGGTCGAGCGCCCGCGCCTCGGCGGGCGTCCGCCAGGCCCAGAAGTCGAACTGCTGGTACCTCGTCAGCAGCCCCATCCCGATGAGGAAGGAGTACGACGCCCCGCCGAGCTTCGTGCGCGACGCGGGGGGCCCCACCTCCTCGCCGTGGAAGGGCGCGTAGTAGATCATCGTCCCGTCGAAGCGGCTGCCCGAGTCGCGCGTGGAGAGGTCGATCATCGCGAGCTGACCGGGCAGGAACACCGCGACCCAACCGAGGATCAGCGCCGGCCGCAGGCGCACGCCCCGGATCTCCGGCGCCCGGCCCGCGAGCCACGCCGCCACCACGACCAGGCCGAGGGGGTGCAGCGCCGCCGTGTAGCGAGGCGTGAACCGAAGCTCCGGGGCGCCGGTGTAGGCGAACGGCAGGCTCATGATGATGACGAGGCCCAGGACCACCTGGAACGCGCAGAACCGCACGAGGCGATGGTCTTCAGGAGAGCCGCTCTTCTTCGCGGCCACGCGACCGAGGACCCAGAACGACGCCGCGAGCGCGGGCCACAGCTCCTTCGTCTTCGGCAGCGCCTTCGCCCACCACGCGGGCCCCTTGAGGGATGTCGCCCCCGAGACCTGGTCCAGCTTGTCGTTCGCGAAGAGCGAGCCGTCCAGGCCCATCGCCGCGAGCGCCTCGACCGACGACAGCCCCCACCACGTGAGCCCCAGCCCAGCGACCCCCGCCGCCGCCATGAGCCCCAGGAGCGCGAACTTGCGGCCCGTCCCCCGGGCCTCGCGCGCCGCCGCGAAGCTGACCCACACCCCGAGCAGCGCGGCGAACAACACGAGGGAGGTGTTCGCGGCCATCACGACCGCCCCCGCCACGCCCACGAGCGCCGCCCGCACCGCGGCCTGCCCCGGGGAGAGCGCAGGGCGCACGATCCAGGGGAGGAACAGCAGCATGAAGAACGCGTGGATGACCACGACCATCTCGTGCGTCCCCCAGAAGAGGACCGAGAGCTTCATCAGCATCGGCGGGGCCGCGAGCACGAGGACGCCGAAGTAGATCGGCACGGGCCCCCGGGGGAACGCCCTGGTGAGCGTCCGCAGCCACGCCAGCAGGCCCGCGGTGGACACGACGATCGCGAGCGCGCGCAGGGTGGACGTGGCCAGGGGCGCGTCCAGCGCGGTGACGGCGAAGTGCGTGAGCAGGCCCGCCAGCACGAGGGTGCCGTGGAGGCCCATGTCGGCGACCAGGGTGGTGCTCAGGGCGAACTGCAGGCGCGGCTGGGACTGGGCGAGCAGCTCCCACGTCGACAGGTCGAGGTACAGCCGGACCCCGCGCAGGATCCCGTACTCGGCCGAGTCGAGGTGGAAGAGCAGGTGGCCCGTGGTGACCACGAGCAGAACGCGCGCGGCGACGAAGAGGGCGACCAGGAGGAGGAGCGCGGCCGGGCGGCCGTGAGGCGACGAGAGGAGCCGCTCGAGTCCGCTCACTCCCCGCACTGGGTCGAGAAGCAGACCGGGTTGGTCCACACGCCCTCGAGCTGCGGCGTGTTGGTGTCGTCGCAGCCGCCCTGCTCCATGGGCGTGGCGCCGAAGACGAGGGGCGCGCACTGGAAGCCGTGGGGGCAGTCGTCGGCCGTCTCGCACGGCGGCATGCAGTGGCCTTGGTTCCCGGCCTCGGTGTTGGCGCAGAGCGCGCCGACGCCGCAGTCGGGGTGGCCGAGGAAGGTGTCGTCGCAGAAGTCGAAGAGCGTCGAGGCCTGGTCGAAGTCGTGGATCGTCGAGTCGCAGCGCGCGCAGACCACGCCGCCTGCCCGCTCGCACTCGCCGCTGTCCTGGTTGCAGACCTCCATGAAGTCGCAGTCGAGGACGGTCGACCGGCACGCGTCCCGCTCGCAGTCGCCGTCGTTGCAGGAGTAGCCGGCGAGGCAGTCGCCCGCGGTCTCGCAACCC
Source organism: uncultured Rickettsiales bacterium (assembly GCA_964620495.1). Taxonomy (GTDB): domain Bacteria; phylum Myxococcota_A; class UBA796; order UBA9615; family UBA9615; genus CAZEKB01. Next base: position 103,524 of record CAZUHI010000005.1, on the reverse strand, counting down.
TCCACGCAGTCGTAGTCGCCTTCGACGTCGCAGTAGGAGCCGAGGGCGCAGTCGGCGGACGCGAGGCACTCGACGTCCCGGCAGTCCCCGGAGACGCAGGCGATCAGCTCGCCTTCGTCGCGGGTGCACTCGCCGCTGTCGGTGCACTCCAGCTGCGCCTGCCGTCCCCCGCGCGGATCGCAGCCCGGGGCGGTGCCCAGCACGGCGCCGAGGAGGAGGGCGCCCGCGAGGACGATCCAGGACCTTCGGGGGCTCATATCTCGTACCGAATCACGAGGGAGGTGTCGATGGGCGGCAGGCGCTGCACGTCGAGGAAGCGGACCCACTGGCCCGAGGTCGGCGCCTCGTCGTCGTCGTCGTCGTCGTCGTCCGCCGCGTCGTCGTCGTCGGCTTCGACCTCTTCCGTGCTCTCGAACTCCCAGGCGAACAGGCCGTCGTCGAGGCCCTCGGGCGGCACGATCACGCCCTCGGCGCCGAGCTCGTCGACCCCGGCGTTCACCATCGTGAGCTCGATGGTGTCGCCCGTGCCTCCGCGGGGCATGCGGCTCAGGAAGAAGCGGTTCTGGAGGCGTGAGCTCGCGAGCCCCATCTCCGTGATGATCTCGGTGAACGAGTCGGCGCAGATCGACCGGGCGACCCCGCCCGTCTGCACGGCGACGTCCCAGTAGCGCCACCCCGCGGCGGCCTCGTTGTTCTGGCCGCCCGCGCCCGCCTGGCAGTTGGCGGGGGAGCTGGACTCCTCGTCCAGGCCCACGAGCGCCGAGGCGTTGAAGGCGTCGCGACGGCGCTGGCCCTTGAGGCCGCGGAACGCGTTGATGAAGTCCGCGGTCGGGCCCACGGACCCGTCCTCTTCGTCGGATACGAAGATGATGGAGAGCAACGCGTCCTCCCGGAGGAAGTTGCGGTTCTCGTTGCTGACGAGGGGCTCGGTGAGGGCGGCCCAGGCGGCGTCGAGGCCGCGCTCGAAGCCCGCGCCGTCGGTCCCGACGTCCACCAGCCGCTCGAAGAGGTCGCCCGCGTCCGCGGTGTTCGGCGTGATGACGCGCTCGCCCCCGGAGGAGACCATCTTCCCCGAGCGGGCGTCGTCGGCCATGTCCGTGGTGACGACCGCGATGTGGTAGTCGACGTCCGCGATGTCGAAGTACTCGACGAACTCCTCGAACCCGGACCCGAGCTTCGCCTGCTCGTCGGCCATGGAGCACGAGTCGTCGATCAACAGCAGGATGTCGACCTCCGTGGGCGGGTTCTGGAACCGCACGTCGGTCACCCCCGGCCGCACGAGCTGGGATTCGTTGCAGCCGATCGCGGCCACCGTCAGGGCGACGGCGACCAGCGAGGCGAAGGGACGAGCCATGAGTCCTCCGGAAGATCGCCGCGCAGAGTAGCGAAGGTCCGCCGTCACGGCAGCCCCCCCGCGGATTGGAAGTACGCGCCGCCCGCGTTCACCATGGTCGCGTCGTTGCCCGGGGCCCCGATGAGGACGTCGTCTTCGCCGTCGCCGTCCGCGTCTCCGCCGCCGATCACGCAGGCGCCGGCCCCGTCGTCGGGGAAGCCGCCCAGGTAGGTCGCGGTGGCCGCCGCCGGGAGCAGGGTCGGCCCCACGATCGGTCCGTCGAAGAGGTAGGCCGCGCCCCCCTCGTTCTCGCCCACGTCGGAGCCCGGCGCGCCCACGAGGAACCCGAACGTGCCGTCGCCGTCCACGTCGCCCGCGGGGGCGACCCAGGCGCCGAACTCGTCGAGCGGATCGATGCCGAGCAGCGTGACGTCCGCGGCCGTGACGGACGACGTGCCCGCCGGGGCCGCCGCGCCGCTCGCGCCGAAGATCACGTAGGCCGCGCCCCGGTCCGCGTCGTGCTTCCACGCCCCGAGCGCCACGTCGGCGGCGCCGTCGCCGTTCACGTCGCCCACGCCGGACAGCGACGAGCCGAGCCCGTCGCCGGTCGCGGCGCCCACGAAGGTCGCGTCCGCGGTCGCCAGGTCGACCGTGCCGGTGACCGGGCCGTACACGACGTAGGCCTCGCCCGAGCCCGAGCCGCCTCCGTCCGCGGCCTCGGCCCCGATCAGCAGGTCGTCGAAGCCGTCGTCGTTCACGTCGCCCGCGCCCGCCACCGCGTAGCCCGCGTAGTCGTGGTGCGCGACGCCCTCGAGCTTCGCGTCCGCCGTGGCCAGGGACGCCGTGCCCGCGAAGGGGCCGAGGAGGAGGTACGCCGCCCCCGCGTCGATGGACGTGGAGTCGTTGCGGTACGCGCCCACCAGGAGGTCGTCGTTGCCGTCGCCGTCGGTGTCGCCCGCGCACGCGACGGACCACCCGGCCCAGTCGCCGGGGGCCTCGCCGTCGAAGATCGCGTCGGCCGCCGAGAGGCTCGAGGTCCCCGAGAGGGGTCCGTTCAGGACGTACACGCGGCCTGCGGCGGCGCCCGCCGTGTCGTGGCCCCAGGCGCCGATCGCGAGGTCGTCGTTGCCGTCGCCGTTGAAGTCGCAGCCCGTGCCGATCGACCGGCCCGCCCAGTCCTCGGAGGCCTCGCCGGTGAAGGTGGCCGTGGCCGTGCCGAGGGGGAGGACGCCCGCGACGGGGCCCGCGAACACGTGCACCGCGCCCGCCCAGGCCGCCGCGTTGGACGCACCGGGAGACGCGACGACCACGTCGTCCACGCCGTCGCCGTCGTGATCCCCGAAGCCGAGGGCCGCGCCCAGCTCGTGGGCGATCCCGTCGCCGTAGATCTCGGCGTCCGCGGCCACCAGGGCGCAGCTGTCCACCACGGTGTCGCAGTCGTTGTCGAGGCCGTCGCACAGCTCGGGGGCGCCCGGATAGACCAGCGGATCCGCGGGGTCGCAGTCGAGCGCGTCGGGGCTGCCGTCGCCGTCGTCGTCGGGGTCGTTGCAGTCCGGATCGCCGTCGCCGTCGAGGTCCGGGTCGCCGTCCACCAGGTCGCCGTCGCAGTCGCTGTCGATGCCGTCGCACAGCTCGGGGGCGCCGAGGTAGATCGTGGCGTCCTGGGGCGCGCAGTCGGCCCCGTCCAGCACGCCGTCGCCGTCGTCGTCGGGGTCGGTGCAGTCCGGGATGCCGTCCACGTCCGTGTCTGCGAAGAAGTCCACGAGGCTGCCGTCGCAGTCGCTGTCGACGGCGTCGCAGGCCTCCAGCGCCCCGGGGAAGACCGAGGCGTCGCCGTCGTCGCAGTCCAGGCAGGCCGCCGCGCCGTCGCCGTCGCCGTCCGCGAACTGGACGGACCCGTCGCAGTTGAAGTCGATCGTGTCGGCGCACGTCTCCAGGGCGCCCGGGTAGGTCGCGGGCGACGTGTCGTCGCAGTCGCCGAGGGTGGCGGTGAAGCCCCCCGGGGCGAAGCAGGCCGTGGTGGTGGCGGCTCCGGCCGGGGCGAACCCGTCGCCGTCGCCGTCCGCGTAGAAGACCGTCGCGCCCGAGGCCGTGGGCGGGTCCACCACGCCGTCGCAGTCGTCGTCCACGGCGTTGCAGAGCTCGGTCGCCCCGGGGTTCACCACGCCCAGGGTGTCGTCGCAGTCCGTGTCGTCCGCGGTGTGCCCGGGCGGCAGCGCGCAGGAGAGCATCCCGGCGTCGGGGTCGCCGTACCCGTCGAGGTCGCCGTCCGCGTACCAGGGGGTCTCGCCCAGGGCGCCCGCCTCGTCCACGTCGAGGTCGCAGTCGTCGTCCACGCCGTTGCACGCCTCCACGGCGTCCGGGGCCACGGCGGCCGACGCGTCGTCGCAGTCCGTGTCGTCCGCCACCGTCGAGGGGGGGGCGACGCAGGCGTCGACCCAGGAGTCCGGGTCGCCCCAGCCGTCCCCGTCGCCGTCCGTGAAGTGCCGGGGCGCGTCCACCGCGTCCTCGTCGACCTCGCCGTCGCAGTCCTCGTCCACGCCGTCGCAGGACTCGGCCGCGCCCGGCAGGACCGTGGGGTCGCCGTCGTCGCAGTCGTCGCCGCCCGAGGCGATCGCGAGGCTGCCGTCGCCGTCCGCGTCCACCCCGTCGGGGCCGTCGCAGTTCTGATCGATGCCGTCGCCCACGGGGTCCGGGGCGCCGGGATGCACGGCCGCGTCGGCGTCGTCGCAGTCCCCTTGGGCCGGGGTCCAGCCGTCGAGGTCGCCGTCGAAGTAGGTGCTCTGCACGGTCGCCGTGCCGATCCAGGTGCACACGCCGCCGCACGCCGAGGGGACGTCGTCGGCCGACACGACCTGGGTCCAGGACCACGCGCCGCCTCGGGGGCTGCTGCCGGCCGCGCTGAGGGACGCCACGGACCCGCGCTTCACGGGCATGCAGAAGTCGCCGTTCGGCCCGGTGACGGTGTTCGAGATGCCGAGGTAGTCGACGCCGATGGAGGACATGGCGTAGCCCACGGCGGGGGTGCCCGGAGCGAGCTGGAGCTTGCCCTCGATGCACGACGACTGGGCGATGGGGAGGTCCGCGTTCCACCACGTGAAGTGCGTCACCTGGGCCACGAACGCGCCCCCCGCGACGGTCCCGAAGCCCTCGTCGACCCAGCGGTCGAGGGCCACGTCGAACGACCACAGGCCCACCTGGGCGCCGTCCACGAACGTCGCGTTGCCGGTGGCGGACAGGGGGATGGTCAAGGTGGCGGTGCCGGAGAACACGACGGGCGCGCCGCCGGAGGTGAGCACGACCTCCGCCATCCCGAAGGACTCGAGCGCGACGTCCGTCCCCCCGGGGCCCACGGCCAGCATCCCGGGGGCGGCCGCGACGGCCTCGGGGGTGTTGATGAGGGCGATGGTCACCTCCACGGGGCCCTCGACCGGCACGCCGTCCTCCGTGGTGAAGGAGCCGCCCGGGTCGAAGACGACCTCGACGCCGTCGTCCGAGGCGACCGTGCCGCCGGACGTCGGGTCCGGGAGGGACGTCTCGGTGAGGGGGACGAGGAGCGCGTGCGTGGTCGCCCAGGCGCCGGGCACGACGTCCACGACGGCCCCGCCCGCGGCGAACCCCTCGGCGGTCACGGCCAAGCGCTGCTCGCCCATGGGCACGTCGTCGAAGCGGAACCAGCCGAGCTCGTCCGTGGCGGCCTCGCCGCCGGACCACGAGACCGTCGCGCCGCTCACCGCGCCCTCGAGGGACGCGACGCGACCGACCACCGTGCCGTGGGTGGCGGGGTCCTCGCGGTCCCCTCCGCCGCCCTCGAGCCCGTCGTCGTCGTCTCCGCCCGCGCCGGCCCCGCCGACGCCCGGTGCACCCCCGGGATCGCCGCACGCGGCTGCCAGGAGCAGCGTCGCGCAGAGGACGAAAAGCGGTCCGACACGTCGCGCGGAGAGAGTCATGCAGCGATCCTATCGATCTCGCCCGCCCCGGTCCCGAGGATCTCCGTGCCCCTCTCCCTCCTCGAGCGCGTCGCCGTCGTCGTTCTGGCCCACCGAGGCCGCGCCGTCGTGCTGCTGGGGGCCGTGTTCCTGCTCGCGGCGGCGGGGGCGAAGGACCTCCTCGTCGACATGGACACGATGGCGTTCTTCGGGTCCGACGACCCGGAGGTCCCGCGCCTGGAGGCCTTCAAGGAGTTCTGGGGGCAGGACGACGCCCGGGTCATCGTGCTCGTGGAGCCGGACGACGGGACGCTGCTGACGCCCGCCCGCCTGCGTCGCCTGGACGCGGTCACTGCGGCCCTCGCCGACGACCCCGGCGTGCTCTCGGCCCTGTCCGTCACGACGGTCCCCCGGCTCGCGGCCCACGCCCCCGGCGTCCTGGACATGACCCCCGTGGGCGAGGCCGTGCCCGACGCGGACGCCCCCGGGTGGCCCGCCTTCCGCGACCGCCTCCTCGGCCACCCGCTGTGGGTCCCGTACCTGCTCTCCGCCGACGGCCGGGTCGCCGCCATCGTGGTGGAGCTCGACGGCGCCGCGGCCGACATCACCGCGATCCGCCCGCTGGTCTTCGCGCTGCGGGACATCCTGGAGGGCTTCAACGGGCAGGACGGACTTCGCTTCCACACGGCCGGGATCCCTGCTGTTCGCACCGACTTCTTCGAGCAGTTCTTCAAGGATCAGGCCCGCACCGTGCCTGCGATCTCGGTGTTCATGCTGCTGCTGATGGGGCTGCTGTTCCGCCGGGTGCACGGCGTGGTGGCCGCCATGGCCGCCGCCGCCATCCCCACGGCGATGGTCTTCGGGATCATGGGGTGGACGGGGCGCACCATCGGGCTGCTCAACCAGGCCTACGTGACGGTCCTGCCCGTCATCGCGGTGGCGGACGCCATCCACCTCGTCAGCCGCTTCCACGAGGAGGTCCGTCGCCGCGCGCCGCCGGGCAAGCCCCTGGATCCCGCCCTTCGCGCCGAGGCGATCCGGGCCGCCGTGCGCCGGGTGGGGGCCGCCTGCGCGCTCACGTCGCTGACCACCGGGATCGGCTTCCTGTCGCTGTACGTCGCGGAGATGCCGGTGCTGCGGGAGTTCGGCCTGTACGCCGCCCTGGGCATCGCCTTCGCCTACGGCGCCGTCCTGCTCATCGTGCCCCTCGTCCTGTCCACGGCCCGGGGCGCCGTGCCCGAGGGAGGCCGGGAGGAGGCCCCCACCCGCGTCGACCGCGCGCTCCGGGCCTGCGCCGACCTCACGATCCGGCGGCCCGCCGCGGTCCTCGCCGTCACGGCCGTGGTGATGGTGGTGTTCGTCGGGTACGGCGCCCGGGTCCAGGTGGACAACCACCTCACGGGCATGCTCGAGGAGGACCACCCCACCAGCCGCGCCAACCGCATCGCGGACGGCGAGTTGGGGGGCATCATCGCGCTTGAGGTAGACCTTCAGGGTGCGCCTGGATCCATGAAGGATCCCGATATTTTACGAGCGATGATTCGCCTGGAGGAGTGGGCGCTGGCCCGGGACGACGTGCGGGGCGTCGGCTCGCCCGGGAGCTGGGTCGCGACCATGCAGGAGCTCACCACGGGCCGCCGCGAGGTGCCCGCCACGGCGCGCGGCGTGGCCCAGCTGCTGCTCCTCTCCGAGGGCGCCGAGGGGCTGACCCGCATGCTGGACACCAGCACCTACGGGCGAGCGCGCGTGACGCTCCGGGTGGCGGACGAGGGCGGGCGGGTCTTCGAGCGGTTCTCGGACGCGGCGGCGGAGGCGGTGGCGGAGCAGTTCGACGGCCTGCCCGTGACCGCCCACGTCACCGGCACCGCCCACGTGGCCTACCGGGGCATCAACAACATCACCGAGGACCTGCGGAACTCGGTCCTGCTCGCGTTTCTGACCATCGCCCTCGTGATCGGGCTCCTGTTCCGCAGCCTGCGCGTGACCCTGATCTGCCTCGTCCCCAACGCCCTCCCCCTGATCGTCGGGTACGGGCTCCTGGGCGCGATGGGGTGGCTCCTCGATCCCCTGCCCGCCGTCACGTTCACCATGGCCCTGGGCATCGCGGTGGACGACACCATCCACCTGATGGTGCGGTTCCAGGAAGAGATCCGCGCCGGGAAGGGGCGCGACGAGGCCCTCCGCGCGTCCGTCCTGCACACCGGTCGGGCGGTGTTCGTGACCACGGTGCTGCTGTGCGCGGGGTTCGGCGTGAACGTGTTCTCCGCCTTCAGCGCGTTCGTCCTCTTCGGCGCCCTGGGCAGCTCCGTCATCTTCACGGCGCTGATCTGCGATGTCCTCGTTCTCCCTTCGCTTCTTCGACTCTTCTGGAAGTAATACGCGAGGTCAGTCGGGGCCCCGCTCCGAGGCGAGGGAGACGCCCACGGGCGCCGCGCAGGAGCCCGGGACCTCGGCGAACGAGCGGCGCGCCGGCACGCCCCGGGGGGAGGCTCGCTCGAAGAATCCGGACGGGATCGAGGCGCAGAGCAGGCCCGCCTGGGTGCTGGTGACGGCGCAGCCGGGGTCCACGAAGACGTCGGCGTCGTAGGCCGCCCGCAGCGTCGGCGCGGGCACGCGGTCGAGACCCAGCAGGCCCGCGCGGCGCTGAGGCACGACGAGCACGCACGTCGCCGGCCCCTCTCCACGCGGCGGACCCACGACGCGGGCCATCTCGCCCAACACGTCGGCGGACAGCGCGGGCGGGGTGCCTCGCTCCAACGCCCGGGCCATCAGCACGACGGGCTCCCGGGGGGCAGGCACCGCGGCCTCGATCGCCTCGGCGACCTCGAGGGCCACGGCGAACGGGGGGCCCGCGACCGTCGTGGGGGTCATGCGCGGCACCAGGAGCCAGAGGACCGACGCGAGCGCGAGGGCCGTCACCGGCTCCGCGGCGCGCCGCGCGAGGGGCAGCGCGGTCACGAGCACGAGGGGGAGCAAGGCCGCGCTGTGATCGTCCGACAGGTACCCCGTGCGCGCCCACCCGACGAGGTACGGAGCCGCCCCCGCGGCCAGGGCGGGCCCCGCCGACGGCACCACCGCGGCCGTTCGGGGCCCCGCCGCGGCGCCGGCGCCGAGGAGGAGGATCCCCACCAGGCCCGCCCCGGGCGTCCACCCGAAGCTCTCCGCGACGGCCCGGAGCGTCGTCGGGTCGCCCGCGTACCCCTGCCCTGCCCCCTCGGTGAGGAGCAGGAGGTTCGAGAGCAGGCGGGTCGTGTCGAACCGGAGGACGATCCACACCGCGGGCAGCGCCGCGGGGAGGGCGACGCCGAGGTACTTCAGGCTCGCCGCCCGGCCGTCCCGCTCGTGGATGCGCGCTCCCCGCCACGCCACCGCCACCACGGCCGTGGCGGCCAGGCCCACCAGGCCCACGTGCATCCCCGCGGCGAGCGTCCAGGACCCGACCAGGAGCGCGGCTCCTCCGCGTCGGCCGAGCGCCGTCCAGCCCACGGCGCCGGCGGCCACGAGCAGGGTGGCCAGGTACGGCGACTCGAGCCCGCGCCCGAAGGCGATGTCCGTGGGCGAGAGCGCGATCACCAGCCCGGCGCCCGCCGCCGCCGCCCAGGAGGCGCCCGTCCGCCGCACCGCCCAGGCCGTCGCGGGCGCGGCCAGGGCCGCGAACAACCCCCACGTCGCCAACGCCCCCTGCAGCCCCAGGAGGCGGAGCAGGCCGCCGAACCAGACCACGGGCACCGAGGTGTAGAGGAACGCGTACTGCGAGTCGGGCGGCCGGGCCCCCGCGTGCGCGCCGGCGGCCCGCAGGAACCAAGCCCAGTCGCGGTGCACCGGCAGGGCGTCGAAGTGGTGGAGTCGCAGGACCGCCGCGAGGGCGAAGAGGGCGACGGCCGCGGCACCCACGACGATCCGACGCGAGCGCATCAAAACGACGGCGGCCGCTCCGAGATCACGACGATGTGGTCCCCGGCCCGCACCGTCTCGTCCGCGGGCGGGTTCACGAGGGTCTCGACCTGGTCCGGGTCGTGGAAGTCCGGCCGCTCGAGCCCCACGAAGATCGCGTCGTGCCGGCGCCGCATCGTCGCGCTGAGCTTGCCGACGGCGACCCCGTAGAGGTCCTTCGGCGCCCGGAACTTGTGGAGCGAGTTGCCCACCCGCCCCGAGAGGATCTCCTCGAGGATCGAGACCATCCCGCGGTTGCGGCTGGCCGACCCGAGGATCGTCGACGTGTACTCGTCCGGGACGATGATCTCCTCGACCCCGGCCATCTTGAGCAGCCCCGCGTTCTCCCGGCTCGTGAGCTCGGCGACGGTGAAGATCCCGGGCGCCAGGCGCTCCACCGTGAGGGCCGCCAGCACGGTCCTCGCGTCCCGATCCTGGGCGCTGCGGGGGGCCAGGGTGTCCGAGAGGATGATCGACGTGGACGCGCGCCGCACCCCCGCCTCTTCGAGCACGTCCACCTTCGTGTAGTCCCCGGTCAGGTGGTACAGCAGCTCCCGCCGGATGCCCTCGCGGGGCAGGTCCGCGGGGAGGTCGTCGTCCTGTGTGATCAGGACCACGGCCGTGGGCTCCGAGTCGCTGAACAGCTCCAGCAGCATGCCCCCGCCCGCCGAGTTCCAACCGCAGACGATCGTGTGCTTGCGCAGCTCGTCCATGTCCATCGCGTTGATCTCCACGCGCCCCGACAAGCGCTGCACCATCGAGGCCGACACCGTCGCGACGAACACGCCGAACGTGGTGAGGCCTCCGAACATCAAGAGGAGGGTGGCGACCCGGCCGAGCGACGTGGACGGGGTCTGCGCCGCCGTGATCGGCTCGCCGCCGATGAGGCTGTAGACGCTGTACCAGAGCACGTCTTCGAGGGTGCCGAAGTCGTCGTTGTGGGGTCCCTCGACGACCAACAGCAGGAGCGCCGACCCCAACACGAGGGCCGAGGTCACGGTGCCGAGGGTGGTCAGCTCGCTGAAGGTCCCCCGCAGCGAGTCCTGAAAGACGCTCAGCCGCCGGTTGAACAGCGCGCCCGCCCGGAAGATCCGGAGCAGCCGCAGCACCCGGAGCGAGCGCAGCGGGCGCAGGACGGGGAGCACCGCGATGATGTCGACCCAGTAGCGACGGAAGAAGCGACGCTTCTTGCGGGCGACCCAGAAGCGCAGGCTGAGCTCGACCACGAACGTCCACGTGATGACCTCGCCCGAGACGGTGACGACGGTCCGCAGCGGCCCCCGGGGCAGGCTCGTCTCCAGGAACAGGCCCACGATCGAGAGCAGGATCAGGGCGACGATCGTGAGCTCGATCTCCGGGCTGCGCAGGATCTCGCGCAGGGAGGAGCGCGTGCGAGAGAGGAAGCCTCGGCGCTCCTCCACCTCCCCGACGACGTCGATCTTGGGGAGCCGGCTCAGGGCCGTGCGGAGCATCGCGTCGCCCGCGCCCGTCCACTCGCCGGTGGCCATCAGCCGCGAGGGCGCCTGGGCGATCTCGTCGGGGAACGGGACCTCGTCCGGCAGGAGCCCGGGGGGCGCGCCCGCGTGGGGGCGTGCGTCGGGGGAGTCGTCGGAGGGGTTCGAGGCGCTCACCCGCGCTCCCCCGGCGGCGTGCGGAGGACGAGCAGGCGGATCTCGGTCATGTCCTCGATCGCGTAGCGGAGGCCCTCTCGACCGAGGCCGGACTCCTTGACGCCGCCGTAGGGCATGTGGTCCACGCGCCAGCTGGGGATGTCGCCGATGACCACGCCGCCGACCTCGAGCTCGTCCCACGCCCGGTGGGCCTTGTAGATGTCGCGCGTGAAGATGCCCGCCTGCAGCCCGAAGTCGGAGTCGTTCACCTCGGCGAGGGCCTCGTCGAACGTCGCGAAGGGGCGCATGGCGACCACGGGGCCGAAGATCTCGCGACACCACGCGGCCTGGTCCTTGGGCACGTTCTCGAGGACCGTCGCGGTGACGAGCGCGCCGTCCCGGGTGCCGCCGCACAGGACGGTCGCCCCCGCGGCCTCGGCGTCCCTCACCCAGGCCTCCACGCGGGCGGCCTCGCGGGCGTCGATCATGGGCCCGAGGAACGTCTCCGGGTCGCGCGGATCGCCCGTCGGCACCGCCTCCGCGGCGGCCACCAGCCGGGCCTTGAAGTCGTCGTAGACGCGCTCGTGGACGAGCAGCCGCTGCACGCCGATGCAGGACTGGCCCGCGTGATAGAAGCTGCCGATCGTGATCCGGGCGACGGCGTCGTCCAGGTCGGCGTCCTCGTCCACGACGCACGCCGCGTTGCCGCCCAGCTCGAGCACGACCTTCTTGCGGCCCGCCTTCGCCTTGAGCTCCCAGCCCACCTTCTGGCTGCCCGTGAACGACAGCAGCTTGAGGCGGTCGTCCTCCACCAGCGGGGCGGCGTCCGGGATGGAGCACGGCACGATGCTGAAGGCCCCCTCGGGCAAGTCGGTCTCGGCGAGGATGCTCCCCAGGAACAGCGCGCCGAGGGGCGTGCGGGGCGCGGGCTTGAGCACGAAGGGGCAGCCCGCGGCGATGGCGGGGGCGATCTTGTGGGCGGCCAGGTTCAGCGGAAAGTTGAAGGGACAGATGAAGGAACACGGGCCCACCGGCACCCGTCGGTACATCCCGCGGTAGTCGGCGGCGCGGGCGCTGATGTCCAGGGGCAGGACCTCGCCCCCGATGCGCACGGCCTCCTCGGCGGCCACCCGGAAGGTGTCGATGAGCCGCGTGACCTCGCCCTTCGCGTGGGGGAGCGCCTTGCCGCCCTCGATCTGGAGCATCCGGGCCAGGTACTCCTGCTCCTCGATCAGTCGCCGCACGCAGTGGTCGAGGATCGCCCTGCGCTCGTAGGCCTTGAGGCGGCGCATGGCGGGCGCGGCGGCCGAGGCGGCGGCGATGGCGCGCTCGATGGCGTCGGCGTCGGCCATGGCCACGTGGGCGACGACCTCCCCGCGGTACTTGTCGGTGACCGGCAGGTCGTGGTTCGGCGCCTCGGGGCGGCCGGCGAGCCAGTAGGGGTGATGGGCCGGCAGGGCGCGGGTCATGGCCCCACTATCCGCTCGCGCGCGGGGCCCGCGCAAGTCGACGGGCGGTGCTAAGAGGCAGCCCATGCGCCTCCTCGGACTCTCGGATCTGCACGTCCGCCACAGGCGCAACCGCGAGGCGATCGAGCGCATCGAGCCTCACCCCGAGGACTGGCTCGTCCTCGCGGGCGACCTCGGCGAGGAGGTCGAGCACGTCACCTGGGTGATCGACGCGCTGGCGCCCAAGTTCGCGCGTCTGCTCTGGGTGCCCGGGAACCACGAGCTGTGGAGCCGCGAGCCGGAGGAGCCCCGCGGCGAGGCGAAGTACGCGGCCCTGGTCGAGGCCTGTCGGGCGCGCGACGTCCTCACCCCCGAGGACCCCTGGGTCACCTTCGCCGGCCCCGACGGCCCCCTCGTGCTGGCCCTGCTGTTCGTCCTCTACGACTACTCGTTCCGGCCCCCGGACGTGGAGCGGAGCGACGCCCTGCGCTGGGCGGGCGAGCAGGGGATCCTCTGCACCGACGAGTTCCACCTCAAGCCCGACCCCCACCCCAGCCGCGAGGCGTGGTGCCGCGCCCGGGTGGCGGAGTCCGAGCGGCGCCTGGACGCGCTCCCGGACGACGCCCGCACCGTGCTGATCAACCACTGGCCCCTGCGCTACGACCTCGTGCGGCTGCCCCGCATCCCGCGCTTCAGCCTGTGGTGCGGGACCTCGCTCACGGAGGACTGGCACACCCGCTACCGGGCGGACGTCGTCGTGAGCGGGCACCTGCACATGCGGGCGACCGACTGGCGCGACGGCACGCGGTTCGAGGAGATCAGCCTGGGGTATCCCCCGCACTACCGCGGCGACACGGCCGAGCGCTACCTCCGCGAGGTCCTCCCGGGGCGCCGAGAGCAGCCCCGCGGCGGGACGGGCGGGCCCCTCTGGATCCGCTGACGTCGGTCGATCCGGCGAGACCGGCGATCCGCCTTCGGAGGCGCGCCGTACCCCCTGCATGCGAACCCTCCCCCAAGACCTCACGACCCTCGGCCTCTTCGTCTTCCTCGCGCTCCTGACGGCGCTGCTCGCGGGGTGCGCCCCCGGGAGCGCGGCCAAGACGTGCACCACCGCGGGCGCGGACCCGGGGCCGGATCCGGGCGACGACGAGGGCGCCTATGGGCCGACCGGCACCGCCGACGACGCGCTGCCCGCGGGCGCCCGCTCCCTGGTGCTCCGCTCCTTGGTGCGGTTCGGCACCGACGACGCGGTGGACGTGGTGGTAGACGACGGGACGGTCACCGAGGTCGTGCCCGCGGGCGAGGCCGACGCGGGCGGACGCGCGGTCGTGGAGGGGGCGAACCGGGTCGCCGTGCCCGGGTTCATCGACTCCCACGTGCACCTGATGTACCTGCCCGAGGCCGAGGCGATGGGCGACGGAGGGATCGCCGCGGCGGTCGATCTCGCGGCCCCGATGCAGTTCTTCAGCGCCGACTTCGGGGACGTCCGCGTCGTCGGCTCGGGCCCCATGGTGACGGCCGTGGGCGGCTACCCCACGCGCTCCTGGGGGGCGCGCGGCTACGGGCTGGAGTGCGCGAACGCGGACGAAGCCGTCGCCGCCGTGGAGACGCTCGCGGGGTCCGGCGCGGTGGTCATCAAGCTGCCGATCACGGGCTCTCCGGGGCTGTCCGAGGACGCCCTGCGCGCCGCCGCCGACCGCGCCCACGAGCTGGGCCTGCGGGTCGCCACTCACGCCCTCGGCAGCGACCAGGCGCTCCAGGCCGCGGCCATCGGGGCCGACGTGCTCGCCCACACCCCCACCGAGCCGCTGTCGGAGGAGGCGGTCGAGGCCTGGTCCGGTCGCGCCGTCGTCTCCACCCTGCGCGCCTTCGGGGGCTCCGAGTCCGCCGTCGACAACCTGCGGCGGCTCCGGGACGCGGGCGCGGTCGTGCTCTATGGCACCGACTTCGGCAACACCCGCACGCCCGGGATCGACGCCCGGGAGCTCGAGCTGCTGGCCGAGGCGGGGCTGGACGCCGAGGCGATCGTCGCGGCCGCGACCTCCGCGCCCGCCGCCTGGTGGGGCTTCGACACCCTCGGGACGCTCGAGCCCGGCCGGGAGGCCGCCGTCCTCCTCTACGACGACGCGCCGACCCACCCCACGGCCTTCGCCTCACCCGATCAGGTCCTCCTCCGCGGCGTGTCGCGGTAGCTGCGCGAGGACGGGGCTCTCCTCGTAGCAGGGCCGGCCCGGGGCGCACTGCTCGGGCAGCGCGGCCGACTCGTCGGGCCCCCACGGCTGCTGGGTCCGCAGGCAGGCGAACGGCACCTCGTTCCGGGCGAGGATCGCGGCGAGCTCGTCCACGTCGCGGTACAGCTCGCCGTACCCGGTCTTCCAGCGCAGGAAGCGACACAGGTGCATCAGGCGACCGCCGCCGCCCGCTCGAGGGCGGTGAGCACGACGCCGCGGACGAGCGGGAGCTTGTAGGCGGTCTGCGGCGGCGCCACGACCCCGTCGGTGGACAGCGCGGCCGCCGCCTCGAACAGCGCGGGGGACGGAGCCTCGCCCACGAGCTTCGCCTCGACCGCCGGCAGCCGGAGCGAGCGGTTCGCGGCGTGCCCCAGGGCCACGGCCGCCTCCGCGACGGTCCCCTCGACCACCCGCAGCCTCACCACGGCGTCCACCAGCGGCCACTCGCTGCCCCGCCGCTCCTTGGCGCGGACGTAGGCGAAGCCCGCGGCGGGCAGGCGCGGCACCGTGACCGCGGTCACCAGCTCCCGGGCCTTCAAGGTGTTCTCCCGGAAGGGATCGGCGCCGGGCCCGAAGAAGGCCGGCAAGGGGCGCGCGCCGTGCTCGTGGGTCTCGATGGAGCCGTCGTAGGCGAGCAGGCCGAGGGCCACGGTCGAGGGGTGCGGCGCGAGGCAGGGCCCGAGGTCGATGCACGCGTGCAGGCGGTGGTCGCCCACGCGCGCCCAGCAGTGGGTCCCGCCCTTCTTGAGGCAGGCGACGTCCGGGTGGCGGAAGTACCAGCAGCGCACCCGCTGCATCACGTTTCCACCGACGGTCCCGGTGGCGCGGAGCTGGGGGGTGGCCGTGGACTCCAGGGCCGCCACCAGGCCGGGGGCGACGTCCCTCACCTCCGCGGACGCGGCGACCTCGGCGAGGGTCACCAAGGCGCCGATGCGCACCCCGTCCTCCGTCGAGGTGATGCGACGCACGTCGGCGCCGAGGTCCCGGAGATCGACGAGCGACGACCCGGCCACGCCCGACTCGAGCCGCTCCTGCAGATCCGTCCCGCCCGCCCGAAACTCGCCGGGCGACGCGACGGCCTCGCGCAGGGTGCGGGGGAAGCGCACGGACGTCACGAGCCGAGCCCTTCGAGGATCGTCCACGGACGCAGCGGCAGGCTGCGGAAGCGGACGCCGAGGGCGTGGTGCACGGCGTTGCCGATCGACGCGGGCATGGCGACGACGGGGAGCTCCGCCAGCCCGGCGAGGCCGCCCCGGGCGTCGCCGAGGGGAGCGTCGTCGAAGTGGACGTGCATCTCCGGCAGGTCCCCGAGGGTGGGGACCCGGTAGTCCTCGAGGCCCCGCGTGAGCACCATGCCCCCGTGCGGATCGCGGCGACGCTCCTCGAACAGCGCGTACCCGAGGCCCATGAGCAGCCCGCCGCGCACCTGGGACATCGCGAGCTCGGGGACCACCCTCCGGCCCACCGCCAGGCCCGTCCACGACCGGACGACGCGCGTGGTCCCGAGGCGCGAGTCGACCTCGACCTCGGTGACCTGCATGGCCCCCGTCGTCAGCATCCCCGAGTTCACGCCGGTGATCGCGAAGGGGAAGTACATGCCTCCGGGATCGGGGCGACGTCGACCGAGCGCGGACATCGGCGGCGTGCGCGGGAGGATCTCGGACCACGGGACGACCCGCCCCGGATCCGCCGGGTCGAGGCCCGCCAACCCTCCCGGCGCGGGGGCGCTCGCGCCGGACGCGCCGAACGCCCGTTCTGCCGCCCTGCGGAGCCGAGGCAGCAGCTGCTCGAGCGCGTGCAGGATCCCGGGCACCACCGAGGCCGTGGTGCGGCTTCCGGAGGAGTGGGGGCCGGTGGGGAGGTCCGAGCGGCCCAGCGCCACCCCCACGTCGCCGGGGTCGACGCCGAGCGGCTCGGCGAGGGCGTGAGCCATCACGGTGCGGATGCCGTTGCCGAAGTCCTGGGCGGCGCAGGCGACCTCGAACCCGTCGGCCGACGCCGTCACGCGGACCTTCACGCGGGGCTCGACCAGGTAGAACCAGGACGCCATCGCCAGCCCGATCCCGCGGCGGAACCGGCCCGCGTCGGCGGCGACGGGCCCCCGGTCCCGCCACGCCTCGACCGTCTCCCCCCAGGCGAACAGCCGCGCCCGCTGCGGGGACGCCTCCCACCCTTTGCGCAGGGCCATGGGGTCGGCGCCCCGGGCGTGCGCCACGGCGTCGATCGCCTGCTCCAGCGCCCAGTACGCCTGAGGCCCCCCGGGGGCCCGGAACGGAGCCGCGGGCGCGTCGTTCGTGAAGACGTCGAAGTCGTGCAGGTCCTTGGGCGGGCGACCCTTCGTGTAGGGGAAGCGCAACATCGCCCCCGACACCGATCCGACGGCCACGCCGCCCATCGTGTGAGCCCGCGCGCGGATCGCCGTGGGCCCGTCGTCGGACGTCGCGAGCTCGAGGGCGAGGTCCACCGCCGGTCGATACCCGCCGGCGACCATCTCCTCGGCACGATCGAGGACGACGGACACCGGCCGCCCCGCGACCCGGGCGAGCTCCGCCGCCGCCACCGTCTCCATCGTGAGCAGGGCCTTCGCCCCGAACGCGCCGCCGACGTGCTCGGCGCGCACCAACACGTCCTCGCGGGGGAGCCCGAAGCGGACGGCCAGGTCCTCGGCCACGTCCGACACCGACTGGGTGGACACGAACACCTCGAGCCGGAGCGGCCCCGGCCAGTGGGCGACGCACGCGTGAGGCTCCAGGGGCGCGTGAGACTGCGCGTGAGCGTGGTACGTCTCGGTCGCGGCGGAGGCCTCACGGAGGGCCCCCGCGACGGCCTCGGGCCGCCAGGACGTGGTGATCACGGGGCCGCGCACGTTGCCGCGGGTGAGCCCGGGGAACACCGAGACCTCCGCCGCGTTCACGGCGTCGTCCACGAGGGGGTGATGCACCGCCGGCGCCCCGGGCTCCTCCGCCTGCCGTCGGCTCACCACGGGCCGCTGCACCTCGTACTCGACCCGCACCGCCGCCAGGGCGGCCTTGGCCGTCGCGTCGTCGTCCGCGGCCACGGCCAGGATCTCCTGCCCCGCGTATCGGATCCGTCGCGTGCCGTGCAGGAGGTCCACGACGGCGCGCACCCCCGGCATGGCGAGGGCGTCGGAGGGGTCGACGTTCCGGAGGCGGGCCCGCGCGTGGGGCGACCGGAGG
The DNA here is from genome assembly GCA_964620495.1 of uncultured Rickettsiales bacterium. Taxonomy (GTDB): domain Bacteria; phylum Myxococcota_A; class UBA796; order UBA9615; family UBA9615; genus CAZEKB01. The sequence goes on along the minus strand of CAZUHI010000005.1, from coordinate 85,843 downwards.
ATGCGGCCCCGGAGCATGCCGGGCAGGCGCACGTCGACGGTGTAGACGGCCCGGCCGGTCACCTTCTCGGCGGCCTCCAGGCGAGGGTAGGCGGGGGCGGCGGCGTCGTAGGTCCCGGCGCACGCGGCCGCCACGGCGCGGTGGATGCCCTCGTACGCCCCGCAGCGGCAGAGGTGCCCCGCCAGCGCGGCCTCGATCTCGCCCCGCGTGGGCGCGTCCGTGAGCCCGGCGGCGCGGCGACGGTCGTACAGCGCGACGGCCTCCACCACGAACCCGGGCGTGCAGAACCCGCACTGCAGCCCCTCCTCGGCGAGGAACGCGCGCTGGACGGGGTGCAGGTCGGCGGGCGTGAGCCCCTCGATGGTGACGACGTCGCGCCCGTCGGCGGACGTGGCCGGGAGCAGGCACGACGCCCGGGACGAGCCGTCGACGAGGACCGTGCAGGCGCCGCACGCGCCGTGCCCGCAGCCCTTCTTGGTGCCCGTCAGAGCGAGGCGATCTCGGACCACCTCGAGCAGCGTCTCGGCGGGCCGGACGTCCACCGCCCGGGGCTCGCCGTTGACCGTGAGGGTGACCGGGACCTCGTCGTGGGCGGGCGCCGCGAAGGCCTCGTGGGCGGTGGAGTCGGCGCCCCGGCCGAGGTCGCGACCCCGCGGAGCGGCGGCGGACGACGTCGCGGGGAGGAGCGCCCCGGTCGCCGCGACCCCGCGCACGAAGGTGCGCCGGGTGAGGTCTCGGCTCACGGGAACCCGGGCGCCAGCACGTCGGCGAAGCGCCCCGGGTGCACGACGCCCTCCGCCTCGAAGACGGCGCGGGCGTCGGCCTCGTCCGTGCCCGTCACCTGCGCCAGCCGCAGCCGCGCCGCGGCCGCGTGGAGGACCATCCCGCAGCGGTCGAGGCGCTCGGCGCCGCGGGTCAGCTGCGCCGCCGCCTCGGTGGTGTCCCCGCTCGCGGCGCGCTCCCCGGCGGCGATGAGCATGCCCACGGCGGTCACCCACTCGTCCTTCGACTTCTCCAGGCGCTTGGCGATGCGGCGGGCCTCGGCGAGCAGCGTCGCGGTCGGCGGCAGCGCCTCGGCGGGGGTGGCGGTGGGGGTCGGCGGGGGCTGCAGCAGGTGAGCGGCCACGTCGTCGCCGTCCTCGGCCCGGATCTGCAGGGCGGCCGCCGCGAGGGCGGCGCGGGCGCGGAGGACGTCGGCCTGCACGCTCACGTCTCGCCGCGTGAGCAGGAAGCTGCGCACCAGGAGGTCGCCGTTGCGCTCCACGCGCCCCCACGCGGCGGGCGCGTCCCCCACGTACAGGTCCACGAGCGTGTCGCCGAGGGCGCCCTCGAAGTTGGGGAGCAGGTAGGCCTGGTTGCGGAAGGGCTCCATGGCCGCCGCGACGCCCGCCCGCGCGCTCCCCGCGTCGTCGTGGGCCAGGTGATGCAGCACGAGCCGGCCGCTGCGCAGGGCCCCGACGAACACGAGATCACCGCGCGCCTCGGCGTCCTCGAGCCCGGCCCTCACGCGGGCGCGCACCTCTCGGATCCGCCCCTGTCGGAGCTCCGCCAGCGCCGCCCCTCGGCCGATCCGGGCGCGCAGCCAGCCGCTCTCACGGCCCCGCGCCAAGCACCCCAGGGCGGCGTCGAACCGCTGGCCGGCAGCCCTCCACGCGCCGTCCTGCAGGGCGTGCACCGCCTCGGCCTCGAACACCACGGCCCGAGTGACGGCGTCGTCGGTCTCGGACGACACCCCCCGGGCGCCCGCCAGCAGCGCGAAGACGGACTTGGCGTTGCCCGTCCCCTCCCCCGCCAGCAGCGCCGCGTGACTCGCTGCGGCCCGGGCCCAGCGCGCGCGATCGCCCAGGGCCCGCGCCGCCGCCAAGCGACGCTCGGACACGAGCAGGGCGCGCGCCGGATCCAGGACGCGCAGCGCCTCCACGAAGCCTTCGAGGATGTCGGCGCGTCGACGCTCCAGCGGGTCGGTGGAGGCGGCCTCGCGGGGGGGCTCCGAGTCGCTGCCGCCGAGGACGTTGCGAAGCTTGCGCATCCAGGAAGACCGCCGCACCACGGCGCGCTCGCGGGGGACCACGAGATCCAGCCGCACGGCGAGGGCCTCGAGTCGCCCCAGGGCCTCGTGCAGCCGCCCGCCGTCGAGGTACTGGATCGCCGCGCGATGCTCGTAGGCGAGTGCCTCCTCGCCCCCCGCGCCCGCGGCCAGGGCGAGGAACTCCTCCGCCGCCTCGGCCCCGCGCCCCCCCCGGGCCAGCGCCTCGGCCAGCTCCTGGCGCAGGGTGCGTCGGTCGTCTCCCTCGGGGCGGAGACGGAGCGCCAGACGGTACAGCGTCGCCCCCCGCCCGAAGGCGGACGAGGCCACGGCCTGGCGGGCCGCGGTGACGGCGTAGACGCCCGCGCGCTCCAGCTGCCCGGCCCCGCAGAAGTGCTCGGTGAGGGTCTCCGCGTCCCCCGATCCCAGCGCCTCCATCGCCTTGGCGAGGGCGAGGTGGCGCGACCGGAGCGTCGGCCCCGCCAGATCGAGCAGGACCGCCTCCCGGATGCGATCGTGGAAGGGCTCGAGCAGGGTCGTCTCGTCGCCCCCGCCGGTGCGGAGCAGGCGCCCGCCGAGCAGGGCCTGGATCTCGGCCTGATCCGACTCCTTGAGCCCCGCCGCGGCGTAGGCGAGCCGGCGAGCCATGGGCCGCCCGGAGATGGCCACGGTCTCCAGCAGCCCCCGCGCCCCCGCGTCCAACGCGTCGATGCGCGACCGGAGCACGTCGTCGAGGCGGACCGCGTCCTCGCGCTCGGGCTCCTCGGACTCCTGGGTCCAGCGCACGAGCTCCTCCACGAACAGCGGGTTGCCCGCGGACTCGGCCTCCACGGCGGCCGCCCACTCGGGCCGCTCGTCGCCGAGCAGCCGGGTCGCGAGCTCGCGCGCTTCGCCCGACTTGAGGCGCCCCAGCCGGAGCTCGGTGACGTTGCCCTCGCTCCGCACGAACCCCTCGCCCCGCGCCTCGTCGTCCGTCGCCGCGCCCAGGCCGTGAGCTCGGCGCAGCTTCGCCAGGGGGCCCTCCTCGTCCGTGCCGTCGCTGCGGTACCCGAGCACGAGCAGCAGCCGCGGCGGGTCCTCGCCGCGGGTGAGGTCGGCGAGGACGCCCAGGCCCGCTTCGTCGCCCCACTGCAGGTCGTCCACGGCCACGATGAGGGGGCGCCGGTCCGCGATGCGGGCCACGAGCGCCCGGAGCGCCGTGAACGCGCGGGCGCGGAGCTCGTCGGGCTCCAGCGCCGGGCCCTTGCCCGAGGCTCCGGGCGTGGCCGCGACCGCCTCCACCTGGCGCAGGACGGGGAAGACCTGCGCCAGGGCCGCGATGCCCCGCGGCAGCACCGCCTCGACCTCCACCCGCTTCAGCGACCGGAGGTGGCGGGAGAGGGAGTCCACGACCCCGTCCAGCGCCTTGAACGGCACGGACTCGCTCGCGTAGCACCGGCCGATGACGACCACCGCGCGACGTCGCACGGTCGCCTCGTCCAGGAAGCGCCGCAGCAGCGCGCTCTTGCCCAGCCCCGACGGCCCCGTGAGGTGCACCACGACGGCCTCGCCCCGCCCCCGCCGATCGAACGCCTCGCGCAGGACCTCCAGATCGTCGGCGCGCCCCACGAAGGGAGCCCCGCGCACGCCCGCCTGGACGGGCGCGAGCCGCGCGGACGTCGCCTGCATGCCGGGGTCCGCGGCCTCCCCCGCCAGCAGCCGCTCGAGGATCTGGGCGCCCGTGGGCCGGTCCTTCGGTCGCTTCTTCAGGAGCGCCACGGTGAGCTCGTCCAGGTCCGGGGGCACGCCCGCCGTGAAGTGCGACGGGGGCGGCGGCTCGGGGCCCTGCTTGGCCTTGATGACGTGCTCGAAGCGGCCACGGAAGGGCCGACTCGCGGTGAGCGCCTCGTGCAGCATGACGCCCACGCTGTACCAGTCGGAGGCCTCGGTGAGCGTCCGCGCCGTCGCCTGTTCGGGGGACATGTAGGCCGCGGTGCCGGCGACGTACCGCTCGATGCTCGCCTCGGCGGGGGCCATCATCGTCACGAGCCCGAGGTCGAGCAGCACCAGGCGCCCCTCGGGGGTCACCAGCACGTTCGAGGGCTTGATGTCGCGGTGCAGGCAGCCGATCGAGTGCAGCGCGGAGATCCCCTCCACGAGCTGCCGGAGCGCCGACCGCAGGCGCGGGATGTCCAGGGCGCGAAACGACGACCCGTCGAACCCCACCCGCGCGGGCTTGTAGGTCCCCTCCTTCTTCTTGCCGTACTGGGGCAGCCGCTTCTCCAGCAGCACCGGCTTCGGGCGGTCCTCGCGCGCGATCTCCTTGGTGGGCGCCGTGAAGTCCCCGGTGGCCTGCCCCCAGTTTCGGGTGACGTCCGTGTGCATCAGCGAGGGACCGTCCACCCCGTGATCCGTCGCGTTGACGGGCGGGGCGGCGCCGGTGGGCTCCGGGGAGCCCGCGTCCAGGTCCTCGGTCTCCGGGCGGGCGGCCGGCTCGGAGTCGGTCTTCGGCCGCTTCTCCGACGTGCGCGCGATCCCCGTGCGCGTGTCCGCGCCCGGCCAGGTCTCGTGACCCACCCAGCGCAGGAAGTCGACCCCGCCCACCATCTCCATGGTGAAGAAGCAGCGGCCCTCATCGTCCTGCACGAGCTCGAACAGGCGCACGAGGTTGGGGTGGTTCGCGTCCACCACGGCGCGGAACTCGCGCTTGAATCGATAGATCGCGGCCGGATCGACCTTGCGGAGGGTCTTGAGGGCGACGGGGATCTCCCGCTCCCGATCGTAGGCCTCGTACACGACGCCCATCCCGCCGACCCCCAGGGTCCGCCGGATCTCGTAGCGCTCGGTCCCCTTGAACTCCGGGGTGGGCTTGCGCGCCAAGGAATGACCTCCATCCGCGGCGGGAGCCCATGAGTCTACCGATCCGCGGCGTGCTCCGTGGTAGACCACGGCTCGTGGACCGTCGCTCCCTGCTCTGGTCGATCGGCGCCGCGGCGTGTGTCTTGGCGTGCGCGGCCTGTCCTTCGAAGGACGAGCTGCCCGCCCTGGAGCCGCTCGGCGAGGAGACCCCCACCCCCGAAGTGAAGCGCGCGCCGGTGTCGGGGGAGCTGCGCCTGTGGACGGATCTGTCGGCCGAGGAGCTCGCGCCGGCCCTCGCGGTGGTGCGGGCCGACAACCCGGAGCTCACGATCACGTCGACCTTCGGGGAGGGCGGGAGAGTCGGCGAAGCCTCCGAGGTCGACCTCTACCTGTGGAGCGCCCCGGCGTTCTCCCGGCCCCCGGCCTCCCGGGGCGAGCTGCTGCCGCTGCCGGCAGACCTCCTGGACCGCGTGGCGCCCCGGTTCCGGGGGGCGAACGACACCTCGATCGCGCTCTCCGTGCGGGCCCGCGGCATCGTCGCCGGGCGGCTCATGGCCAACCGCCCGCTGTCGGTCCTGGATCTGGGCGACGGTCGCTGGCTCGGCGAGATGGTCCGCACCCCGGCCACCGACGTGTCCTTCGTCGAGCAGATCGCGGCGACGCTCGCCGATCACGGCGAGGGCAAGACCGGCCGCTTCCTGGGCGGGCTCCGCCGCAACACGCGTGTGGAGGGGAAGGTCGTCGCGGACGGCGCCGCGGCCATCCGGGCCGTAGCGGCGCGAGAGGCGTCGATCACCTGGGTGGACCACACCGAGTTCCACCGCCTCCTGTTCCCGACGTTCGACCCCGCGATGCACCCCGTGACCGCCGAGGGGGTCGTGGCGGAGGCGCGGCTCGAGCTCCTCCTGCCCGACCGGGCCCACACCGGAGTGCCCTGGACCGCCACCGTGGCGGCCATACCCAAGGGCGCGCGCATGGAGCAGGCCGTGGCGGCGTTGGCCGCGCTGCTCTCGACCGGCGGGCAGGAGGCCTTCGCCTGGCCGCGGCGGGAGTACTCGGTGCTCGACGACCTCGCCGGTCCCCCCGGCGCGCCGAAGCGGGCGGACATCACCTGGTCGGAGGCCGGCCTGGCGGCGCGCGCCGAATGGATCGAGGACGCCGCCTTCCTCGCCGACCAGGTGGACCTGCCCCCGGAGCCGCCCGCCCCGCCGGAGGCCGGCCCGGCGGGAGAGGCCCCGACCCCGGAACAGGCCGCGTCCGCGACCGACTGAACGGCCCCTCATTCCGCTTGCATCCCCGCTGTTTCTGACTTATCACTCGCCTGCTGAATGAGCATTCATTCAACCGCACGCCAGGCGAGGCAGCAGGAGCAGAGATGACGGCCATCGAAAACAAGAACCGCAACGCCGAAGAGGCGAAGTCCATCGACGTCGCCGAGGACAGCCGCGAGCTGGACTGGAAGTCGAAGTCCTTCATGGCGTCCATGTTCATGGGCGAAGTCGACATGGGGATGGCCTACCCCTTCCCCGAGCAGTCCCCCGAGGACAAGGCCGCGGGCGACGCCATCCTCGCGAAGGTCCACGCCTTCTGCCGCGAGCACGTCGACGGCGAGGCGATCGACAAGAACGAAGAGATCCCCGCGCACGTCCTCAAGGGCTTCGCGGAGCTGGGCCTCTGGGCGATCAAGATCCCCACCGAGTACGGCGGCCTGGGCATGTCCCAGACCAACTACGGGCGCATCCTCTCGGCCGTCGCCGAGCACTGCGGCTCCTGCTCCGCCACGTTGTCGGCGCACCAGTCCATCGGCGTCCCGCAGCCCCTGAAGCTCTTCGGGACCCCCGAGCAGAAGAAGAAGTACCTGCCCAAGTTCGCCGAGGGCTGGATCTCCGCCTTCGCCCTCACCGAGCCGTCCGTCGGCTCCGATCCCGCGCAGATGGCCACCACGGCCGAGCTGAGCGAGGACGGGACGCACTGGGTCCTCAACGGCCGCAAGCTCTGGTGCACCAACGGCACGATCGCGGACGTGGTCGTGGTGATGGCGCGCACCCCGAGCAAGAGGGTCCGGGGCAAGGAGAAGAAGCAGATCAGCGCGTTCATCGTGGAGATGGACAGCGAAGGCGTCAGCCTCCTGCACCGCTGCCGCTTCATGGGCATCCGCGCCATCGAGAACGGCCTGATCGACTTCAAGGACGTCAAGGTCCCCGCCGAGAACCTCGTGGGCGGCGAGGGCAACGGCCTGCGCCTCGCCCTGACCACGCTGAACGACGGTCGCCTCGGCATCCCGGTCATCTCGGCCGGCGGCGCGCAGGCGTGCGCCGACTTCCTCAACCGCTGGGCCAAGACCCGCGTGCAGTGGGGCAAGCCGATCGGTGAGCACGAGGCGGGCGCCCGCAAGCTCGCGTTCGTCAACTCCGCCGCCTACGCCATGGACACCCTCGGCCGCTACGGCGCCGCCCTGTCCGACCGCGGCGACGTGGACATCCGCATGGAGGCCGCCGCCGCCAAGCTCTACAACACCGAGCTCGGCTGGGAGGTCTCGGACACGGCCCTGCAGCTGCGGGCCGGGCGTGGGTTCGAGACGGGCGCGTCGCTCGAGGCGCGCGGCGAGGCCGGCTTCCCCATGGAGCGCGTGCTCCGGGACGCCCGCATCAACCGGATCGTCGAAGGCACGACGGACATCATGCACCTGTTCCTGGCCCGCGAAGCCCTGGACAAGCACCTCAGCCAGGCGGGCGCGCTGTTCGGGCGCGGCAGCATCGGCAGCAAGATCAAGCTGGTCCTGACCAGGATCGTGCCCTTCTACGCCACCTGGTACCCGAAGCTGTGGATCGGGGGGATCTTCAAGAGCTGGGGCGGGTTCGACTCGCGCCTCAAGAAGCACCTGAAGTTCGCGGAGAAGAACACGCGCAAGATGGCGCGCACGCTCTTCCACCAGATGGCGCTCCAGGGCCCGAAGCTGGAGATGCGCCAGAACATCCTCGCGCGCATCGTCGACCTCGGCGCCGAGCTCACGGTGATGACGCTGGTGGCGTCCCGCGCCCAGACCGAGCTCAACCGGGGCGAGACGGCGAACCTCGACCGCGCGCTGTACTGGCTCGACGAGGGTCGCCTGCGGGTGAAGAAGCTCTTCACCGAGCTGAAGTCCAACCAGGACCTCGCGAGCACGCGCCTGGCGAACAAGATGCTGGAGACGGCCGAGCCGCTCGAGCACGTGGACGTCGAGTTCACGCCGCTGCCGCGCGAGTTCGGCAAGGACCTGACGTCGGGTCGTCAGGCGAAGCGCTCCTCGCAGGGCCGCAGCGTCACGGATTCCCCCGCCGTCAAGAGCGCGTGAACGCTTCGCGTTCATCCTGCGATTCCCGAGCCGCGCCTCGCGGCGGGCCCGAGATTCGAGAGTTGAGCGCCTGAGGCCTACACTGCGCCGCCGATGAGCGGCGTACGCGACGAGATCGAGAAGCTCTGGCGCCTGGCCGCGCCGATCTGCGTGACGCAGATCGCGTTCGTGTCCATGGGCGTGGTCGACACCGTGATGGCGGGGCCGATCGGCGCCGACGCGCTCGCCGCGCTGGCCCTGGGCAACACGCTCTTCTTCGGGTTCACGATCTTCGGCAAGGGCCTGCTGATGAGCCTCGACACGTGGGTGTCGCAGGCGTTCGGCGCGGGCCGGAACGAAGACGTGGCGGATGGCCTCGCCCAGGGGTTCTGGATCGCCCTCGGGGTGACCCCCCTGCTGCTCGTCGCGATGTGGTCGGTGGTGCCCGCGCTCGGCCTCGTGGGCTACGACGCCGCGCTGTGCGAGCTGGCCGCGACCTACCTCGGGCCCCTGATGTGGGGGGTGCTGCCCGCGATGCTGTTCGCCGCGTACCGGGGCGCCCTCGCGGCCGTCAACGTCACCCGGCCCGTCATGTTCGTGGCCCTGCTCGCGAACGTGGCGAACTACCTGCTCGACGTCTGGTTCGTCGAAGGCGGCTGGGGCCTCGAGCCGCTCGGGGTGGAGGGGCTGGCGTGGTCCACGACCGGTTGTCGCCTCGTGCTGCTGCTGCCCACCGCGGCGATCTGGCACGCGGGCGTCGGCCGCCGCTTCGGCACGGTGTTCCAGTCCCCGAAGCCCGCCGTCCTCAAGGCCCTCGTGGCGATCGGCCTGCCCGTGGGGCTGCAGTACCTCCTCGAGGTGTGGTGCTTCTCGGGCGCGACCGTCCTCATGGGGCTCAAGGGCGAGGTGCCGCTGGCCGCGCACCAGATCGCCCTGAACGTGGCCAGCCTCGTCTTCATGGTGCCCCTGGGGATCAGCGCCGCCGCAGCCGTGCGGAGCGGACAGACCCTGGGGGCCGGGGATCACGACGCCGTGCGCCGGGCGGGGTGGACCGCGTTCGGCTCCGGCCTCGCCGTGGCCCTCGTCGCCGCCGCCGTGCTGAGCACCTTCCCGGAGTGGATCGTGGGGATCTACGAGCCGCCGCCCGAGGTCGCGGCCCTGGCCGTCTCGCTGCTCGGGATCGCCGCGATCTTCCAGTTCGTGGACGCCACCCAGGCGGTGGGCGTCGGGGTGCTCCGCGGCCTCGCGGACACGCGGATCTCCCTCGCCGCCGTGGTCGTCGGGTACGGCCTGATCGGCCTCCCGGTGGGCTACGTGCTCGGCTTCGTGGTGGGGGACGCGCCCGAGGGCCTGTGGTGGGGGCTCGTGGCGGGGCTGAGCACCGTGGCGGTCCTGCTGGTGCTCCGGTTCATGGTGCTGCTGCGCAACCTGCCGAAGGCCGTCGGTCCCACGGGGACGGAGTCGCCCTGGGGAGAGCCCCCCGGCTGAGCGGGGCTCGCCTCAGCGCAGGCCCAGCTCCTGGCCGATGCCGCGCACGACCTTGGGGTCGACCTTGCCCTTGTGCGCCTTCATCACCAGGCCCATGAACTGACCCAACCCCCCCGCCTGCTCGGCGAGAGGCGCGACGAGCGCGCGGGTCGCCGCTTCGTCCAGCATCTTCGGCAGGTAGCGGTCGAGCAGGGCGATCTCGGCCTCGTACGCCGCGGCCACGTCGGAGCCCTTCATCGCCTCCACGGACGCGCTCAGCTGCTTGCAGTACTTCGCCACGACCTCCCGCTCCCGGGCCTCGGTCCAGCCGTCGAAGCCCGTGGACTTCTCGATCTCGAGGAAGCGGGCGAGGATCCCGCCCAGGCGGCTTCGGGTGTCCGAGTCACGGGCCTTGAGGGCGGCGATCGAGCGGCTCTTGATGTCTTCGCGGATCATTCTCTGTTCTCCAGTGCGCGCCGAAGAATAGGGCCGCAATGGACGAAAGGTGGTCCCGACTCGAAACCACCTCCAAGAAGGGTGACTCGAGGAGGAGGTTCTCTCAACTTCGGGAATTCACAATCGCGGTTCTTGGAGCATCGAAAGCGATTATTCGGGCTTGACCCCGTTGCGCCCTCGACTAGTATCCCGTGCAACTCGGGGTAGACCAACTCCGAGAAACCTTTCAGTTGCTGCGCCGACGGAGGCACCGTGCCCGCAAAGTCGTTTTCTCCCCGCAAGTCCAAGCTCGACCAGTATCGGGACATCGTCGGAACCCTCTCGGACAAGGACGTCGCCGACCGCGCGGGCGTCACGTCCGAGAACGTGCGCACGTATCGCTTGCGTCGCGGCATCCCCGCCTCCTGGCGCGGAGAGACCACCGAGCAGCTGCAGGCGAAGCGCGCCTCGGCCGTGGCCGCGAAGGCGACGAAGGCCGCAGCGAAGCCCCGCAAGCGACGCGCGTCGGCCCTCGATCCCTACCAGGACCGGTTGGGTCGCATCCCCGACCGCCGCGTGGCCGAGCTCGCAGGCGTGAGCGCGGAGAACGTGCGCGCCTACCGAAAGCGCCACGGGATCCCCGCCTACTGGCGAGGCGACGGGGCCGCCAAGGCGCCCTCCGGGGGAGCCCCGGCGAAGCCCGCGGCCCGCGCGACCCGCAAGGCGACCAAGCGAAGCGAAGCGAGCGGCCGGCGGTATGCCTACAAGGTCAGCGCGGACGTGCAGGGCACGACCCGAGAGTACGTGGCGTTCGGCACAGACATGGCCGAGGCCGCCGCGCTCGCCACCCAGCGCCTCGCCGACCTCCACCCGGGGGCGATGCTGCGCACGATCTCCGTCGTGGGCGTGGCGCTCTGAGACGCGTCCCGACCCCGCACCTGTGGGGACCGCCCAAAACACCGTGATGGTGCGCGTCTTGGGCGATCGGGCGGAACTCCCACTGGCGATTCGGCCGGTTCCCGTGTAGGTACACCCTGGGCTCGCGCGCGCGCGCCCCGGAGATGCTGATGCTGGTTGCTCGTCCCCTGCGCCCCCTCCCGGGCCTCCTCCTGCTCGCCCTGTTGGCCGTGGGCTGCTCCGAGACGGGCTCCAGGATCGCCCGCATCAACGACGCTCCGACCGTCACGATCCGAGAGCCTGTGCCCGATCTCGACGGCGTCGCCGGCCCCTACGACGTGGGCAGCGGGGTGGAGTTCGAGGCCGAGATCCACGACGCCCAGGACGACGAGCAGGACCTCACCGTCGAGTGGACGGCGCTGCGCACCGACGTCGTGGCCGACCCGATCGACCTGGGCGAGTCGGCCCCGGACGCCGGGGGCAGCACGGTCTTCATCGTGGTGGTGCCCACCGAAGGAAACTGGACCATCACGGCCTCGGTCGAGGACTTGGGTGGCCTCGTGGGCAGCCAGTCGCTGCCCATTGTCGTGATCGGCGAGAACCTCCCGCCCGAGGTGAGCATCTTCCGCCCCGCCGCCGGGGAAGAGTTCATCGAGGGGGACTCGATCAACTTCTCGGGGTCGGCGGTCGACGATCGAGACACGTCGGCGCTGACGGTCGAGTGGTTCGACGACCTGGACGGGCTGCTCGACACGGCGCCCCCCACCCAGACCGGACAGCTCGCCTTCTCCACCGACGGCCTCAGCGTGGGCGACCACCTCGTGACCCTCACCGCCTACGATCCGGCGGGCGGCCAGGCCCAAGCGAGCGTCGCCTTCACCGTCGTGCCCGCAGACCTGCCGCCCACCGCCCCCACCGTGGTCGTCGATCCGGCCGCCCCCACGACCGAAGACGACCTGACCTGCACCATCACCATCGCGTCCACCGATCCCGAGGGGCTCGCCGTGACCCATCGGTTCGTGTGGTCGCGCAACGGCACCCCCACCGCCCTGACGGATCCGAACGTGGCCGCGTCCAACACCGCCAAGGGCGAGACGTGGACGTGCGACGTGGTGGGCAACGACGGGGTCTCCGACGGGCCCGTCGGCAGCGACTCGGTCACGATCGGCAACTCGCTCCCGAGCGCCGACGAGGTCCTCCTGGGGCCGTCCCCGGCCTACGAGGACACGACGCTCACGTGCACACCCGCGGGCTGGATCGACGCCGACGGGGACAACGAGGGGTACGAGTACGCGTGGACGGTCGACTCCGTCGTCGTCGCGGGGGCGGTGAGCGACACCCTCACGGGGATCGACTTCGACCGCGACCAGTTCGTGGAGTGCGAGGCGACCCCGTTCGACGGCGAGGACTACGGCGCGACCGTCACCAGCAACGCCGTCCTCATCGAGAACACGCCCCCGACGGCCGCGACCCCGGCCCTCTCCCCCGCCCCCAGCGCCGGGCTGACCGACGACCTGGTCTGCAGCGTCGCGGTGGCGGCCACCGACCTGGACGGCGACGCCCTCACGGACGAGGTCCGCTGGCTGGTGGACGGGGCGCACGATCCGGCTTGGGACGGCGTCTGGACGGTCCCCGCGGGCACGGGCGAGCTGGGCGAGGACTGGACCTGCGAGGTGCGCGCGCACGACGGCACCGATCCCGGCCCCTGGTCGGGCGTCACCACGACGGTCCTCCCCGTCGCGGGCGACCTCGTCATCTCGGAGTTCCTGGCGGACCCGAACGTGGTGGCCGACGCCGCCGGCGAGTGGATCGAGATCTACAACGCGGGCACGGTCAACATGGACCTGCTCGGCTTCGAGCTGCACGACGACGGCACGGACAGCCACTTCATCGGCGCGTCCGTCGTGGTGGCCCCGGGCGGCCGCGTGGTGCTCGCGCGCAACGCCGTCGTGGGCAGCAACGGCGGGGTCGTCGCGAACTACGAGTACTCGGGCACGACGCTCGACAACGGGATCGACGAGATCGTCCTCAGCTTCGGCGCCGTCGAGGTCGATCGCGTGAACTACAACCTCGCGCTCTACACGGACGGCCAGGCCGGTCACGCCGCGTCCCTCGACCCCGACATCGGCGCCCCGGACGCGACCGACAACGACGTCGCCGCCAACTGGTGCGGGTCCACCCTCCCGCTCACGACCCCCGGCAGCGACTTCGGCACGCCCGGCGCGCCCAACGACACGTGCCTGTGCTGGGACAGCGACACCGACAACGACGGCTTCGGCGGCGACGCCGGCGCCTGCACCATCTGGGACTGCGACGACGGCGACGCGGGCATCAACCCCGCCGCCATCGACGTGTGCGAGAACGGCATCGACGAGGACTGCGACGGCACCGACCTGCTGTGCTCCTGCCTCTCCACGGACGGCGACGGCGACGGCTACGGCACGGGCCTGGCCTGCAACCCCGTGGACTGCGACGACGGCAACTCGCAGATCAACCCGGGCGCCACCGAGGTGTGCGACGGCGTGGACAACAACTGCGCCGGCGGCATCGACGAGGGCTTCGACGTGGACAACGACGGGTTCACGACCTGCAGCGGCGACTGCAACGACAACAACGCGAGCATCTCCCCCAACGCCACCGAGGTCTGCGACGGCGTGGACAACAACTGCGCGAACGGCGTGGACGAGGGCTTCGACAACGACAACGACGGGTGGACGAGCTGCGGCGGCGACTGCAACGACGGCAACGCCGGCATCTACCCGGGCGCCCTGGACGTGTGCGACGGCGTCAACCAGGACTGCGACGGGGCGGTGGACGAGGACGCCGCGGGCGACGGCTTCGAGCCGAACAACTCCAGCTCCCAGGCCTTCTACATGGCCGGCAACAACACGAACGTCTACCTGTACGCCGACTTCCAGTACTCGACGGACAACTCCGACTGGTTCTGGATCAACACGATCGACGACACCAACTTCATCTGCGACGACTTCAACATCCAGGTGTGGCTGCAGTCGATCCCCGGCGGCACGGACTACGACATCTACCTGTACGACGCCAACCTCACGCTGATGGACTACTCGATCGCCGCGGGCAACGCGAACGAGCACATCGACTGGGGCCCCGGCTGCGGCTCCTGGGGCGACGACGGCGGCGTCTACTACGTGCGCGTCGTGCGCTACTCGGGGTGGGACTGCTCGGACACCTACTACCTGCAGGTCCTCAACGACGATTGATCACGGGGACGCCGCCTCGGCGATCGCCAGGTCCACGAGGCGCCTCCGGAAGGCCGGACCGTCGGCGGCCTCGAGGCTCCGGGCGAGCAGCCGCAGCGCCGCCGGATCGAGGACGGCCCAGAGCGCGGGGCGATCGAGCAGGGTCGCGGCGCGGGCGGGCTCCCCCGACTCCAGCGCGGTCGAGGCCTCGTGCTCGAGCCACTCCAGCTGCGCGACCGCGGGGGCGTCCTCCGAGGGCGGCCCCGAGGGCCGCTGGGCGGCGGCGAGGAGCGCCTCGAGCGGACAGTTGCCGTAGAGCCGGAGGCCGGCCTCCAAGACCTCCCGGGCGCGCGGCAGGCGCCCCCGGGCCAGCAGGGCCGCGCCGAGCAGGTGATGCGCGTGGCGGCCCGCCCCGCCCCCGTCGATGGCCTGAGGATGATCGAGCAGGCGGATGACGTCGTCCCACCATCCGTTCGCCGCGGCGGCGCGGGCCAGCCCTCGACGTAGACCGCCTCCCCCGAAGATGGTCGCAGCCTCCGCGGCCGCGAGGTCCGCCCCCTCCACGAGTCGCCGGACGAGGGCCGTGTCCCCGTGGATGTGGAGGGTGTGGGCGAGCGCGTTCGTCCGCCCCGGGCGATCGGGGCGCGCGAGCGCCGACTGCACCTCCGCGCTGCGCTGGGAGGGTCCCATCGCGCCCACGAGGGCGTCGAACGGGGAGTGGATCAGGCCGTCGCGGCTCGGCGTGCACGGACCGAACAGATCGGCGGAGCCGCTCGGCAACCCCGAGGGGGGCGCGGGGGCGGCGATCGGGGGCGAGTCCTCGGTGGCAGGGCCGATCCAGGGACGGTCGGTCGCGGGCAGGACGAGGAGCGCGGGCGCCCCCCGCCGCGAGACCCCTTCGAAGTGGTGGACCGGCGGCGTCCGCCACACCTCACGGACCCGGTCGTCGCTGTCGAAGGCCAGCGCCACGACGGCCCCGGACGCGTCGCTCGAGGTGGTCCGCAGCACGAACTGCGGTGGCTCCGGGCCCGTGACCCAGGCCACGGTCAGGCCCAAGAGGCCGATCGGCTGGAGCGGCCCCGCAGGCCGACCCCGCCGCGCTCGCCCGATGGACCAGGCCCGCGTCTGCCGATCCAGCTTGATCATGAACAGGTCCCCGGTCGTGCGATCGGCGACTACATAGTCCGCGTCGCGGGGGAAGTGCTCCGGCGGCGGCGCGCCCCGGCCGTCCACGTGGTGGACCCGGTGTACGCCCCGCCCGCTGCGCAGGACGCGGAGTCCGTCGTCCGTGGGCAGGCGGGAGAAGGAGCCGCCCTCCCAGCGCGTCAGCATGCGCAGGACACGCCGGCTGGGGAGGTGGACGACGGCGATGGCGGCGTCGCCGCACGTCACCCAGAGGTGGTCGGGATCGATCACCTGCCCGTGCTTGGGCGCCTCGAGGCCGCCTCGGATCCGCCCCCAGGCGGCCACGCGAAGGGGCCCGCGGACGTCGAGCGTGACCAGCCGCCCGGCGGCCCCCAAGACGTGCAGGGAGCCTTCGCCGCCGACCACCGACACGGGGCCCTCGAGCGCCGCGGGGAGGCGCGCGCTGAACGCCCTGGCGACGACGCCGGAGTCGCCCATCAGCCGCACGAGGAGGTCGCGACCCGAGGCGACGACGGAAGCGCAGCCCGCTGCGTCCACGCAGGCGATCGGCGAGAACCGGTCCTCGTCGTCGCCCGTCGACACGCCGATGTCCGCCGTCCCCGCCGTCTCGGGCGGGTACTCGCGCAGCTGGAACTGGTCGGAGGTGAGGCGATCCAGCTCGTCGCGCCAGGCGGCATGGACAGACCGCCGATCGTCGCTGAGGGCGTCCAGGGCGTCACGGGCATCGATCGGCGAGGACGCCTCCAGGGAGCGCGCGGTCCGCAGCAGCTCGGCGTCGGCTCGCACGACATCGAGCCCCGCGTGGGCCTCCTCTCCCGACAGCATGTCCACGACCCCGGCCCAGTCGTCCCGATCCATGGCCTCCCGCGCGCGACGCTCCAGCGCCGCGACCCGCTCGGCCTCCCTCGCGCGGATCGTGCGCTCGGCCCCCCGCCTCAGCTCCGTGGCCTCGGGGTCGCTCGCCAGCAGGGGATGATCCAGCTCCCGGAGCACCCCATCGGGATCTTCCTCGCCCTCGGCGCGGACCAGACGCCTGGCGGCGTCGACCACCTGCGGGGGGTCTGCCCCGGCCGAGGCCAGCCTCTCGACCCTCCCGCGCAGGGCCAGCGAGGCCGGATGGTCGACCCGCGAGCGGTCGTCGGGGGGCAGCCGGAGCCAGCGCTCCAGCGCGTCCGCCGCGCCCGAGGCGAGGTCGCGAGCCACCTCCGCCACCTCGACGTCTCGCACCCGACGCGCCGCGGACGCGGAGAGATCGGCCGCCCGGCGGGCCTTGCTCGGGTCCAGTCGGGCGGCCCTCCGGGCGAGGCGAGCCCCCTCATCGAGATCGTCGCGAACCAGCGCGTCTGCGATCCGCGCTTCGATCTCGGCGAGGCGGCGGTCGCGCCGGGCCCGGTCGACGGCGCGCACGAGGGCTGCCCCCGCGGGGGAGAGATCGCGGCCCGCGAGCCCCGCCGCGACCTCGGTCGCAGCCTCGAGGTCCCCCGCCTCGAGCGCCGACCGCAGGGCCGCGAGATCGTCCGCGTGCTCCCCGCTGAGCAAGGCGTCCCGCCGCCGGGAGAGCTCGTCGCGCTCCGGTCCGGCGCGGTCCGCGAGGCGGGCGAGGACGTCCTCCAGCCGCGCCCGATCCCCGCGGTCGGCCGCGTCCCGTCCCACCAACACGAGGGTCTCCATCACCTGGCCCTCGGCCGGGACCAACCGCCAGGCCTCTTCCAGCTCGCCCCGTCGGGCGCACGCCAGCGCGCCGAGGGACCGGACCTGGGGATCGCGACGGACCTCGCGGGCGAAGGACCCGAACACACGCCCCGCTCCTTCGTAGTCGGCGAGCGTCTGGACCATCAGATCCAGCAACTCCCGAGCCCCGTCGCGCGACGTCTCCGCGGCGTCGGCGGCCTCGCGGAACCTGCGCTCGGCCTCCTCGAAGTCGTACTCGGCCAGGGCGGCGCGCCCCGCGGCGAGGGGATCTCCGGCGGTCCGGGGCGGTCGCGAGGCCGGCCGACGGCGTCGAGGCCCCGGGTCGCCCCCCGGCGTCCCGCCCACCTCCGCGTGGTCGAGCCACGCCTGAACGCGACTGCGGGCATCCGGGGACAGCTCGGAGAGGATCGCGTGACAGGCATCGGCCTGGCCGAGGACGTGGTCGATGGCCACCACACCCGCTGCGTCGACCTCGACCCGAAGCGACTCCGGGAACCGCAACACGAGCTCGCTCTGCAGCTCGGACTTCAGGACGTAGAGGGCCTGCTCGCGCGCGGGACGCAGCCCCCGGCCCGTGGGGTTCACCTGGTGAATGAGCGCGAAGTGCTCCTCCACGGAGACGCGGGCCCCCTCGACGACCTCCCGCGCGAGCTCCTCGGGTCTCTTGGACTTGCCCCGTCTCCGCTTCCCCATCGCGGTAGTCTGACACGGCGATGGCGAAGTCCAGGCGATCGGAGAAGCGGGTCGGAGACGCCCCGGACGTGGGCGAGTTCGAGCTTGCGGGGATGATCGGCGACGTCGCGAAGATCGAGGCGGAGTGCTTCAAGAAGGCCCGCGAGCAGGGTCGCTCGAACTGGTCCCGTGCATCCTGCGCGGACCCCGACACCGGAGCGTTGATGGGCTACGTCTACGCGGCGGTCGACTTCCTCACGGGGTTCGCCGAGCTCCGCGAGGAGGGCCCGGACCACTCGCTGGTCGCTCGGCGCTCCCGGGATCTGTTCGAGGGGTACGAGTAGGCCCGACCGGGCCCGCCGCCGCCGGTGTCCTACACCTCCTGGTGGGTCGGCCGCATCAGGATGTCGTGAATCTCGACGCCGGGAGGCGCCGTCACGGCGTGCACCACGGAGGCTGCGACGTCGTCGGCGGTCATGGCCACGTGGTCGTAGAGGCCGCTCGCGTCGGGGTTCATCCCCTGGAAGACCGCCCGAAACTGCGTCTCCACCACGCCCGGGCTGATCGACGTCACCCGGATCGGTGACCGCACCGCCCGCAGCTCCTTGCGCAGGCCCTCCGTGAGGCTCCTCACGGCGTACTTGGTGGCCGAGTAGACGCCGCCGTCGGGCGGCACCCGGTGCCCGGCCATGGACGAGATGTGGACCACGTGCCCCGCGCTGCCCCGACGCTCCATGTCCGCCAGCGCCTCGCGGGTGCAGATGCACAGCGCGAGCACGTTGACCTCGAGCATCTCCCGCCACGCCTCGGTCTCCCCCCCGCGCAGGGCCGCGTCGCGACCGAGGCCGGCGTTGTTCACGAGCACGTCCACGCCCCCCCAGCGATCGCGCACGGTCGCCCACATGCGCAGGATGTCCTGCTCGGACCTCAGGTCGCAGGGCGCCACGAGGACGGTCTCGCCGTCGGGGTCCAGGAGGCCCGCGAGGGTCTCCAGCCGTCGGGCGCGGCGGGCGGTGACCACCACCCGCATGCCGAGGCGGTGAAGGGCGACGGCGGTGGCGCGGCCGATGCCGGATGAGGCGCCGGTGACGAGGGCGACGCGAGCGGTCATGACGGTCTCCGAGGGGTCAGAGGGGGGCCCCGATGGCGAGGTCGTGGAGGAGGGTGCGGCCCGCCAGGAACGCGAGCAGCTGGGTGATGACGAGGACGACGGCCACGAGGTGGACCGCGCTGGGCCTCTGCGGCCAGGCTCGCGCGGCGGCTCCCAGGGCGCCCACCGCGCCGAGGACGAGCAGCGTGTCGATGAGCTCGAAGTAGTGGTGCGCCTCCGCGCCCCCGCCGCCGCCGATGGCGAGGCCCGCGACCTGCAGCCCGAGGGTGATGCCGGTGTAGCCCACGGCCCCGAACGCGAGCGTCCCCACCCCCGGCGCCGCCGCGCGCACGGCCGGGTGCAGCCACAGGAGCAGGGGCGCGAACAGCCACGGGTTGGTCCACTCGAGCGAGATCGTCTCCCGCCAGGGCGGCGTCACCCAGTCGGGGGGGCGGTCGGGGCCGTCGGCAAGCACGTCCCAGAGCCCGGGGTACGTGGTGGCCAGGAACAGCCCGATCACGGCCACGGAGGCCACCGCGATGCCCCTGCGGCGGTGCGGCATCGTGAAGAACACGGCCGCGAACAGCGGCCCCGTCACGAACCAGGCGGACAGGTGCAGCTCCGCGGCTACGAGGCCCGCCACGACCGCCCCCGCCGCCCAACGCGAGCCCCCCCGACGGACGTAGGCCACCGTCAGCAAGGCGACGACGACCACCATCCCCTTCATCAGCGGGTACTCCTCGTACGGTCGCAAGGAGTTGGGGGAGACGGCCACCAGGACGGCCCCGAGCAGCCCCGCGGCGGCCCCGCCGTGGTGGCGGAGCCACAGCGCGACGACCACCACGAGGCCGCCCGAGAGCAGGGCCGAGTACAGGTAGATGTAGTAGCGGGCGTCGGCGTCCATCCAGTCCGCGAACCGCCACACGACGATGAGGAACTCGGCGTACAGCGGGGGGTGGATGTACGGCGACCACACCAGGTGCTGATCGGCGTCCTGCAGGAGGGGCTCGCCCCACATCGTCCCGGCCAGGAAGTCCCACCCCAGGAGCACCCCGTGAGCGACGGCCAGGGCGGCGATCGTCGCGACCGCGAGCGACCACCGAGCGTCGGGGCGGGTCAACGGAGCCCGGCGAAGAAGTTGCGGACGAGGCGACGGATGTGGCGATCGTCGTCGTCCGGCGGCGCGGAGGCGAGGACCGCGTCGGGATCGGGGATGTGGTCCGGGTAGAGGACCGACCTCCGCTTCACCAGCGCCTCGGCCTCCGCCGCGCGCATCTCGGGGTGGAACTGGACGGACCACGCGGCCTCGCCGTCCACGTGCATCGCCTCCACGGCGCAGTCGGGCGAACGACCCGTGACCGTGAGCCCGGGGAGGCCCTCGCGGACCTCGTCGAAGTGCGTCACGAAGCTGGTGACGACGCCGCCGAAGCCCGCGTGGATCGGGGTCGCGTCCAAGGAGACGTCCCTCCAGCCGATCTCGAGCTTGTCGCGGGTGAACAGCGCCCCGCGCCCGTGCAGGGCCGACGCGAGCAGCTGGTGTCCGAAGCAGACGCCCAGGTAGGGGACCCCGGCCGCCACGGTCGCGGCCACGAAGGACTCGAGGGGCGTCACCCAGGCGGGCGGATCGTGGAGCGCGGAGGCGGCGGAGCCCGACACAAGGACGGCCTCGTAGGCGCGGGGATCGGTCGGGAGCGGCTCACGCGCCGGGCGCACGACGTCGACGTCGTGTCCGGCCAGGGACGGCAGGAAGTTGCGCGCGGCCCCGGGGTCGTCGAGGTAGCAGTCCAACAGCAGAGTCGGGCGAGCCATGACGGCTCGCGAGCGTATCATTCGGGGCCGGAGCGACCCACGTGCCCGAGTATCCCGACATCACCGTGTACCGCGAGCGCCTCGAGGCGCATGTCCGGGGCAAGGTCCTGCAGGCGGTGAGGGTCCAGGCCCCCTTCCTCCTGCGCTCGGTGGAGCCCCCGCTCGAGGCCGCGCACGGCCGCCGCGTCGTCGGGTTTCGCAACCTCGGCAAGCGCATCGTCTGGGAGCTGGAGGACGACCTGTTCCTGGTCCTGCACCTCATGGTCGCGGGCCGCCTCCGCATGAAGGAGCCCGGGGTCCGGATCCCGAAGCGGTGGGGCATGGCCGCCTTCGACTTCGACCACGCGTCGATCCTCCTCACGGAAGCGGGCACGAAGCGCCGGGCGTCCCTGTTCGTCGTCCAGGGCGAGGCGGGCCTCCAGGACCACGACCGGGGCGGGATCGAGGTCGTCGGGCGCCCCATCGACCCGTTCAAGGAGGCCCTGCGGCGCGAGAACCACACCCTCAAGCGCGCCCTGACGGACCCACGCATCCTCAGCGGCATCGGGAACGCCTACTCGGACGAGATCCTGCACCGGGCGCGGCTGTCGCCGTTCCTGCTCACGAAGAAGATGTCCGACGCGCAGTACGACGTCCTGTACCGGGCCACCCAGGAGATCCTGGTCGAGTGGACCGACCGCCTGCGCGCGGAGGTGGGCGACGGCTTCCCCGACAAGGTCACGGCGTTCCACGACGCGATGGCCGTGCACGGCAAGTACAAGGAGCCGTGCCCCGACTGCGGCCAGAAGATCCAGCGCATCCGGTACGCGGACAACGAGACGAATTACTGCGCGAAGTGCCAGAACGCGGGCCGACTCCTGGCCGATCGCGGTCTATCCAGGTTGTTGAAGAAGAACTGGCCCAAGACGCTCGAGGAGCTGGAGACCCGAAGCAATCGGACCTCCGCGATCGTCGACGGCTGAGAAAACTGAGAGACTCGCGTCCCCTCGAAAGGAACCCTCATGCCCCGCATCGTCCCGCTCTTCGCCGCCGTCGCCCTGACCGCCGCGGCCGCCACGGCCTCGGCCCACCACGTCCCCGAGGACGCCCGAGTCGCCCACCACGTGCCCGAGGACGCCCGTGTCGCGAAGAGCGAGGCCGATCCCGCCGCGGGCGAAGCCGCGAAGAAGCTCGTCGGCACCTACCAGGTGCTGCTCGGCGACGAGGAGAAGAAGCAGGTCGAAGAGGCCCGCAAGAAGGCCGCGGAGGCGCCCGAGGGGGACGAGCTCGCCGCGGCGATGCTCCAGATGTTGGAGGCGATGGCGTCCATCAAGATCACCTTCACCGCCACCGAGATGACCATGAACGTCGGCGAGGAGGCCGAGACGGTGAAGTACACCGTGGTCGAGCAGACGGCGGACACCCTCAAGCTCAAGACCGAGGGCACGAAAAACGCCCCGCAGGGGAGCGAAGCCTTCACGATCAAGCTCACCGAGAAGGGCATCGTGATGAGCAAGGACGGCGACCAGCAGGCCCTCACCTTCCTCCGCCAGAACTAGTCAGCTCCAGGCGTAGAAGCCGCGGCCGTCGGCCGCTTCGGCCGCGAACCCGCCCAGCGTGAGGCGCGGCGCGGCGCCCTCGACCTCCGCGACCCGATGGCGCAGGCGGCTTCCGTCGAAGACCACCAGGTCTCCGGGCGCCGGGCTCACGGGCTCACCCCGCTCGGGCACCTCCAAGGCCCCGCCTTCGTAGGGCGCGAGCGGCACGAACCAGCTGATCTGGCCGCCGTCTCGCGTGAGGCGCCTCAGGTCGGCGTAGGCGGCGATGCCGCGGTAGTTGTCCGTGTGCCGGGGCGACGCCGTCCCGGGGGGAAACACGCGGATGGTGAACGACGCGTGCCCCGGGGGGACACGGACGGGGCCGCCGAGGCGGGCCGCGAGGGCGACGTGCAGCGGTTCGAGCGTCTCTTCGAGGAGCGGGCCGAGGACGTCTCGCCAGCGCGCGGCGGCCTCGAAGTACACCGCCGGATCGGGCCCCTGGGGGCGAATCAGCGTCGGGGCGAGCAGGGGACCGGCGATCCAAGGGCCGTCGCCGACTTCGGTGCGCGGCGCGGCGTCCAGGGCGCCCGCGAGCCGGCCCCGGAGGGCCGCGTCGAGACCACTAGTTCCAATAGAGAACGACATCGCGGTTCCGGTCGAACCCGAGGAACCCCCCGACCGTCCACCGCGTGCGCGCGCCCCGCACGGGCGTGACGTGGTGGAACCAGCGGCCACCGTCGAACACCACCATGTCCCCCACCCCGGGGACGACGGGGGTGCACTCGCGGGAGGCGTGAATGGCGGGGGCGTCCCAGAATCCCTCCTCCAGGCGGGGGACGTCCTGGTCGTGCCAGGAGAGGTCCGTGACCATCAGCTCGCCGCCCGCCTCGGCCGTCTGCAAGGGCACGAACCACGAGAGCTGCCCGGTGAGATCCAGGACGCTCCGCAGGTGCTCGTAGCCCCCGGTCTCGAGGAAGAAGTCGCCGCAGTGCAGGGGGATCGCCGTGCCCGAGGGGAGGCGTCGGACGGTCGCCGGGACGTAGCCTCGACCGTCCGGGCCCCGGGCGTTGCGCACCGGGCGGCCGCCCGCGAGCGGGCCCATGACGTCCACCAGCGCCGCCTCGAAGTCGAAGTCCCCGAACACCCGGGCGGCGTCGCGGCGGAAGCGCTCGGCGGCCGCGAAGTAGTGGTCCGGATCGGGGCCGTCGGGGTGGTCGGCGTAGGGCGTGAGGGACTCCCCCAGCAGGACGAACTGGTGCGACGTGACGTCCCAGTGCTGCTGCGGCGTCCACTCGAGGTCCGCGTCCGGGCGTTCGAGGCGCGCGACGGCGGCGGCGAGGGCGTCCCGGGGAAACACGTCGCGGAGGACGAACCCGACCCGCTCGCCGTCCAGCAGCTCGCGGAGGGCGTCGGGGGAGGCGGCGTCGAGCCCCGGGAAGTCGTGCACGGCCATAGGCTCCCCTCATAGCACCCTCGCCCCGACGTATGCTCCCCCGCCATGAGGGCCGCGCTCCACCTCGACGACCGCCTGCGGGTCACGTCCGAGACCAAGCACCGCGACTACGTCCTCACGGACTACGCCCCCGTCGTCGATCCCGCGGGCCGCCTCCAGCCCGCCTCCCTGCTGCGCGGCGCCCTCCGCGACGCCGCGCTCGACCGCGCGTTCGCGCCGATCGAGGCCGCCCTCCGCGACGCCCTGGGCCCCGACGAGACCGTGTGGGGCCTCAAGTTCGACTCGGGCGGGCTGCAGTCCGTGGAGCTGTACTTCTATGGCTTCCCGCGCGTCCCGGGCCGCGAGGACCGCTCGGTCTCGCGCATCGCCGGGATCCTGCGGGGCCTCGGGCTGGACGTGCCCGCCGGCATCGACGAGGCGCTCCCCTACTTCATGTGCAGCGTCGACCTCGACCGCGACGCCCTCTTCGGCGGCGCGTGCTCGGGGTTCCGGATCTACGTGCAGTCCGGCGAGCGCGGGCGGAAGCCCTGCGGGATCTCCTACCGCGTGGATGAGCGGGGCCACCACCTCGAGAATCATTACTGGTTCTACGCGGCGAAGACCGAGCACGCCGACGCCCACGCCCGACTGGGAAACTCCCCTCACGCGGGCGCCGCGGCGGCTCACGCGACGTTGATGCGACCCGCGCTGCTCGACTGCCACACGATCTGCTTCGCCACGAAGCCGCGCGCCGACGGCCTCTACTTCTCGCGGCTCACCACCGCCCAGCTGCTCACGTTCCTGGACGACCCGCGCCCCCGGACGTCGGCCGCGACCTCTCACGTGCGCGCCCTCCTTCGGGAGCACGACGCCGACTTCGCGCACGCCCGGTGGGACCTCGGGTTCGACTTCCACGCGCCGTCGCCGTCGGCGCACGAAGCCCCGATCCACAAGGTCGGCGTGCACGGGATCTTCTGAGTGGCCGAGCTCCCCCTGCCCCCGTGGCCCGACGACCCCTCGATCACGACGCTCACGCTCGCCCTCAACTACCTGTGCAACAGCGCGTGCTCCTTCTGCTTCATCGAGCGGGAGCTGGGGCTCGGCCTGCGGGACACCCCCGAGGAGACCGTCGCGGCGGTGTACGCGACGAACCGGGCGCGGGGGGAGAGCCGCTACCGTCGGCTGATCCTCTCGGGTGCCGAGGCGACCCTCCGCAAGGACCTCCCGGACCTCGTGCGACGGGCCGTGAGCGAAGGCGGCTTCGACGTCGTGAGGATGCAGACGAACGGGCGTCGGCTCCAGGATCGCGGGTACCTGGACCGTCTCGTGAGCGCGGGCCTCACGGAGTACTTCGTGAGCGTGCACGCGGGGGACGAGCACCTGGACGCGGAGCTCACCCGCGCCCCCCGGAGCTTCGCCCAGATGCGGGCGGGTCTGCGCAACATCCGGGCCGCCGGTGCGCGGCTCATCACCAACACGTGCGTGACTCACGGCAACGCTCACGCGCTGCCGGAGATCGCGGACTTCCTGGTCGCGGAGGGCGTGACCGAGTGTCGCTTCTGGGCCTTCGTCGAGTTCGGGGACGTGGGCCAGGCCGGAGAGCACGTGGACTTCCTGCGCGCGGCGCCGCCGCTGCGTGAGGCCGTGGGTCGCCTCCGCAACGCCGGCGCGGACGTACGCGTGAGTTGGTTTCCGGCCTGCCTGCTCGGCGCCCACGAGGACGTGGTGGACAACCACCGCTCCTTCACCATCATCCACCGGGAGTTCTCGGATCGGCTGCGTGAGTCGAGCACCTTCTCCTGCGCTCACGCGTCTTCCTGCAGTCGCTTCCCGCGCGGGTGCGTGGGGCTGCACGAGCGGTACGTGGCGACGTTCGGGGACCAGGCGGAGCACCTGACTCCGTTCGCGGGGGGACCGGCCGGGGCCGCCCGCCTGAGGGAGTCGTGATCCGCGTGAGCGACGGACGCATCGCCGGCTCGAGGTACTG
Source organism: uncultured Rickettsiales bacterium (assembly GCA_964620495.1). GTDB lineage: Bacteria > Myxococcota_A > UBA796 > UBA9615 > UBA9615 > CAZEKB01. The sequence continues at coordinate 60,310 of CAZUHI010000005.1, read as the reverse complement.
GTCGCAGACCTTCGCGGACCGCGAGGCGCGCCTCCTCTGGCCACGGGTCGGGGCCCTCACCCTGCCCGGGATCGACCCCGGGGACGCCTGGAGCTGGACCCTGCCGGAGGGGGTCGACCTCCACTCGTGGCTCGGCCCGGCCCGCGCGGACTGGGTGGCCGCGTCGCTCGCCCGCAGGCCCGTGATGACCAGCGTGAGCGCGCGACTGCCCTGCAACTGGAAGGTCGCCGTCGACGCCCACAGCGAGGCCCTGCACGTGCCCTGGGCGCACGCCGAGGTCGCCGGACACGTCGACGCGGCGAGCGCCTCCTTCGAGCCTTTGGGGAGACACGGGCGAATCCGCGTGCCCACGGCGGCCGGGATCACCGAGCAGCTGTTCGTCTTCCCGAACCTGCACGTGAACCTCAGCGCGGGGAGCGAGGTGCAGGTGCTCCGCCACCGGCCGGACGGTCCCCGGGCCTGCTGGGTGGACATGCAGATCCTGGGCCCCGTGAGCGCGTCGCCCTCGCGCACGGCCCACCGGACCGTGAGCCCCGACGACCCCGCCTTCGGTCCGGTCACCGGCGCGGACATCGCGCTGCTCCCCGACGTCCAGGCGGGCGTGGAGGCCCGAGCGTTCCCGGGGGTGCGCCTCTCCCCCGCGGAGCCGGGCGTGGCCCACTTTCACGCGGCGCTGGACGACGCGCTGGGCATCACCCCAGGGTGATCAGGGCGTCGAACGCCTCCCGGCCCTCGTCCCACCGGTCGAGCTCGAGGGCGGCCGCCCGGGCGCGGGGCACCTCCAGGCAGCTCGGCGGGGACCACGACGACCCCGGGCGCAGGGCCGCCGCCGCCGCCGCGAGCGCGGCGAACGGTGCGTCCGGGCGGAAGATGATCGCGGTGGTCGTCTTGCCCGCCCCCCCGCGCGCGTCGCCGGGGTCGAGCCGCGCCTCGATCGTGTGAGACCACCCCGTGAGTCTCGCGTGAGCGCGTGATGCAACTACATTCATGCGGCGATAGGAGCGCCGCCGGTGGGGGCCTCGGGCGTCCAGATCCACGCCGATCATCCCGTGGCCGGTCCGGTAGATCTTCAGGACGCACCCGGCAGGAGACCACCGCACCCCCAGGTGGCGCGCCCCTGCGTCCCGGCCCAGGAGCGCGTCCAGCCCGCCCGCGTCGCCGAACAGCGTCCGGGCGGTCCGCCGCGCCACCCCGAGACCCGGGTCGTCTCCGTGGTCGAAGATCGTGATCCCGAAGACGTCCTCGCCCGCCAGCACGTCGAACCGCAGCGGCCCGCCGGGCGGCGTCGGGCCGACCGCTTCCACCGCGTCGAGCCACGGAGCGAACACCTCCGAGGGTGCGCCGACCGCCTCGATGATGCCCTCCAGGGTCTGCCGCATCGGGGGAGTCTAGACTCCCGGCGTGTCCGCCTCACGCCGCCTCCTGGACGCCGTGGCCTCCACGGTCGAGCCGCCACCCCCCGTGGCGGCCTGGGCGGACGCGCTCCTGGGCGAACGCCCGACGCCGCGCCGGGGCTCCGGCCTCACCCTCGACGGCTCCCTGTCCCTGCGCGGCGACGGGCGCGACGTCGCTCGGTTCTCGGTCAACGACCGGGGCGCCCCGGCGGGCTTTCGCGCGCGCCTCCGAGAGCTCGCCGCGGGCTGGGGGTTCCCGTCCCCCGCCCTGCTCGATGCGTTCTTCGCCGTCGCGCCGCCGGGCCGGGTCCAGACGACCGTCGGGGTGAAGGCCGCCGGCGCAGCCCCCGACCGGGTGTCCCTCTACTTCGAGGAGCTCACCATGGCGCCGGACCGGGGTCGCGCGATCGCCGACGCCACCGCGGGGCTAACGGGGCTCCCGGGCGGCGACGATCCCCCCATGGCCGTCGCGCTGGATGTCTCCCGGGCGGGGGTCGTGGCGTTCAAGCGCTACGTCGCGGCCGTGGACCTCCCGGACCGGCCCGGCGCCCCGCCGCTGCCCGGCAGCCTCGAAGCCTACCGGCGTCGCCTTCCCTTCCGACGGGGGGAGCGTCGGCTTCTGATCGCGACCCGCACCGACCCCGGCGGGGTCCTCCGGGGACGCAAGCTGCTGTGGGTCCCGGAGGTCCGTCAGTCGGGCGACGTGCGGGCGGTGTGGGGGACGGTCGGGAGCCTGCGACGCGCCTTGCGTCTGCCGCTCACGCGGTCCTCACGCGCCTTGGATCTGCTCGCCGCCGACGGGGCCATGTATCCGGATCTCGTCTCGCTCGACGCCGACGGCGACGGCGTCCCCGAGGGCCTGACCGTCTACGTGGCGGTGCGCCCGACCTGAGCCGCCGGGAAGAACCGGTCGGCCTGCTCGATGTGCCCGACCTCCTCCTCGGCGATGCGCGCGAAGAGCGCCCCCGAGATCGGATCCGCCGCAGACAGTCGCTCCCCCAGGCGCTCGCCCGCCTCGCGTCCCCAGTCCTCGGCGCCCGCCATGTGCCGCGCGAACCCTGCCGCGGTGGTACAGGCGAGCAACGACCGCCAGAGCTGGTCGGACACGGGCCTCGCCGCCGGGTCTTCACCCAGCTCGTCCATCCGCCGGAGCAACCACCCCAGGTGCTTGTCCTCCGCCTTCGCCAGCCGACGCCACGCCCTGCGGGCAGCCTCCGGCGCGTCGTCGAAGCGGTCGGCGGCCCACAGGAAGGCGTCCCGCGCCTGGATCTCCGCGAAGGCGGCGGTGCGGAGGCGGTCGCCCACCCCCGCGGTCCCGTGCAGGCCCCGAGGTCGAGGGGCCCGGGTCCCCAAGGCGACCACCCGGAACGGGGCCCAGCGCGACGCGTCGAGCAGCGCGGGATCCAGGTCGTCCGGGAGGGCGATGACGGGGGGGCCGGGCATGGCCGCGGAGCGTACCCAAGGCGTTCGAGGACGGCGACGGGTACGCTCCTGCTTCCTCTCCCGTCGCGTCTGTCCTCCCCCGCCCGAGCCGTCCGTGGTCGACCACCTCACCCCGCAGCAGCGCAGCCGCCAGATGTCGCGGATCCGCGGCAAGAACACGGCGCCGGAGTGGGTGGTGCGCCGGGCCCTCTATGGGATGGGCGTCCGGTACCGCCTCCACCGCAAGGATCTGCCCGGCACGCCCGACATCGTCGTCGGGCGGCTGCGCGCGGCCATCTTCGTGCACGGCTGCTACTGGCACCGGCACCCGGGCTGCAAGCGCGCGACGACGCCGTCCACGCGCCGGGAGTTCTGGGAGACGAAGTTCGCGGCCAACGTGGCCCGCGATCGGCGCAAGGAAGAAGCCCTCGAGGCCGCGGGTTGGCGCGTCCTCGTGATCTGGGAGTGCGAGACGAAGGGACGGGCTGCGGACCTGCTGCCCGCCCGCCTCCGTCGTGAGCTGGCGCTCGAGGAGCCCGAATGACCGAGCCGTCCGCGGCCCCCCCCGAGCCCACGCCCCGGCGGCGCCTCACCCGCGCCGATCTGCTCAAGATCGCCGTGTTCGTGGTCGTCGCGGTGGTGCTCGTCTTCGCGGTCGACCATTGGGATCTGCGGGAGCTCCGGGATCCCGAGGTGCTCGAGGCCCGCGTCGCCTCGCTGGGGAGCTGGGTCTGGGTCGCCTACTTCGGCCTCTGGATCGTGCTCCAGGTCGCCATCGGGCAGACCCTGATCCCGACGATCGTGGGGGGCTTCCTCTTCGGGTGGCTCCTGGGCGGGTTCATGGCGCTGCTGGGGGCGATCGTCTCGACGACGATCCACCTCCTGCTCGTGCGCACCCTGCTGCGGGCGCCCGCCGAGGCCCTGATCTTCAGCCGCTTCCGGCACATCAAGGAGGGGATCGAGGAGCGGGGGGTGGCCCTGCTCGTCTTCCTGCGGTTCGTGTGGGCCCCGTCGAGCCTCATCACCCTCGGCACCGCCGTCACCCGAATCTCCGTGCGGGACCACCTCATCGGCGTGCCGTTCATGCTGCCCCAGGCGCTCCTCTGGACGCTGGCCACCGAGTCGCTGTACCGCTACGGGTGGGACGGCATCCCCAGGGGGAGGTGGATCGCGTTCGGGAGCATCGCCGCGGCGTCGATCGTCGCGTACCTGCTGGCGATGCGGCGCTGGCCGCAGCTCAAGGCCTTCTCCCTGCGCAAGAAGAGGGCCTGAATCCAAATCTAGTCGGACGGGGCCGCGTCCTCGACGACCGGGAGCCCCGTCGACGGGGGCTTCGCGAGCGGTCGGACCGCGCCGCCGAGCGCCTGCGTGAGGCGCGACGCGAGCATGCGGGCCGTCGTCATGACGGAGATCTGGGGGTTCCGCCCCACGGCGTCGGGCAGCACGGAGGCGTCCATGCAGTAGACCCCGGTCGTGCCGGGCACCAGGCCGTCGACGGACAGGGCGCGCCCCAGCGAACACGACGCCTGGGGGTGGCTGCTGTAGAGGATCATCCGGGCCGCGGGGAAGTCCTCGGGGACCAGGCGACGCACGTCGTCCATGGAGCGCAGCAGGGGCATGCCGTAGAGCGTCAGGCCGACCCACTCGGCGCCGCCCCCCTCGAACCACAGCTGGGCGCCGCGGTGCAGGGCCCCCACGAGGCGCCGGCGGTCCTCCTCGGTGGGCACGTAGCTGATGTGCGGCTTGCCCCGCTTGAACGACACCCGGCCCCGGGCCTCGCGGTCCCGGATCATGCAGCCGGTGCTCGCGATGCGGTCCGCGCGCGCCAGGATCGCCTTGCCCTCGGCGCCGTGAAGGGGGAGCGACTGCCACACCGCGCCCGCGATGATCGGGTTCGCCTCCAAGAGGAGCTCGTCGTCCTCGAACTCGTGGACGGCGTGGCCCTGGGTCGATCCGGACGACGTGACGGGGTCCCCCGGCAGCATCCCGAGGGCGCTGAGGATGGGGTGTACGTGCAGGCCCGCGCCGACCTCGCCGCCCGAGGGCGCCAGCTCCGAGGCCAGCAGGAGGGCGGGCGTGCTGATGGCCCCCCCGGCCACGATCACGACGTCCGCCTGCACCTCGAACCGCCCGAGCACCGCGCCGTCCCGACCCACGACGTCCCCCTCCACGTGTCCGTCCGCGACGCGGTCGACGCGGCACCCGGTGTGGATGCGCGCCCCGGTGGTCGCCACGCGCGGCAGCAGGACCCGGTCCACCGACGCCTTTCCGCCCACCGGGCAGCCGACGTTGCAGCGCCCGCAGCCCGCGCACGCGGGCGTGTTTCGCCGGAAGTTGGACTCCTTCCAGCCGAGGGCCTGGGCCGCCGCCTTCTGGGCGCGGTCGTAGCCGGACAGGAGGATGTCGGGGGTGGGCGCGACCCCCAGGACCCACTCCACCTGGTCCTGCATGGCGAAGTACGCCGCGGGGTCGCCGTACGCGCCGCCGGAGCGCCCGTTCCACTCGTCCACGACGTACTCGGGCGTGCGGAAGCAGATGGCCGAGTTCACGACCGTCGACCCGCCGAGGGCCTTCCCGCCCACGATCGGGGTGGCCGGCGAGTCCGCCGTGATCCGGGAGCCTGCGGCCTGGTACAGCTCCACGACCGACTCGTGCAGCGCAGCGCCGAAGTCCGAGGCGCCGTGCCGGAAGCCCTCCTCGACCACCACGACGTCCAAGCCGCCCTCGGCGAGCGTCACCGCCGCCATGGCGCCGCCCGCGCCCGAGCCCACGACCACCACCTTCGCGCGGTCGGTGAACGCGGCCTTGGGCTCCGTCCAGAAGGCCCCTTCGTCGGGCTTCGGGGTCATCCGGGGCCCCCGCAGCCGATGCGGTAGCCCATCCCGCGGAGGACCTCGGGGCGGTCGAAGAAGGGCAGCGCCAGCATCGACTTGTAGGCCATGAACAGCTGCGCGCGGACGGCGTCGCCCTCGGCGAACTCCCGCAGCCACTGGTCCTGTCGCTCGGCCGGGAGCCGGGAGAGGCGGCGGGCGCCGAACCGGTCGAGGGCGGTGCCGTGCTCGAAGACCAGGGGCAGCGCGACCGCGAGGCTGCGCTTGGGCTCGGGCAGCACCTCGATGAACCGCTCGATCCCGCGGATGGCCTCGTCGTCGCCGCCCGAGGCCGCGAAGGGACCCCCGGGCGGGATCGCCCAGTCGCCCACCAGCCGCAGGACGTGGACCTCCTTGTCGCCCAGGAGCTTCAGCCCGAGCGAGCTCGCGGGGTACTCGCCGCCCACCTGCCGCAGCGTCGCGTACGCCGTGGCGAGCACGCCGGTGGCGGCGGCTCCCAGGAGCAGGAATCGACGTCGGGTCAGCTCCACGCGCGGCTCCTCGGGGGCTACAGGCCGAGCCCGTCGAGCGGCCCGATCACGAGGTAGTACCAGCCCGTGGCCGCCATGCGGTGGTACACGACGAGGTTCGTGTCGATCTCGGTCCAGCCGCTCTTCCCGAGCCGGATGGGCTCGAGCACGTCGGCGTGCGGGAACAGCGGCAGCTCGAGGGCCCCGTCCGCCCCCGTCTTGGCCGCCACCTTCCCGCCCGAGCGGACGACCACGCGCCCCTCATCGTCGAGCAGCACGGCGTTCACGCGGTCCTCGAACCCCGGCAGCTCGAGCAGTTCTTCGGACAGGAACCGGAACGTCAGCTCGATCCCGGCGACCCCCCGAAAGTCGCCGGCGGCGTCGTACAGCGCCATGGTGCACGGCAGCAGCAGGCCCTGGCCCAGGGCGTCGACGTACGGGTTGCCCCACCGGGGCCCGTAGGTGTTCTCGGACAGGCGGTACCAGGGGCGGACCCGGGGGTCGTAGTCGTCGGGGTAGCCGGACTTCCCCGGGAAGGCGACGTGTACGCCCTCCTGCAGCCCGATGTAGGTCCACACGATCGGCACGCCGTGCTCGGCGATGCGGACGCGCGCAGCCGCCGGGTCGCCGAACGCCTCGCTGCGCCCCCGGCTCCGGAGCATCAGGCGACGCATGCGCTCGCCCACCGGCGCGAGCTTCCCGAGGAGGACGGGATCCGGCTCGAACCCCGGCGCCGTCACGAAGACCGGGGCCTGCACGCTGATGGGCCAGCCGCCGTACGCCGCCGCGTCGCCGTAGTCCTCCGGGGCGCGGGCCGGGTTCTCGAAGTCCGCGGGCGTGAGGACGGCTCGGACGTCGGGGCGGGGCGGGCCGTCGAGGGCGTGCACCCCCGCGGCCACCAGCGACTCGAGCAGCCCCTCGTACTCCAGGAAGCGCTCGTCGATGGCGTGGGAGTGCACCGAGGACGCGGTGAGCAGCGCGCCGAGGGCCTCCTCGCGGGCGTCCGCGGCGGCCCGGGCGCGCGACGCCTGCCACAAGCTGAACGTCGTGGACCCGAAGAGGATGATCAGCAGGGCGAGGAAGGCCATGAGGGCCTTCTGCCGGTGCTTGGCGATCCAACGCGCGGCCGCCTCGGCGGGGGTGTCCGGCTTGGCGAGCACGGGGTCCCCATCTCGGAAGCGACGCAGGTCGTCCGCGAGCGCCGCCACGTCCGGGTAGCGGTCGTCCGGCGGGAGGGCCGTCGCCTTCTGGACGATCGCCCGGAGCTCCGGCGCGATGGGGCGGCCACCGACGTGCTCGAGGACCGCCTGCTCGCCCATCATCGCGTTGCCGAGCGCCACCATCGGGGTCGGCGACGGGATCGCGGGCACCAGCGCGACGAGCTCGAACAGGATGAGGCCCAGGGCGTACTGGTCGCTCCGGGCGTCGAGCTCCTTCGCGTTCGCCTGCTCGGGCGACATGTACTGCGGCGTGCCGACGGCCATCCCCACCATCGTCCCCCCGGACGTGATGGACCCGCGCTCCTCGGCGTCGGTCGGGTCCTCGTCCTCGAGGTTCTCGGCCCCGCGCACGTCCCCGCCGTCGAGCGCCTTCGCGACGCCCCAGTCCATCACGTAGACCTCGCCGTGATCGCCGAGCATCAGGTTCGCGGGCTTCAGGTCGCGGTGGATGATCCCCTTGTCGTGGGCGAAGCCGATCGCGTCGCACACCTTCAGGAAGTGGTCGATGCGCGCCGAGAGCGCGTGGGACTCGTCCGGGACCCGGCCCGCTGCGAACGCCGCCGCCGCCTCGGCGAAGTAGCCCCCGAACGTGCGCCCCCGGATCAGCTTCATGGAGAAGGCGGGGACGTCGCCCGGGGCGGGCTCGAACGCGTAGATGGGGACGATGTTGGGGTGCTCGAGCTGCGCGGTGATGCGGATCTCGCGCAGGAACCGGGCGCGCTGCTCGTCCTCGCCCTCCCAGTCGCTGCTGAGCACCTTCACGGCCACGCGCCGGTACAGATCCCGCTCGCGGGCGACGTACACCTCGCCCATGGAGCCGCGGTCGAGGAGCTCGACGTCTTCGTACCGTGGAGGGAGGACCTCGTCCGTCACGAACGGCATCCTACCGACGCCCGGGGCGGCTGCCTCCCGGGCCGGCACGATCCTCGGTCCGAAACGGGCTCCGACGAGGAGTCGTCTTCCCGTGGCTGGACTGACCCGGAGCCCCGGCGACCGGTAGCATCCCCCTGCCATGGGCGACCGGGTCCTCATCGTCGGCTGCGGAGGCATCGGCGGCATCCTCTCTGCGCACCTCGCCGCGCACGACGGCGGGCTGATCGAGCGTCCGGTGACCCTGGGCCGCAACCCCGAGGTGGCCGACCTGGTCGCCCGCCACGGGTTCCGCCTGCGCGGGCTGGACGGCGAGCGGACCGTCCCCGGCCGCGTGGAGACGCGCCTGGCCGAGGACGCCGGGCCCTTCGACTGGGTCCTCCTCGCCACCCAGCCGCCCCAGGTCGAGGCCGCCGCCGAGGCCGCCCTCCCCTTCCTCGCCGAGCGCGGCTCGGTCGTGTGCTTCCAGAACGGGCTCTGCGAGGATCGCGTGGGCCGGATCGTCGGCCGCGATCGCGTGATCGGGGGGATCGTCGCCTGGGGAGCCGCGGTGCCCGAGCCCGGCGTCTTCGAGCGCACGGCTCACGGCGGGTTCATCGTGGGCGGCGTGGGGCGGACGGTGGACGAGGACGTCCTGCGGCGGCTGGCGATCCTCCTCGAGCCCGTGGGCCCCGTGGAGACGGCCGAGGACCTCTCCGGCCACCGGTGGTCGAAGCTCGCGCTCAACTGCGCCGTGTCGACCCTCGGGACGATCGGCGGGGACCGGCTGGGCCCGCTGCTCGCGAAGCGATTCGTGCGACGCCTCGCCCTCGAGCTCATGTCCGAGGTGGTGACCGTCGCCACGGCCGAGGGCATCACCCTGCGGAAGATCGCGGGCACCCTCGACCTCGACTGGCTGGCCCTCACGGACGCCGAGCGCGCGAGCTCGGGCTCCCCCTCCCTGATGGCGAAGCACGCGCTGCTGCTCGCCGTGGGGGCCCGCTACCGGCGGATGCGCAGCTCCATGCTGCGGGCGATCGAGCGGGGTCGGGAGCCGGCCGTGGACTTCCTCAACGGCGAGATCGTCGACCGCGCCGACCGCCACGAGATCGACGTCCCCGTGAACCGGGCCGCTCGGGCGCTCGTCCACCGCATCGCGACCGGCGAGACGGAATCCGGGGAGTCGGCCCTGCGCGCGTTGATGTAAACACCGCGCCATGTCGACCCTCTACTTCCGCCAGCTCCTCGCGGGCCGCGACTTCGCCGTCGGCCACCCCTTCGCGCCGCAGATGCAGAACTTCGTCTACCTGATCGGGGATCGGGACTCCGGCACGTGCGTCGTGGTGGACCCGGCCTGGGCCGTCCAGGACCTCGTGGACGCGGCCGCCGCGGACGACATGACCATCGCGGGCGCGCTCGTGACGCACTACCACCCGGACCACGTGGGGGGGGACCTCTGGGGCCTGCAGGTCGAGGGGCTCGCCGAGCTCATGGCGGCCGCTCCGTGCCCCGTCCACCTGCACCGGGCCGAGGTGGACGGCGTGAAGAAGATGACGGGCCTGTCGGACTCGGACCTCGTGACCCACGACTCGGGCGACACGGTGTCGGTCGGCGACATCGACATCGAGCTGCTGCACACGCCCGGCCACACCCCGGGCTCGATCTGCTTCCGGCTGAAGTCCGCCCTCGTGGCCGGCGACACGCTCTTCCTCCAGGGCTGCGGGCGGGTCGACCTGCCGGGCGGCGACTCGGACGAGATGTTCCGCACCCTCACCCAGCGCCTCGCCACGCTGCCCGGCGACACGGTGCTCTACCCGGGGCACGCCTACGGGGGCGAGTCGGCACCCATGGACACCGTCCGCGACACCAACCCCTACCTGCGCGTCCCCTCGATCGAGCGGTGGCGCATGATGATGGGGTAGCCCCGGAATGACGACTCCGACCGCTCCGCCCCCCGTGCGCGGGCTCTGGCACGCCGCGCTGCACTGCCGCGACCTGCCCGCCATGCGCGCCTTCTACGTGGACCTCCTGGGCTACAGGGTCGAGTGGGAGCCCGATCCCGACAACCTCTATCTCACGCGCGGGGCCGACAACCTGGCCCTGCACGCGTCCGACGACGGGCCCGACGCTCACGCCCCCCGCGGGGTCCTGGACCACCTCGGGATCGTGGTGCCGTCCCTGGCCGACGTGGACGCGTGGGACGCCTGGCTGCGCGCTCACGGACACGTCCCCGAGAAGCCCGTCAAGACCCACCGCGACGGCGCGCGCTCCTTCTACGTGCGCGACCCCGAGGGGAACCTGCTGCAGTTCCTGTGGCACCCGCCGCTGACGGGATGAGCCGCGACACCGCGACCCGTCAGTACGCCCGGCGCGGGTCATGAAACCGTGAACACCGGAACTGGACGCTGATGCGCGGGTCCGCGGCCCGCTGCTTCGGGACTCCGTGCTCCCAGTCACGCTGACAGGCCCCCCCCATGACGAGCAGGTCCCCCCAACCGCACCGCAGCGCGATGGATCGGCCGCCGCCGTAGGGCCGCAGCAGGAACTTGCGCGGGCTGCCCACCGACACGATCGCGACGACCGCCCGGTCCCGGTCCCGCACGTGCTTGTCCCGATGGAAGGCGACGCTGTCCGTGCCGCTGCGGTACAGACACGCCCCCCAGCGATCGAAGCGCAGGTTGTACCGACGGTCCAGGGCGAGCGACGCGCGGGCGAGGATCGGGTGCCCCGGCCCGTCGTCCGGGATCGACGCCGTCAGGCGGGGGACGTCGACCACCTTCTCGTACATGGCGCAGCGCCCGGCGTGCCACCGCATCCCCTCCCGGAGCGCGCGGTAGACGACCGTGTGGCCCCGCAGCCACCCGGGGCAGTAGTCCACCCAGGACGACTCGTCGAGTCGGAGCCTCCGGACCTCACGGAAGCCCGGATCGACGTCCGGCTCCTCGTGCAGTCCGAGCAGAGAGAGCTGTTCGGCGGCCATGTCCAGCCAGAATACTGGACAACCGTTCAGTGAACAAGCGTTCAGTGCGCGAGGCGGAAGGTCGTGAAGGCGTGGGGGTACGAGGCGAAGTACCAGTTGCGGAACGAGGGCCGCAGCAGCCGATCGGCGGTGGGCCAGGCGCCCCCGAAGACGACGAAGTGGCGGCCGTCGAAGAAGTCCGCGGAGTAGCCCGGGTAGGTCCTCACCCAGGGCGTGAAGCCGGGCAGCGGCCCGAACGGCGTGGCCGTCCACTCCCAGCCGTTGCCCACCAGTTCGTGGTGTCCGTAGGGCCCCTGCCCCGCCGGATGCGCGCCCACCGGGGCCGAGCCCAGGCGTCGCCAGCCGAAGTTGCCGCGGCCCTCGCAGCTCGAGTCGCCCCAGGGTCGGGCTCGCCCGTCGCCGTAGGCCGCGCGCTGAAGCTCCGGCTCCGTGGGCAACCGCGCCCCGGCGTGGGCCGCGAACGCCGCCGCCTGCTCCTGGGTGACGTGTACGGGCAGATCGGAGGCGTCGTCGAGGGGGACCGAGCCGAGCAGGGTGCGGAGGCGGGGGCCGCCGTCGTCGAACCAGTCGATGGGGGCCGGGGCGCCGGTCTCCTCGACGAACGCGCGGTAGCGCCCGACGGTCACGGGCAGCGCGTCCAGGGAGAAGCCGTCGACGTGCACCGGGTGCCGGGGGAACTCGTTGTCCCAGCCGAAGTCGAGGGCGTCGAAGTCTGCGCCGAGCGCGGTGAGCCCGCCGGGCACCACGAGCCGCTCGGGCGGCGCCAGGGGGTCGATCTCGGACGTCGCGCAGTCGCCTCCGCAGAACGAAGGCGCGGCGATCACGAGGCGCTCGGGCGCCATGCGCTTCAGCAGGTAGACCAGCGTCTCGTGGTGCATCTGCTCGTGCTCGACGATCAGGCGCAGCACCCGGTCTCGAGCGGCGAGGACGTCGTCCCCTGCGCGGTCGGCGAGCCGGGGAGCGACCTCCCGGACGGCGGCCCGCACGGCGTCGCGATACGCCCGGACCTCATCGGGCGTCGGCCACTGGTCTCGGCTCACGGAGACGGACTCGGCGGCCTCCTCGTCCTCGGGATCGATGCCCCGCGCGAAGAGCGCGTCGAGGCGGGCGTCCAGCGGTCCGAGGCCCAGGACGCCTTCGCCCAGGTGGTTCCAGGCGAACGCCGCGAGGTGGCCGACGTAGAAGATGGGCGGGTGGCGCAAGGGGATGGGCCGCTCGAAGAGCGCGTCGTCGTCCGCCAGGAGGTCGAAGACCGCGTCGCTGCGCCGCCACGCGGCCTCGAGCTCCTGCATCGCGTGCATGTGCGGGGGATACCTCACGGAGGCGAAACTTCCACGTTCGGGGTTGTAACTCGGAGCCTTAGTGTTACTTTGACACCATGACGTCACTGGCGCTGCTCACCGACCTCTATCAGCTCACGATGGCCTACGGGTACTGGAAGCTCGGCCGACACGACGACGAGGCCGTGTTTCACCTGACGTTCCGGCGCGCGCCGTTCGGTGGAGCCTACGCGGTCGCCGCTGGTCTGGAACCCATCGCGGACTACATCGAGTCGCTCCGGTTCGACGACAGCGACCTCGCGTACCTCGCCAGCCTCACCGGCAACGACGGCGAGCGCCTCTTCGAGCGGGGCTTCCTGGACCACCTCGCCGCGTGGGAGCTCGCCATCGACGTCGACGCCGTCCCCGAGGGCACCGTCGTCTTCCCCCGCGCCCCCCTCGTGCGCGTGCGCGGGCCCCTGCTCCAGTGCCAGATCCTCGAGACCGCGCTGCTCAACACCATCAACTTCCAGACGCTGATCGCCACGAAGGCCGCCCGCATCCACCTCGCCGCCCGCGGGGAGCCCGTCCTGGAGTTCGGCCTGCGCCGCGCCCAGGGGATCGACGGCAGCCTCGCGGCCTCGCGCGCCTCCTTCATCGGCGGGTGCTCCGCGACCAGCAACGTGCTCGCGGGCAAGCGATACGGCATCCCCGTCAAGGGCACCCACGCCCACTCGTGGGTGATGACGTTCGACGACGAGCCCGCCGCGTTCGCCGCCTACGCCTCGGCGATGCCGAACAACTGTGTCTTCCTGGTCGACACCTACGACACCGTCGAGGGCGTGCACCACGCGGTCGCCGCGGGGCGCGCGCTGCGGGCGAAGGGCCGCGAGATGGTGGGCATCCGGCTCGACTCGGGGGACCTCGGCAAGCTCAGCGTCGCCGCCCGCCGGATCCTGGACGACGGCGGCTTCCCCGACGCGGAGATCGTGGCCAGCAACGACCTCGACGAGTACCGGATCGCGAAGCTCAAGGACGCCGGGGCGAAGATCTCGGTGTGGGGCGTGGGGACTCGGCTGGTCACCGCCTACGACCAACCCGCCCTCGGCGGCGTCTACAAGCTGGCCGCGATCCGACGGCCCGGCGAGGACTGGCGCCCCACGGTGAAGCTCAGCGAGCAGCCGATCAAGGTGTCGGACCCCGGCATCCTGGGTGTGCGCCGCTACCGCAAGCCGGGGAGCACCTTCGTCATGGACCTGGTCCACCCGATCGACGCGCCCCCGGGACCCGACGCGGTGGGCGTCGACCCGTTCGACGCGAAGGTCACGCGGCGACCCGGCGACCTGCCCGGCGAAGACCTCCTCGTGCCCGTGTTCCGCCGCGGCGAGCGCGTCCGGCACGCCCCTCCCCTGCCCGAGGTCCGCGAACGCGCCGCCGCCCAGCTCGCCTGCCTCGACCCCGGGCGCCGCCTGCTCGACGTCCCCGTGCCCTACCCCGTGCTGCTGGAGCAGAGCGTGCACGACACGCGCGCGCGCCTCATCGAGGCGGCCCGGAGGAACCGATGAAGCTCGTCCACGTCGGCGCCGCGGTCCTCAACCAGACGCCCCTCGACTGGGACGGCAACGCCGCCCGCATCCGCCGCGCCTGCGACCTCGCGCGCAAGGCCGGGGTCTCGATCCTCTGCCTCCCCGAGCTGTGCATCAGCGGCTACGGCTGCGAGGACGCCTTCCACTCGCCGGACCTGCACGCGATGTCCTGGCGGGTCCTTCAGGAGCTGCTCCCCGCCACCCGCGGGTTGGTCGTGGGGCTGGGGCTGCCCATCTTCTTCCGCGGCGCCGTGTTCAACGCCGCCGCCCTCGTCGTCGACGGCCGGCTCGTGGGCCTGACCCCCAAGCAGCACCTCGCGGGCGACGGCCTGCACTACGAGCCGCGGTGGTTCAAGCCGTGGCCGGGCGACCGCGCCGAGGAGATGGACGACGGCCTCCCCATCGGCGACCTGCACTTCGACGTGGGGGGCGTGAAGCTCGGGTTCGAGATCTGCGAGGACGCGTGGGTGGCCGAGCGCCCCGGCGCGGGCCTGAGCGGCGCGGGCGTGGACCTGATCCTGAACCCCAGCGCGAGTCACTTCGCGTTCGGCAAGCAGGCGGTGAGGGAGCGCTTCGTGCTCGAGGGCTCGCGGGCGTTCGGGGTCACGTACGTCTACACGAACCTCCTGGGCAACGAGGCCGGCCGCGCCATCTACGACGGGGGGGCGATGATCGCCGAGGGAGGCCGCCTCGTGGCCGCAGGCCCCCGGTTCTCGTTCGCCGAGGTGGGCCTCACCAGCGCGGTGGTGGACGTGGAGGCGACCCGCATGAACCGCGCCCGGACCGGCTCGTTCCAGCCCGATCTCGGCGACGGCGAGACCTGCATCACGGTCCCCTTCGAGTGGCCTCGCCGCGAGCCCGCCCCGGCCCGGGACGACCGAGACCCGTGGGAGCGCAGCGACACCCTCAAGGAGGAGGAGTTCACCCGGGCCGTCGCCCTCGCGCTGTTCGACTACGCGCGCAAGAGCCGCAGCCGCGGGTTCGTCGTGTCGCTGAGCGGCGGGGCGGACTCGGCCGCGGTGGCGACGCTCGTCTCGGCGGCCGTCAAGGAGTCGGTGCGCGAGCTCGGCATGCCCGAGGCGCTGCGGCGGTGGGGGCTGCGCGCGGACCTGCTCGAGGGGGCGATCGGCGGGGACGAGCGGGCCCTCACGAACGCGGTGCTGACCTGCGTGTATCAGCCGACGCGGAACAGCTCGGAGACGTCGCGCCATGCGGCCAAGAGCGTCGCCGACGGCCTCGGCGCGGCCTACCTGGAGCTCGACATCGAGGCGATGGCGGCGGGCTATCGCGGCGTCGTGGAGGGCGCCATCGGGCGGGAGCTCACGTGGGCGCGGGACGACATCGCGCTGCAGAACATCCAGGCCCGGGCGCGGGCCCCCGGGGTGTGGATGCTGGCGAACCTGGGCGGGTCGCTGCTGCTGTCGACGAGCAACCGCAGCGAGGCGGCCGTGGGGTACGCGACGATGGACGGGGACACCAGCGGCGGCGTCTCGCCCGTCGCCGGGATCGACAAGGTGTTCCTGCTCACCTGGCTGCGCTGGATGCAGGCGACGGGGCCCGACCGCCTGGGGCCCGTCCCCGAGCTGGAGCCGGTCACCCGTCGGGAGCCGACGGCCGAGCTGCGGCCCGCCGAGGCCGAGCAGCGCGACGAGGACGACCTCATGCCCTACGACGTGCTCGACGCCGTGGAGCGGGCCGCGATCCGGGACCGCCACGCGCCCGTCGCGGTGTACCGAATCCTGCGGTCGAAGCGGCCCGAGCTCGAGCCCCGGCAGCTGGCGTCCTGGGTGGAGCGCTTCTTCCGATTGTGGAGCCGAAACCAGTGGAAGCGCGAGCGGTACGCGCCGTCGTTCCACGTCGACGACGAGAACCTGGACCCGAAGACCTGGTGCCGCTTCCCGATCCTGTCGGGGGGCTTCGAGCGCGAGCTGCGGGACCTGCGCGAGTACGTCGCGGGGGAGGCGTCGTGACGGCCGCCTACTCGTACGAACATCCGCACCCCGCGGTCACGGTCGACGCCGTCGTGTTCGGGGTCGAGGACGACACGCTCAAGGTGCTGCTCATCGAGCGGAGGTACGACCCGTTCGCGGGCTCGTGGGCGCTGCCCGGCGGGTTCGTGGGGCCGGACGAGGGGCTGGACGCCGCGGCCCGTCGGGAGCTCCTCGAGGAGACGGGCGCGGACGTGGGGTTCCTGGAGCAGCTGTACACGTTCGGGGCGCCGGGCCGGGACCCCCGCGAGCGGGTCATCACGGTCGCCTACTACGCGCTCGTGGACCTCGCGGCGTACCGGCTGCATCCGGCGACGGACGCGGCCGCGGCGCGCTGGTTCTCGGTCCACGAGCTGCCCGCACTCGCCTTCGACCACCAGGGCATCCTGGACGTCGCCGTGAGCCGCCTGCGGGGCAAGCTCGGCTACGCGCCCCTGGGGTTCGAGCTGCTGCCCCCGAAGTTCACGCTCACGGAGCTGCAGAAGCTGTACGAGACGATCCTGGGGCGGACCCTCGACAAGCGGAACTTCCGCCGCAAGGTGCTCGCCACCGACGTCCTCTTGGAGCTGGACGAGCGCCGCGCCGGCGTCGCCCACCGCGCCCCTCGCCTCTATCGCTTCGACCCCGAGCGCTACGGCGCGCGGCGCGAGGCGGGATGGGAGTTCGAGCTGTGATCGAGATCCCCGACCAGGCCCTCGTCCTCGTGGACATCCAGAACGACTTCCTGCCGGGGGGCGCGCTCGCGGTGCCCGACGGCGACGCGGTCATCGACGTCGCGACGCGGCTGATGGCGCGCTTCGAGGTCGTGGTGGCCACCCAGGACTGCCACCCCTCGAACCACGGCTCGTTCGCGTCGAACCGGGGGGCCGAGGCCTTCACGATGGGCGAGCTGGGGGGCTCCCCGCAGGTGATGTGGCCCGACCACTGCGTGCAGGGGACAGCGGGCGCGGCGCTGGCCGAGGCGCTCCCCATGGACGGGATCGACGCGGTCTTCCCGAAGGGGACGGACGCGCGGATCGACAGCTACAGCGGCTTCTTCGACAACGACCACGCGCGTGACACCGGCCTGGAGCGATGGCTCAACACGCGCGGGATCGACCACCTGATCGTCCTCGGCCTGGCGACGGACTACTGCGTCAAGGCGACGGTCCTGGACGCGCTCGAGCTGGGCTTCGAGGTGACCGTCGTGGAGGACGGCTGCCGGGCCGTGGACATGACCCCCGGCGACGGCGCCGCGGCGCTCGAGGAGATGCGGGCGGCGGGCGCCCGGGTAATGCCCGCCGCGGTCCTCATGGAATCTGAGACGATCGGGACGTGAAGCTCGAACCCGCGCTGCTGTGTGCCGCCGCCCTCTTCGCGGGCTGCCTCGGCGCGGTCGACGCGGGGGACCCGGGCGAGGGGGATCCGAACCTGTGCGACGTCGACGGGGACGGGTTCCGATCCGATTCGTCCTCGTGCGGGGGCGACGACTGCGACGACGAGGACGCGGCCATCCACCCCGACGCATGGGAGACGTGCGACGGCGTCGACAACGACTGCAACGGGTGGACGCCGGAGGGGGAGGTAGACGTGGACGGCGACGGCGTCCTGCTGTGCGACGACTGCAACCCCTACGACCCCGCCGAGGGCGAGGGGGACTGCGACAGCGTGTGGGAGTACGTCGACGAGCAGACGGGGTGGACGACGCTTCCCGACGTGTGGGCGCTGGACCTGACGCAGCTGACCCCCGAGCCGGCCATGGACCACCTGGAGCTGCGGTTCGCGTCGGCGTTCGGGTCGAGCGTCTTGTACTCGCTCGGGTCGTGGGGGACGGCGTGTGGAGGAGCGGACCTGCCGGACGTCTGCCAGGACCAGCTCCGGGCGCTGGACTTCTACAGCGGGTTCGGGCTCGACACCGCCCAGTTCGAATCCTGGTTCCAGCTGGTGTGGACCCGCGGCAACAACGCCGGGCAAGCCGGCCGCGACCTGCTGCCCGGCCTGCTCGGGGCGACGACGTCGGTCGAGGAGGTCGCCCTGCTGCTGCTGGACCTGAGGGTCAAGTACTGGTGGGGCGGGTACTTCTTCAACGAAGAGGGCGGGTCGAGTAGCAGCGCGCGGGTTCAGCGACCGGACGGCTAGAGTCCCCGGCATGCCGACCAAGCTGACCGACGCCGAGCGATCCTCCGCCCTCTCCGACCTGCCGCTCTGGTCCCTCGTGGACGGGCGGGACGCCATCCATCGCGAGCTGAAGTTCGCGGACTTCAACGAGGCCTGGGGGTTCATGAGCCGGGTCGCGCTCAAGGCCGAGCAGATGAACCACCACCCCGAGTGGTTCAACGTCTGGTCGACGGTGAAGATCACGCTCTCGACGCACGACTGCGGCGGGCTGTCCGCCCTCGACGTCCAGCTCGCGGAGTTCATCGACTCGCTCGCGAGTTGAGTCCGGCGCGCCCGGCGGGACGAGAATCCCGCCCGCGGGGCTCCGGGACCGCCCAGCGCCCGCATACGGGATCGACGTCCCGCACCGGCCGGTTCGCCCTGAGCTCTACCCCCGTCGGCGACGCAGTCCGAGCACCGCGAGGAGGAGCAGCCCCCACGCGCCGGCCGAGCCGGCGGACGTCCCCGAGAGGTCGGCGCGCGCGCCGCACCCGCCGCGGTTGTCGTCCCCGCCGTTGTCGGCGGCCCGACGGTTCACGTGGAAGCGCACCTGCGCCCAGGAGCTGCCCATGCCCTCGTCGTCCACGGCGCGGGCCCGAGCCCAGTAGTCGCGGTCGTCCTGGAGCACGACGGCCACGTCCTCGGCCGAGAGATCGATCGAGATGTTCCCGTCCTCGTCCGGCGGCCCCAGCGCGGTGAGCTCGATGAGGTCCGGGGAGTCGAGCGTCGCGCGCTCGTCGATGAGGAACTCGTACGTGAGCTCGCCGCCCTCGGCGTCCGTCGACGCGGTCACCACCAGCACCGGGGACCGCTCGTCCATCTCGGCGTCGGCCTCGGGCGACACCCACTCGACCTCGTCCGGCGCGCTGTTGAACGCCGAGGCGCGGAACAGCTCGGCGGGGCTCCACTCGCTGGACGCCCCGTGCTCATCCACGGCGCGGACCTCCCAGGCGTAGACGCCGTCCTCCTCGAGGCCGACCTCGACCGTCCAGTCCTCGTCGCGCGCCCCGGCGGCGCTGCTGTACTCGGCGATGACGTTCTCCATCGCCTCGTCCCAGACGCGCGCCTCGTACGTGACGGCGTCGAACTCGATGTCCTCGACCTCCGACCACTGCAGCGTGGGCAGCGTGGTCTCCACGAGCTCGCCGCCCACCGGGTAGATGGCCGCGGGCGTGGGCGGCACGTCGTTCACCAGGCTCACGAAGAAGGTCCCGGGCTCCGTCCAGGGCCCGCCGACGTAGGCGTCCGTGGCCCGCGCGCGCCACCAGTAGCGGCCGTTCTCCTCCAGCTCGACGTTCACCGCCCACAGCCCCTGGCCGCCGCCGTCGCCGACGTAGCCGGTGGTCGACGTCACCAGCGTCTCGAGCGTGTCGTCCGAGTAGATCTCCACGTCGTGGGTGATGGGATCGCCGAGCGGGTGCGTCGCGTCGCTCCAGATCAGGGCGGGCCGCAGCAGGCCGATCTCCGCCCAGTCCAGGGGCTCCACCAGCGTCGGCGCCGTGGGCCCGTCGAACACCTGCGGGTCCGTCCCCTCCTGGTACTCCTGGATGTTCGGGCGCCCGTCCGCGTCGGGGTCCTCGGCGCTGTCGTCCACGGTGACGTCGAGGCCGTTGTTCGCCTCCCACAGATCCGAGATGCCGTCGCCGTCGTCGTCGATGAAGATGACGGTCACGCTCCACAGCTGGTTGTCGCTCGCGCCCGAGTCGTCCACCGCGACCACGCGGAAGGTGTTGCCGCCCACCTCCTGGTAGGTCGGCGTCCACTCGATGAGGCCGGTGGCGTCGACGGTGGCGCTCGCGGGGCCGGTGAACAGCTGGAAGCTGAGCACGTCGTTGCCGGGGTCGGTCGCGGTGACCTGGTAGCTGTAGAGCAGCCCCTCGGTCGCCTCCGTCACCGGGGTCGACGTGATCGACGGCGGCAGGTTCGTGATCTCCACCACGTCCGAGTAGCTCGTGGTCGCCTCCCCGTCGTCGACCTCGACCTCCACGGTGAGGACGCCGTTGGCGCTGAACGCGAAGCTCGTGGACGCCCCGGTGGCCGTCTGGGTGACGTTCCCGTTGGGATCCGTGACCGTCCAGGCGTACGTGAGCGGGTCGTTGCCCGCGTCGCTGGCGGTGACGCTGAAGGGCAGCGACTGGCCCTCGTCGTGGGTGCCCGTGGTGAACGACGTGGAGTCGATCGTGGGGGCGACGTTGTCGACGTTCACGACCGCCGTGTCCGTGAACACCGCGCCCGTGGCGTCCGTGTTCTGCACCCCGATCGTGACCGTCGTGGTGCCGTTGAAGCCGAGCGCGCCCGCGTCGAGCACCGCGGAGACGCCCGTCGCGTCGTCGTACACCCCGTCGTTGTCGAAGTCCCAGTCGAACGTGCCGCCCCCGCAGCCGGGGGACGAGGCCGTGACCGTCACCGACGAGCCCTCGTTCACGGTGTAGGGGCCGCCCGCGTCCACGCTCGTGCTCGTGCCGCCGGTGGAGAAGTCGGTGCCCGAGGACGAGCCGAAGTTCGTCCACGGCCCGGTGCTGCCGCCGGTGGTGCGCTCCCGGGCCCGCCACTTGTAGTCGGTGTTGGTGAGGAGGCCCCCGCAGTTGATCTGCGGGTACGGCTTCACGACGCAGCTGGGCTTGAAGTTGTTCTGCGTCGCCCCGGTGCACGTGACGCTGCCGGTGAAGCTCGACGAGGTCGGCACGATCTCCACCTGCACGTAGTAGTTCGCGCCGCCGCACGTCGAGCTGCCCGAGGACACCTGCACGCCGATGGTGTTGCCGCCGCCGGTGAGGCAGCCGCCCGCGGGGAGGTTCGCGTTCCCGGCGTTGGGGTCCTTCTGCGACACGTTGACGAGCGTCACCGCGTGGCTCGCTTCGGCCACGGCGGGCGCGAGGAGGACGGACGAGAGGGCGAGCAGGGGGAGGATCGAGGGGCGCATGAAGGACACTCCGAAAGACGACGGCAGCGGCGTTTTTATCACGACGCCGCCCCCCCTCGGGGGGCGTTCAGCGGCCCCGGACTCCCAGATACCCCAGAGAGCCCACGGCGACGGCCCCGCAGGCCGCCAACACCAGGGGCGTCGCGCCCAGCAGGAACACGCCGAGGGCGGGGATGCTCGCGAGGCGGAACCCCTCGAACGGAGCCGCCCACCAGCGGCCGTCGAGGATCGCCCCGAAGGCGACGATCGAGGACACCACGAAGGCGGCGATGGCGACGGCCTCGGCCCCGCCCAGGGACGCGGCGGCGAACAGCAGGACGACCGCCACCCCCAGCGCCGCGACGAAGTGCGCGAGGACGTACCGGAGCGTGCGCGGCGTGACCCGGGCGTCGTACTTGGGTCGGCCCGACACGTCCTTCGGCCCGCCCGGCTCGGCGAAGACCGTCGGCCCGGCCCACCACAGGGCCGCCTGCTCCCGCAGCGGCAGTCCCCGCGCCCGCTCCCGGACCTTCAGCGCGTGCTCGAGGTTCGCCCACACGGGGTTCCAGGACGCCACAGGCCTCACGACGCCGTAGGTCGGCGCCTCCTCCTCCACCTGGAAGGTGCCGAAGAGCTTGTCCCACACGATGAACATCCCCGAGTAGTTGCGGTCGAGGTACTTCGGGTCGCACCCGTGGTGCACGCGGTGGTGGCTCGGCGTCACGATGAGCAGCTCGAGGGGCCCCAGCCGGTCGACGGCGCGGGTGTGGACCCAGAACTGGTACACGGTGTGGATCGCGTTGGCGGCGAGGTACACCAGCGGCGGGATGCCGAGGACCGCGAGCGGGAGCCGGAACGGCCAGGTGGCCAGGGGTTCGACGGCCCCCTGCCGCAGCGCGACGGTGAGGTTGTACTCCTCGCTGCTGTGGTGGGGGCTGTGCGTGACCCACAGGACGTTGTGCTCGTGGGACATCCGGTGGAACCAGTAGTAGGTGAAGTCGACGCCCACGATGGCGGCCGCCCACACCCAGGGGCCGTCGCCCAGGTCGAAGAGCGCGAAGCGGTCCCACACGAACCAGTAGATGGCGAGCAGCCCGGCCGCCGTGAACACCGAGATGACCTGGTTGAAGATCCCGCAGGACAGGTCCGTGATGCTGTCCGCGAACCGGTACAGCCCGAGCCCGCGGCGGTTCGAGAACCACACCTCGACGCCGATGAGCAGGAAGAAGACCGGGATCGAGTACGTGATGATGTCCATCGGTCAGCGCCCCTCCCCGGGCGCGGGATCCGGAGCGTGCACCGCCCCCTGCCAGGTGACCACCTCGTGCGCCGGCAGCGGGCTCCCGACGCCGTCCTCCTCGCCCCCGAGCGCCCAGCGCGCGAAGGTCGGGTTCGCCCGACGAAAGAGCCACCGGGCGCGCACGTCCAGGGGATACGCGACGTCCCTCGGCAGCGCCACCGTCACGCGATCTTCGGCCGCCGCCCCGAGCGCCAGCGCGCGCTTCTCGACGGTCGCGATCTCGAAGAGCCGGTGGCGACGGATGTCCTCGCCGTTCGCGTCGAGCTCGCGACCGCCCAGCCGGGGCGGCTCCCCCTCCACGGCGCCGGCCTCGTCCAGATCGCCCGCGTGGTGCAGGACCCGTCCCCCGGCGTCGCTCACGCGGACCTCCATCCAGATCTGCTGGAGATCGAGGGGGCCCGACGGGAAGTCGTGCCCCACGCGCAGGTTCCGCGTGGTCGCGTCGAGGTGGAGGCGGCCGCCCTCGATCGTCGGACGGACCCGCAGCGAGAGGATCCGCGGCGTCTCGTCCAGGCCCACGAAGTAGGTCGCGGCGACGGGCTCCGGCGGCCACTCCGGGGCGTCGATCGGCACCCGCGGCGTCAGCCCCGCCTGCTCGGCGGCGGCGCGGGAGAACGCCTCGATGAGCGCGTCGTCCTCGGGGTGTGATCGAGGGACATAGAGGCCCTGGTCGACGTTGATGCCGGGCATGCGGTGGGTGTACTGGTCGAACCCGCGCTCGATCCGCGGGAGGTGACACTCCTCGCAGAAGGTCTCGCCGTACCCCGGCGCGGACTCGGGCAGCCCCGCGTTCTGGAGGACGACGCCTCCGTCCACGAGCACTCCGTGGTCCGCCCCCAGCTGCAGGCGGTGGCAGGTGCGGGAGGCCATGGGCGACAGCACGAACTCGTCGAGGCCCAGCAGCTCGGTGTGGCGGCGGGCGTCGAGCTTTACGTCCTCGCGGAATCGGGCCGCGTCGGCGGTGTGGGGCGGCGCCGCCGCGACGGTGAAGAGCCCGTTGCCGGGGGGCTCGCTGCCCACCGCGACCATCGCGTGGCAGACCAGGCAGGACACCCCGTCGGTGCCCGCTTCGGGAGCCCCGGCCTCCGTGTAGGTCGTCGCGATGTCCCCCGTCAGCACGCGCTCCGGGTCGTGACAGCCCGCGCAGAACACGGCCCCCTCGCGGTCGCCGCGCGCCAGCAGGTCCCCCACCGCGGCCCGGTAGAACGCGTTGGTGGCGGCGAAGCGGTGGGGCGAGCTCGCCCACTCCCGACCGATCTCGGGGTGGCATCCGGCGGCCATGCAGGTCATGGAGTCGCGCTTCACGGACGCGTCGAGGACGGGCAGCTCGCCCGCCAACAGCGCGGCCCGCTCGGCCTTCGTCCGGGGCGTCCGCACCACCTCCACGCCCGGGGCCCACTCGCGCTTCATCTGCGGGAAGAGGTGCTCCACCCGCTGCACGGCGAGGCCCCCGACCGTGACGGCGGCGGCCCCGAGGCGGCCCGTCCCGCGGCGGGCGAGGCGCACCGAGATCGAGTGCTGGGCGAGGGCCGCGATCGCGAAGACCCCCACCGCGGAGTGGACGTCCAGGCCCGCGAACAGGTGGTCGCGGGGGACCAACGGCAGCCCCGCCCCGCTCACGGCGGCCCACGCCACCAGCAACGTCAGGAACAACCCCCACCAGCGGGCCGCGCGGGTCTTCTCCAGGCGGCTGAGGGCGGCGGCGACCGCCAGGAGCAGACTCGCCCCCATCAGCGCTCCGAGCGTCGCGGGCGGGACCCACTGCACGCGCGCCAGTCGGTCCCCCCGGCGGCGCATGTCCCACAGCTCGCGGGTGTGCTCCCAGGCCCCGCGACCTTCGGGGGCGGCGACCCCGGATCCGGCGTACAGGGCCAGGACCCCCGCGACGATGAGGACCAGGGCGGCGCCGACGGTCCAGCGCACGCGGCTCGTGGCAGCCAGGTGGTGAGCGAGCACGGGCCCGCCCACGATCAGGAGGGCCCAGCCCGCCCACACGTGCAGCCGCAGGATGGAGAAGTAGCCGGGGTCCACGGCCCGGGCGACGAACACGAGCAGCCCCGTCGCGACGACCGCGAACAGGACGAGCGAGCCGAGGCGCCGGAGCATCCCGGCATCGTAGCGGCGCCGCGCGCCCGCCGTGACCCGCTGAGGAGGCGTGGCGAGACTGTGAACGTTCCATCGAAGCCTCGACTTTCGGGCCGAATCGTTCTATCTCGGCGGCCATGAACCGCCACCCCCTGCTCATCGTCCTCGGCGCGGCCCTCCTGGCCACGACCGTCGCCTGCTCCGAGGCCGGGCTCGAGCGCCGCCTGCGCGCCCCCGAAGTCGAGATCGTCACCCCCGAGGAGAACACCGTCTTCCGGCAGGGCGACGGCCCGGTGACCCTCAACGGGCTGGTCTACGACTCGGCCCAGCCCGCCGAGACCCTCGAGGTCCGCTGGGTGCTCGACGGCGAGGACACGATCGAGGCGGCCGCCGACGCCGACGGGTTCGTGCCCATCGAGGTCGACTCGGAGTCCTTCGTCTTCGGCGAGCACACCGCCACCCTCTTCGCCGTGGACCACGACGGGGAGCAGGGCTCCGCCAACGTCACGTTCGCCGTCGCGGGCCCGTACACGGCGCCCCAGGTCACGATCACCGCGCCCGCCGACGGCTCCGAGTACGACCAGGGCGACGCCGTCACCTTCGTGGGCGAGGCCGTGGACTCGGCGACGCCCGTCGAGGACCTGGAGTTCCGCTGGTACGCCGACGGCGTGGAGATGTCCGGCGCCGTCACGGCCGACGGCCAGTCGATCGTCGTCTCGAGCGACCTGATCGCGGGCCTCCGCACGGTCGAGCTGGAGGTCACCGACGGCGACGGCGACACCGGCAAGGACACCGTCACGGTGCGCATCGGCGAGGACCTGGGCACGGCCCAGCCCGGGGACGTCGTGTTCAGCGAGATGAACGTGAACCCCGAGGTCGTCGAGGACGAGGTCGGCGAGTGGATCGAGCTGTTCAACACGGCGGGCCACGCGATCGACATCCGCGGCTACACCTTCCGGGACGACGACAACGACGAGTACGTGCTCGAGGGCAGCCTCCTGGTGGGCTCCGGCGACTACTTCGTGCTGTGCGCGGACATGTCCCCGGCCGTGAACGGCGGGGTGCCCTGCGACGGGTACTTCGTGCGCGACTGGCAGGGCAACGGCGTGGCCCTCGGCAACGGCGAGGACGAGCTGGTCCTCACCCGCGCGGACGGCGTCGAGATCGACTGGCTGCACTACGACGCCGGCTGGTACACGCCCGGCGTCGCCATCGGCGTACACCCCGACCACTTGGACGGCGGCGACAACGACGACCCCGCCCACTGGTGCCCCCAGACCACGGTGATCGCCACCGGCGGCGAACCCGGCACCCCCGGACGCGCGAACGATCCCTGCTGAGCCCCCCGGCTCGCGCGACTCGGCGCTGAGGCGCTGGTTCGCCCTCGTCGTGAGGCGGCGCGCGATCGTCCTCGCGGTCGTCGTCCTCGTCTCCCTGCTCTCGGCCGCGTCGGCGTCTCGCGGCGTCCTCGCGTCGTCCGTCGGCCGCATGTTCCTGGGCATGTCGCCCGAGTACCTGACCTACGTGGAGGACCGCGGCTCCTTCGGCACCGACGAGCTGCTCCTGCTCGCGCTCCCGATCGCCGACCCCCTCGATCCCGCCTCCCGGGCGCGCCTCGAGCGCCTGGAGAGCCGCCTGCTCGCCCATCCGGACGTGGGCGAGGTGCACAGCGTCCTCGGCTACGAGCGGCTCCAGCGCACCGACGGCGGGCTGCTGGTGCGCCCCTGGGCGGAGGTGGCCGAGGAGGAGCCGGGCCGCACCCCGGAGTTCCTGGACGAGCTCGCCGACGACCCCCTCATCGGGGCCACCCTCGTGCCCCGGGACCGCACGCACACGGTGGTCGTGGCGGGCGTGGTCTCGAAGGTCGACCGCGCCGCGGAGGAGGGCCCCGCCATCGTCGGCGCGCTGCTCGACATCGTCGAGGAGGAGGGCTTCACCGAAGGCGTCCACAAGGCGGGCTGGCTGAGCACGATCACGGCGACGCTCATGGAGTCGGCCTTCAGCCTCGGCGTGCTGCTCCCGCTGAGCGGGGCGCTGCTCCTCATCGTGGTGTGGGGGATGTTCCGGCGCCTGTGGCCCGCCGCGCTCTCCATGGTCGTGGCGATGCTCGCGGTCCTGTGGACGATGGGCTTCGCGGTGCACCTCGACCGAGAGGTGAACATCCTCATGGCGGCGGTGCCCGCGATCGTGCTGGTGGTGGCGTTCTCGGACACCGTGCACCTGTGCAGCGCCTACCTGCTCGAGCTGGCCGACGGCCACCCCAAGGAGGAGGCGATCCTGCGGTCCGCCGAGGACGTCGGCTTCGCGTGCCTGTGGACGTCGGTGACCACGTTCGCGGGGTTCGTCTCCCTGTCGCTCATCCCCACGCCGCTGTTCCGCCACCTCGGGGTGGTGCTCGGCTTCTCCGTGGCCGTGGCGCTGCTCCTGGCGATGACGGTCGCGCCCGTCCTCTTCTCCTACCTGCCCACCCCGCGCCCCCTGCGCGAGGGGACGACGTCGCGCATCCACGCCGCCCTCGACGCGGGCCTCGCGTGGTGCGCGCGGACGGCGGTGGCGCGGCCTCGCACGCTCGTCGCCCTGTTCGCGGCGGCGACGGTCGTGGGCGTCGGGTACGGCCTGCAGATCACGATCGAGACGGACTTCGAGGGGCGGATGGCGGCCGACCATCCCGTGCGCGTGGACGACGACTGGTTCCGCGCCCAGCTCACGGGCACGACGACCGTCGATCTGTACGTCGACACGGAGGAGGAGGGCGGCCTCCTGGACCCCGAGGTGTTCGGCGCCGTGGCCGCGCTCCAGGCCCGGCTCGAGGCGGATCCCCGGGTGGACCACGCCCTGTCCTACGTGGACGCCGTCCACCGCATCCACGACGTCCTCAGGCCGGGCGACGGTCCCCCCACCACGCGCCGCGCCATCGCCCAGGATCTGCTCGCCTTCGAGATGGGCGGCGGGTCCGCCCTGGACGCGCTCATGGACGTCGAGCGACGGCGCGCCCGGATGACCCTGCGGCTGACGGAGCGAGGGGTGCGCACGACCGCCGCGGTGGGCCACCTGGGGCGGGACGTCGGCGGCGACCTGCTCGCGGGCCTGGCGACGGTGCACCCCAGCGGGCTCACCTACCTCATCGGCGACTGGCTCGACGAGATCGTCACCGGGCAGCGCAACAGCGTCCTCGTGTCCGTGTTCCTGGTGTTCCTGCTGATGTCGATCGCCCTGGGGAGCGCGCGCGTGGGCCTGCTGTCGATGTTCCCGAACCTGCTCCCGCTCATCGCCATCGCGGGGTGGATCGGCTTCGCCTGGGACACGATGGACAGCGACACCCTCATCGTGGCCGTGATGGCGATCGGCGTCGGGGTCGACGACACGATCCACTTCCTCGTGCGCTACCGGCTGGAGGCGGCCCGCTCTTCGAGCACGGCCGAGGCGATCGAGCGCACGTTCCACTTCGCGGGGAGGGCGATCGCGATGACCACGATCATCCTGGTGGTGGGCTTCCTGCCCTTCGCGGCGAGCGACTACTTCAGCGTGGACATGATCGGCAAGCTGCTGCCGACGGCGCTGATCGTGGCGCTGCTCGCCGATCTCCTGCTGGTGCCCGCGCTCGTGGAGCTCGGCCCGCTCCGCCTGGGGCCCGCGACCGACTAGGGCGGACAGCTCTCATCGATCGATCCGTCGCAGTCGTTGTCCACCGCGTCGCCGCAGATCTCGGTGCCGCCCACGAACGCGTTTGCGAACAGATCGTTGCACTCGTCGCACCCGAGCTGCCCGTCGCCGTCGTGGTCGATCTCTGTGTACTCCGTCGGCGTGAACCGGATCGCTTCTCCCGTCGCGTTGACGGTCGTGGAGGCGCTCGCGAACGCCGCGGCGGTGGATCCGGCCTGGTTCTCGACACCGACCGTCACGGGGTTGCCCGGCGGCGGCGGGGGGGCCGAGATGAAGTGGACCTCGATCGCGTTGTCGAACTGGTGGAACTGCACCTGCGTGTGCGTAGCCGGCGGCGGAGGCGGACCCGCGGGCGGGTTCTCGTAGTCCGCCTCGTGGTTGTAGTACCAGATGAGGTTGCCGGCGGTGCCGGACATCCCCCAGCAGTGGGTGAGGCCCGTGCCGTCCAAGTTCGCGTTCCAGGTCGCGACGTAGCCGTTGGGCGCCGACGTGGACGGCATCACCTGCGCGTGGAAGTCGCTCTCCCAAGTGGGCCCGAGCAGGTCCACCGCGCCGTCGGCGGTCCAGTTCCAGTGGGTGGGCGTCTCGCCGTAGAACTCGAACGTGAACGACGAGTCCAGGGCGGTCGGGACCACGGTGAAGGCGCTGCCGGTCCCGCCCCCGCCGCAGAACCCGGTGGTCGGGAGCGGGCTGTACGTCACGTTGGACGACGTCGTCGAGTGCTCGAGTGTGTACTCCACGTACGGAACGTCCGTGACGTTCTGCATGGCCGCGTCGGCCAGCCCGCTGCAGTCGTTGTCGCTGCCGTCGCAGACCTCCGGCGCGCCGGGGAAGGTCGCCGCGCCGGTACCGGCCGCGTCGTCACAGTCGTCGTCGGCGTTGCCCGCGATGCCGTCGGCCCCGCAGGTGGTGAACCCGTCGGTGTCCACGTCGAACCCGTCGTCGATCGTGCCGTTGCAGTCCTCGAGGTCCGCGTCGCACACCTCCGTCGCCCCCGGGAACGCGGTGATGTCCCCGTCGTCGCAGTCGTCGTCGGTGTTCCCGGCGATCCCGTCGGGGCCGCAGGTGGTGACCCCGTCCGTGTCCACGTCGAACCCGTCGTCGATCGTGCCGCTGCAGTCCTCGAGGTCCGCGTCGCACACCTCCGTCGCGCCCGGGAACGCGGTGATGTCGCCGTCGTCGCAGTCGTCGTCGGCGTTGCCGGCCGCGCCGTCCGGGCCGCAGGTGGTGACCCCGTCCGTGTCCACGTCGAACCCGTCGTCGATCGAGCCGTTGCAGTCCTCCAGGTCCGCGTCGCACACCTCCGTCGCGCCCGGGAACGCGGTGATGTCGCCGTCGTCGCAGTCGTTGTCCGCGGTGGTCGCCGGGTTGCCGTCCGCGCCGCACGAGGTGAACCCGTCCGTGTCCACGTCGAAGCCCTCGTCGACGTGGCCGTCGCAGTCCTCGTCGTCGCCGTTGCAGGTCTCGATGCCCCCCGGGAAGTCGAGGACGTCGCCGTCGTCGCAGTCGTTGTCGGCGGTCGTCGTGGGGTCGCCGTCCGCGCCGCAGGTCGTGAAGCCGTCGGTGTCGATGTCGAAGCCGTCGTCGATCAGGCCGTCGCAGTCCTCGTCGTCGGCGTTGCAGGACTCGATGGCGCCGGGGAAGTCGAGGGGATCGGTGTCGTCGCAGTCGTTGTCCGCGACCGTGGAGCTGTCGCCGTCCGCGCCGCAGACCGTCACGTTGTCGCCGTCCGCGTCGAAGCCGTCGTCGACGACGGTGTCGCAGTCGTCGTCCACCGCGTTGCAGGTCTCGGTCGCGCCCGGGAAGACGGCCACGTCGTCGTCGTCGCAGTCGTTGTCGGCGGCGGTGGTGATGTCCCCGTCGGCGCCGCACACGGTCACGGTGTCGCCGTCCAAGTCGAACCCGTCGTCCACGACGAAGTTGCAGTTCTCGTCCTCCCCGTTGCAGATCTCGTCCGCGCCCGGGTAGGCGAGCGGGTTGCCGTCGTCGCAGTCGTCGCCGCCGTCGAAGGCGCCGCCGTTGTCGGTGAACGGGAAGCAGGTGACGTACCCGTCGCGGTCCTCGTCGGCCTCGGCGGTGTCGCCGTCCACGAAGTTCGCGGTGCCGTCGCAGTCGTTGTCGAGCCCGTCGCAGACCTCGGGGTTCTCGGGGAACCGCGCGGCGCTCGTGTCGTCGCACTCGGCGCAGCTGAGGAAGCCGTCGTTGTCGGCGTCGGTCTCGCCCGCGAGATCCGCGTCGGGGCCGTCCACGCAGTCGTTGTCCGCGCCGTCGCAGACCTCGGTGTTGCCGGGGAAGTTGTTCGCGTCCTCGTCGTCGCAGTCGACGTCGGCGAAGGAGCCGTCGCCGTCGAAGTCGACGTCGGAGTCGGGATCGTGCTGCCCGGGGTAGTCGTCGACCAGGAAGCAGCCGGAGAGGGCGAGAGGGACGGAGAGGAGGAGCAGACGCAGGGACATCAGAAGCGCCCTCCGAGGCCGAGCGCGAGCCCGCCGTCCGGCATGGGCAGCACCCACGGCGTGGCGACCGCCACCTTCTTGCCCGAGGTCAGCGTGCCGATCGTGGTGGCCAGGCCGACCCCCATGATGGCGCCGCCGATCACCGCGGTGGCGAACCCGGCCCGGTTCTGGCCGACGAGGGGGCCGTACTCCTCCTCTTCCACGAGGACCAGCCCGGACTCCTGCACGCCCGCCTGGTCGAAGGCGACCATGTGCAGGCTCACGCCCGCCCCCGCGGTCCCTGCGCCGATGCCCAGGAGCGCGGCCCCGAGGATCGTCGGGTTCGGTCCCGACGACGCCTGCGTGGAGCCCCCCTCGAACTTCCGGGCGCGCATCACCAGGGGCTTGGAGCCGCCGACCACGAGCACCTCGTCGCCCCACTTCTTGCGCGCGGCGAGGTCGGCGAGCCACGGGGCGTAGTCGTTGTCGCCCGCGAGCAACCCGGCCACCAGGGCCCGGGCGGTGGTGATGAGCACGTCCTCGTCCAGGTCCTTCTGATCGGGCACGTCGACCAGCATCGTGGCGCCGCCGACGCGCACGATGTGGCGGCCCGCGACCAGCGTCGGCTTGCTGCCCGGCCCCACCTGCTCGCCGTTGATGAAGGCGGTGTCGACCTCGACGCGCACGTCCGCGCGGGCGGAGTCGAACATCCTCTGCAGCCCCTGCAGGAAGCTCTCCTTGGCCGTGGGCGGGTAGCGCTTGTCCCAGGACCGCTGGGGGTCGAGGGCGGCGGCCATGGCGAAGTGCTCGACGGCGGCTTGATCGTCGCCCGCCGTGAACTGCGCGAAGCCCTGCAGGAAGTACAGCTGGTAGAGCTCGTCCTTGGTGGCGCGCGACGCCCCGCACGGCAGGGCGGCGGAGGCGGCCTCGAGGCGCTTCAAGGCGTCGCCGTAGTTCATCTCCACGACCTCGTTGCCCGCCTGCAGGACGACCGCGCCCACGGACACGCCCTCCCCGCCGGCGCAATCCGTCGCCCGCCCGCCGACCACCACCGGGGCGTCCACGGAGCCGCCCGCGAGCGTCACGAGGTTGCCCACCACGGTGAAGTCGTTGCTGCCGAAGACGGCCTTGGCGGTGGCCGTCGCGGCGTCCGCGTTGGAGGCCGGGCCGTACACGACGACCGGGGCCGAGAGGGCGGCGCTCGGGAGGAGCACCGCGGCGGTGAGGATCAGGGTGAGGGCGCGCATGCGAGACACAAGATAGACGAGCGGGCGGCGGCCACCGAATGCCGCACCTATGACGCCGATCAGAGCACCAATCACACAGGGCCTCGGTCGCCTCGCTCGCCCGCTACCACCGACTCTTCGTTGCTCCTCTTCGCGTGTCCCGACACGCGTCATCGTCACGCCTCGAGTCGGGCGGGACCGTTCTTCGCGATGCTCGGTCGGTCCTGCGCGATCGGCGCTCTACTCGAACTCCGGAGGACACACCTGGAGGTCCTCTTCCGCCGTCAGGGAGCGGAAGAACATGCCGTCGGCGTCTCCGAACCGGTGGGCGAACCGGATCTCCAAGGTGTGCCGTCCGCCCTCGACGTCGGCCCGGTGCTCGGCCGGCTCGTACCCGTCTCCCGCTTCGACGACCGCCACCGACGCGCCGTCGACGAACACCTCGGCGTCGTCCCGCGCGCCCAGGGCGAACGCCCACTCCACGTCGCCGTCGGCGAGGAGCCAGGCGTTCCAGCGGACGGCGAAGGCGGCCGGATCCCCCGCGAGCCCCTCGTCCACCGGCCACCACGACTCGCCGAACGTGAGGGTCGGGTCGGTGCGCTGGAAGGCCAGCCGCTCCACGTCCCACCAGTCGGGATCGACCACGGGCGCGGCGTCCGGGTCGGGCTCCTCGCCGACGTCCGGATGGCCCCCGGAGAGGTTGAAGTACTGCGCGAAGTATGAGGTGGAACAAGCATTGAAATCAGGGGGATTGCCCGTCCCGTCTTCGATCTGCTCCGGCGGCGAAGCGACCGGGGGCGGCTCGCTCACGAGCAGGCTGTCGGAGCAGCCGAGCCCGAGCAGCGCGACGGCGATGAGCGCCCTCACTCCTGCGCCTCCAGCGCCGCCTTGTCCGGCTCCACGGAGCAGGTGATCCACTCCTCGAGCATCGCCCGCTCCTCCTCCGAGGGCCCGCCCGCGGGGGGCATGTCCGCCGTCACCGAGACCCGCTCCAGGACGCGCCCGCTCCAGTGCATCACGTCGCCGTAGGTGTTGAAGTCGACGCCCAGGGGCGCCTCGTCCCGGTCCTCCTCGCCGTACAGGACGCTGTGGCAGCCCCCGCAGAAGTCGGTCATGAACGCCCGCCCCCAGTTGTCCCAGTCCAGCGGCGGCTCCCGGTCGCACGGGGGCCCTGCGCACCCGGCGAGCGCGGCGGCGAGCACCCCGAGGACGACGCGCGGGGTCAGCGGAGGAGCGCCTCGAGGACTTGAACGTCCTGCAGGAAGACGGACGGGTCGACCCCGCCGAGGGTGAGCAGCGCGGCCCCGACGCTCTCGCAGCCGAGGAGGTCGCCGGACGACGACTCGCGGCCCGTGGCGTGGTCGATGGGCAGGCCGATGAGGCCGGGGTCCGTCGCCCCGATCACCTGGTCGCCGGCCACGCCGGGCCCGGACACGAGCATGGACGTGAACGGCCAGTGGTCCTTGCCGCCGCCGCCGTTGAGCCGCGGGGTCCGCCCGAGCTCGGACATCGCCACGATCACCACCTCGTCGGCGAGGGTCGCGGACGTGTGCCCGGGCGTGGTCGCGAGGTGGTCCATGAGCCCGTCGAGCATGTCGAAGAAGGCCTCGAACTGCGGGCCCTGGGGCAGGTTGTTGCCGTGGGTGTCCCAGCCCCCGGGGATGCGGAGCATCGCGCACCGGGTGAGGCCCAGGCGCATGACCTCCGTCGCCCGGATCGCCCGGTCCAGCAGCCCGCCCATGTCCTGGGTGAGGCCCGCCTCGAACTCGCGACCCTCGAGCTCCATCGAGCGCTCCAGGTTGGACAGCAGCGCCTCGGCGCGGGCCCGACCCAGGCCACTCTCACTGCGCGCGAACGCGTCCACGCGGCCGTGTACGAAGGCGTCCACCATCGAGTCCGCCGGGCGCGGGACGACGGCCGAGGGCGTGTCCGATCGGCCGACGATCGAGCCGTCGAGCAGGTCCAGCAGGCGCCCGCCGCCGCCGCGCACGACCGAGGCGCCGCGGCTGCCCCCGAACGACGGGCCCGAGAAGACGACGTGCGGCATCGGGAACGACGCCTCGGTGTTGGACGCGAGCAGCGTGGGCCAGTCCGACAGCGAGCTCGCCGAGGAGCCCGTGAGCATGAACCGGGTGCCTGCGCCGTGGCCGATGCTGTGCGTGTCGACGCCGTTTACGATCGCCGACCGCGCGCCCCAGCGGCTGAAGAACCGGCTCACGCCGGGGCGGTCGTCGCCCGCGGTGAAGGCGAGGCCCCCCGCCCCGCCCTGGACGGTGTCGGGGGCCATGTCCACGCCCGAGTTCGCCATGAACTTCGGCTCGAACACCTGGCTCGTATCCCAGCCCCCCTGGGCGAAGAAGAAGAGGAACTTGCGGTCCCGGGCCGCCGCGCGGGCGGGCCTCGGACGGACCCCGAGGGCGGCCCCGGCGCCCAAGGCGGCGGTCCCCAGGAGGGCGGAGCGGCGGGTCGGTCGGAAGAGCTTCATTCAGGACTCCGGGCCCAGCAAGGAGCGACAGCAAGCGCCCCAAGCGCGCGCAGCGGAACGCAGTGAAGCGGAGTATGGAGGAGGTACTGCGGGGCCCCCGCCGAGAAACGGTCGAGCGGAGCGAGCGCCGTTTGTCGTGAGGGGTGCACTAATAGAAGAGGACAGCGGGGTCGCGGAGGACGGCCGTGACCACCCCCGACCACGCGTCCGTGGGTGATGCGTCCACCGAGTAGATCTGCTGCCAGAGCGTCGTGAGCGCGGCGGGCTCCGGGGCGTCTTCGGGCAGCGGCCGTCCGGTGGCGGCGAGGTAGAGGGCGCGGATCTGGGCGTGGAAGGCCTCCTCCGACACGTCGGGGCGGTCGTCGACGTTGACGGACCCCAAGAGGATCGCGTCGCCGTCGCGGTCCCGGGCGAGGTCGTGCGACACCACGTAGTGGGCAGCGGTCTGCGCCAGGCGCTCCTGGACGAACGTCGTGCCCACGGACGGGTCCCGCGTCACCCGCGACGCGGAGCGTCCGTCCACCCCGCCCGCCAGCGGCTTGAGCCCGTAGGTCGGCGACGTGAGGCCGTCGGCCCCGCCGAACGTCCAGCGGTAGCCCGTGATGCCCTCGACGATCCCCGCGAGCTGGGCCGGGGACGCGGTGCGGACGGTCGAGATCCGGGCCGCGTCGGTCGGATCGAGCACCTCCGCCGCCAGGTACGCGTCCGACAGGACGACCGCCCGGGCGAGCGCCTTGACGTTCTCGCCGGAGTCCACGAAGTCCGCGCGACGGGCCTGGAACTCGGTCCAGTCGGCGTCCTCGTACGTGCGCTGCGTGAGCCCCTCCCAGAGCGTCTGCACCGCGCAGTCCACGAAGCGGGGGTCGCCCGCGACCTGGGCCCCCATCTCCTCGAGGTTCGACGTGGGCGTGCCGTACCAGCCCGGGGGTCGGTTCGCGTACTCGCGCCACTGCGTCTCGTTCTCGGGCCGATAGACCGTAGGGTCGAAGAAGCCCTCGTCGTCGTCCTCGTCGTAGCCGAAGAAGCCGAAGAAGTGAGCCGCCAGGGGATCGAGCGTCGCGTGGCACGACTGGCAGGACTCCGAGTCGCGGATCGCCTGCTCGGGGTCCACCGTCACCTGGTCCACGGCGTTCCGCGTGAACGCGATGGGGCGGTCGAGGTAGTCGTCGCAGAGCAGGAGCTTGCTGACGGCGTTGGCCCGGTGGCGGTTGGCGTTGCCCCCTGCCGACGGATACCGCAACCACAGCGACGTCTGCGTGAGGACGCCCGCGTGGGGCCGCCCGTCCCGGTACCAGCCGGGGGCCCAGCCGTCGATGTCGGCGGCGCCCGCGGGCACGTCGATGTCGAACATGTCGGCGAGGGCGGCGTCCGCGACCGTGTAGTCGGCCGTCACCAGCTCGCGGAAGGGCAGATCGTTGGCCACGACGTGGGTGAGCAGCCTCAGGGGCTCTTCGCCGTAGGACGAGCCGTCGCGGGTGAGGTACCGGGTGTTGAAGATCTCGCGGACGCGCCCGAGGAAGCGCGGGTCGTCCAGCCAGCGGTCCACGAACTCGGGGTACAGGTCCGTGTTCGCCTCGACGGCCTGCAGCTCCTCCTCGGTGGGGTGCACGCCCCGAAGATCCGTGGACGCGCGCAGCAGGGACCCTCGGGCGTCGAGGACGACGAAGCCGGACTCTTCCTCTTCCACGGGACACCCCGCGAGGAGCGCGCAGGCGCAGATCAGGGCCGTCGTCGGTCGCGTCATCGGACCTCCTGGGGGTCGCCCCGCAGCGAGAGCACGTAGTCCTCGAGCGGGGGCGGGGTGAGGCTGCCGTCGAACAGACCGCTGAGATCCATGCAGACGGTCCCTTGCTCCACTCCGCGGATGTAGAGCGTACCGCAGCCCTCGCACTCCCCGTATGGGTAGTTTTCGTAGACCTCGCCGGTGGCGTCTTCGAGGTACCGCGGCTGAAACACGAGGTCGTACCAGTAGGCGTCGTCGTCCCGGAGGCTCAGCCAGCCGGTGGGCTCGTCCACACACACGGAGGACCCCGCGGCGTCGGGCCCGGGGAGCGCCAGGTCCGCGGAGATGCCGGAGAATCGGTCGCCCACGACGCCCTCGTGCATCAGCAGCTCGCCGCGCGCCTCGACCGCCTGGGTCGCCCCGCCCGTGTAGGCGACGTACAGATCGGACCGGAACCCACCCGGCAGCGCGGCCTGGGCCCCGAACCCCCCCGACCCGCGGGCCTCGCCCACGATCGTGCTCGAGTAGCTCCACTGGGCGTAGTCGGCCGCGACGTTGGACGTGAACGCGTCCTCGCCGGTGCCCCCGAAGTCGAACACCAGGCCCCCGTCGGAGCCGACCGCGCCGTCGCCTCGGAGGGAGCGCCGCCCGGCCTCGATGGCGCCCAGCGGCGAGTCCGCCTCCCCTTCCCGGCTCGCCTCGTTCTCCCAGGTGAGGGCCCCGTCGTACGCGAAGCCCGCCGTGGTCGTGCAGTGGTCCTGCCAGCTCGTGCCCGGCTCCTCCACGTCGTCCGGCTCCCCCGCCCACAGATCGGGGCATCCCGGGCGGATCGTGCGGAGGCCCTCGCGGTGGCCGTCCCAGACCGCGCGCATGTCGGTCGCGAGCAGCACGTCCAGGGCGTCGCGGTAGGCGGCCTCGAAGTCGATCCCGGTGGTGTCCGGAAGGGGCAGCTGGGCCGCGGGCGGACCGGGATCCACGGCCTCCGTCGGGCACCCGGCGAGGAGCGCGGCGGCGAGCAGTGCGGGGAGTCGTCGGCCCATCATCGGTCCGTGTCCGGAGGCGTGAAGCCGAACTCGCCGGCCCACTCCACGAGCAGGTCGTCGCCGTCCTCGGTCGCCTCGTACCAGAAGAGCCAGATGCCCAGCCCTTCGTAGTCGAGATAGATCGTCCGGTCCGCCTCCGACCACCCGAATCTGCCCTCGGCGCCGTCCTCGAACCGGTCCGGGCCCAGGCACCAGCGCGGATCGCCGGAGTCGAGGCGCAGGGAGTACGCCCAGACCTCGCACTGCGGGCAGCCGGGATCGGCTTGCCCCGGCACGGCCGTGACCGCGAAGGCGAGCCGACAGTTGGGCCCCTCGAAGCCGGGGGGCCCGCCGGGATCCTCGGGATCGTCGGGATCGGGCGGGGCGACGCCGTCCCAGGACTCGACGTGCTCGATCGCCCCCACCAAGGCCGTGTACGGGCCGCCCTCGGGGGAGCGGGACCAGGTCCCCACCTCGTGCACGCCGAGGACGTTGTCGGGGGCGTCGTCGAGCGGCTCGCCGGAGTCGTCGTCGTCGAACGGGGCCGCGTCGTCGTCGTCGTCGAGCAGGGCGGGGCCGTCGTCCGGCGGGAGTCCGCCCCCGCCGTCTTCGCTCGGGCACGCGAGGGCGAGCAGCACCGCCCCCGTCGCCCCCACGACTCCCCCCCTGTTGGACGCCGGTTTCATTCCGGCCTAGCGTACCAGCGCATGCGCAGGATTCTGTTCGCCGCCGTCGCGGCCGCGCTCCTCGGGGGCTGTCCATCGGGTACGACGCAGGGGGACCTCGTGCTCTCCGCCGAGCGGTTGGAGTTCGGCGAGGTCAACGTAGGTCTCGACGCGACGCTGAGCTTCTCGATCTCGAACGGGCGCGCCGAGGGCGTCGACATCTTCAGCGTCACGCTGCTCGAGGGCAGCGAGGCGGTGTGGCGCGTGGACCGGGACCCCGCCGACCGCCTCGAGCCCGGCGAGGCCCTCGGCGTGACGGTGACCTTCACCCCCATCGACGAGGGCCGCGCGCTCGGCCGCGTGCAGGTGCGCTCGTCGGACGCGGACGCGGCGTCGCTGCTGGTCGTGCTCGAGGGCGTCGGCGGCCCCTCCGTGCGGGACGAGGATGAGGACGGCTACTCGACCGCCGACGGCGACTGCGACGACAACGACCCCACCCGGCATCCCGGGGCGGAGGAGATCTGCGACGGCCGGGACAACGACTGCGACGGCGAGCGGCTGCCCGACGAGCTCGACGTGGACGCCGACGGCTGGGCCGAGTGCGACGGCGACTGCGACGACGACGACCCGAACATCCACCCCACGGCCGTCGAGATCTGCGACGACGCGGACTCGGACTGCGACGGCGTCAACGGCGACAACGACGACAACGACGGCGACGGCTTCACGCCCTGCGACGGCGACTGCGACGACGACGAGCCGACCGCCCTGCCCCCGTCCGAGGGCGCCGTCGAGATCTGCGACGAGGTCGACAACGACTGCAGCGGCACCGTCGACGACCTCGACGTCGACCAGGACGGCCACTCCCCGTGCGGGGGTGGCGACTGCGACGACGAGGACCCGGCGGTGTTCCCGGTGGTGGTCGACGCCGACGCGCCGGGGGGCGGCGACGGCACGGACACGGCCCCGTACAACGATCTCGGCACCGCCATCGCGAACCTCGACGCCGTGTGCCGCACCGCGGTCCTCGCGCCCGGCGAATACGGCGGGGGCTACGACCTGGTCGGCGAGACGGTCACGGTGGTCGGTGAGGACGCGGCGACGGTCACGTTCACCGGCGGCCGGGCCTTCACGCTCACGGCCGGGGCGGACCTCACGCTGCGGGACGTCACCGTGCAGGGAGCCACCACCACGGGCGACGGCGGCGCGCTGTCCGCCGACGGCTCCTCCCTGACCCTCGACGGGGTCGTGCTGGCCGACAACGAGTGCACCGGCGACGGCGGCGCAGTGGCCGTGTTCGCGGGCACGCTGGTGGTCGTGGACACGACCTTCACGGGCAACCAGGCGGGCGACGACGGCGGCGCCGTGGCGATGGTGTCCGGCTCGATCTCCATCGCCGACTCGGTCTTCGACGGCAACTCGGGCGCGCGGGGCGGCGCGATCATCGCCGACGGCACGCTCTTCACGGCCGAGGACAGCCTCTTCGTGGGCAACACGGCGACGGCCGACGGCGGGGCCCTCATGCTCGTCGCGTCGCCGGACGTGGAGGCCCAGCGACTCCAGCTCTTCAGCAACACGGCGGGTCAGCGCGGGGGCGGCCTCGCCACGACCAACGTGGGCGACGCCGACGGCTTCGTGCGCAACCTCTGGGTGCAGGACAACGCCGCGGGCGGCTCGGGGGGCGGGCTGTACTTCGGCGGGGCCGCCACGCAGCTGCTGGTCGCCAACTCGACCGTCACCACCAACACGGCCCCGACGGCCGCGGGGATCCACGTGGACGCGGACGACGCCTCGGAGCTCACGTGCGCGAGCAACCTGGTGGCCTGGTCCGACGGCGCGAGCGGGTTCGAG
This sequence comes from uncultured Rickettsiales bacterium, assembly GCA_964620495.1. GTDB lineage: Bacteria > Myxococcota_A > UBA796 > UBA9615 > UBA9615 > CAZEKB01. Next base: position 20,782 of record CAZUHI010000005.1, on the reverse strand, counting down.
GTGCGGGCCGGGGTCGGCGGGACCTATTCCTACAACACGTCCTTCGCCACATCGGGCATCGACGCCGACTTCGTGGGCGACATCTCCACGGGGTCGGGCGACAATCGAGTCGAGAATCCCGGCTTCGTCGACCTGACCCTCGACGACATCCCCGGGAACGACGATCTCTCGCTCACGGGCCCCTCGCCGTCCGTGAACAGCGGTCCGCCGGACGACGACGGACCGAATTTCTATCCCTCATGGAACGACTTGGACGGCACCCGCAACGATCGCGGGGCGAGCGGAGGTCCCGGAGCATGAGAGCGATCCTGGCGGCGGCGGCGATCCTGGTCCCCGGAGCGGCGTCGGCCGCGAACCTGAGCCTGAGCCCCGGCGACGAGCTCGAGACGTTGATCTCGGGCCTCCAGGCGGGCGACACGGCGACCCTCGCCGACGGCGTCTACCCGGTGGACGGCACCGTGCGCCTCAACGGCATCCTGGCCACGGAGGGCTCCCCCACCGTCGTGCGCGCGGCGGAGGGCGCCTCGCCCGTCATCGAGCTGATGGGCTCGGGTTGGATCGTGGAGTTCTCGGGGTCCTCGCACGTGCGCCTGGAGGGCCTGACCCTGCGCGGCGGGGGCGACTTCGCGGCCGAAGAGCGCAGCATCCACGGCATCAACATCCACGACGACAGCACCGACATCACCGTCGTGGGCAACACCATCGTCCAGATCACCGGGGACGCCATCCGCTCGTCGGACGGCGTGGGGCTCGTGATCCGCGGCAACGAGGTCAGCCAAACGAGCGGCGGCATCGGGCTCAACTTCGGCACGGGCGACGGGTCGTCCTGGCTGCAGGACTCCGTCGTGGCCGGGAACTACCTGCACGACCTCCCCCGCGAGGCCGTCTACTTCGGGCCGGGCTGCTTCGGCAACCGGGTGGTGGACAACGTGATCCACGCGATCCCCAACCAGAACGGGATCGTGCTGCAGTCCACCGACTTCGGGGCGCCGAACGTGGTCGAGGGCAACGCGATCTGGGACGGCGGGGCCAACGGCGTCACCGTGGGCGGCTCCGCGATCGTGCGGAACAACGTGATCTTCAACGTGGCCTCCGCCGGGATCCGCGCCGTGCCGACCAACGCCGCCGACTACGACGACGTGGTGATCAGCTTCAACACCGTCGCCGACACCGGCAACGACGGGCTCGACATCCGCGACTGGGCGGGCCACACCGGCATGGTCCTCGCGAACAACGTGGTGGCGAACCCCACGGGCAACGCCATGGAGGCCGAAGAGGGCGACTGGGACGACGGCAACCTGATCGTCGGCAACATCGTCACCGGGCTCGTGCGCGGCTTCGAGGAGCTGGCCGGGCACTTCGTCTCGGGCCACGGCCACGGCGACTTCCAGGACGCCCCGGCGTGGGACTTCTACCCGTCGAGCGCGTCCACGCTGCGGGACTCGGCCGACCCCTCGGGGGCGACGTTCATCCCCGAGGTCGACTTCAACGGGCTGCCGCGACAGGCGTCGGCGCCGGACGTCGGGGCCTACGAGTTCGGCGAGGCGAGCAACCCCGGCTCGCCGATCCGCGAGGGGTTCAAGCAGCCGCCCCCGGTGCTCGGCGACGACGCCGCGGTCGACGGCTGCGAGGGCTGCGCGGGCGAAGAGGAGGGGGCCGCGGCCGCCTTCCTCCCGATGCTGCTACTGGCCGGGCTGGGGCTCGGCCGGCGTCGCCTCCGCCTCTGAGGGCGCGGGCGTCGCGGCCTCGGCGGGCGACGGGTCCGGGGTGGGCGCCGGCTCCGCGGACGGAGGCGGGTCGATCTTGTTGAGGCGGTAGAAGTCCGCGTGGAACCGCATCCTGCGCCCCGGCTCGATCACGATCGTCTTCTTCGCGCCCCGGCGCTTCAGCCCCTCGCACTCCTTGCTCACGCAACGGAACCGCACGACGTGCTTGCCCTCCGGCATCGGGATGCCCTCGCGCGTGATCTCCGTGGAGCCGTAGTCGACGCCGTCGACCTCGACCTTCGACGCGGGCGATGAGCTGAGGTGAAGGATGCCGTGCTCCCGCGTCACGGCGTCGCGGGCCGCGGCGGCGGTGAGCTCCCGCGCCACCGCTTCGCGCACCTGCTCGCCCTTCTCGGCGGCGGTCGGCCCGGTGTCCTCGACGAACGGGACGCTCGTGCCGGGGGCGTTCCCCGTGTCCCAGTCGACGTCCCCGGAGGCCGGAGCGACGGGCCGCGGCGTGGCCCCGGGGGGCAGGTCTTCGCTCAGCCCGGCCTCGGCGGCGGCCCGACGATCGGCCTCGGTCAGCGCCGCCCCGAACCGGTCGCCCCCGGGCCCGAGGAGCAGCCCGCCGCTGCGGGTCTCGTCGTTCATCAGCAGGTAGACGTTGGCGAGGACGGCCACCAACAGGAAGCCGGCGAGGGCGCCGATGATGCGGCGACCCTTGGTGGAGATCATGGGCTCGGGGCCCTTGATCTGCTGCCGCCCCACGGCGGGCGCCTGGACCGTCGGGGCCACGTGGCTGCGCTTGCGGCGCGGGGCGGCCTCGGTGGGGTCGAGCGTCTCGTCGGCGGTGGGGTCGAAGACGTCCGCGGGCGTCCCGTCGAGCGTGTCGTCGAGCCCCTCGTCGGACGGGTGCGGCCTCGGCAGCGTGGCGGGCGGGCCAGTGAACGGGAGGGTCGCCTCGGGCGCGAGCGCCGGGGTGGACGCGAGGGGCGCAGTGGCCTGGGACTGGACCCCGGACATCACGAGCCGGAGCTCCGCCCCGAAGGTGGGGCAGTCGGCGAAGCGCCCCGTCGGATCGGGGTCGATGGCGCGCATGACCAGCGCGTCGAGGGCCGGGGGCAGGGTCGGCTGGAAGGTCGACGGCGGAGGGACCTCCCCCGCCTCCTTCAGCCGCAGGATCTTGTAGGCGGGGGTGCCCGGCTCGAAGGGCAGGCGCCCGACCAACATCTTGTAGAGCGTCATGCCCAGGGCGTAGATGTCGGACTGCGGCCCCGCCTGGGCGCCCGCGGCGTACACCTCGGGGGCGAGGTACGTCGCGGTGCCGAGCAACATGTCGGTCTGCGTGGACTCGCCCTGGGTGAGGCGCGCGAGCCCGAAGTCCGTGATCAGCGCCCGCCCGTCGGGCCGCACGATGATGTTCTTGGGCTTGAGGTCCCGGTGGATGCAGCCCTGCTCGTGGGCGTACGCGACCGCCTCGAGCACCTGGCCGAAGATGTCCGTCGTGCGGGCCCAGTTGAGCGGCCCGCCGGAGTTGCGGAGCACGGTGTCGAGGTTCGCGCCGGTGACGAAGTCCATGACCATCGCCGGGTACTCGCCGTCGATGATCAGGTCGTGGACCTTCACGATGCCGGGGTGGTCGAGCTTGAGGCCCACCCGCGCCTCGCGCCGGAAGCGACGCACGAAGTCCGCGTCGGCGGCCAGGTGCGGGCGAGGCAGCTTCACCGCGAAGAGGCCGGGCCGCACGAGGTGCTTCGCCGCGTAGACGAGGCCCATGCCGCCCTGGCCGACCAACTCCACGAGCTTGTAGGCCCCCAGCCGCGACGGCACCGGCTCCGCCACCCGGCCGGGCCCGGAGCCCGCGTCCTCGGACGCCTGCTTGCGGGGGGAGGCCTTCGCGACGGCGGCGGTCTGCACGGTGGGGGGCAGCGGGGGGATCCCCCCGAACGGATCGGGGACGCCCTCGTCGGTCCAGGTGACGCGCAGATCGCCGTCGGTGGTGACCTCGGTCTCCGGCTCCCAGCCCGGCATCGGCGGGCGCGCAGGGGGGGCGGGCGGCGGCTCGGGGGGGCGCAGACCGGCGGCGACCCGGGCGACCGCGGCCTCGAACTCCTCCTGCGTCAGGTCCCCGGCGAGCCTGCGCTGCTCGAGCTTCGCTACTTCCTCCGCGATCGACATACCCGCTCAGGCTACCGCGTCGGGGTGGTCCGCGTCCGCGCCCCGCCGGGACTCAGCGATAACCCGCCGCCTGGAGGGTGAACAGGCGGGCGTAGGTGCCGTCGTGCGCCATGAGCTCGTCGTGGCTCCCCTGCTCTTCCACCCGCCCGCCGCGCAGCACCACGATCTCGTCGGCCATGCGCACGGTGCTGAAGCGATGGCTGATCAGGATCGCCATCTGCGACTTCGTGACCTCGCGGAAGTGGTCGAAGATCCGCACCTCGGCCTCGGCGTCCATCGCCGCCGTCGGCTCGTCGAGCACGAGGATGTCGGCCCCGGTCCGCATGAACGCGCGGCTCAGGGCGACCTTCTGCCACTGGCCCCCCGAGAGCTCCCGACCGTCGCCGAACCAGCGCCCGAGCTGCGTCGCGTAGCCCTTCGGCATGTCGCGGATGAAGTCGTCCGCCATGCCCTTGGTCGCCGCCTCCCGCTGCCGGTCCTCGTCCCCGATGTGGTCCGAGTCGCCCACGCCCACGTTCTCGCCGACCTGCATCTGGTAGCGCACGAAGTCCTGGAAGATGACCCCCACCCGCCGCCGCAGCACCTGCATGTCCCAGTCCTGCAGGGGGGTGCCGTCGAGCAGGATCCGGCCCGCGCTGGGCTCGTAGAGGCGGGTCATGAGCTTGATCAGGGTCGTCTTGCCGGACCCGTTCTCGCCCACGAGCGCGAGCTTTCGGCCCGGCGCGAGGTGCAGGGAGACGCCGGTGAGGGCGGGCTCGGTGGACCCGGGGTACGTGAAGGTGACGCCCTCGAACCGGATGCCGTCGCCCGGGGTGACGCCCTCGGAGGCGCCGCCGCCGGGCACGTCCACGTCGAGCTCGAGGAACTCGTAGAGGTTGGACAGGTACAGGTTGTCCTCGTACATCCCCCCGATGGCGGTCAGCACCTGGGTGAACGAGTTCTGCCCCTGCTTGAAGACGAGCAGGTACATCGTCATCTCGCCGAGGCTGATGTCGCCCGCGACCGTCGCCACGACGATCCAGGCGTAGGCGCCGTAGAACGCGGCCGTGGACAACAACGAGAGCAGGTAGCCCCAGGTGCTGCGGCGCAGCGTGAGGCTCTTGTCCTCGCCGAAGAGCGTCTCGAAGATCGCCTTGTAGCGGTCGAGCAGCAGCGGCCCGATGCCGAACAGCTGGACCTCCTTGGCGTAGTCCTCCCGGGCCAGGACCGCCTCCAGGTACATCTGCTTGCGCGTCTCCGGCGTGCGCCACTTGAACAGCCGGAAGGCCTCGCCCGCGAACCGCGTCTCGGCGACGAACGCGGGGACACCGGCGAGGAAGAGCACCACCACGGCCACGACCGAGAACTGCAGGAGCAGCGCCCCGTAGGACGCGAGCGAGATGAGGTTCTGGACCAGCCCGAACGTCCGCTTCACCAGGGACAGCGGTCGGCTCGACGCCTCGCGCCGGGCCCGCGTCATCTGGTCGTAGACCTCGCTGTCCTCGAAGTGAGGGAGGTGCAGCGTGAGGGCCTTCTGGAGCACCATCACGTTGACGCGGAAGCCGAGCAGGGCGCGCAGGAGCGACTGGCAGGCGGAGATCACGGCGCGCACGCCGAGCAGCGCGACGACGAGGCCCGCCTCCCCGGCCACCCAGTACAGCGCGAACGCGCGGTCCGCCCCCTCGCCCGAGGCGTTGGCCGCCACGACCCCGTCGACGATCTCCTTGCCCACGTACGCGACCGCCGCGGGCAGCAGGCCGCCCACCACGGTGAGCGCGGCGAACACGATCGTGAGGCCCTTGGACGTCGTCCAGACGAGCTCCAGCGCCCGGCCGGAGTACTTGAAGACGCCGAGGTAGGCGCTCAGGCCCTTGCGCTCGCGGTCGGCGCCGAGGAGGTCGTGGGGGTCGCTCACCGGGGGAGTGTGAAGCCCCGAGCCCGCGACGTCACCCGCCCGTCCGGACGGGGTGGGCACGCGCCGATGACCCCGGTGGCGCCTCGGGACCACGAGGAGTAGCGTCCGCGACATGATGTCCGCCCCCCCAAACCACCGGGTCGAGGAGGAGCTCAGCCGCGATCTGGGTCTCCCGTCGGCCCTGGCGATCGGCGTCGGCACGATGGTCGCCGCCGGCATCTTCACCCTCAGCGGGCTCGCGGTGCGCAACGTCGGATCGGCTGCGGTCGCGGCCTTCCTGCTGGCCGCGGTGGTGGCGCTGTTCACCGCCCTTACGTACTGCGAGTTCGCCTCGATCCACCCCCGCTCGGGCGAAGGCTTCCTGTACGCGAGGGAGACGTTCGCGGCCCCCTTGGCCTGGCTCGTGGGTTGGTGCCTGCTCCTGGGCTACACCAGCTCATGCGGCTTCTACATCTCGAGCCTGTCGACGTACTGGAACGAGTTCATCGTCCACTCCCCCTGGGCGCCGCTCCCCGGGATCGTCACGCTGGTCGGCCTCGCGCTGCTCAACGTCAAGGGCACCAAGGAGAGCGGCACGTTCCAGATCGTGGTGACGCTCGGCAAGGTCATCCTGCTCGTGTGGTTCGTCGCCGGCGGCATCCGCCTGGTCGATCCCGCGACCGTCGTCGAGCGCTTCAACAGCGACCTGGTGGCCATCGGCTCGACGAGCGCGATGGTCTTCATCACCTTCTTCGGGTTCTCCGCCATCGCGGCGTCGGCGGGCGAGGTCCGGCACCCGGTCAAGAACATCCCGAGGGCCATCTTCTTGTCCATGGGCATCGTGACGGTCCTCTACACGGCCGTCGTGCTCGCGATCATCGCCGCCGACCTCTCCGAGTACACCGAGGCCGCCATGGGCACCGCGGCCCGCATCTTCCTGGGCCCCGTGGGGGGCGCGGTCATCGTGGGCGGGGCGCTGTTCTCGATGATCTCGGCGAGCAACGCGTCGATCATGGCCGTCAGCCGAGTCGCCATGGCCATGTCGCAGGACGGACACCTGCCTCGGGACATCGGGCGCGTGGACCCGCACACCCGCACGCCCATCGTCGCCATCGCGCTCTCCGCGGCGACCATCGCCTTCTTCACGACCTCGCTGTCGCTGGAGGACCTCGCGCACTTCGCGGACACCGTCCTGCTGCTCGCACTGATCCTCGTGAACGCCGCCCTGATCGTGCACCGCCGCCGGTATCCGGACATCGAGCGCCCGTTCCGCGTGCCCCTGGTGCCGCTGCTCCCGACCTTGGGCATCGTCGCCAATTTCTGGCTCCTGAGCCGCATCGCGCACCACGCGGCGCCCTTCGCCCTGGCGGTCGGCAGCCTGATCGTGGGCCTGCTGGGGTTCCTCACCTGGCGGGGCGCGCGACCGTCGATGGAGGAGCTGCCGGGAGGCCCGTCCCAGGTGGCGGCCCAGCGTCGCGATTCGCTCCACGAGGCGCCGTACCGGGTGCTGGTCCCGGTCGCCCACCCCGACCGCGTGGCCTTCCTCATCGACCTCGCCGCCGCGATCGCGAAGGAGCACGACGGCGAGATCGTCGCCCTGCGCGTGGTGCAGGTCCCCGAGCAGGCCCCGGCCTTCCTGGACGACGCGGTGATCGAGCGGGAGATGCACGTCCTCGACGCGGCGCGGGCCCGGGCGAAGCAGCAGGGGGTCCCGATCTCCACGGTGGTGCGCGTGGGCAAGAACATCGCGCGGGCGGTCCTCGAGACGGCGCGCGACCACCGCGTGGACCTGCTGGTCGTGGGGTGGAAGGGGTGGACGTCGACGTCGCGCCGCATCCTCGGCGAGACCACGGACACGATCATCGCCCAGAGCCGCGCGGACATGCTCCTGGTGAAGCGCGTGGGCACCGACCCGGTGAGGCGGCTGCTGCTGCCGATGGCGGGCGGGGTGCACGCGGGCCGGGCGGCGGAGTACGCGGGGAGCATCGCCCGCGCGGTGGGCGGAGAGATGACCCTGACGACGGTGGTCCCGACCGGCGCGACCGGCGAGCGGGTGACCGAGGGGACCGCAATGCTGCAGGCCGCCGCCGATCGCGTCGAGGGGGTCGAGTGCGCCGTCGAGGTCACCCCCGGCGACGACGTGGTGACCGCGATCGTCGACGCGGCCGCGGGACACGACGCCGTCGTCATCGGCGCGGCCGAGGAGACCGCGTTTCGTCGGGTGCTGTTCGGGGGGATCCCGGAGGAGGTCGCCCGCCGCAGCGCGAAGACCGTGATCGTCGTGAAGCGCTACGAGCGGGTGAAGGCCGCCATCGGCCGCGCGATCTCGGCCTGACCTCGCGGGTCGCCGCTACGCCGGCAGCAGGCCCTCGTGCTGGAACACGCGTCGGAGGCGGGTCAGGGGCATGTTCCCGGACTCGAGGAAGATGCGGTGGAACGTGCGATCCAGCTCCAGGCCCTCGAAGCGGCCCGCCTGGGCGGTCGCGATCTCGGTCTTCATGCGCCACACCATGCGGTTGCCGGTCAGGTACGACAGCGGGTAGCCGCGCTCCTGGGAATACCAGTTCAGCTCGGCCTGTACGCGGCCGGGCACGAAGCCGGTGACCGCCTGCAGGAGGTTGCCCGCGGCGACGAACGGGTCGTCGGACGACGTGTCGCACTCCACGCCCACGTCCAGGTAACGCCGCTCCCCCGTCATGAAGAAGAGGTCGATGGCGACCCGCGCGCCGATGCGGGAGATGTCGCGCTTGCCGATGAACCTCGCCTCGTCCTCGAGCGCGCCCATGTAGCCGAGGTCGAGCATGTAGTCCTCGAGCATGGTGGTCCAGCCCTCGGCGTGCTCGGCGGCGTCCACGTGGCGACGGATGACGGACGCGTGCCCGGCCGCGGTGGCGAGCTGAAGGTGGTGCCCGGGGATGCCCTCGTGGACCATCATCCCGGGGATGCCGAGCTCGGTGTGCTCGTCGCGCAGCTCCTCGGACAGCGTCAGGTACACCAGGGAGCGCTTGGTGCCGGCGCGGAACGGCGCGGGGGGCATCATCGCCCCGGCGGGGATGCTCGGCGCCATGAACGCGGGCGTGCGCAGGATCGTCATGTCCTGGTCGTCGGGCACGGGGAAGAGGTCCCGCTCGCGGATCCAGCCCAGGATCTTCTCCCGCTCCTGCTGGTACCGGTCGAGGATCGCCTCGAGGCGCCCGTCCGGCAGCTGGAGGCGGAACTCCTTGTTCAGCCAGGTGTGCAGGTCGGCCGTCGTGATGTCCGCGTCGAGCCCGTGCTTCTCCGCGATGCGGCCGCGCAGCCGCTCGATGGTCGCGCCCGTCTCGGCGAGGAACTCGGCGGCCATCGTGTGCAGCTCGCCCAGGGACATGTCGATCCCCTTGAGCCGCACGAGCTCCTGGGCCGCCTCCGCCCCCATGTGCAGGTGAGCGGTGGTGGGCAGGGCCGCGAGGCGGGTGCGGTAGTCGGCGAGCGAGGCCTCGGCGAGGGCGCGGGCCGCCACGAGCCGGTCGGTGCCGCCCCACTTGATGGAGCGGGCCCAGTCCTCGATCGTCTCGAAGAGGGACGGCAAGGCCTCGATCTTCTCGTCGTCGATGTTCACCCAGCGCGCGACGGGGGTGTCGACCCGGCCCAGGAGGCGCTCGATGTACCGCGGCACGGCCTCGAGGCGCGCGGTCACGTCGGCGAGGCGCTGCTCCGCCGGGCGCGGGTCGTTGATGAACATCATGAAGACGCCGTCGCCGATGTCGTCGCCCGCCCGAGGGCACTGCGTCGCCTGATCGCGGCCGTTGAACCGGAACGTCGCGTAGTGGATGTCGTAGCCGAGGCGCAAGGCGGCCAGGTCCAGATCCAGGGCGCGGTCGAAGTCGGCGGGATCGGTGACCGCCGCCAGCTCCTCGCACCGCGCGAGCAGGGCGCGCGCCTCGGCCACCTCGACCGCCAGGGCCTCGGCCGACGGGTCGGGGAGCTCCCCGAGATCGTGCGTGAGGCCCAGGAAGACGCGGGCGTTCGGATTCGAGGTCAGGTGGGCGTGCAGATCGGCCACGAAGCCGTCGTAGTCGGACATGGTGCTCCCTCCAAAGCGACGCGAGTGTACCCGCTGATCCGGAGGTGGTAGACCGCTGTGATGTCGGTGGACCAGGGGTACGAATTCTCGGCGGTGTGTTCCCGCGGCGTGGAGCCGCTGCTGGCCGACGAGCTGCGGGAAGTCCTCGCCACCGAACGAGTGCGGGAGGACCGCGGGGCGGTGCGATTCCGCGGCCCGCTGGAGCTGGGCTACCGCGCCTGCATGTTCTCCCGGCTCGCGGGGCGCGTCCTCATGCTCATCGGCAGACACGAGGCGGTCGGCGAGCGGGGGCTGCTCGAGGCCTCGCGCAGCGTCCGGTGGTCGGCGCAGTTCGACCCGGACCAGACCTTCGCCGTGAACTTCGTGGGGCGAGACGACGACCTCCGGGACACGCGCCACTCCGCGCGGGTGGTCAAGGACGGGATCGTCGACCGCATGCGCCGCGACCACGGGCGTCGGCCGTCGGTGGACGTCGCCGCCCCGGACGTGAGGATCCACGCGCACCTCCGCAACCGCGAGGTCGCCTTCTCCGTCGACATGGCGGGCGCGCTGCATCGGCGGACGGGCGGGGCAGGTCGCGCGCCCGGGCCGGCGCCGCTGAAAGAGACCCTCGCCGCGGCCCTGCTCCGCGCCGCCGAGTGGCCCACCCTCGCGCGCCAGGGCGTGCCGCTGCTGGACCCCATGTGCGGCACCGGGACGCTGCTCATCGAAGCGGCGGAGATGGCCCTGGACCGCGCCCCTGGGCTGGGCCGTCGCGACTGGGACTTCGAGTCGTGGAGCGGCCACCAGGTGCGCGTGTGGCGCCGCGTGGAGCGGGAGGCCGAGGAGCGCGCGGCCCTCGGGGCGGAGCGGACGCCCGCGATCTTCGGGGCCGACGACCACCCCGCAGCCCTCGACGCCGCGCACGAGAACGCCCGCCGCGCGAAGGTGGACCTCAAGCTCAAGGAAGCGTCCATCGAGGGCCTCGAGCCTCCCGGCGGGCGGGAGGACCTGCCCCGAGGCTTGATCGTCACGAACCCGCCCTACGGCGTCCGGCTGGGCGAGGAGGACGAGGTGCGCGCCCTGTACGCGACCCTGGGCGACGTCCTGCGACGGCGCTTCCTGGGGTGGACCGCCTGGGTGCTGGCGGGCCCCGGCCTCGTGCCCGCGCTCGGCCTCAAGCCGTCGCGGCGCATCCCGCTCTACAACGGCCCCATCGAGTGCCGCGCCACGCGCCTGGACATCTCCACGGAGCCTCCTCGGAAGCCGGGGCCGCGCCGGGCTCCAATCTCGGTCGACGATCCGGACGTGGGCGAGGACACGGAGCCTTCGGGCCGGCGCTGAGGGGCGCGGCGAAGATTTCCCACGGTGACGGTGCCGGGCAGGGGCGCGGGCAGGAATTCCCACGTTGACCGCGCCGGGGAGCCCGGCGGCCCCGTGGTGGGAATTGCTCTCCGATCCGCGGCGCTAGGAGGGGTGGATCTCGGCGTCCAGGGCGTCGACGCGGTCCCAGTCCACCCCGTCGGGGAACGTCCGACGAACCTCGACCTGGTCGTCCCAGGGGGGCGCGGCGTCGTCGACGGTCACCAGCGCGATCCACACCTCCGCGCGGGCCGCCCGGCTCACGTCTTCGCGGCGCAGCACGTCGATGAGGCCGTCCATCGTGGCCGCGTCGCGGGTGCCCGCCCAGGCCACCGCGAGGCCCTTGGCGGCCGCGGACGTCTGGAAGTCGGGGCCCAGCGACAAGACCCGGAGGAGCCCGTCGCGCTCCACCTCGGGCGCCGATCCGCCGCCCCGCGCCGCCCCGGCCGCGACCGCCCCCACGGGCCGCACCGTGGGCAGGGACGACTTCGGCGCCGGCTTCGGCTTCGGGGTCGCGGTAGCCTTCGGGGCCGCCCTCGGGGCCGCCTTCGACGCGGGCCGGACGGGCTCCGGCGGCGCCCAGGCCCCCTCCCCCGCCGCGACGAGCACGCCCGTCGTCCACAGCAGGGCGGCGTACCCGACGAGGGCCACGGCGAGCGATCCGGCGCCTGGGGGGAGATCCCCCGGGATCAGCGGCGCGACCTTCCAGGCCGTCGCCCAGGCGCCGGGGAACGCCGTCGCCACCAGCGTCCAGCCCCAGGCCCGACGCCGCGCGCCGTCCCCTCGGGAGAGCCACAGGGCGACGATCACGACGACCCCGAAGCCGACGGCCCACCCCCCGAGGCTCGGGAGCCCGCCCGGAGGGAGGGTCACCAGCGGGTGGCCTCGGCGACGCTCTCGTAGCGCGAGCCGCCCGGGAGCGGCCCCTTCCAGAGCGATCCGTCGCCGCCGCGGGGGCGGACCCAGCGCACCCGGTCGTCGAGGAAGCGGCCCGCCTGCCAGGGGTCCAGCGCCATGCCCGACGGCACCGGCGCGAGCGTCCAGGCGGGCCACGGGAGCCACGGGACGCCGGGCGTGAGGTCCGCGTCCACCGGTCCGCGCACCCACAGCGTCACGGGCGCGTCCACGAGCACGACGGGCCCCGATCCGCCCGACACGGCGGCCGCCCACGCGACGGCCACGCCCCCGGCGCCGACCCCGATCCACCCCAGCCGACTCGTGGCGCCTTCGCGGGCCTCGAGCAGCTGCGTCACGAGGTACGCCATGGCGGGGATGCCGCGCTCGGCCCCCCAGCGCGAGGCCACCCGATCCGACTCGGCGTCGGCCGCGAACGGCACGATGAGGTCGCGCACGCCGCCCGCCGCCGCCGCCGCGAGCTCAGGGCGCGCGTAGATCACCTCGCCGGCCTCCACTTCTCCCGTGGGCGCGGGCGGCGCGAACCGGATCCAGTCCGGCTTGGCGGGCCCCTCCGTGGTGGCGGGGGCCGTCGCGTGACCCTGGAAGGCCCCGCGCACGAGGCCGGGCCGGCCGACCCCCAACACGGCCCGGGCGGCGGCGATCGGCGTCGGGGTCCGCTGGGCGGCGGGCCCTCCGCGATGCAGCACCGAGCCGGGGGCGGGGCGGGCGATCTCTTCGGCCCGCGGCGTCCCGGGCCCCGGATAGGAGGCGTCGATCGCCGCCCGGGCCTCGTCGATCGTCGACGCGGAGACGGCCCCTCCACGCAGCGTCGCTTCGAGCCAGCCCCAGGACTCCGCGGCCACGGCGGACGTGACCCCGTGCGTCCCCGTCGGCGTCTTCACGGTGACCCCCGGGCGGGCCTTGAGGAGCGCGTCCACCGCGTCGCCCGGGCGGTGGTCCCACAGGAGCACGGGCCGGTCCGTCGCGGGGCTGCCGGGTCGACAGGCCGCGGCCGCCAGCCAGTGCCACGCCCGGGGAGCGCCGCCCTTGGGCGCGGCGGTGGGCGCGTCGCCGACGTCCGGGAAGTGCCCCGGCCGACCCGCGCTCTCCCCGGCGCCCCGGAGCGCCCCGCAGCTGCAGCCGGCCGTGCCGCGCTGGGTGCTGAAGGCGTACTCGTGCGACCCGAGCACCACGGCCCCCACGCGCGGATCCGACGTCGCCAGCAGGGCAGCGCGCTCGGCGCCCCCGGAGAAGCCGATCACGGCCACGGCGTCGGCGTCGATCGACGGACCGAGGCGCCCGGCGAGGGCCATGGCGAGGGCGGACTGACCGGCCCGCAGGTCCCAGGCCAGCGGCGTCGTACCCGTGCGGCGCACCCGCATCTCGCCGTAGATCCCCGCGGTCAGGTGGACGGCCCGCGCGCCCGGGTCCCCGGCGACCTCGTCGCCGCGGTTGGCGATGGAGAACACGACCCAGCCGCGCGACGCGAACAGCTGCGCCCGACGGGCCGGCTCGTCCGCCGCCAGGCCCCCGTCCCAGTGTCCGTGCACGTTGATCAGCAGCGGCGCGGGCGACGTGGGCAGCGGCTCCGGGAGGTGCACGACGCCGTACACGGAGTCGCCCTCCACGGACGGGTGGTCCCACCCCACCGCGGTGGCCGTCCAGCCCTCGCCCACGAGCTTCTCTCCCCAGCGGGGGGCGGGGATGCCGGGCTCGAGCGGCGGCGCGCCCACGCGGTCGAACAGGTCCCGTCGCGTGGCCCGCACGTCCCGGTCGTCGCAGTGGGGCTCGCTCACCTCGACGGGGGTGTCCGCCTCGGGAGAAGGGGGATCGTCGCTCCCGCCGCCGCAGCCCCCGAGCACGACGGCCAGGAGCAGGACCGGCCATTTGACGCGGCCCCGATCGCCGGTCAGCCTCGATGCATGGCGACCGCCCCGACGTCGAAGATCCCCCGCGTCGCCTGGATCGTCGTGGGCGTCGGCGTCGCGCTCTTCACCGTGGCGCAGACCCTGATCTTGTCGTGGAAGGCCGCCGGGCTCATGCCCGAGTGGCCCTTCGACCTGAACTTCTTCCACAACCTGGTCTGGAACACCGCGCACGGGAACGGCTGGATCCAGACATCCACGTACCACGAGCCCCCGGGGATCTTCGGCGAGACGCACTTCGAGCCCATCCTCCTGCTGGCGGTGCCCGCCTACCTCTTCCACCAGCACTACGAGACGATCTTCTTCGTCCAGTCCCTGGTGCTCGGGCTCGGCGCGTTCGGAGTGTACCGAGTCGCGCGATCGGGGCGGGCGAGCACCTTCGCGGCCTGCGCAGCCGCCTGGATCTACCTCGGCTGGTGGCCGCTGTGGCGCATGGCACAGGCCGACGTGCGCCCCCTGACGTGGTCGATCCCGTTCCTGGTCCTCCTCGTGGCCGCCCTCCGCGAGGAGCGCCGCACCGAGGCCCTGGCGTGGGCGTTCCTGGCGTGCATCTGCCGCGAGGAGGTGCCGATCCTGGTGGTGGCGATCTGCGGCGGCCACTTCGCCCTGAACTGGGTCGCGAAGGACGCCGAGCGTCGGTCGACGGCCCTGCGCGTGGCGGCCGCGGCCGTCGTCTTCTTCGTGGTGACGACGCTCCTGCGCACCAACACGACCTTCTACATCCAGCCCGACGCTTGGCTCGAGAGCCTCACGTCGAGCGACGGACCGTCCGCCGCCGAGCAGTGGGGGCGCGACGCGGGCGAGATGTGGAGCCGTCGCCTGGGCTGGTTCGGGGAGTGGATCGTGCCCGTGGGCCTGGGCGCGCTCGCCGCCCCGGAGATCCTCATCGGGGGCCTGCCCCTGCTCGGGTACCTCTTCACCCAGGGCCACGAGTGGGCCACCTGGGAGGGCCCGTACATCCACCACACGGCGTCGATGGTGGGGATCATGGCGGCGGCCGCCGCCCTCGGGTGGGTCCGAATCCTCGGCCTCGTGGGCCGGAAGGTCCCGGGGAAGGCCCTCGTCGGGGCCGCCGGGGTGGTCGTGCTCGCGCTGCTCGGCTCCGAGGTCCGCGCCGTGCAGCAGGCCTGGGAGCCGTACCTGCAGAACGAGCTGACGCCCTGGCGCTCCCAGGAGCCGCGGGTGCTGGAGGCGCACCGCCTCGCCGACCGCATCCCCCGCGACGCGCCCGCCATGGCCGGGTACGACCTCATCCACCTCATCAGCGGCCGCCGCTGGGTCTACTGCTACCAGCAGGAGGAGATCGAGGACCCCGCGCCCGGCCCCGGCGGCCTGGGGGACGATCCGCTCCTGCCTCCCGCCGAGACCCAGCCGCAGTGGGCCCTGGTCGCGCTCGAGCACGACCCCTGGATCGAGCGCGCCGCGGCCGCAGGCCTCGTGGAGGTGGAGCGTGGCGACGAGTGGGTCCTGTTCGGTCCTCCCTGACGCCCTCCGCCATCGGGGCTCGACGACGGGGCCCCGAGACGCCAGAATCCCGCCATGAACATCACGATCAAGTACTGCGTGGCTTGAAACTACCTCCCGAGGGCCACCAGGTTGGCGGCCGAGCTCAAGGAGGCATTCGACGTCGATGCGACCCTCATTCAGGGTCACAGCGGCGTCTACGACGTGACCGTCGACGGCGACCTGGTGTTCTCCAAGTACGCCGAAGGTCGCCACGCCGAAGACGGTGAGATCGTGGCCGCCCTGCGCGACCGCGAGGGCTGACCTCGGCCGGGCTCTGCCGCGCCCGCGCCCCGACGGGCCCCCCGCCGGGGCTCGCTCCTTGCGATCCACCCCGGGCATGCCTCGACGCTGCCTCGTCTTGATCCTCGCGCTGCTCGCCTCGGGCTGCAGCGCCGTCCGCACCCCGCCGCCCACCGCTTCCGGATTCACGGGCGGCGCCCCCATGGAGCGGGGAGAGGTGGAGGGGACGGGCGTCTTCGGGTCGGGGGTGCTCACCGACACGCGGGGCCTGCCCGGGTCGCCCTCGACCGCCACCGCCCCCTCGCTGCTGTTCGGGGGCAGCGTCGACCTGCCCTTCTGGCACGGCCTCTCCGTGGTGATGAGCGGGGGGATCGACATGGACTCGAGCTTCGTGGTGGCGAGCGGACGCGTGGGCTTCCGGAGCCGCTTCGGGCCGATGCTGGTGGGGCTGGGCGGGGGCGGCGGCTCGTTCGTGCCCTGGAACCTGCCCTATTGGTTCGCGGGCGGCGAGGTCGGCGCGTTCGCCCCCCTCAGCGACATGATCGAGCTGGCCACGCACGTCCGGGTGGACTTCAGCACCCCCAGCTACGACGAACCCGCGAACACGGGCACCTGGGCCTACGTGCAGCCGACCGTGTACGTGCTGGTGGGCGAGCGCGACGGCCCCGCCCGCTTCGCCCTCGGCGTGGGTGGCCACCTCGGGGGGCAGGTCCCGGCCCAGGGCTGGGCGACGGGCAGGATCGAGCTCCGCGTGGGGGTCGTGGCGCGCACCAAGAAGCGGAAGCAGGAGTGACGTCGGAGGCTCGGTCCGCCCTCCGCGAGCGTCGCGGTAGACTCCGCTCGTGCAGGAAACCCTCGACACCCTCTCGCTGAACGTCCGGGCCCGCTACCCGTTCGTCTACCTGCTCACCTGGGAGGAGGCCCGCGCCCTCGAGGGGATCCGGAGGCTCGCGAAGACCTCGAAGCGCACGCTCTACACGTGGTCGTCCGTGGCGGGGCTCCACGACGGCGACGGCACGATCGAGGGCAGCGGCCCGCCCGGCGCGGCGCTCACGGTGATCGAGGGGATCGAAGGTCCGGCGATCGTCGTCATGCACGACTTCCACCACCACATCGAGGACACGCTGATCCAGCGCCGCCTCCGGGACCTGTCGGCGGTCCTCTCCGAGCGCGAGCAGTGCCTGATCCTGCTGTCGCCGAGGGCGGTCGTGCCGCGGGGCCTGGAGAAGGACGTCGTGGTGATCACGCTCCCGCTGCCGGGCCTCAAGGAGGTCGCGCGGCTGTTCCACCAGATCATGCGAGACCGCAAGGTGAAGGTGGACCTGGAGCTCTTCGAGCGGTACGTGAAGGCCTCGCTGGGCCTCACCGCCGAGGAGATCCGCCGCGTCTATCGGAAGGTGCTGCTGCGCCACAAGAAGCTGGGCGAGGAGCAGCTGGCGGAGGTCATCTCCGAGAAGAGCAACATCATCCGCCGCAGCGAGTTCCTGGAGTTCCACGACCTGTCCGAGTCGATCGGGGACGTCGGCGGCCTCGAGCAGCTCAAGGACTGGCTGCGATCGCGCAACGCCTCCTTCACGGAGAAGGCCCGCAAGTACGGCCTGCCCCAGCCCAAGGGCCTGTTCCTGCTCGGCGTGCAGGGCTGCGGGAAGTCCCTCACGGCGAAGGCCGTCGCGGACCTGTGGAAGGTCCCCCTGCTGCGCCTCGACGTCGGCGCGCTGGTGCAGGAGGTCACGGGGGTCGACGAGGGGCTGCGGCACACGATCGCGCTCGCCGAGTCCATGGCCCCCGTCGTGCTCTGGGTGGACGAGATCGAGAAGGCGTTCGCGGGCGTCGACGGCGAGGGCGGGGCGGCCGCGGCGCGCCTGTTCGGCAACTTCGTGACGTGGCTGCAGGAGAAGACGAAGCCGGTGTTCGTCATCGCCACGGCCAACAACGTGCGCGCGCTCCCCCCCGAGCTGCTGCGCAAGGGTCGCTTCGACGAGATCTTCTTCGTGGACCTGCCCAACATCCACGAGCGCCAGACCATCTTCGAGATCCACCTGCGCAAGCGCCGTCGCGACCCCAAGGACTTCGACACCTGGGAGCTCGCGGAGGCGACGGACAAGTTCAGCGGGGCGGAGATCGAGCAGGCCGTCATCGACGGCATGTTCGGCGGCTTCAGCGAGGACCGCGAGGTGTCGACCCAGGACATCCTGCGGTCGGTGCGCGACACCGTCCCGTTGGCCGTCACGATGGACCAGGCGATCAAGGACCTGAAGGAGTGGGCCCGCGACCGCACGCGGCCCGCGACCTACGACACGAAGCGCATCGACTTCTTCGACGAGTGGGAAGGCGGCGCGCAGGCGTAGGCCGATGACGGTCCGGGAGCACGCCCGGCGGCTGCTGCTGGAGCCGACCCTCGAGGCCAAGCTCGCGCCCTTCCCCCGGCCGCTGCGGGACCCGGCGGCGCCCCCCGCGTCCGTCCCCGACGCGCCGGGAAGGCCCCCCGAGATCGCCTTCGGCGTCGCCACCCGACGGGCTCGCCTCCCGGCCGCGGACACCTTGCGCGACCCCGCGCGCGCCGCCCAGCTGCTGCACGCGTTCGCGAACCACGAGCTGCTGGCGATCGAGCTCATGGCCCTCGCCCTGCTCCGTTACGACATGGACCCCCGGGCGCGGCGCGAGCTGGTCGCGACGATCGAGGACGAGCAGCGCCACCTGCGCGGGTACCTCGACCGCCTCGCCGACCTGGGCGCGACCTTCGGGCAGCACCCCCTGTCCCGCTTCTTCTGGGACGCGCTCGCCCACGTCCCCGACGGACCGGCGTGGCACGCGGGCATGGGGCTGACCCTCGAGCAGGCGAACCTGGACTTCATGACCTGGTACGCGGCCGCGTTTCGCGCGGCGGACGACGGCGTCACCGCCGACCTGCTGGAGGCCGTGCGCCGGGACGAGATCGCCCACGTAGCCCGGGGGCTGCGCGCCTTCGGGGCCGACGAGCTCTGGGATCGCTGGCGAGACGCGCTCGTCGAGCCGCTGCAGCCGCGGCGCGCCCGGGGGCCGACGTTCGACCGCGACGGACGTCGCCAGGCCGGGCTGCCCGAGGACTACATCGACCGCGTCGCCGGGGCCACGGGCTCTCGAGGGCGCCCGCCCGACGTGTGGTTCTTCGACGTGACCGGCGAGTCCGACGGCGGCCGCGGGCTGGACGCGAAGGGCCCCCGGGGAGACGTCGCCCGGACCCTCGCCACGCTGCCGGTGGCGCTCGCCTCGGAGGACGACGTCGTGCTCCTGCCGCG
The DNA here is from genome assembly GCA_964620495.1 of uncultured Rickettsiales bacterium. Lineage (GTDB taxonomy): Bacteria > Myxococcota_A > UBA796 > UBA9615 > UBA9615 > CAZEKB01. The sequence continues at coordinate 1,775 of CAZUHI010000005.1, read as the reverse complement.
GGCGCCGGACCCGGCGTGGCTCGCGCAGCTCGAGGCGGCCGGGTTCCCCCGCCCTCGACTGAGCGTCGTCGACACCCGGGATGAGGCGGACCTCCCCCGGCCCCTCGGCCGCGCCGTCGCGTGGGGTCCCGGGGCCGCGACGGACCGCCTCCTGGGGCCTCACGTCGACGCCCTCGGAGGGCTCCCCGAGCCTCACCTCCTGTCGGGGAAGTGCGCCTCGGCGGAGCTCCTGCGCGCGCTGCACGGAGACCTGCGCGAGGCCTTCGGAGACGAGCTCGTCCGACCCGACGCCCTGCCCGTCGTCGTCCGCGAGGAGGCGCACCTGCACGACGTGGTGGCGCGCATGCGGGCGACCCACCCGCGGGTCGTGATCAAGGCGGACGTCTCGTCGTCCGGGCGCGAGCGCATCCGCCTCCTGCACGCCCACGAGCCCGACGACCACCAGCGGGCCTGGATCCGTCGACGCATCGCGAAGGGCCCGCTCCGGATCGAGCCCTGGCTGGAGGGGGTCGTCGACCTGTCCCTGCACCCGGCCCCGCGCCGCTGGCTCGTCTGTCGATCGGACGCCGCGGGCCGATTCCGAGCGGCCTTCCCGGGGCGCCCCACGGCCGCGGTGGCCCCCGACGTGGCGCGCCTGCTCACCGGCGACGGCCGCGACACGGGCCGCCTGGACCGGCTGGCGTCCGCGATCGAGGCCGCGCTGGCAGCGCGCGGCGTCCCCACCCCCTGGGGCGTCGACGCGTTGGTGTTCCGCACCCCGGACGGGCTTCGCCTGCACCCCCTCCTGGAGGTGAACCCGCGCTGGACGATGGGCCGGGTCGCGCTCCGCCTCGCCCGCCGGGTCTCCGGCCGCAGCGTCTGCGCGTGGGTGCACCTGTCGTCCGTCGAGGCCGCCGCCCTCCCGGAGCTCCCCCTGGAGGTCGCACCCGGGGCCCGGCCGAAGGTCCGCCGCGGCGTCGTCCCCACCACCGCCCCCGGCCCGCTGCGGACCTTCCTCGTGGTCGCCGCGAGCCGGGCCGAGCTGGCCGAGGCTCTCGCTCAGTACTCGTGGTCTTCGGACAGCCGCGAGGCCGGCGCCGAGTCGGTGGCCTCGAACACGGCGTAGTGACGGTCGGCAGGCCCGTCAAGAAGAGGATCCGCGAGAGGTCCGGCGGCGGTCGGGGGTCGTCGGCCATGGGGTAACGTAGCGTCCTCAGGCCCCTCCGGGTTTGTGGAGGAGAGGGGAATCATGGAACAGCAAGTGCGTCACTCCGGGCCGCCGGGGAACGCCCCCGAGTACAACACGGCGGGGGCCTTGATCGGGGGCGGCGCCGCCGGGCTCGTGGGCGCCGGCATCTGGTACGCCATCGCGGCCTTCACCGGCTACGAGGTCGGCTACATCGCGTGGGGCATCGGCTTCATCGTCGGCTTCGGCGCCGCCAAGGGCGGGCAGGTGGGCACGCCCGCCAACGGCCTCCTGGCGGCCGGCCTGTCGGCGGCGTCGATCCTGCTCGGCAAGTTCCTCGCCACCCGCGCGGCCATCGCCGACTACCTCGTGTCCGAGGGCGTGGACGCGGCCCCCACCACGTCCATGGTGCTGGAGCTCCTCCCGGAGACGCTCGGCATCATCGACATCGTCTTCTTCGGCCTCGCGCTGTACACGGCGTGGCAGGTCGCGAGCGGCGGCGGCGGCGGCGGCGAGTAGCCGGACGGTTCTGCGGGGCGGGAGCGCGCCGATCCCCTAGTCATCTGGACCAGAGAAATGCGGTGAAATCTGGACCGTGCGATCCTTCGAC
>CAZUHI010000004.1:121620-199847 GCA_964620495.1 uncultured Rickettsiales bacterium | reverse complement strand
GCGTCGTCGTCGTCCGTCGCGTCGTCGTCGTCCACCGCGTCGTCGTCCCCGAGATCGACGCAGACGGCGTAGATGAGGCAGTCGGGATCGTCGCAGTCGAACAGCCCGTCGACGTCGTTGTCCGCCTCGTCGTCGCACTCGGACTCGGGCTTGGGCTCGCACCCGAGGCCGCCGATCAACAACCACGCGGCGAGCGCCGCTCCTGGTGGGGCGAGCCTCACAGCCCGCAGCAGGCGATCGCGTAGGTGGTGCCCACGTCGCAGCCGGCGCTGCGGAAGTTCCCGAGGGCGTCCATGTACCCGAATCGGTCGTACTGGCTCGTGGTGGTGAACAGCCCGGTGTTCGCGCAGTTCAGATCGGACGTCGCGGAGACCGTCGATGAGACGACGCGGATGCCGGCCCCGGTGTAGTGCTTCACCTCGTCGTCCATGGCGGTGATCGAGAGCTGCATCAGCGCCTCCACCCCGGGGACCGGCGCGGGGAACGTGTGGAGCAGCCAGGTGTCGAGGCACATCCGCGTCGCCGTGAACTCGGTCTCGCAGGCCGCGTTCATGACGTCGTAGCCCGCGCTCACGGAGAAGGTGGCGGTGGTGACGCCGGCGTAGACGGGGCTCGATCCGGCGGGACCGGCGAGGGCGGGCGAGGGTCCGCTGCGCGGCCCGCCCAGGGCGACCAGGAGGAGCGCCGTGGCGACGACGAGCAGGAACGTGACGAGGGCGCGGTGCGAGGAGACGAGGGGCATGTGACCTCCGGAAGACGGGCTCGAGAGCCGAAGGGCCGAGCCCCGTCGCGGTCACTCTACGCCGGGTACGCCCCTCCGGAGGGAAGCGAGGCGGCTCGGGAATCGCGGCCTCACCCGATGTGGGGCTCGCCGCCGTGGATTCCCAGGACGTTGCCCGTCATCCAGTGGAGGCGCGGGTCCGTGAGGGCGGCGAGGGCGCCCGCGACGTCCTCGGGCGTCGTCAGCCGATCCACCGGCGACTTCGCGATGCTCTTGGCGATGAGGACGTCGTTGCCCGGGATCTTCTCCAGGGCGGCGGTGCGCGTCACGCCGGCGCAGACCGAGTTGACCGTGATGCCCCGAGGCAGCAGCTCGTAGGCGAGCTGGCGGCAGTGCGCTTCCAGGGCGGCCTTGGCCGCGCTCACCACCCCGTAGGACGGACTCACCTGGAAGGAGCCGGTGGAGGTCATCGCGAAGATGCGCCCGCCGCGACCCATGAGCCCCCGCAGGACGAGGTCCTGGGTCCAGTAGATGAGGCTGTTGGCCATGACGTCGAGCGTCATGTCGACCTGCTTCTTGCGGGCCGGCCGCGCCGACTCGCCCTCGCCCGGGACGAAGGGCACGAGCGTGCCGAACGCCAGCGAGTGCAGCAGCACCCCGACGCTCCCCGGGGCCGCGAACTCCGCGACCTCGTCGAGCACGGCGGCGCGCTTCTTCTCATCGGCCGCGTTCACGTTGAAGAACCGCGCGGTGCGGCCCTCGGCCTCCACCGCCGCCGCGGCCGCTTCGGCGTTGGGGAGGGTCGATCGACGGTCCAGGTGCACGCCGACGACGTCGAAGCCTTCGGCCGCGAGCGCGCGCGCGGCAGCCGCACCGAAGCCGCTGCTGGCGCCGAGGATCAGCGCCCAACGAGAGGGGTTCGTCATGATGGGGGGGACCCTGGGTCAGATCGTCTTCTTGACGGCGGCGCCCTCGGACACGCGGGCCGCCTCCGCCGAGCGCGCCTTCTTGAGCGCCTCGAGCTTCGCCTGGGCCTGAGCGGTGCCCGCCTTGGCCTTGATCTTGTCGAGCTTGCGGCCGATCTCGGCGTCGCCGATCTCGGTGGTGACCTCCGCCTCCGCGTGCAGACGATCGATGTGCTCGCGCACGTTGTCGAGCGCCTTGATGTCGGCCTGCATGGAGAGCCCGTCGAGCGTCTCCTGGATCTGGATCCGGGCCTCGGCGTTCTCCTTCTTGGCGAGCATCGCGGCCTTCTCGCGCTCCAGCTTCCCGATCTCGGCCTGGAAGGCGACGATCGAGGACTTGGCGGCCTCGGCCTCCTGGGCGGCGTTGACGAGCTCGGTGTCCAGGCTCGCGATGCGACCCTCGACCTCGCCCTTGCGCTCGAGCAGCACCAGGGCGACGTCGTCCTCTTCCGCGTCCACGGCGGCGTTGATCTGAGCGTCCAGATCCGCCATCTCCTTGGTTTTTTGAGAGAGCTCCGCTTCCAGCTTGTTGCGGAGGACGATGATCCCGCTGACGGCCTTCTTCAGGTCCTTGTACTGCTGCTTGCGGGCGTTGATGGCGGCCTCGTAGACGGCCTCCGGGTTGTCCTTCTCCAAGTTGGAGACGAACAGCGACAAGAAGCCGCTCCAGAGATTGCCCAGCCGCGCGAAGAATCCACCTTCGGCCATCGTTCGGTCCTCGTTCGTGGGGCCCGCCGGCAGCGGCGGGGTCCCCGAGTGTAGATCCTGCTTCCCCCCCGGGCAATCGGCCCGGACGGCGAGGAGTACGGCGGCCCCTTCCCGCACATTTCGCTTCCCGGTCGATCGAGAAGATCCTCTCGCATCACGGCGAAGCGAGCTTCGCTTCCCGCCGGAATGAGAGGTTCTTCTCAACGCCACCGCAAGCGGCGAGAAGACGGCGAATGCGAAGCGAGCCGCCTCTCTCTCCGGGGTGCCTAGATCAGCCTCTTGCGTGTGTAGTCGACCAGGTGGTCGAAGTACTCGGCGAGGGGCGGCGGCGCGAGGCCCGCGGGGCGCAGGAGCCGCTCGGCCTCGGTGGTGTCGAGGATGCCCGGGCGGGCCAGACCGGCGAGCAGCTCGGGGGGCAGGTTCATCGCTTGGTCGAGCACGGCGCGCACGCCCGCGAGGGGGCCGCTGCGGAACATGCGCCCGAGGGGGCGGCCGGGGATGTCGAGCACCGGGCCCACGAAGCCGAGCCGCTCGGCGGCCAGGTCCAGGAACTCGCGCACGGTGAGGGCGAAGGGGTCCGTGAGGTGCAGGGTCTTGCCCTCGGCGGCGGGGTCCGAGAGCAGGTGCACCATCGCGTCCACCACGAAGTCCACCGGCACGACGTCGATTCGCGACTTGTGACCGCCCGGGGCGACCGGCAGGAACCGCAGGGGCGCAGGCAGCGAGCTGAACTTCAGGAGGAAGAGGAGCAAGTGATAGAAGCCGTCGACGCGCTCCACCTCGCCGGTGTCGGAGCGCCCCACGATGTGCGACGGCCGCACGACGGTGATCGGCAGCTTCGCCATCGCCGCGCGCACCTTCCGCTCGGCCAACATCTTCGTCTCGGCGTAGCGGTCCTGGTAGTGCTGCCCCGACAGCAGCATCGACTCGCTGAAGCGGCCGCGATGGTCGCCCGCGACGGCCCCCGCGGAGACGTGCATGACCCGCTCGAGGTTCGGCAGGTCCGCGGCGAGGTCGAGGATCGCCTTGCTCCCGCCCACGTTCGTGTCGAAGGCCACCCTGCGCTCGACGGCGAGGTGGGTGGCCGCGGCGCAGTGGATGATGTGCACGGCCTCGGAGAGGACGCGCGCGCGGCTCGCCTGGTCGTCGAAGATCTCGGGGGCCGTGACGTCGCCGGTCAGCAGCCGGATGCGCGACGCGGCCTCGGCGTCCTGCTTGCGGTACTCGCTCAGCCACCCGCGCGCGGTGCGACGAGAGTTCTTCCGGACCAGCGCGAGGACGTTGCGGCCGTCCCGCGTGAGGCGGACCAGCAGCCGGCGGCCGAGGAAGCCCGTGCCTCCGGTGAGGAACACGGCGCGAGGAGTCTGAGAGGTCGCGGACGCCACGAGGCAGGGGTAGCACGGGCCGGGCCCAGGGGCCACCCGCCCGGGCTCGATGACAACCGCTCAGGATTCGGGTGAAATGGGCGATAGGGCACGGACCTGCCCCGGAGATCGATGCTCAAGGCGCCCCCGACCGTCCTCACCCCCGAAGCCATCGGCGCCGGGTTCATCCTGTGGTTGCTGTCGATCGCCGCCGCCGCGGTGGCGATGCACAAGGGGATCATCTCCGAGATCTGGATGTTCGTGGTCATGAGCTGGCCGCTGGTGCTCGGGATCACGATCGTGAAGATCGAGCGGACGCTGCTGCGCATGCGCGGCGAGTGGTCGCCGAGCGAGCCTCACAACCCCGAGGAGGCGGCCTGCCCGCCGCCGGGAGCCGAAGAGCCGACGGACGTCGTCACCGGCTCGCTGCCGGTGGCCGAAGCCGGGTAGAGGGCCCTACTTCGGGGCGGGGATCGGCTCTTCGGTCGCCTCTTCCCAGTCCATCTCGGCGTCGACCTTCGCCCACAGCCCCTCATTCTCCGACTCGAGCCGCGCCAGGCGACGGTGAGCCTCGCGGAGGCGGGCCTCGAGATCCTGGAGATCCACGCGGCGGCGGGAGCCGGCCTCTCGCACCGCCCGCAGCTCCGCGCGCAGGGCGTCCGTGTCGTCCCGACGGGCGCGCTCGGCGTCGTCCAGCGCCTCGGTGAGCTCGGCGACCCGGGCGTCCTTCACCGCGACGCGCTCCTCGGCCTCCACCAGGCCGTCGCTGAACGCCTCGACCTGGCTGCGGAGGACGTCCATCTCGAGCCGCGCGAAGTCGCGCGCCTCGCTCAGCTGCTCGGTGAGGTCCGCGCGCTCGGCGCTCAGATCCTCGACGCGCCCCTCCAGCTCCGCGATGCGGGCGTCCGCTCCGCCCTGGTCCAGCGCGGCCTTGAGCGACTCGACCTCAGCCTGCAGCTCGACCCGTCGCGCCGCCCCCGCCTGCAGCTCGGCCTCCGCGGCCACGAGCCGGCTCTCGGCGCCCTCGGCGCGATCCTGCACCGTCGCGAGCGCCGCCTCGTGGGCGCGGCGCGCGGCCCCCTCGGACTCGCGCGCCTCGCTCTGCGCCTCCGTGGCCGACGCCGTGGCCTCCGCGAGGCGTCCCCGCACGCGATCGAGCTCCGCGGTCAGCTCCGACATCCGCAGCGCCCGCTCCTCGGCCGTCGCCTGGGCGGCCGTCGTGGCGCGCTCGGCCGCCAGCAGCTGCTCGCGCAGGTCGTCCGCCTCGCCGCGCAGCGCGTCCATCGCCCCGTCGCGATCCCCGGGGGCCACGTCCGTGAGCTCCGCCAGGCGCGCATCCACCGCGGCCCTGGCGGCTTCGAGCTCGGCCACCCGCGCCGCCGCACGCGACCCTGCACCCGCGGTGTCGGCGCGGGCGCCCGCGAGCTCCGCCGCGAGTCGGTCGGCCTCATCCTGGGCCCGCGCCACGCGCTGCTCCGCGCCCACGACCGCCTCGGCGCGGTCGGCGAGCTCGTCCTCCAGCCGCCGGATCCGACGACGATGCAGCTCCCCGGTGGCCTCGAGGCGGTTGCGCAGCATCTTCACTTGGAGCCCGCGGACCTTCACCTCTTCGGCGTTGCCGCCCTCGTCCAACCGCTGCTGCAGCGCGTCCCGCTCCGCCTCGGCCGTGTCCACCGCGGCCTCCAGCTCGGCGACCCGACCCGCCTGCTGCTCGCCCGCCAGCCGCCCGGTCTCGGTGGCGAGCTCGTCCGCCGCCGCCAGGGCCCGCTCCGCTTCGTCGGCGCGCGCTTCCAGGGCCGCGAGCTTCCGGTTCCCGTCGGCCCGCTCTTCGGAGGCGGTCGCCACGAGGACCGAGAGCCGATCCCGCTCCCCGCGCACGGCCTCGAGCTCACCCTGCAGCTCGGCGAGGTCGTCTTCGGGGCGGGGCCCGAGCTTCGACTCCAGCTGCTTGCGCAGGTTGAGGATCTCCTCGTCCTTGGCGGCGAGGCTGCGCGCCGCCTCCTCGGCCGCGGCGCCGGCCGAGGTGTTCGCCTCCGAGGCGGCGTCCTCGAGCTCCGCGAGGCGCTCGCGATCCTCCGCCGCCGCGTCCCGCTCCTCGGTGATCCGCACCCCGAGCCGCTCGACCGCCGACCGCTGGGCCTCCAGATCCGAGCGCTCGGCGGCCAGCTCCGTGGTGAGGCGCTCGATCCGCTCCTCCGCTTCGACCAGGCGCCCCTCGACGCTCTCGGGCGTCAGGCTCTCGACGGCCTTGGTCGCCGTGTCGCGGTTCTGCTGGGCGCGCAGGGTGCGGCGCTGGTCGCGCTCCAGCGTCCGTCGGGCCGCCGCGACCTCGCGCGACGACGACGCGAGCGCCTTGTCCACCTCCGCGTCCGCCCCCAGGGCCACCCACGCGGCGAGCTTCGCGCGGGTGAGCCGCGCCTCCGCCAACCCTCTCGCCGTGCGCGCCTCCGCCAGCCGCCGCTGGGCGAGGACGACCTCCTTGTGCGCCTCGCTGCGCTGCTCGATCCGCCACCGTCGCCGCTGCTCGCGGCGGGCGCGCTCGACGGCCAGCCGCTCCTTCGCGGCGAGGTCTCCCGTCGCGTCCGCGGCTTTCAAGTCCAAGTCCACCGCCTTGAGGCCGATCTCGGCTTGGTTCACGCGCACCCGCGCGGCCTCCAGGCGGCTGCGGGCGGCCCTCAGCTGGTTCTCGCGGGCCTCCTCGGCGACGCGGGCGCGGGCGTCGGCGGCTCCAGCCTCGTCGATGGCGGTCGCGGCCTCGCCCGTGACGTCGCGCACGGCGGCGTCGATCTCGGCCGCTTTGGGGGCGGCGGCGGAGGCCGTGGCGGGCAGGAACAGGAGCAGCAGGACGAGCGCAGATCGGGACAAGGCGGACTCCGGGCAGGGAGGAGACGTTACTCGGTAGGACCGACGATCACGGGCCAGGAGGCCCAGCCGCCGCCGGGCGCCAGCGTGACCGTGCCGTCCGCCACGGGCCGCGCCGTCCACGTGGTCGTGCCCTCCGCCGGGGTCGCGTCGCGGTTGGACCAGGACGGGGAGAACGACGACCCCAACCCGATGAGCAGGGGGGCCTCGGCGGGCGCGCGCACGCACACCTCGCCCTCCGCGACAGCCGGCGACGTCGCCTCCTTCGCCGACTCGTGGGGCATCCCCTGGGGCGCCACCACCACCACGGTGCGCTCCTCGGCGGGCACCTCCGGGAAGCGGAAGCACGCCGTCACGGCCTCGGGCACGGTCACCTCGCCCGCCTCGAGCGTGGCGCGGTCGACCAGCCACGGCACCGACCAGCGGTCGGAGTACACGCCCACGCGCGAGGAGATGCGGCAGTCGCAGTCCCAGCTCGGCGCCTCGCCGGTGCACACGACGCCTCGCCGGTGTCCGTCGATGCAGCGCACGCGCGTCACCACCGCCGCGCCGGGGCCCGCGAGCGCCACGTCGAGCGGTTTGCCGGGGTAGAGCATCACCGTCGCGACGAAGCCGCCGTCCTCCTGCTCCTCCCAGCGGTCGCTGTCGCTCGGCGTCCACAGGCGACCGGCGAGGCGCTCGCCTCCCAGCCGCGCGAAGGGGCGGTCCGGCGCGGCCCGCACGCGGATGCCTTCGGCGGGCACGGCGCGCGTGAACCCGCCGCGAGTGGCGGTGCCCGGCCACGGCTCCCAGCGGCGGTCGACGATGCGCAGGAGCACGTCCACGCCGTCGCCGGTCGTCCAGTCGGGCGGGGTCGCGGGCTCCTCGGCGGACGCCGTGGGGGCGGGCGCGGCCGGGGACGCTCCCATGGGCGTGGAGGGGGTACGCAGGACCAACCCGAGGACCACGCAGGTCCCCAGGATCAGGCCCGGCAGCAGCCACCCCTCGAGCCCGCCGCGACGGCCCGGGGAATCGCTTGACCCCGCCGGGGGGGGTTCGTTAGGTTCCGCCGTCTTTTTGGACAAGGTGCTTCTTCCTCATGGCCGATCTGTTCGAGCGCTGCCGCGACTACACCCTCGCCGACGACGCGAAGGCGATGGGTGTCTACCCCTACTTCCTCACGATCGATCAGAGTGAAGGTACCGAGGTCTTCATCGAGGGCAAACCCCGGCTCATGTTGGGGTCGAACAACTACCTCGGATTGACCTGGCACCCCAAGGTCCGCGAGGGCGCGATCGAGGCCATCAAGAGGTTCGGCACGTCGTGCTCCGGATCGCGGTTCCTCAACGGCACGCTCGCCATGCACGAGGAGCTCGAGGGGCGCCTGGCGGCGTTCCTCGGCAAGGAGGCGGCGGCGGTCGTCTCCACCGGCTACCAGACCAACCTCGCGACGTTCGGGGCCATCTTCCAGCGCGACGACGTCGCCATCCTCGACAGCCAGGACCACGCCTCCGTGTACGAGGGCGTGATGATCAGCAAGTGCCGCCTGCGTCGGTACGAGCACCTGGACATGGCCGACTGCGAGGACGTGCTGTCGAAGGTCCCCGAGACCAAGAACGCGGCCATCATCACCGACGGCGTGTTCTCCATGGAGGGGGACCTCGCGCCCCTGCCCGAGCTCGTGGCGCTCAAGAAGAGGTACGGCGCGCGCCTCATCGTGGACGACGCCCACGGCCTCGGCACCATGGGCCCCACCGGCCGCGGCACCTGCGAGCTCTACGACGTCATGGACGACGTGGACGTCATCACCGGCACGTTCAGCAAGTCGTTCGCGTCCCTGGGCGGGGTGGTGGCCGCCCCCGCCGCCGTCATCAACTACATCAAGCACCACGGGCGCTCCCTGATCTACTCCGCGTCGATCAGCCCGCCCGCGCTCGGCGCGGCCCTCGCGGCGCTGGACCTCATGGAGTCGGACCCCGAGCCCCGGGAGCGCCTGCACGCGAACGTGTCGCGCATGCGCGCGGGCCTCAAGCAGCTCGGCTACCGCGTCGGCGAGTCCCCCACCCCCGTCCTCCCGATCCACATCGGTGAGGAGATGCGCATGCTCCCCTTCTGGCGAATGCTGTTCGACGAGGGCGTCTACACCAACGCGGTCATCCCCCCCGCCGTGGCCCCCGACAGCACCCTGATCCGGACCTCCTTCATGGCGACGCACACGGCCGAGCAGATCGACCGCGCCCTCGCCATCTTCGAGCGGGTCGGCAAGGTCGCCAAGCTCATATGAACGTCGAACTGATCGAGGTTCCGCTGGCGAACCGCAAGCTCGTGGAGCGCTTCATCCGCGTCCAGTGGTGGATCCATCGCGAGCACGCCCCCAACGACGTGTGGGTCCCCCCGCTGCTCATCGACCGGCGGGACTACCTCAACCCCAAGAAGAGCCTCACGTCGGGCGGGAACCCCTTCTTCGACCACGCCGAGTGCGCCTTCTGGATCGCCGTGCAGGACGGCCGCGACGTGGGCCGGATCGCGGCGATCTTCGACAAGGACTGGGAGCCCTTCCACGGCACCAAGACCGGCTACTTCGGCTTCTTCGACTCCCCCGACGACCCGGAGGTCGCCGAGGCCCTGCTCCGTCGCGCGGAGGCGTGGCTCAAGGAGCGCGGGCGCGAGGACGTCATCGGCCCCCTGGACGCCTCCACCAACTACTACTCCGGCGTCCTCATCGACTCGTTCGACAAGGCCCCCGGCATGCAGATGCCCTACAACCCGCCCTACTACGGCGCGCTCATCGAAGGCGCGGGGTACAGCAAGGCGAAGGACCTCTGGGCCTGGGAGCTCGAGGTCGCGAAGGGCCTGCCCGAGAAGGTCGAGCGCGTGGCGGACAAGATCCGCAAGCGCGCGAAGGTCGAGGTTCGCCCCATGAACCTCGAGGACTGGGACAACGAGGTCGACCGGGTGCTGTCGATCTACAACTCCGCCTGGGACAAGAACTGGGGCTTCGTCCCGGTGTCCGAGAAGGAGTTCAAGCACCTCGCCGCGGACCTCAAGATGGTCATCGCCGAGGAGACGGCGCTCATGGCCGAGGTCGACGGCGAGCCCGTGGCCTTCTGCATCACGATCAAGGACATCCAGCCCGCCCTCAAGAAGGTCGACGGCAAGCTCTTCCCCACGGGCGTCTTCTCCCTCCTGTGGAACCTGACGCTGCGGCCGAAGATCGACTGGGGCCGCCTCGTGGTCATGGGCATCAAGGACGGCTACCGACGTCGCGGCATCGACTCGGTGCTCTTCGTGGAGACGTTCCGCGGGGCCGAGAAGCTCGGCTGGCGAGGCGCCGAGATCGGCTGGACGCTGGACGACAACACCCTCATCAACCGCGCCATCGAGAGCATGGGCGGCGAGAAGACCAAGACGTACCGCGTGTACGGCAAGGAGCTCGCCTGATGGGCACGACCGCGCTGGTCACCGGCGCCAACGGCTTCGTGGGCAGTCACCTGGTGGAGCTGCTCCAGGACCGCGGGGACCTCCCCTACGCGATGGTCCGCAAGACGAGCAACGTCGACAACCTCAAGGGGCGTAGCGTCGAGTACCGGTACGCGGACGTGACCGATCTCGACTCCCTGCGGGCGGCGATGGAGGGCGTCGAGATCGTCTATCACGTGGCCGGCGCCACGGCGGGCTGGACCGAAGAGGACTTCGACCGGGTCAACAAGACCGGCACGGAGAACATCCTCGACGCCGCCCGCACCACCACGAACGGGCCGCGACGCGTCGTCCTGATGTCCTCACTGGCCGCCGCGGGCCCCTGCAGCGCCGACGAAGGCCGCCGCGAGTTCCACGCCGCCGACCAGATCACGCCCTACGGCCGCAGCAAGTTCCGGGGCGAGACGGCGGCCAAGAAGGCCGCGGCGTCGGGGGACATCGAGGTCGTCATCGTGCGGCCGCCCACGGTCTACGGGCCCCGCGACACCGAGGTCCTGCAGCTGATTCAGGCCGCCAACTGGGGGATCGTCGCGACGCAGGGGACGAAGCCGCTGTGGATGAGCGTCGTGCACCCGCACGACCTCTGCCGCGGGACGGTGCTGGCCGCCGAGCGCGGCGCCCCGCTGCCCGCCGGGGACGACGGCCACGTGCTGGACGGGGGGGGGCTCGCCTTCCCCGAGTCCGCGGACCCGTCGCACGACGCGGGCCGCGGCATCTACTACCTCACCGACGGCGGCCGCTACACGCTCGAGGAGTTCGGGCGGGCCGCCGCCACCGCGCTGGGCAAGAAGGCGATGAAGCTCGCCATCCCCAAGCCCATCGTCTGGGTCGGGGCGTGGTTCAACGAGCTCGGCGGACGCATGAAGGGCCGCGCGCCGGTCTTCAGCCGAAACAAGGTCGTCGAGGCCGACGTGCCGGGGTGGATGTGCGAGATCGACAAGGCCCGAACGGAGCTCGAGTTCCGGCCCGAGATGGAGCTCGCCGACGGGATGGAGCAGACGGTCCGCTGGCTTCGTGACCACTCGGTGATCTGATGCCCCGCCGCGGCCTGATCGTCGGGGGGACGGTCCTGGCGGTCGTCGCGGCGACCGCCTTCTGGGGCATGCATCGCCTCGACCAGGCACCCGCGGCCGTGGCCGCCCGGCTCGGGAGCGCGATCGGCGCGACCTGCACCGTCGGCAAGGTGCTGCCTCTGGACCTGCGCAGCGTCGAGCTCTCCGACATCGCCTGCATCCTCGAGTCCGGCCCCGTGGCGGGCGCCGTCGCGAACCGCGTCCAGGCGACCTTCTCCGCGCCCCCCGTGGCAGGCCCGCTGCCCCCGATCGAGGAGCTGACGGTCTACGGCACGGTGCTGCGCCTGCGGGCGCGCGACCCCGGTCCGGCGCCGGGAGACGACGACTCCGGGGACGACGACTCGGCCGACGCCGATCTCTCCGCCTCCATGGAGGCCGCCGGCCTGCGATTCGCGGACCTGACGGACGCGCTCGCGGCCGGGCGAGGGGGCGACCGCGTCCCCGCCGTCATCGCGCGCCTGGCCCCCGAGGGCCGGGTCCGCATCGATCAGGCGGTGCTGCAGGGTCCCGAGGAGAACGTCCTCGTCCGCGAGCTCGCGATCCACGCCACGAGGAGCGAAGACACGGTGAACCTGGCCCTGGCCACCGAGTTCCCCGCGGGGGGCCTCGCGACCTTCGAGGGTTCGCTCGCGGAGCGCGGTCTCCAGGCCGGTCGGCTGGACGTGACGGGGTGGCCGGTGGCCGGTGCCCTCCAGGAGGCCGCGGGCGAGCGGCTGAAGGTCACCGCAGGCGTGGCGGACGGGTCCCTGGCGTATCGGCCCGGCGTGGAGGGCGCGGGCAGCTGGGGCGTGGACGCGACGCTGTCCGGCTTGACCGTCGCCCACGAGTTCCTGGGCGGCGACGTGGTGCCGCTCCCGGAGGTCGGCCTGCTGGGGACCCTGCGCCCCACCCGCACCGAGACCGGCCTCGTGCTCGCCATCGAGTCGTCGCGCTGGGCGGTGTCCGACCAGGGCGGCCCCTTCCACGCGATGTTCGGGCCCCTGGGGACGGGCGACGAAGCCCTGATCACCCTGAGCGTCGAGGCCGAGACCCTCTCGCTCGGGCTGCTCCTCGAGCAGCTGCCGGAGGCCCTGCTGCCCTCGGAGTGGGCCCAGGAGATCCAGGGCACCATGGACTTCGCCCTCGAGTTCGGCGGGCCCGTGCACGACCGCACCCAGTGGCAGCTGGACTGGACCGGCGACTTTTCCCGCATGACGCTCGCGTCAGGCGAGCTGGCGGCCGAGGTGGAGCTCCTCCGCGGCCCCTTCGTGCACGAGTTCCCGACCGTCGTGGAGGGCCGCCCGCTGCGCCGCCGCATGGGCGCCGAGTCGCCGTCGTTCGTCCCCATCGACCGCATCAGCAAGCACCTGATCGCGGCCGTCGTGTCCACCGAAGACGCGGGCTTCTTCGGGCACTCGGGCTTCGAGACGAAGGAGCTCAAGGAGGCGGTGCTCGAGAACCTGCGGGAGGGCTCGGGGCGCGGCGGGTCCACCATCACCCAGCAGCTCGCGAAGAACCTGTTCCTGTCCGGCGAGCGCAGCGTCGCCCGAAAGCTCAAGGAGGCGGTGCTGGCGTGGCGCCTGGAGGAGGACCTGCCGAAGCGACGGATCCTCGAGATCTACCTCAACATCGCCGAGTGGGGCCCCGGCCTGTACGGCATCCGCGACGCCGCCGATCACTACTTCAACCGCACGCCGTCGCACCTGCGGCCCGAGGAGGCGGCGTTCCTGGCGTCGCTGCTCCCGTCGCCCCGGCGCTACCACGGCTACTACCACCGTCGGGGCGTCACGCCCCACCTGCGCGAGCGCATCCACGAGATCCTCAAGACGATGCGGCGGCTCGGAAACCTCGACGCGCGGCAGTACCACCTGGCCCGGGGCGAGGACCCCGAGCTGAGCTGGTGCCGGCTCCCCGCCGACGAGTAGACCGGGCGCACGGGAACACCGCCGGCGCGCGGTGTGTCGGGTATCCTGACCCCGCTGCCCCGGAGAACGACATGGAACCAGCCCGCAAGCACACCCCCGCCCCCCGCCGCGACGACGACGCCGAGCAGCGCGCCGAGACGACGCTGAACCGCATCCTGCGCGACGCCCAGCGGGCGCCCGAGCAGTACGCGCGCGACGCCGAAGTCCCCAAGGGCGGCGAGTAGCGCTGTACGACCGACTCAGCGGACTCGAGACCGAGTTCGCGATCCGCTTCTCGCCGGCGGACGGCTCCCGACACCCCGGCAACGAGGTCATCTACGAAGCGCTCCGCGACTCGATCGCGCAGCTGGTCGTTCTGGGCAACGGGGAGCGGTCCCTCAGCCGCGACCAGTCGTTCACCGAGAACGGCGGCGCCTTCTATTACGAGATGCTCCCCCACGCGGTGCAGGGCGGCCTGATCGAGGTGGCGACGCCCGAGTGCCGGAGCCCCGCCGAGCTGCTGCTCTACCAGCGGGCCCAGGAGGCGCTGCTCCTGCGGGCCATCCCCGGGGCGCGCCTCGCCCTCGCCTCCGAGGGGTTCCGCGGCCGGCTGTCCCTGATCAAGAACTGCCGCGACGCCTTCGACAACATCTACGGAGCCCAGGAGAACTACGAGGCCGAGGTCGGCCGCGGGGCGAGCCTCTGGGCCATGCGGGTGGGGGTGACGCTCATGCTCCCGGTCGTGGCCGCGACGGCGTTGGTGTACCTGCCGCTGGGGCTGCTCCTGGTCGGCCTGATGTTCGTGGTGGCGGTGAGCGTCGGGCTGGCGGAGGCGATCGCCGAGGGCGCCGAGCGGGTTCCCAACGAGTGGATGAACAAGACGCTGTCGGCCTTCGGGTGGGTGTGGCTGTGGATCGAGACGATCATCACGGCGCCGCTGGTGACGCCCACGATGTTCCTCCTGCGATGGACGGCCTTCCGTCGCCAGCGGCGCGCGATCCTCGCGCACCTCGCCTCACGGCCGATCTTCATGGGCGCGGGCACGCTGCTCGACGGCGAGTTCCAGCTCGACGAGAAGGCGCCCGCCATGGTGCGGACGTCGCGGATGTCGGTCCTGCCCCAGGACCGGACGGTGTTCGAGCTCGGCAACCTGGTGAAGCTGCTCTTCACGCCGATGACCCTCCAGCCCACGGGCGTGCTCAAGCTCTACCGCCGTCGGCAGCGGCTGCAGCTGGGCCTGTCGGCGTCGAACATGGCGCAGACCGCCGAGTACCTCAAGGTCGCCACCACGGGCCTGCTCGTGTCCATGGCGGAGGCGGGCGCCCTGGACGACGCCCCCCGGCTGCGTCGCCCGATCCCGGCCTTGAGGGCGATCTGCCGGGACCCGTCGCTGTCCATCGCGGTGGAGACGTCCGACGGCGAGAAGACGGCGCTGGAGCTTCAGCGTTGGTACCAGCGTCGCGCCTCCGAGTACGTGAGCGGCGCCACGACGTCCCTCGAGGCCCGGGACGTCGTGCGGCAGTGGGGGGAGACCCTGGACGCGCTGGAGCACGACCCCGACTCGCTCATCGGGCGGGTGGACTGGATCACCAAGCGCTCGCTGATCCGCGCGGGTCGGGCCGACGGGCTCTCGGACGCGGCGCTCAAGAAGATCGACCTCCGCTACCACGAGATCGGCACGGGCTACTTCGCCATGCTCGAGGACGAGGGGCTGGCCCCGCGCCTGCTGGACCCCGCCGACGTCGACGCCGCGATCCGACGGCCGCCCAGCGACACCCCCGCGGCGCAGCGGGCCGCGCTGCTTCGGACCCTCCGCGACCGCCCGGAGGCGGTCCACGTGGCCTGGGATCGAGTCCGCGTCGGGGGCCGCATGCGCGGGAAGATCATCCGGCTGGACGACCACCGCTGAGGATCACACGGTGAGGCAGACCCCCAGTCCGTAGTGGTCGCTGAGCTCGATCGGCGCGGGCGCCCCGAGATCCCCGCGGCGCTGGTCGAAGAGCACGGCCGCGTCGGCCACTTGCGCCCGGCCCGGGCGCACCATCACGTGGTCGATGCGCGCCGGATGCTCGGTCCCGCCGTACTGGGACCGGTACAGCTCGTTCGCGTCGGTGGCCGTGGGTTCCTCGTCGGCGCCGCGGGCGAGGACCCAGGCGTCCTCCAGGCCGCCGTAGTGGAGCAGGAGCGGGATCGAGGCCGCGTTGGCCCACCAGCCCGTCCACCCGTCGGGCCCCTCGTCCGAGGGGTACGACCACGCCGCGTTGAGGTCGCCGCCCACGATCACGAGCTCATCCTCGGGCCGGGACGCCGCCGCGAGGCCCAGCTCCCGCGCCTGCATGGCCCGTCGTGACGCCGCCCAGGGGAAGGCGCTCGTGTGGGTGTCGAAGACCGTGATGCGGCCCGCGTCGCCCTCGATCGTCCAGCGCAGGAACCCGCGCCGGATCGACGGCCCCGGCGCTCCTTCGAGGTGGTACTGCGTCGCGTAGATGTGCTCGGAGCGCTCCTCGCGCCGCACCAGGGGCGCCCGCGCGGCGAGGAAGAGGCCGTGCTCGTAGCGACGCGCCCCCGTGAACACGACGTACCCGGCCGCCTCGGCTGCCGCTCGAAACTCGGACGCGTCGGCGTCGTTCCAGACCTCCTGCAGCAGGATGAGATCCCAGGCCCCGGAGAACACCACCTCGATGAGCGGCCCTCGACGGCCTGCGCGGTGGGGCGACTCGACGGTCTGCCCCAGGTAGGTGCGGTGCAGGAGCGCGACGTTGTAGGTGAGCACCCGCAGCTCGCGCTCGCGCGGGGTCACCGCCGCGTGCTCCCGTCGCTTCGCCTCCCGGAACTTCGAGGGGTTCGGGGCCCGGGTGTAGGTGCCCGGCGGGGGTTGGAGGACGTCCATGGCCCGGCCCCGCGCCCCCGCCGCGGCGAGGTGCGCCAGGACGTGGGTGTCCTCCAGCGCGACCAGGTCCGCGGGGAGCCTCCCCAGGTCCTCCGGCAGGGGCACCGGCCGCTTCAGCAGCTCCCGGATCGAGGGACCCCCCGGCACCCTCGGATGCCGTCGTCTCACTCCTCGAACCAGTCGCCGCAACACCCGGCGATCCTGCCTTACACTCCCCGCCCATGCCTGCCACCGACTCCACGACCGCCCGCATCGACCGCTTCTGGGACGAGTACATCGTCCCCACGCTGATCGACTACATCCGCATCCCGAACAAGTCGCCGTCGTTCGATCCCGACTGGGAGGCGAACGGGCACATGGAGGCGGTCCTGCAGCTCGCCCTGGGGTGGATCGAGGAGCATCCGCTCGAGGGCGCGGAGGTCACCGTCGGCCGCCTGCCGGGCCGCACGCCCTTGATCCTGATCGAGGTGCCGGGCGACCTGCCGGGCACGGTCCTCATGTACGGCCACCTCGACAAGCAGCCCGAGATGGAGGGCTGGCACGACGGCAAGGGCCCGTGGATCCCGGTGTACGAGGACGGGAAGCTCTACGGGCGGGGCGGCGCCGACGACGGATACGCCCTCTTCGCGTCGGTCGCAGCCGTCCAGGCGATGATGGACGAGGGCCTGTCCCGTCCGCGCATCGTCATCGTGATCGAGTTCAGCGAAGAGTCCGGCTCGCCCGACCTGCCCGCGTACGTCGAGCACTACAAGGACCGGATCGGCACCCCCGACCTCGTGGTGTGCCTCGACTCGGGCGCGGGCGACTACGACCGCCTGTGGTCCACGACGTCGCTGCGCGGGATGCTCGCCGGGACGCTGCGCGTGGAGGTCCTCGAGAACGGGGTCCACTCGGGCGACGCGAGCGGGATCGTGCCGTCCAGCTTCCGCATCATCCGTCGGCTGCTCGACCGCGTCGAAGACCCCCAGACCGGCCGCATCCTCGTGAGCGCGCTGCGCGCCGAGATCCCGGCCTCCCGGCGCGCCCAGGCCGAGGCGGTGGCGGGCTCCATCGGGGAGGCGGTCGCGGGCAAATACCCCTGGGTCGAGGGCATGAACCCCATGGGCTCGGACCCCGCGGAGCAGATCCTCGCGCGCACCTGGCGGCCGACCCTGTCGTACACCGGCATCGACGGCATCCCCGCGGTGCGCGACGGCGGCAACGTCCTGCGTCCGTACACCGAGCTGAAGCTGTCCATCCGCCTGCCCCCCACCGCGGACCCGGCCGCGGCCGCCGAGGCGCTCAAGACCACGCTGGAGTCCAACCCGCCCTACGGCGCGAAGGTCACCGCGGACGTGGACGGTCACGGGGGCGCGGGCTGGAACGCCCCGGACCTCGCGCCTTGGCTGGAGGCGGCGCTCGACGAGGCCTCGAACCGTCGCTTCGGCACCCCGGCGCTGCACATGGGCGAGGGCGGCACCATCCCCTTCATGGGCATGCTGCACGCCGGCTTCCCGGACGCCCAGTTCGTGATCACGGGGGTGCTCGGACCCGCCTCCAACGCCCACGGGCCCAACGAGTTCCTGCACGTCCCGTACGCCAAGAAGCTCACGGCGTGCGTCGTCGACGTCTTGGAAGCGTTCACCCGGCGGTAGGCACCCCGTCCGACAAATCAGAGGGGCGCTTGCGTCCTCCGGTCCTCGACGATCTCGCCGTCCACCACGCGGATCAGGCGGTCGGCGCGGGCAGCGACGTCCGGCTCGTGGGTGACCATCACGACGGTGCGGCCGGCGGCGTGCAGCTCGTCGAACAGCGCCAGGATCTCCTGCCCCACCTTGCTGTCCAGGTTCCCGGTGGGCTCGTCGGCGAGCAGCAGATCGGGGTCGTTCACGAGCGCCCGCGCGATGGCGACGCGCTGCCGCTGGCCCCCTGAGAGCTGGTTCGGCCGGTGGTCCGTGCGGTCGGCCAGATCGACCTTCTCCAGCGCCGATCGGGCCCGCGCCCGCCGCTCGTCCCGCGCCACGCCCCCGTACCGCAGCGGCAGCGCGACGTTGTCCAGCGCCGTGTACCTCGGCAGGAGGTGGAACGTCTGGAAGACGAAGCCGATGCGACGGTTGCGGATGGCCGCCGTCTGCTCGTCGGTGAGGCCGGAGACCTCCTCGCCCGCCAGCCGGTAGAGCCCCTCGGTGGGCGTGTCGAGGCAACCCAGCAGGTTCATGAGCGTCGACTTGCCGGAGCCGGAGGGCCCCATGATGGCGACGTACTCGCCGCGCTCCACGCGCAGGTCCACGCCACGCAGGGCCCGGACCTCCACGTCCCCCATGGTGTACGTACGGGAGAGGCGCTGGACGTCGATTACGGGAACGGCGGGGGATCCGGTCATGCGCGCCGCATGCTATCAACCCGTCCGTGGAGATTCGGTACGGCTACGAGGCGATCGAGGACTCCCTCGGTCCGGTCGTCATGACCATCGGCACCTTCGACGGGCTGCACCTGGGGCACCACGCCCTCGTCGAGCGAATCCTGGACCGCGCGCGCAAGACCGGCTCGCGCTCCGTCGTCTACAGCTTCTTCCCCCCGCCGTGGCGCATCCTCGGCACGCGGCGCGACGACCCCTATCTCATCCTCACGCTGCAGGACAAGGTCGACCTGCTGTACCGCATGGGTGTCGACATCCTCATCACCGAGGAGTTCCGCCCGGACATCCAGCGGCTCTCCCATCGCGAGTTCGCCCAGACGGTGCTCAAGGACCGGATCGCGCCCCGGGAGATCCACGTGGGGCACGACTTCCGCTTCGGGCACGGGCGGCAGGGCGACTGGCGCTTCCTCGACCACTTCTTCGCGGACACGGAGACCGAGATCCGGCCTCACGGGGCGATCCGGGTCGGCGGCGAGATCGCGGGCTGTTCGCTGGTGCGTCGGCTGGTCCGTCGCGGGGAGGTGGAGCGCGCGGCGACGATCCTGGGGCGTCGTCACTTCATCCGCGGATCCGTCGTGCGGGGGCGCGGTCGGGGCCGCGGGATCGGGTTCCCCACGGCGAACCTGGAGCCGTCCACGGAGCTGGTGCCGCCCTCGGGGGTGTACGCGGTCGAGATGCTGCTCGAGGACGAGGAGGAGTGGCGCCCGGGCGTGTGCAACATCGGGTTCCGTCCCACGTTCGCGGAGAAGGAGCTCGCGATCGAGACGCACCTCTTCGACTACGACGGGGACCTGTACGGGCAGCGGGTCCGGCTCGCCTTCGTGCGTCGTCTCCGGGACGAGATCCGCTTCGACTCCGTGGACGCGCTCGTGGCCCGGATCCACCAGGACGGCGCAGACGCCCGCGCCATGCTCCCCTTCCCGCCCGTCCCCCCGGTCGAGGTCACCTGGGACCCGAAGCCCCGATGAGCGACCTCGACGACGTCCTCGGCGACCCCAGCGAGATCGTGACCGGCGGCCTCGCGGCGGTGGGTAACTACGCCGTGATCGGCCACCCCGTCGCGCACTCCCGGTCGCCGGAGCTCCACACGGCGTGGTTCCGGAGGGCCGGGATCCCGGGCGTCTACTCGGCCGTCGACATCTCCCCGAAGGAGCTCATTCGCCGGGGGCCGTCCCTGCCGTTCGAGTTCACGGGCGTGAACGTGACCATCCCCCACAAGGTCGCCGTGCTCGGGTACGTGGATCGCGTGGACGCGGACGCGGAGGCCGCGGGGGCCGCCAACCTCCTCTATCGGGACGAAGACAAGGCCTGGACCGCGGGCAACACCGACGGCGCCGGCTTCCTGCGGGCCATGGAGGAGGCCACCGGCGAGTCGATGCACGGCCGCGACGTGGCGCTCCTCGGGGCGGGCGGCGCGGCGCGGGCGATCGGCGCGGCCATCCTCGCCCAGGGCGGCGTGACGGTGACGATCATCAACCGCACGCTCCCCTCGGCCCAGGACCTGGCCGACGAGCTCGGGGCTCGCCGCGCCCTGCCTCTCCAACCGAGCGTCTTCGGGCGGCTCCCCGACCCGCCGGACCTGGTCATCAACACGCTGGCCCCGATCGCGAACCCCACCCTCGCGTCGCTGTCGCTGGACCCGCTGCCCGACCGGGCCGCGCTGGTGGACATCAACTACTACGCGGACTCGCCGCTCCTGACGGCGGGCGCCGCGCGGGGGCTCCTGACCATCGACGGCCGCGGCATGTTCCTGTGGCAGGCGGTGCTGAGCTTCGAGCGCTGGACGGGGATCACCCCGGACGTGGACCTCGGCCGCCGCCTCCTGGGAATCGTCTAGTCGATCCCGTAGCGTGCCGCGCATGCACGTCCTCGACGAACTGGAAGCGCGCGGGTTCATCAAGCAGGTGTCGGACGCCGACGGCCTGCGCGCGCACCTCGCGGCGGGACCCGTCACGCTGTACCTCGGCATCGACCCCACCGCCGTGTCGCTGCACATGGGCAACTTCCTGCAGCTGATGCTGCTGTCCCACTTCGTGCGGGCGGGCCACCGCGTCGTCCTCGTGACCGGCGGCGGGACGGCCATGGTCGGCGACCCGTCGGGCAAGTCCACGGTGCGCACCGCCCCCACCCTCGAGGACATCGAGCGCAACCTCGCCGGGCACCGCCCCCTCTTCCGGCGGTTCCTGCCCTTGGCCGAGTCGCTGGACGACGGCGTGGTGCTGCGGAACAACGCCGACTGGCTCCTGAAGCTGGGCTACGTGGAGTTCCTGCGCGACATCGGGCGGCACTTCTCGGTCAACGAGATGGTCACCGCCGAGACCTACCGCCGTCGCCTCCAGAACCAGGAGCACCTGCCGTTCATCGAGTTCAACTACCGGCTCATGCAGGCCTACGACTTCCTGCACCTGCACCGCGAGTACGGCGTGACGTTGCAGGTGGGCGGGTCGGACCAGTGGGGCAACTGCGTGGCCGGGACCGAGCTGATCCGCAAGGCGGCGGGCGCCAAGACGTTCGTGCTCACGACGCCGCTGATCCTCACGTCGTCCGGCAAGAAGATGGGCAAGTCGGAGCAGGGCGCGGTCTGGATCACGTCCAAGCACACGTCGGCGTGGGACTTCTTCCAGTACTGGATGAACGTCGAGGACGACGACGTCGCGCGATTCATGAAGCTCTTCACCTTCATGGACCTGGACGAGGTCGCGGCCCTCAGTGCCGTGGACGGGGCGGCGCTGAAGCCCGCCAAGGCCCGGCTCGCGTGGGAAGCGACGGCCATGTGTCACTCCCCGGACGCCGCCGACCAGCAGCTGGCGGGGGCCATCCGCAGGTTCGGGCTCCCCGCCGACATCGTCCCCACACGGGCGGCCGCCGTGTCCTCGGCCGAGGACGACTCCACGCCCACGGTGACGGTCGAGGCCTCCGCGCTGGAGGCGGGCATCCCCCTGTTCCGGTTGTTCCAGGACGCGGGGCTCGCCAACTCCGGGGGAGAGGCCCGGAGGCTCGCCAAGCAGGGCGGCGCCTACGTCAACGGCGCGCAGATCAAGGACGCGAACACGGCCATCGGCGCCGACCACCTGCACGACGGATCGCTCCTGCTGCGAGCCGGGAAGAAGCGCTACTGCAGAGTCGTCGTCGGCTGAGAAGCCGACGCCCCCCGCCCGCTTGCCCGTGGGCCGAGAAGAACCTCTCGAATGCGCCCGAAGCGGCGTTCGCTTCAGACCGGAATGAGAGGATCTCCCCATCGGGCGCGGAAGCGACCGAGCGAGGCAAGAGCACCAAGCGCGCGCAGGGAGGCGCTCGGAACGAGGCCGACCGGAGTTCAGGAGGGTCGTGCGGGGCCCCCGGCGCGAAATCTCTGATTTCGCGAGAGGGGTGCTAGAAGACCGTCAGGTCCATCCAGACGCTGCCGCCCGCGGTCATCAGCTCGTCGGCGCTGCCCTCGCGCAGCTCGACGATGCCGGAGCCCTGGTTGCCGTCGTACAGGGCGTAGACGGAGCTGGGGCCGGCGGGCTCGATGGCCTTGACGCCGTAGGCGGGGATGCCGAGGGAGGAGAGCGAGCCCAGGGACTCGATGGCGCCGTCGCGGTCGACGCGCCACATCCCGTCCTCGTAGGCGGACGCGGCGTAGTAGTTGCCGATGCCGTCCTGGCCGAGCACGTTCGTGCCGCTGCCGACGCCCACGGCGACGTTCGTGAACTGCCCGGAGTCGGCGCTCCAGGTGGCGATCGTGGGGCCGAAGATGTCGAGGACCGCGGTGTCGCCGCCCGAGGCCGAGTCGCCGAGGCTCGCGTCCATCCAGCAGTAGTTGCTGGTCTGGGTGTGGCTGACCTGGTTGCCCTCGTCGTCGTACTCCGTGACGTCGTACTCCTCGGCGACCGTGGTGGTGCCGCCGCCCGTGACCGCCATCCGGTAGACCACCGAGGGCATCGGGTCGACGTTCCAGCGGTCCACGTCGCCCTCCCAGGTGACCTGGAGGATGTTGGCCCCGTCGGAGACCAGGAAGTAGTCGTCCACGTGGTACGTGAGGCTCTGGGCGCTGCCCAGGTTCGCGTCGATGTCCTGCAGCACGTTGCCGGCGAGGTCCATCACCACGATGTCGTAGCTGCCGTTCTGCCCGTCGAGCACGGCCATGCGCGTGCTGCCTTCGGCGCCCGGCTCGGCGTCGTCTCGAATGGGGGCGCAGCCCGCGGCGAGGAGCAGACTGGTACCGAGGGCGGTGGCGGCGAAGGCATTGCGAGGCATTCGGGATACTCCGTTCCGGGACGGGCCCGGGGTCGAAAACGGGACGCTGCGAAGTGCAGTCTAGGCAACCACCCCCGTGCCCGCCAGCGGTTTGCGGCGCGCGCGGAGGCACCCGGCGAAGGTGCGACAGGCGTGCCGTCCTGCCCGGGCACCGTGGCGCCCGCTCCCCCTACCCGAACTGGAGCACCCCGACGATCGTGACGCCGTAGAGCAGCAGGCACGCCTGCATCGGCCGGTCCCGGAACAGGATCTTCTCCGGCGCGCCCCCCGCCCCGTTCTCCACCAGGTACGTGTACCGCAGCACCCCGTAGATGACGAACGGGATGGTCCCCATCATCGACGGCGGGTGACCGCCCGAGAAGGTGTACAGCGCGTAGCTGATGAGCGTGCACGCCGTGCTCACCGAGATGAACTGCCCGAGCATGGCGGGCGTGTACTCCTCCAGGATCTTCCGGTGCCCGCCGGCGTCTCCCTGGAGGAGGTTGATCTCCGCCAAGCGCTTGTTCAGGCCGATGAACAGCGCGCCGAACCCCGTGCACACCAGGAACCACGGCGACGAGTCCACGGCGATGGCCTCGGCGCCCGCCACCGCGCGCACCAGGAACCCCGACGCGAGCAACATGACGTCCAGCAGCACGACGTGCTTGAACCACTTCGAGTAGCTCAGGGTGATCGCCAGGTAGCAGACCGCCGCGATGCCGAACCGCTGCGGCAGCAACAAGAAGCTGCCCGCGAGGCCGCCCACCAGGAACAGACCCGAGGTCGCCCAGGCCAGGCCCGGCGGCACGTGGCCGGCCGCGAGGGGGCGGAAGCGCTTCTCGGGGTGCCTCCGGTCCGACTCCATGTCGCGCAGATCGTTGAACAGGTACCCCGCCGAGCTGAGCATGCAGAAGAGCGCGGTGCCCACGACCACCGCGTACACGGCGTCCATGTCGGTGTACTTCTGCGAGAAGAGGAGGGCCGCCCACAGCAGGCCGTTCTTGGCCCACTGCTTCGGGCGCATGGCCTTGAGCAGGGCCACCGGCAGCGCCGGCGCCTTCGGGCCCTCGGGGACGGTCGCGTCCATCACTTCGCCCCCTCTTCGGGCGGCTTCTCCGGCCGCTTCTGCACCTTGATCACCTCGAGCACGTCCCGCGCCCGCAGCCGGACCTCCTCGGAGGCCTGGGGGGAGAGATCGACGGCCTCGAGGTCGGTGCGCGCGGCGTCGAAGTCGCCGAGCCGCCGCGCCAGGTCGCCCGCCAGGAAGCGATAGAAGGCCTGCTCCTCGCCGCTCCCCTCGCCCGCTGCGATGCCCTTGCGGAAGCGCTCGCGCGCCTTCCCCAGCAGCCGGTTCTCCTCCCCCACCCGACGGAAGAATGCCGCCCGCTTCTCGGGACCCCCGATGCCCGCGTCCTCGAAGGTGTCGAGCAGCATCAGGAACTCGTCCCGCTCCCCCACGAAGCCGCCCCGGTGGGAGAGGCGGGCGAGGTCGAACATGGCCCGCGTCCGCGGCTCGGCCTCCGTCTGCTGCTGCGCCAGGGGGACCAGCTCGCCGAGCTTCACCCACGCGTCCGACGCGCCCTGCACGCCCGGCAGGAACCCGACGATCGTGTCGCGGACGGTCCACGCGCCGATGAGGTACAGCTCGCCGATCGCGAAGTGAGAGGCGCCCAGCAGCTCGGCCGACACGGCCGCCAGCTCGTAGCGCTCCGACGGCTTCAGGTCCCGGACGTTCGAGACCTCCTTGCCGATGTCCACGAGGCGCCGCAGCAGCGCCTCGCGGAGGTCGGGCGGCACCGCCTCGGGCCACTGCTCCATCCGCGCGGAGAACAAGGTGGTCGGCGACGTGGCCACGGCGAAGACGCGGGGCTGGACGCCGCGGGCGTAGGTGCAGCCGTCGCTGTCGTGGCCGCCGAGGCCGTTGGTGCCGATCACGTACTGGTGGGTGAACTCGTGGCCGTCGAGGGGGTCCACGAGCTGCTTCTCGCCCAAGGTGCGGGGGTCGAGACCGGGGGACTGCGCCGCGGCCGGGGCCGCCCAGGCGAGCGCCGCGACGGCGAACAGGAGCGGCCCGAGGCGCTCAGAAGGTGAAGAGGAGCGTGCCGTACACATGGTCGTTTCGTCGGAAGTAGCCGATGGGTCCGCCCCGGTAGGACAGGAGGGAGTCGAACGTCGGGGCGACGTCGTCGCGGAACCCGTGGAAGAACTGGATGCCCAGGTGGAGGCGGACGACGTCGTCGAAGACGACCGTGACCCGCCCGTGGAGGTAGAGATCGGCGCGCAGAATGTCGTACGTGCCGAGAACCGCCAACTGGAAGGTCTCTCGCCAGAGCCTCAAGGTGGCCACGCCGGCCACGCGCAGGTCGTGCCGAGAGCGGAGCAGCGTGTCTTCCCGGGGCGCGAGCAGCACGTCGTGCTGGAACTCGAGATCGACGGCGAACGTCGTCCCCGACTGGTAGCGCGCGGCCACCGCGTAGGCCAGCTGCGGCGTCGTGTAGGCCTCGAGCCGACGGGTGTACTGGGCGGACTTGTTCCGCACGGCCACCTCCGCGCTGAGCACGAACCCGCCGAGCGTGCCCACCACATCGACGCCGCCCATGATCGCCCGCTCGTGGCGGCTGGAGACGAGCTCCGCCCCCGGGTTCGTGAGCTGGGTGATCGCGGCGCTGTCGAGGGTCCCGCGGTCCACGAGCAGGCGCACCAGCTGGGGGTGAAGCGTCACCAGGGGCTCGTCCATGACGTGCCACAGGACGTACGTGTCGAAGTCGATCCCGCGGCCCGCCACGCCCACCCGCAGCCCGATGTCGCCGTTCGTGGGCAGCTCCTCCGGGCGACCCCCCGCGAGGTAGGATTGGAGGCCGTCGCGGGAGTACGGATCGAGGGAGGTGATGGCGTCGACGATGCGACCGCCGAGCGCCTGGAGCTGGTCGTCCACGAGCCCCGCGCCGGTCTGGGGCATCGCGTTCGGGATCAGCTCCTCGAGCATCCCGGGCCGGAACACGGCGAAGTCCCGGCCGTAGAAGGGCACGCGCGTGGGCTGGAAGAACGGGAGCCACACCAGCTCCACCGTCACGGGGTGCAGCCGCAGCGTGGCCCTCACGCCCGCCACGGGGATGCGCGGCGACTCGTCCGCGGTGCCCCCGAGGGCGCGCGCGTAGTCGGTGGGGTTGAGCATGTTGAGGGGCGACAGCAGCCCGTTGCGCCCCCAGCTGAGCACGACGTTCCCGGCCCGCAGGGTGAACTTCTTCTTCCGGAACTGGACGTAGGTCTCGCCCAGGTTCGCCCAGGCGTCGGCCTCGACGGTGTCTCCCACGCGCAGGTCGTAGCGGAAGTCGCCGCTCACCTTGAAGCGGGCCCCCGGCGCGAACTTGTACTGGACCTTGAAGTCGATGGAGTTGCGCCACTCGAACCGGTCCTCGTAGGCGTCGTCCGCCTTCACGTCGGACGCGAGGATCGTCATGGCGCGACCGCCGTAGCTGAGCCCCTTCGGCGGCGGCTTGCGCTCGGCGGCCTGGGCGACGGTCGTGAGGCAGCCCGCCGCGAGCACCGCGGCGAACGGCAGGAGCGCGCGGGGCCTCAGCCCTCGGATCGCAGGAACTCGGCGGTGAACATCTCGTCCGGCATCTCTTCGGCGGGGACGTTCGTGCGGTAGCTCTCCACCCGGATCTCGGTGCGGCTCTGCTTCTTGAGGTTCTTCATCTCTGTCTTCTTCGGCACGAGCACGTCCCCGTCCCGCTCGAGCTCGAGGACGTTCATCTGCTTGATGTGGTTGCCCTTCTTGTCGAAGAAGTCGACCCGGCGGGGCATGTTCTCGGCCTTGTCGATGTAGCTGACGAGCTTGCTGTACGCCGATCCCGCGTCCTCGTTGGGGATGCTCTCGATCACCCACACCGCGTGCTTGGTGCCCGCGACCTCGATCTCCTGATCCGGCTTCTTGGTGTGGGTGGCGTCCTCCGCCTGGCCCACCTCGAGGTCCTCGAAGCTGAAGTCCGTGCCCATGAAGGAGCCGCGTCGCCCGCTCCCGGCGATGCGGTTGAGGATGTCGCCCTCGGGGAAGTACAGCCACTGATCGTCCTCCCCCTTCGGGTTGGCGATGCTCAGGAACTGGACCCCGGACACGTCCGACGGCGCCGTGAAGCGCACGAGCGACTTGGTGACGCCGTCCTCGCCCTCCTTGATGCGGCTCTGGATGGTGCGGGTCCGGGACGCGCCGCGCTTGTCGAACATCTCGAGCGTCATCGTCTGCTCGGAGTTGGAGACGGTGCGGTTCGCGGTGCTGCGCTCGACGATCTGCTTCGCCGTGAGCTCTTGGGCGTCGCCCGAGGGGGCGGCGGTCAGGACGAAGAGGGCAGCGAAGGCGGCGAGGATGCTGCGGATGGAGGGCATGGTCGGGATCCCTTTCCGAGAGGTGGTCGCAAGTAAATAGGCCCGAGCGGATCTTGTCGACCGCCCCGCGCCCCGTGCTTGTCCACTCGGACGGACCGGGCGGCGGTTCATTCAAGGTCCTTCGGGGCCGTGGACGCGCGGGCGAGAGACTGGGCGGCCTCCAACACGGCGCGGACGGGCACGTCGTGGGCCTCGGCGGCGGCGCGACAGTCGTCGAACTCGGGCTGGGAGGTGAGGACCTCGTCGCCCCGCAGACCTTCCTTCACGCGGATGGGTCCGAACGCGGTGTCGACGGTGCGGAAGCGACGGGCGAGCACGGTCCGGCGCTCGCGGCGTCGCCGGATCCCCAGGGTCGTGGTCTCGTCGAACAAGCGCCGCTCGACGGCCGCGACGGTGGCCGGATCCGGGGGCACCAGGGCGACGATCTCGAGGGCGGGGCGGCCCTTCTTGCCGAACACGCTCCGCCCCACGACGTCCAACGCGCCGTCGGCGAGCAGGCGCTCGACCAGCGGGCCGAAGAGGCGGGCGTCGAGGTCGTCGACCGTGGTGGTGAGGACCTCCACCATCGGCGCCTCCGGGAGGGCGTCCCTGCGCTCGCCGAGGAGGAGGCGGACGGCGTTGGGGATGTCCCCGCGGTCGCGCGTGCCGAGGCCGTACGCGACTCGATCCAGGCGCAGCGGGGGCGGGGGCCCGAAGTCGTCGGCGAGGGTGCGCAGCAGGGTGGCGCCGGTGGGCGTGACCAGCTCCCCGGTGGGCGCGGGGCCCGCAGCGCCCACCGTGGGGACGCCCTCGAGCAGCTTCACGGTGGCGGGCACGGGGACGGGGATCAGCCCGTGGTCGCAGCGCACGAACCCGCTGCCGAGGGGCACCGGCCCGCACGAGACGGACGTGGCCCCGAGCAGCTCGAAGCCCAGGAGCACGCCCACGACGTCGACGATCGCGTCCACCGCGCCGACCTCGTGGAAGTGGACATGCTCGACGGTCGTCCCGTGGACGTGGGCTTCGGCCTCGGCGAGGCGACGGAAGGCGGCCAGCGCCCGGTCTCGGACCCGGTCCGGCAGGCCGCCGCCGGTGACGATCGCGACGAGATCCGCGAGATGGCGGTGAGGCTTCGGCCCGGCCGCGACGACGACGTCGACCTTGCTGCCGCCCACGCGCGGGTCGCGCCGATCGCGCAGGACCAGCTCCCACCCGTCGACGTCGAGGCCGGCGAGGCCCGAGGCGAGGGCGGCGACGTCCACGCCCGCGTCCACCACGGCGCCGAGCAGCATGTCGCCCGAGACCCCCGAGAAGGGGTCGATGTGCACGTGGGTCAAGCGGGGCCCAGGCGGTTCATGAGCGTGGCGGCGAAGGCGGCGCCGAAGCCGTTGTCGATGTTCACGACGGTCACGCCCGCGGAGCAGGAGCTGAGCATGCCGAGCAGGGCGGCCATGCCCTCGAACGCGGCGCCGTACCCGATGGACGTGGGGACCGCGATCACCGGGCGGTCGACGAGGCCCGCGACGACGCTGGGCAGGGCCCCCTCCATGCCCGCGACCACCACCAGGACGCGCGCCTCCTGCAGCCGGTCCCGCACGGCGAGGAGGCGATGCAGCCCGGCCACGCCCACGTCGACGATCAGATCCACGCGGTTGCCCAGGGCCTCGGCGGACACGCGCGCCTCTTCGGCCACGGGGAGGTCCGAGGTGCCCGCGGTCACGATGCCGACGGTGCCGCCCGTGGGCTCCGGGAACACCGGCTCCCCTTCGGGCGCGACGGTCACGCACCGCGCGACGTCGTGGTGGACGGCGCCGGGGAGCTCGAGCATGGCCTCGACCCCCGCCGGCTCGACCCGGGTGACCAACACCCGCTGTCCGCGCGCGAGCAGGGCGCGGGAGATGCCCACCAGCTGCTCGGGGGTCTTGCCCAGGCCGAGCACGACCTCCGGAATGCCGCGGCGGACCGCTCGGTGCGTGTCGACTCGGGCGAACCCCGCGTCCACGAACGGCAGCTCGGCCAGGTGCGCCGCAGCCTCATCGGCCGCGACCTCACCGGAGGCCACGCGCTCCAACAGCTCACCTATGGCTCGTCGCTCCACGCGCGAATCCTATACTTCGTCGCCCATGTACGCCCCACGCCTCCGCCGCGCTTCGATCCCGGCCCTCGTTCTCGCCCTCGCCGCGTGCCCCGGAGACGACGACGACTCCGCCGCGGCCGACGACGACGACACCCCTGCGGGCGACGCCGCTGCCATCGATCTCGGCCCCGAGGTCGCGTGCGACGACCCCGCCGCCGGCCCGGGGTTCACGGACGTGACCGCGGCCGCGGGGCTCGACTACCGGCCCGCGTCGCCCACGGTGGAGCAGATGCAGGAGACCCGCGACGTGCCCGGCGGCTCGATCCTCGGCGGCTTCGCGATCGGCGACCTCGACGGGGACGGGCACCTCGACCTGCTCGCCACGGACGTGGCGGCGCCGCTGCGGCTGTTCCTAGGGGACGGCGCGCTGGGCTTCACCGAGGTGGACGCCGTCGATCGGGGCCTCGACACCGCGGGTTCGCGCCAGATCTCCGGCGCCTCCGCGGCCGACTACGACGGCGACGGCGACCTCGATCTGTTCGTCGGCACCTTCGGTCCCAACTTCCTCTTCCGCAACGAGGGCGGGACCTTCGTGGACGTCACCGACGCCGCCGGGATCGCGGGCGGAGACGTGGTCACCACGACGGGCTCCTGGGCCGACTACGACCGCGACGGCGACCTCGACCTGTACGTCGCCAACAACGTCGAGCGGCCCGACGGCGAGTTCTCCGGGCCTCCCGCGCGCGACCACCTGTACCGCAACGACGGCGGCGACTCCTTCACGGACGTCACCGACGACGTGATCCCCGCGGGGGCCCACGGCGTCTGCTTCCTCGGCATGTGGTTCGACGCCGACGCCGACGGCCGCGTGGACCTGCTCATGGGGAACGCGTCCTCCGCCGGCATCCCGGAGCGCGAGGTGAACCGGTTCCTGCACAACGAGGGCGAGGGGCGCTTCCGACCGGCCGTGGAGTACAACCTGGACGTCGCGGTGATGACGATGGGCGCGGCGCTCGGCGACTACGACAACGACGGCGACGTCGACGTCCACCTCACCAACGCCGGGCCCTCCTTCCTCGCCCGCAACGACGGCGCGACGGGGTTCACGGACGTGTCGCTGGAGATCGCCGACATCTCCGCGGGGCCGCGAGGCGACATCTCCTGGGGCTCGGAGTTCTTCGACTACGACAACGACGGCGACCTGGAGCTGTTCACGGCGTTCGGGGCCGAGGCGGTCAAGCTCGGCCGGGGCCCCAACGACACCGCCAACCCTCTCGAGCAGCACGACACACTGTGGGAGCGCGAAGACGGCGTGTGGCGGGACATCGCGCCCGCCCTGGGCGTCGACGACCCCGACATGACGCGGACGGTCGCGGCGGTCGACTTCGACCGAGACGGCTCGCTCGAGCTGCTCACCTGGGGGATCGCGGACGGCTTCAAGCTGCACGCCGGGGTGTGCTCGGGCGACGCGTGGCTGGGGATCCGGCTCGAGGACTCCGAGGCCGCCAACCGGCACGCCGTGGGGGCGCGCGTGGAGGTGTGGGGCGACGCCCTGATCGCCGTGCGCGAGGTCTACGCGGGGAGCACCGGCGTCTACAGCGGCGGGCCCGCCGAGGTGCACTTCGGGCTGGGCGATCGGGACACGGTGACGGTGGTCGTCGGGTGGCCGGACGGCACGCGGACGGTCAACGACGACGTGCCCGCCCGCCGCTGGATCACGCTGAGCAGGTGAGGGTCTTCGCCTGCGCCACGGACCCCCTCCGCGGGGTGGAGCGGCTCGTGGGATCCGCGGCCCGCCACGGCGTCGCGATCCGTCTGCTGGGGGCCGGCGAGCGGTGGGCGCACCGGGGGGAGAAGCTGCGCGCCGCCCTCCCCGCCGTCGCCGCCGTGCCCCCGGACGAGCTCGTCCTCCTCGTCGACGGCTACGACGTCCTCTTCTTCGCCGGGACCGAGGAGCTCGAGGCGCGGTTCGCGTGCGGAGACGGTCGCCCGGTGTTCAACGGCGAGCGGGGGTTCTTCTGCCCCGCCCCGTGGGCGGACGAGGCCCGGCGCGCGTTCGCGGACGACGCGGTCCCCTACCCGTTCCTCAACTCCGGCGTGCTGCTCGGCCGGGCCTCGGACGTGACGGCGCTGCTGCACGACGCGGCGGCGGTCGTGGCCGAGCACAGGCTGACGAGCGACCAGGCCGCCTTCTACCGCCTCGCCCTGGACGCGCCGGAGCGGGTGGCCGTGGATCGCCGCGGCGAGCTCTTCTGCTGCACGGGCGCGATGCGGTTCCGCGGGTGGTGGAGTCGCCGTCCTCCGGGGCTGCGGCAGGACGGCGCGACCCTGGTGGACGAGACGACCGGCGGGCGCCCCTGCCTGCTCCACTCCCCCGGTCGCAAGGACCGCTACCAGGAGCGCGTGTACCGGGCATCCTTGCGGGCATCGCCGGGCGTCGGCTGAACGCGCCGCGCCGGACGGACTATCATCCGAGCTTCATGCCGCTCCACCGCTTCGCGCTCGCCGCGCTCTGTCTGCTCCTGCTGCCGTCCATCGCCTCCGCGGAGCGCATCGACGGCCCGGCCGACGGGTCCCTCGAGACGCTGATCGAGCGGGCGCTGCCCATCGTCGAGACGAAGTACCTGCACCCGGGGGCGGTGGACCCCGCCGAGATGACGCGGGAGGGCATCCAGGCCCTGGAGCGGGAGGCCCCCTCGATCGTCGTGACGGTGGACGGCGGGCGCGCGACCGTGCGCGTCGGGACCTCCGAGCGCACCTTCGAGACGAGCGACGTGACCACGCTCGACGACGTCGGCGAGCGCCTCGGCGAGGTCATCGGCTGGGTGGACGAGGCTCACGACCCGGACCCGGACCGCGACCCGCCGGACTTCTGGGTAGCGGGCCTCGAGGGCGCGCTCAAGACGATCGACCGACACTCCCGCGTCATCAGCGGCGATCGGCTCTCGGAGTTCAACACCCGCTACCAGGGGACGCTCACCGGGATCGGCGCCCGCATCGGACGACGCCGGGGGATGGTCCGGGTGGTGCGCCCGTTCGCCGACGCGCCGGCCGGGCGCGCGGGCCTCAAGGCCGAGGACGGGATCACTCATGTCGACGGCGTGAGCACGGCCGCCATGAACGTCAACGACGTCGTGGAGCGCATCCGCGGTCCCGAGGGCGTGCCGGTCCTGCTCACCGTCCAGCGCGACGGCGAAGAGGGCCGCCGCGTGTTCGTCCTGGTGCGCGACAAGGTGCTCGTGCCCTCCGTCGAGTCCGCGCGGATGTCGGACGGCGTGGGCTGGATCAAGATCGATCACTTCAGCAAGAAGACCAGCGTCGAGTTCCAGCGCCACGTCGACGGCCTGCGCGCCGACGGGGAGGCGCTGAGCGGGCTCGTCGTGGACCTGCGCGGCAACACCGGCGGGTCGATGATCCACGCCGCGCGCATCGTCAACGCGTTCATCGACGACGGGCGCCTGCTCCGCACGGAGGGGCGCGACGGCGGGAAGGTGCGCGGGCTCACGCACACCATCGACGCGAAGAAGGAGTTCAAGCGGTTCGACGGCCCGGTCGTCGTGCTGGTGGACGGACGCACGGCCTCGGGCTCCGAGATCGTGGCGGGCGGGCTCAAGTACACGGGGCGCGGCCTCGTCCTGGGCACCCAGACGTTCGGCAAGGGGACGGTCCAGAAGCTCTACAAGCTCGAGAACAAGAAGTCGATGAAGCTCACCGTGGCGCGCTATCTGCTCCCCACGGACGCGTTCATCAACTCGGTGGGGGTCACCCCGGACGTCGTGGTGGGCGAGTACCGCCTCGATCCCGACTCGCCCGTGTCGCCCGACACGGTGCGGGAGCCCGCGAGCCTGCAGGGCCGCGCCGAGGGCAAGGGCGGCCTGGACGCGAAGCGGAACCCCGGCGCGGGCCGCGACCCCAGCTCGGGAGGCCTGAACGCGCGCCCCGAGCTCCGCCTGGTGCACGCGCGGGTGCTGGCCGAGTGGGGGTCGTCGGGGGCCGTCCCGGAGCCGACGCCCGACCCGGAGGCGCCCGGCGGCGAGGCCACCCCCGACTCCTACCCCGGGCCCGACGCCCCCGACGCGCCGCCGAGCGTGCTCGACGACACGTGGAGGCTGGCCGAGGACGCGCCCGGCGTTGACCGGCCCCCGTTCGCGTCGACCGAGCCGGGCGACGACGGAGACGACCGCTACAACGACCTCGAGCTCCGCCTCGCCCACGACATCCTCACGGCCGCCGCGCCGACCGCGCGACGGGCCGAGCTGGTGAAGATCGCGGCGCCGATGGTGGCCTCCTGGCAGACGAAGCAGAGCACACGACTGGCCCGGGCCTTCGCCGCGCGCAGCCTGCGCTGGGGGGTGGAGGGGACCGGCGCCTGGATGGACCGCGCGCCCGCCGACGAGCAGGCCCGCCAAGACGCGATGCTCGGCGGCCCCCCGCCCCTGGAGGCGACCCTCGAGTTCGCGGACGAGCTCGCGGCCGAGCAGACGACGGACGCGCAGCTCGAGGTGATCAACACCAGCGGGCGGACCCTGGCCCACCTCCGGGGCGTGCTGAAGAGCTCGTCCGAGGCCCTCGACGGGACCACGTTCCTCATCGGCGACCTGGAGCCCGGAGGTCGGGCCACCTGGACGGTGCCGGTGTCCCCCGGATCGCGCGCCGCGTCCCGCATCGACGAGTGGCGTCTCTACCTGGTGGGCGACGACGGCCCCCTGGGCGGCCCCTTCCGCAGCGTGGTGCCCACGCGCGGGCTCCCCGTGCCCCGATTCCACGTGCAGACGAGCTCGCGGGCGGAGCGGCGGGGCGACGGCTCGACCCTCATCACCGCGATGTTCGACGTCCGCAACGACGGCCCGGGCGACGCGGGCGAGGTGCGGGTGCTGTTCGGCGACCCGAAGGACGCGGACGTGGAGCGGGTCGAGCAGTTCGCGAGCATCGACGAGCTGGGCGCGAACGAGACGAAGCGCGCGGAGCTGAGCCTGCGCGTCCGCAACCCGACCTCGCACCCCGCGCTGCCCCTGCGCCTGCGCGTCTCCGATCGCCGCACGGGCACCTCGCAGATCGTCACCCTGACCCTGCCCACGGGGGAGGCGATGCCCGCCGGCCCCTTCCTGAAGCCCGCGGACCTTCAGCTCAGCGAGCCGACACAGGAGGCGGTCGCCGGGGGGCGCCTCGAAGGGGTCAGCCCGTTCCGGATCTCCGGCGAGGTCACCGCCGAGACGGGGCTCCAGCGCGTCGAGATCTTCCTCGGGCGCGACAAGCTGTTCGTCGCCGAGGCGCCACCGGGCGAGGAGCGGGCGCCGCAGACGGTGACCTTCGACACGGCCCTCACCCTGAGCGTGGGACCCAACCGCCTCACGATCCGCAGCACGACGGACCAGGGCATGGAGTCGCGAGAGAGCATCTGGGTGCTCGGGCTCTAGGGTCTCCGGCCGCCCCCCCAAGCAGAAACGCCCGACTCCACGAGCCGGGCGCTTCGAGTGTCCGTCGAGACGGCCCTAGATGGGCATCTCGTCTTCGTCTTCCTCCATGAGGCACACGAGGCGGCGACCGGTCTGGACGCTGGCCATCACGTCGCGCATCTTCACGCGCTTCAGGGGGAACGTCGTCTTGCGGATGCGCGCGCCCTTGAGCGTCACGCCCTCGAGGTTGCAGAAGTCGAGATCCGCGTCCTCGAGGTTGGCGCCCGAGAGGTCCGCGTACTTGAGATCGGCGTGCCAGAGGCTCGCGCCGGAGAGGTCGGTGCCCGAAAGATTCGCTCGCACGAGGAGAGCCTCCCCCAGCTTGGCGTTGCGCAGGCTTCGGCCCGCAAGATCGATCCCGGTCAGGTCGGTGCCGCGAAGATCTGCACCTTCGAGGCTCTTGCCTGCCCTGACCATGTCCAGCACTTCGTCCTTGGTGAGTGCTCGAGGAGAAGCCATGTAGCTCGTTCCTGTTCTGAAACAGATGGCGCGAATTCCGCTCATCCCCTCCAGCGCGCCGATCTTCCGGAACGGGGATGTCACTACGTGAGCGATGGAGCGCCGGGGGACCCTGGGGGCCGAGGCCGATGCTTGCCCGTCGCGGAGGAGCCGCAGACGGGCCGTCTTATAGGCGGGGGGTTCTGGGGTGTCAACACAAATTGAGGACCTGTGGAAACCCGGCGATTCCGGGCACTTGGAGCCACATTTCAAGGGGTCGGTCAAGGCAATTCGGAGATCAGCCCGAGACCGGCCGAGAAGAGCAGTCGTTCGGCCGCGTCCCCCGACTGCTGGTAGAGCGTGATCCGCATCCATCCGCCGCGGTGATGGGACCACGTCGCGCGCGCCCCGGGACCCTCCATTCGGCCTACGCGGACCCCGTCGGCCAGGGTGCGGAACGTGCGCTCGAAGCTGCGCCTCAGAGCCGAGTCCAGCTCGTCGGGATCGCGGGCGGCGCGACACCAGTACGTGCCCGACGTCCCCGCGCGGGACCGCCCCTGGAAGTAGAGGATGCAGTGCTTGGGGGACAGCCCGGGGGACCAGTCGCTGCCCCAGCCGACGGCGGGGCCCGGGGCGGCGCGGCGGCGGGATCCGAGGGTGGACGGCCGACTCGGCTCCGGCTCCGCGCGGGGGGCGCTCCGGCCGCTGGGGGCCGACGGGGAGGCCTCCCAGGCGGGCGAGCGACGCTCCGTCGCGGATCCGAAGACCACCTCGGGAGCGGCGGGGTCCTTGGCCCCACGCAGGTCCTCGGCCTCGGCGACCGGCGGGTCCGCGCGCGTCCACACCGCCACGCCCAGGAAGACGACCGCCGCGGAGCCGGCGAAGAGAGCCGAGAGCAGCCACCAGGGGCTGCGCGCAGAACGACGGTCCGGCGTGCCCCGCGCTTGCGACTCCCTCGCCGATCTCACCGCCACCCGTGCCTCCCTGCACGGGAAGACCGGCGCGCGGGCGACGACGGGTCACGTCAGGCCGTCACGGAGACCCGAACCACGCCTCGTGCAGCTGCTCGCCCATCGTCGCGTAGCCCGTCGCGTTCACGTGGTCCTGGGGGGTGCGCATCGCCTGCCACTCGGCCTCCGTGTACGTCTTCTGGAAGTGGCCGTAGAGGTCGAGGACCGGCAGCCCCGACGTGGCCGCGGCGGCCAGCAGCGTGTCGCGCACCCGGACGTGGTGGGCGCCCGGGAACGGGTAGGTCAGGGCGAGAAACTCGGCTCCTTGGGCCCGGCTGAGGCGGGCCATCGCGGCGAGGTGGGACACGAGGAGATCCGCCGCCGCGTCCCGCCCCACGGGCACGACGTCCACCTCCTCTCGCGGGTGCAGCCGCTCCGCCATGAACTCGGCCGCCGTCGGCGGGATCCCGGGGGCCCTCATGGTCGCGTCCACCCAGCCCTCGAAGGTCTCGCTCGGGGTGCACGGGTCGACCCAGGCGAGCATCTCCGCCGGGTCCGCCCCCGCGGCGAGGGCCGCCCGCGCCCACACGTTCGCCCGGTTGCAGCTGGACTTCCGAGTGGCCAGCCGTCCGGCGAGCTCCATGGCCTCGGGGTGGTCCGAGCAGTCCCCCGCGAGCGCCTCGAGCTGCTCGTCGGTCACGTCGTCCGGCCGACGATCGAGGGTGTACGTCCTCACCGCGCACACCCGGTCCGCGCGGTCGAGCCCGACGAACGCGGTCGTCGCCTGGGCGAGCAGCGCCGCGCCGTCCGCGTCCTGTCCCTCGTCGTAGGCCAGCCGCGCCTCGGCGAAGAGCGTCTCCGCCGCCTCCAGCGGCGTCGGGGGCACGAGATCGGCGGGCCACCGGAGCGCGAACTGCGTCTCCATGGCCCGTCCCTGGCTCGCGTACCAGCGAGACCAGCGGTGGCGCGGGACGGCCCCCGACGGGGTCCAGCGCAGAACGGCCTGGGTGGCGTCGAACCGGACCTGCTCGGGGACCTCCGCCAGCACCTCCAGCGCCTCGAGGTACCCCGGCACCGCGCGCAGGACGCCCAGCAGGTCGCGCTGGGCCGACTTCCAGCGACGCGCGTACGCCTGGACCGTGCCCCGCGCGACGTAGCGAAGCCAGGTGTCCCCGCCCGTCGCCTCGGCCGCGCGCATGCGCTCGACCAGTCCGGTGCGGAAGTCTCCGCGCTGCTCCGCGGACATCGCCCGCGCCAGCGCGATGGCTGCGGGATCGCCGCCGGGACCGGCCGCCTCCGCCGCGGCGAGGGCCTCCTCCGGCCGCTCGAGGTGCGCGAGCGCCAGCGCCCTCCAGCCACCGTCCTGCGTCGTCGCGGCGAGCTCTTCGAACCGGCGCTCCATGAAGAGGGACGCGCCCTCCGACGGGGGCGGGACGGGCCCGGGCACGCCTCCCGCGGGCACCCCGAGCACCAGGGCGACGCGGTCCAGGGCGACGCCGCGGCCCAGCGCCTGCTCGGTGAGGGACCAGCCGACCTCCCGGGGCAGGCAGTTCCCCGCGGCCTGCTCGAACCCGAACGCCGACATCCCCGCCGCCAACCCCGCCTGCCCCACGGCCAAGGCGCGGTCGCAGTCGCCGGCGTCGCGGTGCAGCGCCACCAGGGCGGCAGCCACGACCCCGTCCAGGGGAGGCTGCTCCAGGTCGTCCGGCACGCCCTCGGTGCGCACGATCCCCGCGTACGCCCGGGCGCGGTCGCGCGGCAGCTCCGCATCCGCGAACACCGCCCAGTACGCGGTCGATGCGTCTCCGTCCGTCGCCTCCAGGAGCGCGGCGCGGGCGAGGCGCAGGTCGATGGGCTCGATCTCCCCCGGGTCCGGCGTGCCCAGGCTGGCCGTCATCCGGTCGAGCATCCCCGAGGACACCCGGTGCCACTCGTAGTACTCGGCCTGGCGGATCCCGCTGTTCCGCGGCCCGTCGCTCAGGTGCTCCTCCACCGCGGGGGTTCGGGTGGCACCCGGGAGCCGCGCGAGGGCGGTGAGGGCCTCCAGGTTCCCCGGGACCGCGTCGAGCACCGGGAGAAGCCAACCGAGGGCCGGCTCCCACATCTCCAGCTCGATGAGCGCCAAGGCCCGCGCCCGCGCGGCGATCCAGGGGTTGCCCCCCCCGTCGGCCGCGTGGATACGGTGCTGAAGGGCCTCCAACGGACGGTTGCTGCGCTCCGCCACCACGGCGAGGGCCTCGTGGGCCGCAGGGTCGTCCCCCCCGATGGCGAGGGCAGCGCGCGCGGACTTCTCGGCCTCCACGAAGCGGTCGAGGTGCGCGAGGAACACGGCCGTCCAGGCTTCCTGGATGCCCCGATACGCGTCGGTCTGATCGGGGGGCGTGGCGCCCTGCACCTGCGCGAGCCCGACCTTCCACTGCCGACGTACGTAGGCCTGCCACCAGGGCATCTCGTAGACCGGGATGGGCTCCATGACGGGGACGTCCGGCAGGCCCGTCGTGCCCGTCGGGTCCGTCCCCCCGCCGAGGGACAGGAGCGGCGGAGGGGCCGCGGGCCCGGCGTCGGTCTCCCGCGCCGGGTGGTCGGCGAAGTAGTTGATCCAGATCAGGCGAGCGAGGCGGACCACCCGGAGGCCGCTCAGCGCGCTCCAACCGCGGAGCATGCGCACGTCCTCGCCCATCAGCGTCGCGACCTCGTCCACCGACCTCGAGGACATGAGGTTGTTCGCCCCCGTGAGCGCGACGACGTGCGTGGGTCCGGCGGTCTCGATCGTCTCGTACAGCCGCAGCAGCGCCTGGGCGGAGTTCGAGGCGCTGACGCCGAGGTTGTAGATCTGCACGGTCTTCCCCGTGCTCGCCTCGACTCGACGCTTGAAGACCTCGATGAAGGCCTCGTGCGGCTCCGACTCGGCGCCGTAGACCCACGAGTCCCCCACGGCGAGCACGCGGATCGCGTCCTCGATCGGCTCCGGGATCGTCTCTCCCTCGGGGAGCCGAGACTGGGGCCCGATCTGCGCTGCCACCAGCGCCAGCGCGACCTCCACCAGCACCAGAAACCCGAGGACCGCGACGAACGTGAAGGCGACGCGTCGGCCCAACGACAGCGGGCGGCGCGCAGGGGTCGGATCGGTCACGCCGCGCAGTATCTCACGGACGCCGGGGCCGCGGCCGGCGCGGGGGGGCGATCAGAGGCAGTCGATGCGCCAGCGGTTCTGCCAAGTCGCGGTGTTCGCGGGCAGGCCCAGGACGTTGCTGTTCGGGTCGTCCGCGCGCGGGAGGTCGAACGTCGCGATGCCCACGGTGCGCGAGTTGCTGTCCTGGTAGATGGACGGGCCGGACATGTCCCCGAACCCGACCCCGTTGGCGAACGCGATCCAGTAGATCTGCCCGGACGCCAGCGTGACGCTCAGTCGACCGGGGTGGGGCAACCAGCAGTTGTTGCATCCGCTGTAGGTCTGGAACGCGCTCGACGCGAGCACCGTGCCGGACGCGTCCATCAGGTAGTAGCTGCCGTAGATGCTGGTGTCCGCGGTCGGGTGCTGGAACAGGGCGATCTGCGGGTCGACGCAGGACTGCGTCAGCTGCAATCGAGTCGCTGCCCGACCCCCGTTGTTGAGGGTGGCCCAGGGCCCCGCGGCGAACCCGTCGACCGTACCCGCGGCGGGCATCTCCAGCACGCCGGACCAGTTGGGATTGTCGATCGTGCCGTCGCAGTCGTTGTCGAGGCCGTCGCCCGGGATCTCGACCGCGCCCGGGTACACGAGCGGGTTGTTGTCGTCACAGTCCACACCGGTCACGGACCCGTCGCAGTCCGCGTCGTTCGCCACGATCGTGGAGGTGGGGTCGGTGTCGTCGCAGTCGTCCACGGTCACCGTGCCGTCGCAGTCCGCGTCGTTCGCCACGACGGTGGACGTCGGATCGTTGTCGTCGCAGTCGTCGAGGGTCAGGACCCCGTCGCAGTCCCCGTCGACGGCGATCGTCGTGGAGTTCGCGTCGGTGTCGTCGCAGTCGTCGAGCGTGAGGGTCCCGTCGCAGTCGCCGTCGATGGTGAGGTTCGTGGAGGCCGCGTCGGTGTCGTCGCAGTCGTCCGTGTTGGCGGACCATCCGACGGTCGGCCAGCACGCCTGGAGGGTCGCGCCCGCGACCCCGAAGCCGTCGAGGTCGGCGTCGAGATACCAGGTCGAGGCGTCCACGGCGTCGGCCTCGTCCACCCCGCCGTCGCAGTCGTTGTCGACCGAGTCGCAGTACTCGGCCGCCCCGGGGTTGGTCGTGCCCTCGCCGTCGTCGCAGTCGTCGTCGTTGGGGGCGTAGCCCGTCGGCGCCGCGCAGCCCACGACCACCGAGGCCTGGGTGCCGTACCCGTCGCCGTCGCCGTCTTCGTAGAACACGACCGCGTTGATGGCGTCGTCCTCGTCGACGGCTCCGTCGCAGTCGTTGTCCACCCCGTCGCACACCTCGTAGGACGCGGGGTTGCTGGTGGCCACCTCGTCGTCGCAGTCCCCTTCGTTCGCCACGAACCCGCGGGGCGCCTCGCACGCTTCGACGGCAGTCTCGGGGTCGCCGTAGCCGTCGCCGTCGTCGTCCAGGTACCACGTCGGCGCGTCGGTCGCCGCGTCGTCGCGCACCCCGTTGCAGTCGTTGTCGAGCCCGTCGCATACCTCGGTCCCGCCCGGGAACGCCTCGGCGGCACGATCGTCGCAGTCCTCGCACGCGGGCACGCCGTCGCCGTCCACGTCCTCGAAGCCGACCGAGCCGTCGCAGTTGTAGTCGGCCGGATCGGCGCAGTCGTCCTCCGGCGCTCCGGGGTGGAACGCCTCGTCGTCGTCGTCGCAGTCGCCGGCCCGCTCGGCGTACCCCTCGGGGACCTCGCACGCGAACAGCACGTCCGTCGCCACGCCCCAGCCGTCCCCGTCGGCGTCCCCGTAGAACGCCGTGGTGTCGATCGCGTCCTCCTCGTCGACGAGATCGTCGCAGTCGTTGTCCACGCCGTCGCACAGCTCGAGCGCGCCGAAGTGGATCAAAGGGTCGCTGTCGTCGCAGTCGCCCGGCGGGGAGCGACCGTCGCGATCGGCGTCGACGAGCTCGACCTCGGGGGTGCACGAGAGGGTCAGGAGACACAGGGCGACGAACGAGATACGCATGCCCTGATCGTGCCCGGATCGGAGCAGAACTGTTCAAGAACAGGCAGTTCGCGATCGGCGCGGTCCCCGGCGGGCGAGACGTCGATCGAACACGATCCCGCGCAGGGGCTCGATCCGAAGGAAAGATCACAAAGTTCGCCCGCCGGCACGCGGCTTGTAGAGAACGGGCCCGGAGGCGTGATGAAGAAGATCGAGGCGGTCATCAAACCGTTCAAGCTCGACGACGTCCGGGACCAACTCTTCGACATCGGGGTGACGGGCCTCACCGTCAGCGAGGTCAAGGGGTTCGGCCGTCAGAAGGGCCACACGGAGCTGTACCGAGGCGCGGAGTACGTCGTGGACTTCCTGCCGAAGGTGAAGATCGAGTGCGTCGTCGAGGCGGACCTCGAGGAGGACGTCATCAAGGCGATCCTCGCGGGCGCCAAGACCGGCCGCATCGGAGACGGAAAGATCTTCGTCACCGACATCTCGACCGTCGTCCGCATCCGGACCGAAGAACGAGGGCCCGCGGCCATCTAGCCGCGCACACCCACCCCGAACAAGACCTGTGTTCACAGCCCCGTGCCGGGGCGCTTGGAGAATGAGATGACCCCCGAAGACGTGATCAAGTTGGCCAATGAGGCCGACGCGAAGTTCGTAGACCTCAAGTTCACCGACCTGCCCGGCCAGTGGCAGCACCTCACCGTGCCGATCCACGAGCTGAACGACGACCTCTTCGAGGACGGCCACGGCTTCGACGGCTCGTCGATCCGCGGCTGGAAGGCGATCAACAACAGCGACATGCTGCTGATCCCCGATCCGGCGTCGGCGAAGATCGACCCCTTCATCGCGGCCCCGACCGTCAGCCTCATCTGCGACGTGGTCGATCCGATCACCCGCGAGGGCTACGACCGCGATCCCCGCGGCGTCGCCCGACGCGCCGAAGCCTTCATGCAGAGCACCGGCATCGCCGACACCTGCTTCATCGGGCCCGAGGCCGAGTTCTTCATCTTCGACCGCGCCGTCTTCCACCAGGACGCCAACTCCGCCTACTTCGAGGTCGACTCGGAGGAGGGCATCTGGAACTCCGGCCACCAGGGCAGCGGCCACATCCCCAAGCACAAGGGCGGCTACTTCCCGGTCGCGCCGATCGACACCCAGACCGACATCCGAAACGAGATGGCCACGGTCATGGGCGCCTGCGGCATCGACGTGGAGACGCTCCACCACGAGGTCGCCACCGCCGGCCAGGCCGAGATCGACGTGCGCTTCGCGCCGCTCGCCGAGATGGCCGACACGATGCAGCTCTTCAAGTACATCGTGAAGAACGTCGCCGCCGCCAACGGCAAGACCGCGACGTTCATGCCGAAGCCCCTCTTCGAGGACAACGGCTCGGGCATGCACACCCACCAGTCGCTGTGGAAGAACGGTCAGCCCCTGTTCGCGGGTGAGGGCTACGCGGGCCTCTCGGAGGTGGCGCTGCACTACATCGGCGGCCTGCTCAAGCACGCCCCGGCCCTGTGCGCCCTCACGAACCCGACGACCAACTCGTACAAGCGCCTTGTCCCGGGCTTCGAAGCCCCCAACAAGCTGGCCTACTCGGCGCGGAACCGCTCCGCGGCCATCCGCATCCCGACGTAC
The DNA here is from genome assembly GCA_964620495.1 of uncultured Rickettsiales bacterium. Taxonomy (GTDB): domain Bacteria; phylum Myxococcota_A; class UBA796; order UBA9615; family UBA9615; genus CAZEKB01. The sequence goes on along the minus strand of CAZUHI010000004.1, from coordinate 157,260 downwards.
TCGGGCTCGCCCAAGGCGAAGCGCCTCGAGTACCGCACGCCGGACCCGACGGCCAACCCCTACCTCGCCTTCGCCGCCTGCCTCATGGCGGGCCTCGACGGGGTCATCAACAAGATCGACCCCGGCAAGCCGATGGACCAGAACATCTACGACCTGCCCCCCGAGGAGGCGAAGAACATCAAGTCTGCTCCCGGCAGCCTCGAGGAGGCGCTGGACGCGCTCGACGCCGACTACCAGTTCCTGCTGCGCGGCGACGTGTTCAACGAGGGCCTGGTCAAGGCGTGGATCGAGTACAAGTACGACAACGAGGTCGTCCCCGTGCGCATCCGCCCGACGCCCTGGGAGTTCCGCCTCTACTACGACATCTAGTGCACCCCAACGAAGGATCGCGGCTCGCTTCGCACCCGCCGCGATCCTTCGCCGGGGGCCCCGCAGGACCCCTTCGAACTCCGCTTCGCTACGCTCCGCTGCGCGCGCCTGGGGCGCTTGCGGTCCATGCCACACCGCTCGCTTCGCATCCGTCGTCGTTCTCAGTGGCGGGCGCGGTGACCGGGGAAGGTGCGCGCGGGAGGCTTCTGTGCTTCCCCCGCGTCGTCCTCTCCGGCGGAGGGACACGTGTGCGCGAAGGCGCACGTTCGGAACAGCGAGCGCGCTTCCTCGTCGCTCAGCTCGTGGGCCCCGTCGCCGGAAGGCGAGGTGGGCGCAGACGCCGGCGCCGGCCCGATGAGGAGCATCGCTCCCACGACGAGCCCGGCCGTGAAGAAGATCGGGCGTACGGATCCATCCGAGCCCACCTCCTTCGCTAGGAAGTCGACCAGCACGTAATCAGCGTGCCTTCAATTCCGCACTCGAAGGTTCGGAAATTACGAATTATTGGTTCGGAATTTACGGATTACCCAAGCCCGGATCTGCGCCTACCCTGGATCGAATCCGGAATTGGGAGGGCCATGGGCCGGCTGAAGAAGAATCTGGGTCTCTTCGACGTCTTCGCGATCAGCACGGGGGCGATGATCAGCTCGGGCCTGTTCCTCCTGCCCGGGCTCGCGGCCGCGCAGACGGGCCTGTCCGTCCCCCTCGCGTACCTCGTCGCGGGCGTCTTGATGATCCCCGCCATGTTGAGCAAGGCCGAACTCGCGACGGCGATGCCGCGCGCCGGCGGCACCTACTACTTCCTCGACCGGGCGATGGGCCCCCTGATCGGCACCATCGGCGGCATCGGCACGTGGATCTCGCTGATCCTCAAGAGCGGCTTCGCGCTGATCGGCATGGGGGCATACATCGCCCTGTTCATCGACGTGCCCATCATCGGCGTGGCCCTGATTCTCACCGTCCTGCTGTGCTTCGCCAACATCGTCGGCGCGAAGGAGTCGAGCGGCTTGCAGCGGCTGCTCGTGACCATTCTGCTGGCCGTCGTCGGCGGCTTCCTCCTGGTCGGCCTGGAGGGCACCGCGCTCGGAGACGCGGTCATCCATCGCGAGCAGGCGTTCCTCCTCGACGGCATGAACGGGTTCCTGGCGACCGTGGGCCTCGTATTCGTCTCCTACGCGGGCCTCACCAAGGTCGCCTCCGTCGCGGAGGAGGTGAAGAACCCGGACCGCAACATCCCCCTCGGGATGATGCTGTCGCTCGGCGTCGCGACGCTCACCTACACCGCGTGCGTGGGGGTGATGGCGTTGGTCATTCCCCCCGAGCGACTCCACTCGGACCTCGCCCCCATGGCGACCGCCACCGAGATCCTGGCGGGCGACTGGGCGCGGCCGGCGGTGCTGCTGATCGTCGTCGCGGCCACGGCCGCGTTCGTCTCGACCGCCAACGCGGGGATCCTCTCCGCGTCGCGCTTCCCGTTCGCGATGGCGCGGGATCGGCTGCTGCCCTCGAAGTTCGCGATCGTCGGGGCTGCAGGGACGCCCTTGGTGGGGATCGTCGCGACGAGCCTCCTCATCGGGGGCGTGATCGTGCTGTTGGACGTGACCACCGTCGCGAAGCTGGCGAGCGGCTTGAAGCTGCTCCTCTTCTCGCTGGTCAACCTCTGCGTGATCGTCATGCGCGAAGGCCGCCTGGACTACTACCGGCCCGGGTTCAAGTCGCCGCTGTACCCCGGCATCCAGATCGCGGGGATGCTCGTGCCGCTCTGGCTCATCGCCGAGATGGGCCTCGTCGCGATGTCGTTCACGGCCGGGCTCGTGGTGGTCGGGGGCCTCTGGTACCTCGGGTACGCGAGGGGGAGGGTCGCCCGCCGCGGCGCGATCTTCCACGTGTTCGAGCGACTGGGAAACCACCGGTGGGACGGCTTGGACCACGAGCTGCGGCGCATCCTGCACGAGAAGGGGCCGCACCCCGCGGACCCGCTCGGGGCCACGCTCGGTGACGCGGAGGCGATCGAGGTGGATACCGACTCGTTCGCCGACGTCGCCGCCGCCGCGGCGGCGCGATTCGCGGACCGGACGGGCTTGCCGGCAGATGATCTCGCGGAGGCGTTCATCGCCGAGACGCGGATCGGGATGATGCCGGTGGTGGACAGCGCCGCCTTCCCGCACCACCAATACCTGGGGGTCGAGCGCCCCGAGATCGTCGTGGTGCGCACCCCGGGAGGGGTCGACCTCCGACTCGATCCGGACGAAGCCCACGTCGCGCCCGAGCGACCGCTGAGCACGTTCATCTTCCTGCTCAGCCCCGACGGCAACGCCGCGAGTCACTATCGAATTCTGGCCCACATCGCGGGTCGCTTCGAGGAGGCGCTCGCGGAGGCGCTCAAGGCCCCGGAGGAGGGAGCGGAGGTGATCGACCTCACCGCCTTGCGCGTCCTGCGCGGATCCGATCAGCCTCAGCCGCCGAAGAGCCCCGCCCGCGCCGAGTCGTAGAGCGCCACGACGCTCGGGTGCTTGAGCTTCCGCTCGACCGACACTGCGTAGTACTTCTCCTTGATCCGCTCGAAGACACCGATGCGCTCGACGCGGTGCTGGTAGATGATCTCTTCCCCGATGACGTCCGGCGCCGCGAAGGCCCCGAGTCCGTGCTCGCCGAAGGACTTGAGCTGCGCCATGTCCTGGAACTCGCCGACGATGCGGGGGTGGAGGTCCCGGCGATCGAAGAAGTGGTCGAGCTGCCGCCGAAGGACGGTCCCCGTCGTCGGGAGGAGGATGCGCGCCCCGTCCAGGGACGCCGGGAAGTCGGGGCGCAGCCCGACGGCGATCTCGGGCGTCGCGAACAGCGCGATCGGGCTCTCGCCGAGCAGGTGGTTGAAGGCCTTGATCCGCGCATCCGGGCCGGTGGGGGCATCCGTGATGACCACGTCCAGGTGGTGCAGCGCGAGGTCGCCCAGGAGTTCGTCCGTGTGGCCCTCCCGCATCATCAGGTGGACCCCGGTCTCGTGCCCCAGGACAGGCTCGATCAGGCGCCGGACGATCAGCTTGGGGACCACCTCGGTGACCCCGACGTCGAACCGGATCGGCCCCACGACCGGCCGGCCGTGCACGAAGTCCATGAGCTCCCGCCCGGTGGTGAAGATCTCGTCCGCGTAGCGCACGACGTGTGAGCCGAACTCCGTCAGGACCAGGTTCCGCCCGGAGCGCTTGAAGAGCTTGCGCTCGAACGACTCCTCGAGCAGACCGATCTGGCCGCTCACCGTGGACGGGGCCAGCGAGAGTCGCTTCGAGGCGGCCGAGATGCTGCCCTCCTGGGCGACGGTCCAGAAGTAGAGGAGGTGGTGGTAGTTGAGCCACTCCATGGCGCCTCCGAGGAACGAATATCCCGAACGATCGGCCTCATTCTGCATCGGAGTTCGATGCTTCATACTCCCGCCGTGATTCGTCGCCTCCTCCTCGCCGCTCTGCTGGTCGCGTCGCTCGGCTGCGGGGAGGAGGAGCGCGCGCACCCCACGTCGCTGGTGATGATCGCGGTGGACGGGATGGATCCCCTCCTCCTGGAACGCTGGATGGACGACGGGCGCCTGCCCGCCCTGAAGGCCCTCGCCGCGCGCGGCGGATTCACCCCGCTGGGCACCAGCAACCCGCCGCAGTCCCCCGTCGCGTGGTCCAACTTCATCACGGGCCACGACGCCGACGGCCACGGGATCTACGACTTCCTGCACCGCGATCCCGCGAACCGGCTGCCCTACCTCTCCATGTCTCGGGCGGAGGCGCCCACCCGGACCCTGGAGATCGGCGACCTTCGGCTCCCCCTGGGCGGCGGCGGCGTGAAGAACCTCCGCGAGGGCGCCCCGTTCTGGCATCGCCTCCAGGCCGCCGGGGTGCCCGTGACCGTGGTGCGCATCCCCGCCGACTACCCCTCCGAGGCGTGCGAGGACTGCCCCCGCTCGACGCCCCCGGCGCGCGTGCTCTCCGGCATGGGCACGCCCGACCTGTTGGGCACGCCCGGCCTCTTCCAGCTCTTCACCACCGACGAGGCCCGGGCCTCGGCCGACGACCCGGCGGGGGGGCGCGTCCACCGCCTGGTCGTGACCGACGGGGTGGGCCGTGCGGACCTCGAGGGCCCGGCGCATCCGCTCTCGGCGACGGGCGAGACACTCACCATCCCGCTGCAGGTCGAGGTGGACGTGGAGCACGCGACCGCGCTGATCCGCCTGGGCCCGCGTGAGCGGCTGCTGCGAGTCGGCGAGTGGACGGACTGGGTGCCCGTCGGCTTCGCGCTGGGAGGCCCGTGGGGGGACGTGCCCGGCATGGTCCGCGTGCAGCTGCAGAGCGTCGCCCCGGAGATCGTCCTGTACGTGTCCCCGGTGAACATCGACCCCCTCGACCCCGCCCAGCGCCTGAGCTCGCCCGCGGACTACGCGACGTCGCTGGCCACGGACGTCGGCCGCTTCCACACGCAGGGCATGCCGGAGGACACGAAGGCGCTCGTGGCGGGCGTGCTGTCGCCGGACGCGTTCATCGCCCAGTCCGAGGTCGTGTTCGACGAACGCATGAAGATGCTGGAGTACGAGCTGGCGCGATTCGAGGGCGGGTTTCTCTTCGTCTACTTCTCGTCCATCGACCTGCGCAGCCACATGTTCTTCCGCGGCCTGGCCCCGGACGCCGACCCGGTGGAGCGGGAGCTCTCGGCGTCGATCGCGGCGGGGTACGAGCGCATCGACGCGGCCGTGGATCGGGTCTTCGACGTCCTCGGAGCCGACGTCCCGTTGGTCGTCATGTCCGACCACGGGTTCGCCCCCTACGACTGGAAGGTCAACCTCAACGAGCGCCTCGCAGCGAGCGGGTTCCTCGCCAGGCGTCGCGGCGCCGCCACCGGCGTGCCCATGGCCGACATCGACTGGTCGCGGAGCCGGGCCTACTCGGTGGGGCTCAACCTGTTGTTCCTCAACCAAGCGGGGCGGGAGGGCTCCGGAGTGGTCACGGCGGCCGAGCGGGAGCCGCTGCTCGACCAGATCGCCGAGGACCTGGAGGCGTGGAGGAACCCGGTGAACGGGGAGCCCGTCGTCACGTCCGTGATGCGGCCGGATCCCACCGCGCACCCCGATCGCGCCCCCGATCTCATCGTCGGGTACAACCGCGGGTACCGGGCCTCGGAGGACTCGGCGCTCGGCGTGCTCGGGACGCCCATGGTCGAGGAGAACACCGGCCGCTGGAGCGGAGACCACTGCATGGATCCGGTCCACGTGCCCGGCGTCCTCCTGAGCACGGCCGAGCTCGCCAGGGGCGGGAACCTCACGGACCTCGCGACCACCACCCTGAACCACTTCGACGTGGCCGCAGGCGGCCTCCCGGGCCGCGACCTGTTCGCGCGCTGAGGTCGCCCGGGCGGCTGTGCTCGATCCCACAGCGCCCCCCCGCCGGTCCCTGTGCGGAACCCCACAGCAGGCGCCCGACGGGCCCGACGCACCCCGCTTTCGGGCCGGCACGGAGGTTGCTCCACCGGGGGTGCGGCGCCGACGCTGCCCGGAGGTTGTGATGCGTGCACGTGACTTGATGACCCGAGACCCCGTGGTGGTGGAGGTGGGCCGCTCGATCGGCGAGGCCGCGCGCCTCATGCACGACTACGACCTGCGACACCTGCCCGTGGTCGACGACGGCGGCCTCGTGGGCATGCTCAGCGACCGCGACCTGCGGACGTACCTGCCGTGGAGCGATCAGCACACGGGCACGGACCCGGACACGCACGACAAGCTCGATGATCCGGTGACGGCGGCGATGCAGCACCACCTGCTGAAGGTCGGCCCCGAGGACGCGCTGGAGCAGGTGATCGACACGATGGTCGAGTGGCGCGTGGGCGCGGTCCCCGTGGTGGACCCGGGGACGGAGCAGCTCGCCGGGATCATCAGCTACGTGGACGTGTTGCGGGAGGCGCGCGGCCGACTCTGAGCCCGGCGGAAGCCGAGGCGGGCGAAGCCGCTTATGATCGGGCTCCACGGGACGTCGCCGAGGAGTCCGATGCAAGCCGATCTGGTCGAGTTCGTTTCCGGGTTGCCGGGGTTCCGCGCCCTGGACGCCGCCGACGTGGGGCGCCTGCTCACCGCCGCCAAGAAGCGACGCTGGGCCGACGGGTCCTACATCTTCAAGCGAGGCGAGCCCGGCGACACGCTCATGATCCTGGTGCAGGGACGCGCGTGCGTGCCGCTGGTGGACGCGTCGGGTCGCGTCACGACGAGGCGCTACTTCGAGCGCGGCTCCGTGCTGGGGGAGATCGCGCTCCTCCTCGAGGGCGAGCGCACCGCCGACGTCATCGCCGAGGGAGAGGTCCGCGGGCTCGTCCTCGGGCGCGCGCAGGTCCAGTCGCTCGTCCGGCGCTACCCGCCGCTCGCCGCCTTCCTCACCGAGATCCTGGGCGAGCGCCTGGAGCGCGCCGGCCTCAACCGCGTGGGCAAGTACACCCTGCTGAGCACCCTCGGGATCGGCGGCTCCAGTCGCGTCTACTCGGCCCTGCACCCGACGCTGGGGCGCACGGTGGCGATCAAGATGCTGAACCACGCCCAGGTGCTCGAGCCGGGCTTCCGCGAAGACTTCATGAAGGAGGCGCGCACGATCGCGTCGCTCGACCACCCGAACATCGTCCGCGTGCACGACATCGAGGAGGAGTACGCGACGCTTTTCCTGGTGATGGAGCAGGTGGCGGGGACCACGCTGTCGAAGATGACGTCGGACGCCGGGCGCCGCCTGGAGCCCGCCGAGGCCGTCGACGTGCTCCGCCAGCTCGCGTCGGCGCTGCGGTACGCCCACGGCCACGGGGTCGTGCACCGCGACGTGAAGCCCGAGAACGTGGCGGTGGATCCCTCCGGGCGCGTCAAGCTCATGGACTTCGGGCTCGCCCGGCGCGTGGCCCCGGGGGAGAACCTCGAGGAGGAGAAGTACTTCGCGGGCACGCCCCGGTACATGGCCCCGGAGTACATCGCCGGGAACAAGTCCGACGCGCGGGTCGACATCTACGCCCTGGGCGTGATGGCCTTCGAGATGGTCGCGGGCCGACGGATGTTCCAGACGAAGGACACCGACGCCCTCCTCCTCGCCAACCGCGACATCGAGCCGCCGAGCCTGCGGGAGATCGACCCGTCGCTCCCGGACGGGCTCGTCCGGTTCGTGGAGGAGGCCCTGCGCAAGGACCCCGAGCGTCGGGTCTCGGACTGGTCGCGCATCGAGACGCTGCTCGGCGGCGGCAAGAGCGGGGTGCGGGAGACCGTGGTGCGGCTGCGCTACCCGGCGAGCGAGGCCCCGCGCGTGGCCCGGCTGCTCGAGCCCGTGCTGGACGCCCTGGCGGAGCGGCCGGACGTGTCGGTGGCGACCTCCGAGATCACCGAGCACGTCGCGGGCGAGAAGACGATCGTGTTCACCGAGGGCGGCGTGGCCGAGGACTGGGTGATGCACTACATCGAGGTCGACTGAGCCGCCGCGTCACTCCTGCAGGGCGTACACCGACACAGCTTGCTCGCGACCCTTCACCGAGTGCGCCCCCCGCGCCTCCAGGAGCTGGGCCAGGTCGGCGTCGCCGAGGGCGTCGAACGTCTCGCGGGTCACCAGCAGGGACGTCTTCAGCACCTTGTTCAGCCCCTCCACCCGGGAGGCGGTGTTCACGGTGTCGCCGATCACGGCGTACTTGATGCGCTGCTCGCTGCCGATGTTGCCCGCGACCACCGGACCGCTGTGGACCCCGACCCGGATCGCGAGCCGGTCGATGCCCGCGGTGCGCCACTTGTCGAGCGTCCCGTCCTCCTCCCACACCTCGTTCAGCGCTTCGACGGCCTCGAGCATGTCGATCGCCGTGCGCACGGCCTTCGCGGCGTGGTCGGGCAGGTCCAGCGGGGCCCCGAACACGGCCAGGACCGCGTCGCCCTCGAACTCGTTGATCATCCCGTCGTGCCGGAAGATCACGTCGCTCACGCGGCGGAAGTAGATGTTGAGGAGATCGATGATCTCGGTCGGTCCCAGCACCTCGCTGAGGCTCGAGTAGCCGCGGATGTCGGCGAAGAGGATCGTCACGTCGCGCAGCTCGCCGCCGAGGCGGATCCTGGTGGGGTCGGCCACGATGGTGTCGACGACGTCCGGCGACACGTAGCGGCTGAACGTCTCCTTGATCAGCACGTACTGCGCGCGGGCCTCGCGCAGGCTCTCCTGCATCTGCTGCATGCGGGCCCGCAGGTCGACGATGTCGAGGGCCCCGCGTTGGAGGATCCCCTGCTGCACCTCCTCGGGGCTCGTGCGGATGCGCCACGCGCAGTAGGCCGCCATGGGGAGGGCGACGGCGGCCCCGGCCTGGGCCTTCGCGCCCACGAAGAAGACGCTCCAATCGAGGGTGAAGCTGCGGACCACCCGAAACACGAACGCGTCGGTGACCATCGCCGCCACCATCCCGAGGAACAGGGGCGCGGCCAGGGGCACCCGAGGCGCCCGGTTCACGATCCCCTGGTAGACGATGATCAGCACCACGAAGTCCGCGACCATCGCCACCGCGGACGCGACGCGGGCGTGGGACGAGTAGTAGATGAAGTCGATGTCCGGCTGGGACGGGAAGCCCGGGGGCGGGTTCGTCGCGTGCCACGCGATCGACACGTCGACCAGCCCGTGTACGAAGTAGAGCAGCGCCAGGCCCGCGATGAGCCGCCGGGCCGCGCGGGTGCCCTCGAGCACGTAGACCATCGCCACCGCCCCGAAGAGGGGGGCGAGGAAGAGGATGTACATGCCCCGGGGATCCACCCCCAGGAAGGCCAGGCGGATGGTCTCGCTGGGCTTCGAGACCGCGAAGAGGAACACCTCCAGCATCCCGAGCAGGAGGTACAGCGGCGAGAAGCCGAGGCGGTCGGACAGCTTGTGCGCGAAGCACAGGATCGACGCCAGCGCGGCGATCTCCACCAAGGTCAGCACACCCATGGTTCCCGCGCCCATCCCGACATCATGCATACTCCGCCGCTCTTCACGGAGCCTCCCGCATGATCTCTGTTCGCCACCTCGCCACCGTCGCGCTGTTCGCCGGCCTGCTCTGCCTCGCCTGCAACCGCGGCGACCCCGACGCCCCGACCCCGGCCCCGGTCGTCGAGGCGTTCGAGGACCTCGACTTCACGACCCTCCCCAGCGACTTCCCCGACGCGATCCGGGCGATCCGCGAGTCCCAGGAGTGGTCCTCCAGGAAGTCCGCGCGCAAGAAGTCGTTCGACGCGAAGGCGGATCCGCGGAGGACCATCAAGCTCAAGATGGACCGCGATCTGCTGGAGGCGAGCTTCGAAGAGGGCTCGCAGTTCCTCGTGAACTGGCAGGTCGAGGACGGCAGCTTCCGCTACATGTACGACTGGATCACCGAGGAGTGGGTCGAGGACGACCACCAGGTCCGGCAGGCGGCCGCCGCCTGGGGGCTCGCCACCTGCTACCGCTACCGCCCGAGCGAGAGCATGAAGACCGCGCTCGACAAGGCCCTGAAGTTCTGGTTCGACCAGACGACGCCGGGCCCGGTCGAGGGCACCCTGGTCATGAAGTACCGCGACGCCCCGCGCATCGACTCGGGGAGCGTCGCGCTCGTGGCCCTCGCCATCATCGAGTACGTCCAGGCGGCCGCGCCCATGGACGTGAAGTACAAGGAGGCCCTCGAGGAGAAGCTCGACGGCTACCTGCGCCTGCTCGTGCACATGCAGAAGGACACGGGGCACATCGCGAAGTCCTGGGACCACCGCACGAGCACCGCCGCGAAGAACTCGAGCCCGTACTACGACGGCGAGTCGCTCCTCGCGATGACGAAGGCCGCCCGGCAGCTGGGCCGCGACTGGCTCGTGCCCGCCATCGAGAAGGGCGCCCGGGGGATGGCCGAGACGTACACCATCAAGGCGTGGGCGAAGGACCGCGACAGCAACCGCACGAAGGGGTTCTTCCAGTGGGGGAGCATGTCCTTCCGGGAGTACGTCGAGGCGGGCTGGAAGGACGCCGATCTGTACGGCGACATCGCCATGTCCCTCGGTTGGTGGATGACCCACACGCACGCCACCCTCAAGCGTCGGCGCAACCACGCGTACGCCGTCGAGGGGCTGATCGCGGGCTGGAAGGTCGCGCACTGGAAGGGCGACGTGGCGGCCCAGACCGACCTGCTCTACGCCCTCGATCGCTCGCTGTACAAGCTCACCCGGTGGCAGATCGGCGGGCCCCTGCACGATGAGAACAAGTTCCTCGTCGGGCACAGCCCCATCGAGGACCCGATGGCGATCGGCGGGGTGATGAACGCGCGGAAGAAGAGCAAGTACCCGGTGCGCAAGGACGTCGCGCACCAGCTGCGCATCGACGTCACGCAGCACCAGATGCACGCGGTGACGCTGGGGCTCGAGGACGTCTACATCGACGTCGAGTAGCCCCTCGTCCGACCTCCCCTCGGAGGTCAGGCCCGCGGGAACAGGGCGTCGATGTAGGGGTTCGTGAACACGCCGTCGGGGTCCAGCTCCCGGACGGTCGCGGCCCAGGCCTCCGCCTTTGGATACATCCCGCGGATCTCGTCCGGGGCGCACCGGAGCTCCTTGCCCCAGTGGGGGCGCCCGCCCAGGTCCTTCATCGCCGCCTCGAAGCCGTCGAAGTACTCCTGAATGCCGGGCGCCTCGGCCATGTAGGCCCCGAGCTGGCACACATCCTGCCCCGTCGCGGGGGACATCCAGCCTCCGTCCGCCTTCACGAACCGCACCTCCACGATGAAGTTCACGCGGATGCCGCCGTCCAGGATGAGCGCGCGGGTGCGCCGGAGCGCCTCGGCCGTCTGCTCCACGGGCACGGCGTACTCCATCTCGCGGTGGCGGGGCGGCATGGCGAGGCTCAGGACCTCGTCGCTCCGGCCCACGGCCCGGCGGGGCGCGAGGTAGGTCGCCGCGACCACGCGGTTCACGTGGGGGACCAGGAACGAGAGGAAGCGACCGAGCAGCAGCAGCAGGGTGAACACGAGGCCGTTCACGACGACCCGGTCCACCCACCGCGCGACCTTCGAGACGTCGCCCGCCTCCTCCGTGCGGTCGCAGCGGAACACGATCACCGAGTCCGTGTGCGGCAACCACCACAGCTTCACGTACTCGGCCGAGCGCGCGATGGCGTCGAGCTCCCCGACGGCGACGTCGAAGGTCATCGACTCGGTGTCCTCGACCAGCTGGAAGGCGGGCCCGACCCGCATGGTGACCTCGGTGATGATGCCGAACGCGCCGAGCCCGACCCGCGCCGCGTCGAGGCGATCGTCGCCGTCGTCGAGCACCAGCACGTCGCCCGTCCCCGTGACGATCCGCAGGCCCACCACCCCGCTCGGGATGTTCCCGTGCGCCAGGCTCGATCCGTGGGTGCCCGTGGACAGCACGCCGGCGAGGCTCTGCTCGACCACCGACCCGACGATCGGGAGGGCCAGGCCGCGCGCCGCGAGCTCGTCGTTCAGGCGGTGAAGCCGCACCCCCGCCTGCACGGTGACGGTCCCCGCGTCCTCGTCGACCGCGACGATGCCCTGCATGCGATCGAGGCTCACGAGCACGCCGTCGCACATGGCGATGGCCGACCAGGAGTGCTTCGCGCCCACCACGCGCACCCGCCGGCCCTCGGCCCGCGCCTCGGTGACGAGCGCCACGACGGCCGCCTCGTCCTCCGGCAGCGCGACGCGCACGGGGTCGCAGTGCTCGGTTCGGCTCCAGTTGAAGACGCGGGGCACCGAGCGCTCCCGCTACTCGGCGAAGGACATCGACGCGCCGTGCTCGAGCACGACGATGCGGTCGAGGTCGATCTTCGCCTCCTCCACCGCCGTGATGAGCTCTCGGTGCCCCTCGTCGAGGGGCTCGTCGGTGAGGTCGAAGGTCCCGTGGTGGACGGCCAGGAAGCGCTTCGCCCCGAGCACCCGGAACGCCTTCACGGCCTGGCCCGGCGTCAGGTGGCCCTTCTCGAGGAACCACCGCGGGGCCCACCCTCCGATGGGCAGCGCGGCCACGTCGATCGCGGGGAACACCCGCGCGATCGCCTTGAAGCCCCCGAACCAGCCGGTGTCGCCGGAGAAGTAGACGGTGCGGCTGCCCTTGATGATGAACCCGCCCCACAGCGCGTCGTCCGCGTCGAAGGTGCCGCGACGGTCCCAGTGCTGGGCGGGCACGAAGCACATCTCCACGCCCCGCACGGGCGTCGCCTGCCACCACCCCAGCTCGATCACGTTCTCCCGGCAGGACTTCGGGAGCCGCGCCGCCATCCCGGTGGGGACGATCAGCGGCATCTCGTCGCCGAACTGCTCGCGCAGCTTCCTGATGCTCTTGCCGTCGAAGTGGTCCGGCCCGCCCTGACTGATGAGGATCGCGTCGATGCGGGGCAGGGAGCGCAGCGGCCACTGCTGGGGCGCCTTGCGCTTGTGGCCCCCGGCGTTGCCGAGCACGGGGTCGATGAGCACCGTCACGGTGTCCACGTCGACCATCAGGGTGCTGTGACCCATCCAGCTGATGCGCGCACCCTTCACGGCCTTGCGCCAGCGGCTGCGGGGGTGCTCCTCCACCTCGGGGTCGAAGCCCAGGATCTTCTTGTCGATGGCCCACTGGGACCGCGTCGCCTTGTACTTGAGGGTGTCGACGGCGGACGGGTCGACCTCGATGCCCCAGGGGTTGGCGAGGGTGCCGTCCTCGGCGCGCGGCGAGGCGAAGAAGGGGGCGATGGACCAGGGGATGCCGCCCGCGGGGGCGATCGATCGGATCGTCCCGTCCGGACCCATGGCCTCGGCCGGAGGGAGGGGGGGCTGAAACCCGGAACCGGACGAGGTGGACTCCGGAGGCCCGGAATTCGTCACTTCAACGATGCGAACGGGAGAATCCGCCATGCCGAATCCCAAGATACCCGGTTCCGTGGGCCTCCGTGAACCGTCGGATCCGTCAGGCGGCCGGGCCGCGGGGGATCTCTGCCTCGCGGGCGTCGAACGCGGCAGGGTCGGGGGACCTGCCCAGGAGCACCTCGCACGCCCGAGGCATGACCTCCTCGAAGAAGTGCGTCCAAGCGACCCAATCCGGGGCGGGTCCGTCGGCGTCCAGGCGCGCCCGGAGCTCCACCAACCGGGCCGCGGAGAGCCGACGCGGCAGGAGGACGTGCTTGGCGAGATCGTGGGGGAGGGAGGCGAGGCGACCGGCCAGGGCGGACCGGGCGGACGGGAAGCGACGGAGCGGACTCGCCAGGGCGCGATCGGCCCACCGAGACAGCCCGGCCCGGGGGACGTGGATGGGCACGACGCCGTCGGCGAGGGAGCGCACCCAGCGCTCGGGGGGCACGACGTCGCGCTCGAGGGGCAGGAGCTTCGGGACGAACGCGAGGGGCTCTCCGATCGCGGCGGCGCGGGCGATGAGCGTCGCGGGCGTGGGCACCGTGCGCAGGACGAAGTCGGGGTCGGCGCGGAAGCCGAGCGCCTCGTACGTCGCCCGGTGGGCCCCTCCCCGCAGCGGGCCCGGCAGCGGCTGGAACCGTGTGCGGCCGCCCGGATCCAGGTCGTCGGGCAGGGGCGGAAAGCGAAGCGCGCGGCCGCCGTCGTCCAGGGGCAGCACCTCCACCGGGCCCACGTGCTCGGCCCAGCGCTCGAGGAGCGGCGCGAGGAGCGTCGCCTCCTCCTCGAGGGCCGCGGGGTCGACCCTCGTCACGGCGCGTCCCCGAGGACCGCGCGCGTCCGGGCCCGGGCGGCTTCGAAGCGCCCGCGCACGTCCCCGAGGCTGAAGAAGTTCGCGCCGGAGCGCGGCGATCGCACGACCCGGACGCCCGGCGCGGCGTCCCCCGGATCGCCCTCCCCGGCGGTGCCGCCGTAGCGGCCGCCGGTGGACTCGAGGAGGTGCAGGAGGACGTCCGCCTCCCTCCGGTGCTCCCGCCACCCGCCGAGGCCGGTGCGGTCGACCATCCCGCCGTCGGCGAGGGCGCGTCCGGCCACGTCCACCGGGGCGAAGATCCGCGGGATCGCCATGGACGCGGCCACGGCCTCGGGGAGCGGCCCCGACGTCACCAGCTCGGCCTCACCGCGCTCGTTCATGACCCCCACCCCGAACGGCATCTCGAGGCCCTCGAACGTGGCCGGCACGCGGTCACGAAGCAGCGACACGACGGCGCGCAGCGACACGAAGCCCCGCCAAGGCGTGAGGGTGGGCCGCAGGAAGTGGGCGGGAGACTTGGCGAAGAGCAGCTCCAGCAGCGAGTCGCGCCCGAGCCCGGCCGCGAGCCCCACCCCCGCCAGCGCCCCCGAAGAGGTCCCGCAGACCCCATTCACGGGCACGCCCGCGTCTTCCACCGCGGCGAGGAAGCCGGCGTGCGACGCGAAGGCCAAGAAGCCGCTGGAGAGGACCAGGTCCACGCGGGGAGCGTATCCTTCAGCGGGGGATCTTCCGAGGCGTGGCGTGGGCGAAGAGGAAGCCGACTTCCAAGGCACCGACCGGTACGAAGTCCTCGGCACCCTCGGTGAAGGCGGCCAGGGCTGGGTGTACCGGGTCCGGGACCGGAAGCGCGGCATGGAGCTCGCGCTCAAGCGGGTCAAGAAGCTGGGCGGTCAGGGCCTCTACGAGCTCAAGCGCGAGTACCGCATCCGCCAGGGGATCCACCACCCCGGCCTCGTCCGCCTCGTGGATCTGCACGTCCCCCCGCCCGAAGACCCCGACGGCGACGCCTTCTTCACGATGGACATCGTGGAGGGGACGGACTTCCTCCGGTGGCTGTGGAAGGGCACGCGCCGCCCCGCGGAGTTTCGGCCCACGGCTGCGGTCGTCGGCGAGGACGGCCACACGCTCACGGATCCGGGCGCGAGCCTGACGTCCACCGAGAGCGACCCCCCCGGGGGCTTGCGCTCCCCCCGGGTCGACGTCGACGCGAGCGGCTTCGACTCGCGGCTGCGCAACGGGTTCGCCCAGCTGGTGGAGGCGCTCTCGGCGCTGCATCGGCAGGGCGTCCACCACCGGGACGTGAAGCCCGCGAACACGCGCGTGACGGCCGACGACCGCATCGTGCTCGTCGACTTCGGCCTGTCGAGCCGCATCCCGTCTTGGGAGCGACCGGACCGCCACGGCCTCCGCGCCGCGGGCACCGTCGACTACATGGCCCCCGAGCAGGCCCGGAACCAGACCCCCACGCCCGCGGTCGACCTGTACGCCGTGGGGGCCATGCTCTTCCAGGCGCTCACCGGCCGACTGCCGTTCCGGGGCGCGCCCAAGCACATCCTCGAGTTCAAGCAGCAGCACGACGCGCCGTACGCGCGCTCGGTCTCGCCCGAGGTGCCTCGGGATCTCGCCGACCTCGCCCGCGACCTCCTGCATCGCGATCCCCTGTACCGGCCCGCGGCGGAGGAGGTCCTCGACCGCCTGGCGGCCCGCACGCAGTCGGTCGGCGACTTCGGCATCGAGGACGAGACGGGCGAGGTGCACGTCACCCTGCCCCTGGTGCAGGCCGACGGCCGGGTCCCGTTCGTGGGCCGCGGAGGCGAGCTCGCGGCCATGAGGCACGCCTGGGAGCAGGCCGCCGGCACCGGGCGCCTCCAGGTCGTGCACGTGGTGGGCGAGTCCGGAATCGGCAAGACCGCGACGGTGGGCGAGTTCCTGGGGTGGGTCCGCCGGAAGCAGAAGGCGCTGGTCTTCCAGGGGCGCTGCCGGCTGCACGAGAGCGTCCCGTACAAGGCCCTGGACGCCGTGATCGACGGGGTCGCCGCGCGCCTCGCCCGCGTGAGGCCGGACGCGGTGGACGAGCTCCTCCCCGACCACCGGTGGGAGCTCACCCGCATCTTCCCGGTGCTCGGTCGCCTCGAGTCCTTCGAGGGGGTGTCGGCCCCCGAGCACGAGCCCGAGCCCGCGGTGGTGCGACGGCGAGGTATCAAGGCCCTGCGGGTGCTCCTGGAGCGGCTCTCCCGCATCCGGCCCTTCGTGGCGTGGATCGACGACCTCCAGTGGACGGACCGGGACAGCCTCGACGTGCTCCGGGAGCTCGTGCGCGGGCCCAACGCGCCCCAGGCCGTGCTCGTCCTCTCCTACCGCGCCGAGGACCTCGAAGGAGACTCCCTCCAGACCGTGCGATCCCTCGACGGCCTGCGGATCCGAGACGATCACGTGCACGAGATCCGGCTCGGCGCCCTCGCCGACGCCGAGCTGTTGGAGCTGGCGGGCGCGGTGCTGGACACCCAACAGCCGGACTTCACGAAGCGGGCGGGGCAGATCATCCGGGACTGCGGCGGCAGCCCCTTCTTCGCCGGACAGCTCGCCCTGCACGCCTCGTCCTGGGCGGAGGGCGCCTCCGAGATCTCCCTGGGCAACGTGGTGCTGCAGCGTGTCTCGGCGCTGCCGCCCACGTCGCGGCGGCTGCTCGACGTCGTCTCGGTGCTGGGCCGCACCACGGCGGAGCCGTTCGTCCTGGAGGCCGCGGGGGCGGGACGGGGGGACGAGCTGCTGCTCGCCGAGCTGGCCGACGCCCGGCTGATTCGGCGCACGTCCACCCCCACCGAGGAGGCCGTGGCGCCGTACCACGACAAGCTCACGGAGTCCGTCCTCGGCGTCATGGACCCGACCGATCGCCGGTCGATCCATCGCTCGATCGCCGAGTCGCTCGAGGGGCGGCCGACCCTGGATCTGGAGTCCCTGTACCGACACTGGCGGGGGGCGCAGGATCAGGCGAAGGCCGGCGGGTACGCCGTGCGCGCCGCGGACCGGGCGGCGGAGGCGCTGGCGTTCGACCGCGCGGCGGACCTCTACGAGCGAGCCCTGGAGCTGCTGGGCGGAGACGCCGACCGGGCCGCGCTCCTGCGGAAGCTGGCGGACGCCCTCGCCAACCGGGGCCGCGGCGAGGAGGCGGGGCGACGGTACGAGGAGGCGGCGGCGGCCTCCGAGGGCCACGCCGGGCGGCTGGAGATCCTCCGCGTGCGCCGCTGGGCGGCCGAGCAGTACCTCCAGGCGGGCGCCTACGAGCGGGGCATGCAGATCTTCCGGGGCGTGCTCCAGGACCTCGGCATCCGGATCCCGAAGCGCCCCATGCTCGTCTCCATCTTCGGCCGGCTGTGGCTGCTGCTGCGGGGACTGCGACACCGGGACCTGCCCGAGAGCGAGGTGCCCGCGGAGACGCTGCACCGGCTCGACGCCCTCTGGGGGGCCGGGACCCGCCTCGCGCCCATCAACCACGGGCTCGCCGACTCCCTCGGGGTCCTGTACATGCTCGAGGCGCTCCGGGCAGGAGACCGCCTGCGGGTGGCCCGGGCGATCCTCAACGAGTCGGTGTGGACGGCGGGCATCGGGGGGCCGGTGTTGGTCCGGCGCTACTGGAAGCTGATGGCGCGGGGGCGGGCCCTCGCCGCGCACTCCAACGAGCCCTACGACCGCGGGTTCGTCATGCACACGGAGGGCACGGCGGCCTGGCACCGCGGCGACTGGGCGCGGGCGGCGCGGCTCTGCACCGAGGCGGCCCAGATCCTCTCCAACGGCACCACGGGGACCGCCTGGGAGGTCGATTGGACGAACCTGTACGCCCTCAGCGCGCGGACGTACCTGGGCGACGTGGAGGGCGTCGCCCGGGACCTCGAGGCCACGCACGAGCGGGCGCTCGATCGGGGCGATCTGCTGGCCGCCAACAACTTCCGGTTGGGCGTCTCGTCCATCGCGCGGCTCCTCACCGGGCGCGTGGACGACGCGCTCGACCTCGCCGAGCGGGCCCGCCGGACCTGGCCCACGGGGACCTACCACTCGCAGCGGTATCAGTACGTCATGTTCATGACGCAGGCCGCCCTGTTCCGGGGCCGCCCGTGGGAGGCCCGGTCGCTCATGGAGGAGGCCTGGCCCCGCCTCAGGGCCGCGGCCTTCCTCAAGCTGGAGGTCCCCCGGGTGGAGCTCGCCCACCTCCGCGGGCGGGCGGCGTTGGGGGCCGCGTGCTCGCCCGCGCCGCCCTCCACGGAGGCCACGGGCACCGCCGGGCTCCTCCGCACGGCCGCCGCCGCCGCGCGCACCGTCTCTCGCTCGGCCACTGCGCCGGCCGCCCCGCTCGCCACCCTCCTCAAAGCGTCGATCGCCGCCCTCAAGGACAGCGCGGCGGCGAGCGTGGACCACCAACTGGCCGCGGCCGAGGTCGGCTTCGAGGGGGCGGGCATGGGCCTGTACCGAGAGGTGGTGGCCGCGATCCGCGTCGCCCGGCGCACGAACGGCGTCTTGCGTCCGCAGGGCCCGGCGACGGAGGCCGTCACGGACCTGCCCGCCGCCGTCGCGATGTTGGCGCCCGGGAGGTGGACGTGAGCCTGCGCGTGGCCCTCGCGGGCGGGGGGATCGCGGGCCTCGCGGCCGCCGCCGCGCTGCGGGCCGAGGGCCACGACGTCGTCGTGTACGAGCGCCGCGCCGACCCCGCGCAAGGGGGGGCGCTGCTGCTGTGGAGCAACGCCGTGTACGCCCTGCGCGAGCTCGGCCTCGCCGACGCCCTGCTGCGTCGCGCGACCCCCGCCCACCGCACCGAGTTCCGGGACTTCGACGGTCGACCGCTCTGGGAGCTTCCGCTCGAGGCCCTCTCGGAGCGCGCCGGAGAACCGACGGTCGTGATCTCGCGCGCGGACCTCATCGGCGTGCTGCGGGCGGCCGTCGGCGACGCCCTGCACACCGGCCGGCGCCTCACGGCCTGGCGGGACGAGGACGCGACGGTGGTGCCCCGGTTCGAGGACGGCGGCGAGGGTCCCGAGGCGGACGTGCTGCTGGGGGCGGACGGGCTCCGCTCGGCCGTCCGACGTGAGCTGTTCGGCGAAGAGCGGGTGCGCCCCCTGGGCCAGGTCGCCTGGGTGGCGACCGTGGACCACCCTCCCCTGCGCCTGCCGGTCGGCACGTCGGTCACCTGGGTGGGGCCCGGGGTCCGGTTCTGGCTGTCCAACCTCGGCCCGCGCCTCTACTGGTACACGACCGCCGTGGACCTCCCGTCGCGCCCCGCCCCGCCCGACGGCGATCACGAGGGCCTCATCGAGCTCCACCGGGGCTGCGTCTCGCCGGTGCCGGAGCTGATCGCGGCGACCCCGCCCGGCGACGTCTTCCGCACGGTGATCCGAGACCGACCGCCCCGACGGGGCTGGGCTCGGGGTCGCGTCTGCCTGGTGGGGGACGCGGCGCACCCCATGACGCCCGACCTCGGCCAGGGCGCCTGCCAGGCCCTCGAGGACGCGGTGGTGCTCGGCCGCACCCTCGGGCGGATCCCGGACGTCCGGGCCGCCCTGGACTGCTTCGAGGCCGAGCGCGTCGGCCGCACGACGTTCCTCACGCAGCTGGCGCACCAAGCCGCGATTCGGTCCATGCCGACGTCGCCGATGGGCACGAAGCTGCGGGATCTCGCGAGCCGCGAGCCGATGCCGTTCGTCGCTCTGCCCGAGATCGAACGGGCGATCTCGGTCCGCGTCTGAACCTTCGGGGGCCGGAGCCTACGGGGGCGGCGAGGGCCCCAGGATGACCTGGATCAGCTGCGCGATCCGGGTCGCCGACGCGGCCGTCTGGCTGCTGTTGGTGAGCATCGCCAGGAGCTGGCCGATGGGGTCACCGCCCCCGCCGCCGGGCATCAGCGCCGCGCCCACCTGCGCCACCCCGAGGATCTCGAGGAAGTGCGGCAGGTTGAGCTTCAGCAGCTCGCAGTCGAGCTGCTTCAGGAAGAGGAAGTCGTCGATCTCGTCGTCTTCGAGGTCGTAGACGCGGACGAAGGCGCCGGAGCCGAGATCGTCGTGGCTGACGGTCATGCCCGCCGTGGCGTAGAGCGACAGGATCCCGTTCACGGCGTGGCGACCCGACTCGTTCGCCGACTCCATCGTGCCGAGCCGGGTGAACGTCTTCATGTGGTTGCCCGCGAACACGAGGCGGCCGAAGTAGACGTCGTACCCGGGGTGGGTGTCGTCGCTGGCCGCCGCCACCGCGCGCTCCCACAGCTCGGGGTCGTCGAGGCGACCGGGGCGGCCGTCCCAGTCGCCCGCCAGCGACGTGAGGTACGGCGTCCGGTTGTGCTTGAAGAGCCCGGTCTTGTCGTCGTAGACCATGTTCGTATCGAGGTGATACGCCACCGGGTCCGGCAGGTTCATGTGGCCCCAGACGAGCCCCTCCCGAAGGTCCTTCAGGACCTCCTTGACGGCGTCCTCCCTCGTCAACTTGAAGAAGTGATCGTTGTTCTTCTTCTTGCCCTCGTCGTTGGGGTCGCCGAGCACCACGGACATCAGCCCGACGTAGCCCTCCCGCGCGCCCGGCCGACGGGCGCGGTACTGGGTCTGGGAGATGGACGAGAGCCCCCAACGGGAGTCCGGGTAGTAGGTGTGCCCGGGCACGAGCGCGTAGTCGTGTCGGAAGTAGAACTGCACGCCGCAGAAGTGGCGCAGCGACGAGTGGACCGTGCCGTCCCACTTCAGGCTGCCGCCGTCCCGCGGGTCGTTGATCTTCCAGTCGATGAGGCGCTGGATGTCGCTCTTGATCTTCGGGACCGCGTTCGGGGTGCTGTGCCAGGGGTCCACGGCGTTCTTGAGCAGCGGCTGCCACTTGAGCGCCGCCGCCCCCGCCAGGTCGTCCACGAACCCCTTGGCCAGGTCCTTCGACTCCAGCAGGGGGAGGGCCAGCACCATGAAGGCGTTGCAGAGGTACGTGTCCGGAAGGTTCGGCACGGGGATCGCGAACTCCCCGCTCGCCGCGTTCCACGCGGGATCGCTGGTCGTGAGCTCGAACTCGATGGACGCGACGTTCGTGGCGGCCGTGGCCACCGGGTTCGGATCGGTGTACAGCCCGCTGTCGCGGATCGCATCGAGCGTGCCCTTGACGAACACCACGCCGAGGTCTTCGAGGTAGGTGCGCCAGTGGTCGAACCAGACCTCGGTGGTGGGGCCCTTGAGCGACCCGTCGCGGAAGCCCGGGGGCTTGACCTGGTCCAGCATGAGCTGGGTGGCGACCGAGCCGAAGCTGCGCGCGTCCGCGGACTGCGACTCCAGGCCCACGAGGGCCTTGGGCCAGTGCTTGAGCGAGTCCTGGTAGCCGGGGCTGCCGTTGCCCGCATCCAGGTAGTCGAACCAGCTGTTCTTGCTGTACTCGGCTCGCCGCGCCTTGCACGACGTGAGGTACTGCAGGACCTTCGTGGTGTAGCTCGCGACGTCCGATGAGAGCCACTCGAGGTCCTCGTACAGCGCCCGGATCGCCTCCAGGGCGTCCTCCCAGGACCGGGGGCCGGAGCGGATCATCAGCCGCGGCGGCGGGCCGCCCTTGCCCTTCTTGTCCGGCGCGGGCGCGAAGGCGTGGTTCTCGATGGACCGCAGCATGTCGAACACGGTGTGCTCGCCGCTGCGCTTGTCCGAGGTGGGCGACTCGTCCGTGCTCCCGCGCGCGATCACCCGGCTGCGGGAGCCCGACGGAGCCTCCTCGAGCAGCGGCGTGCGCTTCATGACGTCCAGGAGGTTGCGGTAGAAGCTCGGGAACAGGCGGTAGCCGTGCTCGCCCGGCAGCAGCAGATCGTCGAACTCGATCCCGCCGCAGCCGCGCCGCGTGCCCACGAAGTCCGAGTCCGGCCCGTCGCCCCGCCGCGCGAGCGGCGGTTCGAGGACTACGAAGTCGACCACGACCACCTTCTTGGCCTGTGCGGCCCGGGTGTTGTTCGCCGCCTGCACGGAGCCTTCGAGCTCCTTCTTGATGACCTTGCTCCGGGCCCGCGCCAGCGCGAAGGACTCGCCGTGGAAGGTCTCGTAGGCCTTGTCGTCGGCAGACGCGTTGCCGGGGAGCGTCTCCCCCGGCTCCGTCCGCGCCCAGACCAGGATGCGCAGCTTCTTCTCCTGGTTGGTCTCGTACTGGTACGTCTCCAGGAACTCCTCGAGGTCGTCCTTGAGGTCCGGCAGCGGCTTGGCCAGCGTGGGGGCGGTGAAGCCGAGCGACGACCGCTCGAACTCCAGGAGCGTGCCCTCGATGCGGGCGGTGCGGTCGTCCGGGACCCACAGGGTCTGCACGTCGACCATCCCCTTCGGGTCTTCCTTGCCGCGGGAGTAGCGCCGGAACGCGATCGGGTTCGCCCGGTTGTACTGGCTCCTCGCCATCCCCCCGACGGCCGGCTTGGACGGGTCGCGGTCGTCCCCGTCGCGCTCGACGACCATCACTCGGAACCCGCGCTGGGCGAGCTCGTGGGCAGCCGACAGGCCGGTGACTCCGGCTCCGAAGATCAGGGCTCTGCGCGGTACGGGCTTGGGCTTGGCCATCCTCTACTCCTCCACCTCGGACCGAAACCGGTCCCTCAGTCCTACGAACCCGGGCGCGCGCACGGCTGCCCCGAGATACACCATCAGCGCGTCGTGGAAGACGACCAGCTCGTCCGCCCGACCCCGCAGCCGCAGCCGATCGGCCAGCGCGGAAGCCAGCAGCGTCGACTCCGCGTCCAACAGGGAGAGGATGTCCCTCCCCGTCGTCGTCAATTCTACGCTGGGAGACTCGCCGGGATCGACGATGCGGACGTGATTTCCGTCACTCCGGATGTGGAACGCCGGGCCGTCGACCTGCACGCGCACGTCGCGCCGCCCCAGGGTGGCCGCCAGACGCCCGTACAGGTGCGGGATCTCGGCCTCCATGAGCCGCAGCGAGTCCGCCAGGAACGCCCCGAAGTCCATCACGCCCCCAGGAACTCGAAGATGGTGGGGCACTCGACCACGAAGTCTTCGCCGCGCACGCAGCCGCGCACTCGCAGGCGGCCGGCGACCTCGTTGATGATCGTGACGCCCAGGTCGTCGTCGTTGGGGATGATCACCTGGGCCGCCTCCTGGGACTCGAACGTCGCTACGAAGGACGTGTCCCCCGTGTCGGCCTCGATCACCAGGCGCTCGGGCACGTCGATCGCCCGGCCCGGGGCGATGAGGGCCATGGCCCGAGGCGTCTTGGCGACGCGGTCCTGCCGGAGCTGCCCGTGGCGGGTCACCGTGATCTCCGAGCCCCGCAGCACCCGCTGCTCGCGGGCGCCCTTCCAGAGGAACACGCCCTGCATCATCACGCGGGTGTGGGCGCGGTCCGAGAGGCGCACGAAGACGAAGGACCACGGGTTCCCGACGTCCTTCGGCAGCCCGAACCCCCACTCCCAGGCGAAGTCCCGGCCCCAGCGGAACCGCCCCCAGTTGTGGTCGTGGTAGGCGGGCACGTCCGCGAAGCGATGCTCGCGTCCGTCGATCCGCAGGGTCCCGGAGGCCAGCAGACGGGGAATCACGAGCCAGTTGATCGGGGGGCCGTCGCGCACGGCCACGTTGTGCACGATCGAGGGCATCGTCACGGGACGCAGGACCGCGTCCACCTCCACCGGCTGATCCCGGAGGGCCGCGCGCAGGTGGTACACGCCTCCGCCCCAGCGCATGCGGTTGGGCCCGATGCGGACCTCGGGGCTGCCCGCGGCCGCCCGCACCGTGTGGGCCGGGTAGCGGTCCACGTCCCCCACCCAGCGTCGCTCCCGGGCGAGCATCGTGAGCCGCGCCGCCTCGTACCGCCGCGCCCCCGGTCCCCGCTCCGGCGGCGTCCCCTGGAGCTCGTCCACGAGGCTGTAGTTGACGAGCAGGTCGAAGCCGTCGCCGTAGATGCAGTAGTGGAACCACTCCTTGTGGCCGCCCCCGTCCGAACCTCGGGGGACGCGACGGACGCGATCCCCGCGGGTGAGGGCCCGACGCACGGCGTCCACGGGCGCGTCCGGGAGGTCGCGCAGGGCGTGCATCGCGGTCATGGGGTCAGCGCAGGAGGGTTCGGAGGGGCGCGCGCCCGCCCGGAGAGGCGGACGCGGGGAGGTCCCTGCCGTCCCCGGCCTCGGCCAGCGCTGCGTCGACCTTGGCCTGGAGGAGGACCGCCCCCACGAGCGCGAGCACGAACGGGTCGTCGGGCCGGATCACCGGGTCCCCCTCCCTCGGCGGCGCGCCCGGGACGTACCGGTCGAGCAGCCCCTGGAGGTCGGACGAGAACGACGCCAGCCCCACGACGGCCTGGAAGAAGAGGTTGCCGTCGTCCCAGTCGCGGATCCGCTGGTCAAGCGCCGGGGCCGACACCGGTGTCCTCGAGCAGGCGCGAGAGCATGGGCTCCAGGGGCTCCGCCGCCACCGCCTGAAGGAACGAGTCCATCAGGACGCTGGGCAGCATCTCGGAGGCGTCGTCGGTGAGCGCGGACATGGTCGTCACGTCCCACACGACCCGGCCGCGTCGCACGAGCTCCGAGTCCGCGAGGCGAGCCGCGAGCTCGGCACCCTCGGCGGTCTGCACGTGGGCCCGACCCTGGGCGACGAGCGCCCGGAAGGCCGACTGGGCCGCCGCCGGGTGG
This sequence comes from uncultured Rickettsiales bacterium, assembly GCA_964620495.1. GTDB lineage: Bacteria > Myxococcota_A > UBA796 > UBA9615 > UBA9615 > CAZEKB01. The sequence goes on along the minus strand of CAZUHI010000004.1, from coordinate 132,604 downwards.
TGCAGGAGCACACGCTGGAGCGCCCGCAGGCCGCGATGGATCGGCTCTTCCGGGGACCTGAACTCGAGGACGGGACGCTTGCCGGCGTCGGTCACGCGGCGGACTCCTCGTCCTCTCCGACGTCGGCGTCGTCGTCGTCCTCGGCGGGCGGCGCGATCTCGATCCGCAGGGTGAGCGCGAGGTCCACGAGGTCCGCGAGTCGCACGGCGGTGCTCGCCGACCACCGGCCGGGCCCCAGCGGCTCCTCGCGCGTGGCGTCGATGTACGCGTGGACGACGATCGACTCGTCCATCTCGTACGGGTCCAGCGTCTCTCGCGGCGGCCGGAAGTCCAGGCGGGCAGAGGCGCGATCGACCTCTTCGCCGTCGTCGTCGCGGAGCACGAACTCGGCCTCGTCGGGCCACGCGATCGAGACCTTCATGGGTGAGGCGTTCCGCAGGGCGAAGACACCGCGCCACCCTCGCTCGCGCCGACGCTGCGTGAGGGTCACCACCTCCCAGCCGCCCACCGCCACGCGCCCCGATCCGGGCGCCCGCATCCAGGAGTCGCCGTACGCGGTGGTGACCTTCAGGAGCCGCTGCCAGGTGCGCACGTGGGCGGCCCCGAGCTCGAACAGCACGTCCCCCAACCCGGTGGACTGCCGCTCGGAGTCGGACGCGCGGCCCTGGAAGCCGAAGTGCCCCCAGCCCCGCGCATCCTGGGCGTCCTTGAGGCGCTGCACGCCGCGCAGGGCCTCGATCGTGTGGTCCATGGTCAGGCGACGCAGGTCCTTGAGGATCCCGAACTCGCGCATGTTCCGCGGGTAGGGCTCATCGAAGTCGTCGCGGGGCTCGTTGGGCACGGTCGCGCCCGGGTAGTGCCCCCGGCGGTCGCCCCGGCCGCGGGGGCCGAGCGTCTCCAGGTAGTCGTCTACGGCCCTCCGCTGGGCCTCGTAGTCCTCGTACTTCTCGCCGAGCTTGGCGAGGTGGTTGCTGACCAGCGCGCGGTAGTTCGCCCGGGGATCGCTCTCCTCTTCGGGCTCGGCTCCCGAACCGTACTCGTCGCTCATGACCGCTCCCTCACTTGTCTCGCGCCACCACGTAGGTCATCAACTCTCCCAGGAAGTCCCGGTGGACCCCCGGCCGAAGCGTCTCCGAGAGGCCCGCGAGCCTCTTCTTTGCCGCCAGGGCGCGCGTCGTAGCGAACTCCGCGCCGTGCCTCATGCTCCCACACTCGCCCAGCCGCGCCAACAGCCAGAGCACGTCCTCTTCGAGCTTCTCCTCGCGGGGCGTGTCCAGCATCCGGCGCGCCCGGGCGACGTCCTCGGGCGGGGCCGCCCGCATGAAGTGGATGAGCATGAGCGTGTGCTTGCCCTCCCACAGGTCCCCGCCGATCTCCTTGCCGTACTCGCGCTCGTCGGCCTCGAGGTTGAGGAGGTCGTCCTTGATCTGGAACGCGGAGCCCATGAGCGAGCCGAGGAGGCGCAGGCGCACGATCTCGTCGGGGCCCGCGCCGGCCGCGATCCCGCCCACGACCATGGGGGTCAGGAACGTGTACCAGCTCGTCTTCTTGTGGACCATCCGCAGGTAGTCGCGCTCGTCGAGGTCCCACGTGCGGGTGCGGACCCAAGCCAGCTCCATGGCCTGCCCCTCGGTGGACTCCACCGCCATGCGCCGCACCGCCTCGAGGATCCGCAGCGCGCGTCCGAGATCCAGCAGCTCCATGTTGTCGAGCAGGGGGCCGAGCGCGAGGGCGAGCATCGCGTCGCCGACGTTCACCGCGATGGGGACGCCGTGCTGCTGGTGGAGCGTCGGCTTGTCCCGGCGCAGCAGCGACCCGTCCTCCACGTCGTCATGGATGAGGAAGGCGTTGTGATACAGCTCCAAGACCGCCGCCGTAGGCAGGATGGCCTGGAGGTTGCCGCCCATGGCCCGGCACACCGCCACGGCGATCGCCGGGCGCAGCATCTTGGCCTTGCGCAGGGGGTAGTCGAGGACCAGGCGGTACAGGTCCTCGTTGCGGCGGGAGTCCGAGGGCACGATGCGCTCGATCTCGTCGAGAACGAGGCCCCGGACCTCGTCCAGATAGGCGTTCAGATCCAAGGGCCGGGAGTCTACCGAACGCGCGGTCGGGTGGACGAGGCGGCCCTCGAGGTCTGCGCGAGCCGAGCTACTGGACCCAGGTGCCGCAGCCGGGGTACCCGTCCTCGCCCTCGACCGTGTAGGACTCCGCGGCGCCCTCGCAGCCCACGTCGTCCAGATCCTCCTGGATGATGTCGTGGCAGAGGCGCTCCACGATCGGGAAGTCGTGGGTCTCGCCGCGGACGTTGACCGCGTGCAGGTCCAGGCACCACGGCTCGCCGTCGGAGTCGCAAGCCTCGCACGTCGCCAGGTCGCAGATCGTCTCGCCCAGGTCGCGGATGTCGCGCGCGTCGATGGTGCCCGCGAAGGCCCCCGCGGCGTAGCGCGTGCCGTCCGGGTGGAACGTGGCGGCGAGGGACATCTCGAAGACGTTCACCGTGTTCCCCGCGACGATCAGGCGGAGGTCGCTGCCCTCCATGGAGATGTCGGGGTTCGCCCAGGCCGCGGTGGTGTCGTCGCCGCCGCCGAGGGCGCCGTCGGGGCCGTAGGTGAAGGGCAGCGTCGACGAGCACAGGTCCTGCTCCACGGGCTCGACCTTCTGGACTCCGACCGCGCCCATGATGTGGACGTCGCCCGCGCCGAGGTCGGACGTGTCGAGCATCGTGAACATCAGGGGGGTGTCGGCGAGCACGCCGCCCAGGACGCTGCCGATGCCCTCGGGCTCGATGAAGTCGGCGTCCGCGAGGTTGAGCTCGAAGGTCGTGCCGATCAGGCCGTCGATGGCCGCCTGCTCGAGGGGGGTGCCGTAGGGGCCGGTGGTGAACTCCCAGGGGGCGGAGTCGCTGCCGTCGGACCAGCTCCAGCTGATGGTCGCGGTGTAGGTCGTGTCGGGCGCGAGGGCGGCGGAGGCCGTGTAGGCCACGCGACGGCCGCTCTCGGCGAGCTCCACGGCGCCCGCGACGGCGGGCTCGATCGTGATGTCGGCCGTGGTGGGGGCGACGTCGAACCGGACCCAGATCAGGTCGGTGGGCGCCACGTCGGTCTCGCCCGACTCGGGGGCCACGACCAGGATCGAGGGGGGCGGCGCGGCGTTGACGGTGTCGTCGTCGTCGGGGATGCCGCCGCAGTCGGCGGCGACGAGCATCGGCAGCGCGAGCAGCGCGAGCACGGGAAGGATCAGGCGAACGGACATGGGCAACCTCCGGGAAATTCGGGTTCTGTGCATGCAGGGATCGGGCCCCGGGACGGGGTCGTTCGGGGCCTATTCAGGGCCTTACGAGTTCGACGAGAGACCAACGACGGGTGAAGGCGTCGGGCCAATCCGACCCGTCGTTCTCGAGGAGCGCGGCGAACGCGGTGCCCATGCCGACCCGCAGGCCGGTGAGGCGACCGGCGGCGTCCGACCACCCCGGGTTGTGGCCAAGGCAGAGCACCGTCGCCGCGGCGGGCGCCCAGCCCCGCGCGTCGCCGACGACGTCTTCGAGGGTGGGGAGGTAGAGGTCGCGCGTCCAGGAGACCGAGGCCGGCGTCGGCACCTCGGCCTTCATCGCGTCCCAGGTCTCGCGCGTGCGTCGGGCGTCGCTCCCCCGCACGACGTCGGGCGCCCATCCCCGCTCCACGATCGCGCGCCCCACGCGCAACGCCTCGCCTCGACCGAGGGGCGTGAGGGGGCGCTCGTGGTCGTCGAGCCCATGGCCGGGGTCGGCGTCTCCGTGGCGCATGAGCACGAGGCGGCGCGGCATGCGGCGCAGAGTACCGACTCAGAGCGCGGCGGCGTCGAGGAGCGCGCTCACTTCGCCCGGCAGCGCCAGCGGATCGAACGGCTTGCTGAGCACCCCGCGGACGCCCATCGCGTGATAGCGGGCCACCTCGCTGGGCTGGATCCGCGCCGTCATGAAGATCACCGGCAGCGCCCGGGTGCGCGGATTCTCCCGCAGGCGCGTGAGGGTGGTCGGGCCGTCCAACCCGGGCATCATGACGTCGAGCAGGATCCCGGTCGGCTGCAGGTCGGCGGCCCGCGCGACGGCCTCGGCGCCGGAGCCCACGGCGACCACCCGCCACCCCCCGATCCGCTCCAAGGACAGCGTCGCCACGCGGCGAATGTCGGGGTCGTCGTCGACGAGCAGGAGGGTTCCGGGGCCGGCCACGACCGCACCCTGGCACTTCGCGTCCCGCGCGTCGCTTCGTATACTCGACGCATGCGGACTCGGGCGCTGTGGTGCATGTGGGCGGGGGCGATGGTGGGGACGGCGATCGGCTGCCCGACGGATGAGACCCCTCCCCCCGAGGAGGTCCCCTGCGAAGACCCCGCCACGGTCACGACCAGCCCCTCCGCGGACCGCGCGCTCACCGGAGAGACCCGGTTCGAAGACGTGACCGAGGCCTCCGGGATCGCGTGGACGCCGACCGTCACCGACTGGCAGGAGCTGGTCGACGAGGCCCCCGAGTTCGGCGAGGACTACAACCAGTGGGGCGGGTTCGCGGTCGCGGACTTCGACGGCGACGGGCACCTGGATGTCCTCTTCACGAACAAGGATGAGGTGGCCCGGCTGTTCCTGGGCGCGGGCGGCATGCAGTTCGTCGAGGTGGACGCCGCCGAGGCGGGCCTGGAGGCCCCCGAGGGCCGGCTGTCCGGGGCCACGGCCGTGGATTACGACGGCGACGGCGACCTCGACGCCCTCCTCGTGGGCCGCTCGACCACCTTCCTCGAGAACCGCACCGGCCAGGGCAGCCCGCTGTTCCAGCGCTCCTTCCTCATCGGCCCTCCCGTCGACACCCCCGCGTCGATCGAGCAGTCCTCCAGCTGGGCGGACATCGACCGCGACGGCGATCTGGACGCCTACATCGCCAACTGGGGCTGGGACCCCTTCCATCCGGACCCGACCCGCGATCGCCTGCTGCTGCAGGAGGGGGGCGGCTTCGTCGATCACGGCGAAGAGTTCCTCCCCGAGGGGCTCGACGGCTCCGGCTACATCGGCGCGTGGACGGACATCGACCGGGACGACGACCTCGACCTGTTCGTGGTGCAGGAGGCCGATCCGAGCGGCGAGGGGGCGAACTTCGTGCTCACCCACGACGGCGCGTTCGGCGACGACCTGTCCTTCACCGCCGCGACCCTCGGGGTGGAGGTGCCGGGCCGCGCCATGGGGCTCGGGCTGGGGGACATGGACCGCGACGGCGACCTGGACGCGCACGTCAGCGACATCGGCCCCACGAAGCTCTTCGAGCAGCGCGACGGACAGTTCATCGAGGTGGGCACCGCCGCCCTGGGCCCGCTGCTGCCCGTGGATCCCGAGGGCTCGTGGTCGACGTTCTTCCTGGACGTCGACAACGACACCCACCTCGAGCTCTACACCGCGGTGGGGGTCCTGGGGAACGACGCCCTCGACGACGAGGAGCTCCGTCCGCAACCCGACCGCCTGTGGAGCCGTGACCAGGGCACGGGGGTCTGGTCCGACGCGGGCGCGGCCCTCGGGGTCGCCGATCCGAACGCGACGCGGGCCGCCCTGGCGGTGGACCTGAACGACGACGGGTGCGTCGACATCCTCTCCTTCCGGCTGCTCACGGGACCCCGCCTGCTCCAGGGCGTGTGCCCCGTGGACAACGCTTGGGTGACGGTCGACCTGACCCAGGGCGACGGCAACGTGTACGCCATCGGCGCGCGGGTGGAGGCCCACGACGGCGCGGACTACCTGGGCCAGCGCGAGGTGTACGCGGGCTCGATCGGCGTCTACACCGGCGGCCCCCCGCAGGTCCGCTTCGGGCTCGGCGCCCGGGACCAGGTCGACCTGCGCGTGCGGTGGCCCGACGGCACCCGCACCTGCAACCGCGTCCCCACGCGGCGGCGGATCAACCTGTCGAGGTAGGGCCCTCGGGGGGCGATGAGCGGCGCCGCCGGGAGAGCACCATCGCGGGCACCATCAGGAGCGCCGCCAGGAGGCCGGGCGCGGCCTCGGCGCTCACGGCGCAGCCGTCGCCGCAGTCCGAGCAGTCCATCGGATCGGGGTCCGGGGTGGGCGTGCCGTCGTCCGGGGTGGGCGTCTCCTCCTCGGGCGTCTCGCCCTCGCAGTCTTCGTCCACCACCACCTCCACCTGGTCGAAGGCCAGCAGCGTGTCGTTCGGGGTGTAGCCGTAGGCCTGGATCGTGTGGTTGCCCTCGCCGTCGATGGTGACCGAGCCGGCCCACGAGCCGCCGGTGGCCACGATGTCCGTCGAGCCGGGCGCGCCTGCGCCGTACACGTCCACCGACGCGACCCCGCAGCTGCGGCCGCGCACCACGAACTCGCCGGTGGGGACGCAGCTGTCGTTCTCCGGGTACTCGATCACGAGGCAGACGCCCACGGCGCCCACGACGTGCACGAGGCCGTCCTCGCTCGACGCGAGGATCTCGTCCCCGGGCTCCCCGTCCATGTCGGCGGCCGCGAGCGAGCCGACGGCGGCGCTCACCTGGAAGTACCAGGCGAGGGACGGCGCGTCCGCGTCGCCGGCCACGAGGTTCACGGCGTAGATGCGGCCGTCCTCGGTGCCCACCACGGCCTCCTCGAAGCCGTCCCCGTCCACGTCCATCGTGATGACGGCCGTGGGGACGGGCGGGGCCGTGGGGGGATCGCCGGTGCCGAACAGGCGCCCCTCGGCCAGGTGCACGGGGAAGCCGTCGACGACCGCGCCGTCCGCGCCCGAGAACACGAACAGCTCCGCGTCCCCGGTGATGAACAGGACGTCGAGTCCGGGGGCGTCGTCGACGTCCGCCAGCGCGGTGAGCTGCGTCACCGTCGGGAGCAGGCCCACGTCCTCCTGGAACCAGAGCACCGCGGGGTCCGCGAGGTCGGTGATGGCCTCGATGCGGCTCGTCACGGACGAGGGCATGACCACGTTGTCGATCGCGCCGTCGCCGTCCAGATCGCCGTTGGCCGAGACGCTGTGGAAGTAGCTCGTCGTGGTCGTCGCCACGGGGGTCTCGGTGCCGGGCGTGAGCCACTCCAGGAACGACGAGCCGTGCACGAGGATGTCGAGGGTGCCGTCCCCGCCGGGGTTCCCGTCGGAGTCGATCATGTCGGCCACGAGGATCGGGCCCACCGACGACGGCCGAGAGACCGGCGCGAAGACGTGCAGCACGGTCCCGTCGGCCCCGCTGAGGACGATCTGGCGGTAGTCGGGCGCGCCGCTCGCGGTGAACACGACGTCGTCCACGCCGTCGCCGTCGAAGTCGCCGAGGTTCCAGTTGATGCGCGACGTGACCACGAAGCCCTCGAGGTCGAGGCTCGGGTCGTCGCTGCGCACCGACCAGTTGGTGTCGAAGTCCTCCTCCGCCTCGTTCCACGACAGGGACGCGACCTCGAAGCCCTCCCCGCCCGAGTCCGGGGGGTTCGAGAACCCGACGACCTCGGCCGCGCCGTCGCCGTCGAGATCCACCGCCAGCGCGGGCTGGGCCACCCCGAGCTTGATCGGCGTGCCGCCCTCGGGCCGGTGGGCGAAGTCCTCGTAGATGAGGGTCGCCGCCTCCCCCGCCACGAGCGCCGCCGCGAGCATCGTCTCCGCGCCCTGCACGGGGATCTTCATGCGCACCCCCACGGGCTGGAGATCCGCGCCGAGCAGGTGGATCTCGGTGTCGTCGCGGAGGAGGACGCCGGGCCCGTCGCCGTACGCGGCGGCGACCTCCTCCTCCGCGGTCAGGGCGCGCACCGCGACGTTGGAGAGGGCGCCCGCCCCGTCGTGCTCGGCGGCGACCACGCTCACGTTCGCCCCCGCCTCGAGGTACGCGACGATCTCGAGGTCGCCGTCGCCGTCCAGGTCCGTGAGGGGTAGGGTCGCGGGCGGCGTCGCGAGGTTCGTCAGGGAGTCGCGATCGAGCACCAGGGAGACCGACGGCGCGCTCCACTGCTCGGTCAACGTGCAGGTCGGGTCGCATTCGAGGGTCGACCCGCTCAGCCCCTCGATGAACGTCCAGGCGGTGGTGGGCGAGGTGATGAGCTCGAGCGTCCCGTCGCCGTCGGTGTCGACGGTGCCGTACGCGAACGCGTTGGTGAGGGTGGCGAGCACGTCGCCCGTCTCCAGATCGAGCACCGCCACCGCGGCGCCCCCGGGCAGGTCGATGCCGTCGTCGATCGGGTTGCCCTCGCCGTCCACGTCGTGATCCGAGTTGTCCACGAAGCTGACGATCAGCTCGAGATCGCCGTCGCCGTCGAGATCCACGGGGCCCTCGAGGGGGGTGGAGAGCCGCGCCGCGGGGTCGGCGCCGCCCGCGGGGTAGCCCCGGTACCAGCGCCTCAGATCCGTGGCCGCGAGCCCGCCCCCGGCGAGACCCGCGGCGAAGTCCAGGGAGTAGACGGCGTTGGTGTAGCGGGGATGGCTCGCCACCTCCACCACCTCGTCCACGCCGTCGCCGTCGCTGTCGACCACGAAGCCCGGACCGAACGAGAAGGTGCCGTGGACGCCGTAGAAGATCCCCTGGTCGCAGAGGCACAAGGTGCCGTCCACGTCGTCGCACTCGGCGTCCACGGTGGCCGGCGCGCAGACGTCGTACAGCTGGTACTGGGCGCCCTGGTTGATGACCACGGCGGCGCCGTCCGAGGCGAGCAGGCGGCCGGCGCGGGCGGGCGTGAGGTTGGAGTACCCGGTGAGGGTGGTGGCGACGATCGCCGACTCCGGGGGCGCGCCCTGGAAGTCGACGGTCCAGACCTTGTCCTGCGCGAAGGCCCCGGCGGGCACGACCAGCTCTTGATCCCCGTCGCCGTTCAGATCGAAGTGCGCGACCTCCGAGGCCGTGATCCCCGAGCGTCCGGGCAGCTCGCTGAGCGCCGACGAGAGGCCTCCGCCCGCGGGGTCGACGAGGAACGCGCCGCCGCCGATGCCGCCCGCGGTCACCAGGTAGCGCTCGCCGCTGCCGTCCACGTCGACCCGGCCCAGGAACCCGTCCGCGCCCACTGGGATCGAGCGCCAGAGCAGGTCGCCGGAGGAGAGGTCCATGGCCGCGAGGGACCCCTGGACGAGGAGGACGACCTCGGGGATGCCGTCGCCGGTGACGTCCTCGAGGGCGACGTCCGGCAGGTCCCGCTCCTGGCGGGAGACCGTGCGGATGAACCCCGGCTCGGAGCCCTGCGCGTCGCTGATCGTGCTGGAGCCGACCGCGCGGTTGGTGGCGTCGGGGGTCGAGAATTGGGCCCCCCAGTCGCCGGCGGTGGCGGGGGGAGCGGCGAACAGCAGGAGCCCGAGGGCGGCGATGGGGGTGGCCGAGCGGCCGGAGCGGTCGATTTGCATCAGTCCTCAATCAAGGGTCGGCGGCCCGTCGGGGCCGGCGGTTCCCCGCATTCTACGGATCGGACGGAGCCATGAACCGAGGTCGCGATCTCGGCCGAGTGAGGGCGTCCCCCGGGGCGTCCCGAAGTCCCTCCGGTGCTACCCTGAGCCGGTAGGAGGCCCGGGCTGGAATCCAGAACTGCGAATCTTCAGATCGGGGTACAGGCCCTTCGGGTCTTCCTTTCGAGGGGGTACGCCAACGAAGAGTGGGCCGAGGCGGTCGAGCGCCTCGACCTCGACCTCGAAGAGCGGACCGTGCTCGCCAAGCTGCTGGAGGACGTGGACCTCCCCAGCTACGTGTCGCCGGCCTCCCTGCGACGCCTCCGGTTGGACCACGAGCAGGCGTACATCCTCGGCAACGCCGCCGTCGTGTACGGCACCTTCCTCCTGTGCGGAGGCGGTCGGGGGCCCGACGACGGGGCGGATGACCGCGTCCCCGCGATCGGCGAGACCGTGCCCTTGATCGGGCGGTTCCTGGTCCCCGGTCAGGAGCCGTCGCCCCACCGACTCATCGAGCGCATGGAGTTCCTCGGCAAGCTGTCGCGCGGGGAGGCGTCGCTGCCCCCGCTCGAGATTCCCGACATCGACGAGCTCCCCGACGGCCCGGGCGAGGACCCCGCCGACGCGTCGGCCGCCGCCCCCTGGGACGCCCCGAAGGCCCCGAAGAGGTCGGCCCCTCGGAAGCCCCGGGACCCCTCGAAGCCCGGGCCCCGCATGGCCACCCGGAACATCCCGATGGTGGCCGCGCCGATCCAGGTGGAGAGCCTGCAGAGCTGCATGTTCGCCCTGCGGGCCTGGGCACGGGACGAGGGCCTCGACCACCCGCAGCTGACGACCGCGATCCGAGCGGTCGGCGCCGACCGCAACGAGAAGGAGATCTTCAAGCTCGGGTTCGGCGAGCTGCTGATGCTGCTCCCCACGCTCACCCCCACCAGCGTGGTGGACGCCGAGCTCGAGCAGGCGGGGCTCCGGGCGCTGGCGCTGGGCGTCGTCGTGTTCGGGCGGCACACCCTCGCGCGGTTCCTGAGGAAGCGGAGCGCCGCGGCCCTCGCCACGATTCAGGACCGCAGCGAGGCCCTCCAGGAGTCCCTGGAGGAGGACCAGCGCCTCCTGGGCGAGCTCGAGCAGTACGCCTCGCTCCTCCTCACGCGCGTGACGCCCTCCACCAGCCCCGACGAGCGGATCTACCCCGGCCTCTTCGAGCTCCGGCGAGACGTGGAGGCAGCGCTCCGGCCGTCGGCCATCGAGGAGATCGCCAAGGCCACCGTGTCCGGCGAGCTGCCCGCGATCAGCGACGACGCGCTCGCCGCGGAGGGGGTCGACCCGTCCCGCACGACGGCCGCCGAGGTCATCAGCAAGTCCCACCAGCCGGTCGTGCTGCGCCCCACGATCGGCCTGGCGCTGCACGGGCTGGTGATCTGGGCACGCGGCGGCGCCTTCCTGCCTGCCGTCGACAAGGCCGTGCGCAAGGCGGACCTGGCCCCGGGGCTGAAGTCCTGGTTCGAGTCCGGCGCCGGGATCCTCTCCGTCCTCCCGCCCGAGTTCGACCCCGTGGACCTCGCCGAGGCCGAGGTCGACGCCGCGGGCATGGTCGCGGCGGCCATGGGGACCCTCGTCTACGCGCAGCT
>CAZUHI010000004.1:43491-121520 GCA_964620495.1 uncultured Rickettsiales bacterium | reverse complement strand
TGCCGGCCATCGAGCTGCCGGACATGCGGAACACCGGCCCGATCTTCCGGGCCTTGGGCTGGGTCGCGGTGTTCGCCCTCGCCCTGAGCGTCGGGCTTCGGTTCTGGACGAACCGGGGGCCGCCCCCGCCCACGGCGTACATCGACATCGTCCCCATCGTCGGCATGATCCGCACGCCGGGGGAGATCACGGCGCGCGTCGAAGAGTTCCGGCTGGGCGAATCGAAGGACGAGCGGGCGTACAACGCCACCGCCCTCTGGTTCCGTCTGACGAGCGAGGTGAACGACCCCGGGCTACGCTTGCGCCTGCAGACGTCCAAGGGCGCACCGATCGCGGCGGTCGCGGCCGGATCGGTGACCTGGGCCGAATGACGCGGGAGGCAGCGACGATGGGCAGGCACGGTCGAGGGTTCACGCTCATCGAGTTGATGATCGTCGTGTCGATCGTAGGCCTGCTCTCCACTCTGGCGGGCCAGGAGTACTACCACATGACCTTCCGCGCCAAGCGCTCGGAGCTCACGCTGAACCTGGACGGCATCCGCACGGCGGAGATCGGATATCAAGCCGAGTGGGCGGAGTTCACCAGCTGCGCGCTCTCTCCGGTCACGATCCCCGGACGCACCCAGGTGAGCTTCCCCGCGACGATCCACACCCAGCTCGACTGGAACGAGCTCGGCTGGGTCCCGGACGGGCGCGTGTACGGGCAGTACCAGGTGACGGGCCTCCCCGGGCTGACCGCCACCAGCGCCCAGTTCGAGGCGTCCGCCTTCGCCGACATCGACGGCGACGGCAACTACAGCCACTACCTGACGAACCGGGCCGTCAAGCCCCAGATGCTCACCCAGAACATCGTCTACTGAGGCGCGAGCCCGCCGCGGACCGCGAGCCCGCCGCTAACCGAGGCCGCGCACGTACCGGCGGTACCAGGCCTCGTGCTCCGACGAGACGAAACGGATGATGTCGGCCCCGAACCCCGGCTGCACGCCGTGGCCCACCGCGCCCCTCGCCCACAGCACGAGCACGACGGCGATGACCGTCCGCTTGTCGTCCAGTTCGATTCGGACCCAGGACTGGCCCGTCTTGGGCGGATCGCTGGTGGCGACCTCGATGGAGCGCTCCGTGGCCTCGCGCAGGAAGCCCTCGGCCCGACCGTCGTCCCCCTTGCGGTAGATGACGCGGATGGGGGGAGGGATGTTCCGAGAGCTGTTCCGCTGCTCCCGCTCCCGGGCGTCCATCACGGCTCGGCACAGGGCGATGGGCAGGTACGGCTTCTCGAGGAAGGCGCACGCCCCGAGCACCTGCATCTCGGCGACGCGCGCGTGGTCCGGGGAGTAGATCGAGCTGGCGACGATGATCGCGGTGCCCTTGCGCTTGAGCAGGCCTCCGACCTCGCGGAGGACCTGGTCGCCGTCCATGTAGGGGAGCTGCAGGTCGAGGATGAGGACGTCGGGGGCGTCGGCGCGGACCGCGTTGACGGCGAGGCGACCGTCGGGCGCCACGCGCGTGGCATAGCCCATGGCGGTCAGCGCGCCCATGGCCAGCGCGGCCACCTCGCTGTCGGCGTCGACAACGAGGGCCGTGCCCTTACGCCCCACCCGCATCGCGGGCTCCTTCCTTCACTCGAAACCGAAGATGGCTCAATGAAACAGTCGTGAACAAATCCACCTGCAAAGATACCGGAGCCTGCGCCGGGATTCACGTCGCCGAGGGGATCAGCGACGAACCGCCTCCTCCAGGTAGGCCCTCAAGTCCTCGATCTGCTGATCCGACAGTCGCTCCAGGGTGTACTGGGGCATGTAGGCGCCGTCGTGGGGCTTCGTGCCGTGCCGGGCCACCTCGTAGAACGACTCGTGGTCCTTCCTCGGCATGTTCATCAGCAGTTCCCGATACTTGCCCTTCTTCTCGGCGAGGCGGTAGTGCCCCGGCCCGCCCTTCTTGTGGCAGTGCAGACAGGAGCGCGCGTAGATCTCCGCGCCCGCCTCCGGGTCTCCGGTGAGGCCTTCGTAGCCGCCCCTCCGCCCGTGCCTTCGCGGGGGCTGCCCGAACGTCGCCGGGGACGGCGCCGCCACCGCCTGAAGCCGCTCGAGCATGGGGGCGGGATCGGCGCTCCGGGCGGCGGCCTGCAGCTCCTCGAGGGACGGCGCGCCGGTCGGGAGATCGCCCACGGTGAGGGCCAGCTCCGTCATGTACGCCACGACCGCGTCGAGCTCCCAGTCTGCGGGCGGGCGCCCCTGGCTGCACTCGCGCCAGCACAGGTCCGTGGCGGCGCGCAGGTCGTCTCGGGCCGGCTCCACCAGCTCGCCGTAGCGGGCGTGCCAGTCCCCGTTGAACCACGCCCGACGCTCGGCGATGCCGTACAGCGTGGTCCCGGGGAGGAACGGCAGGTCGTTGGCGACGGCGTGCCGGAGGCGAGCTTCGGGATCGAACACCCCCAGCACCGGCTCCTCGGGGACGAGCACGTGGCAGTCGACGCACACGAACTCCCGGCTCTGCCGCTTCGTCCTCTCGCCGTCGGGGCCGGTGGTCACGCCCGTCTCGACGATCTCCCGACCGCGCGCCACCGCCTCGGGATCCGGGGTCGGGGCGGCGGGACCTCCGAGCGCAGCCACGACGTCGCGGACCCGGGTCGCGTCGGTCCAGGCGTCGGAGGCGTGGGGCGGCGGATCCGCGGGCTCGGCCGGGACCTCCGCGGGGACCTCCGCGGGGGCCTCGACGGGCGCCTCCTCCGGCTCGATGGCGGCCACCCCCAGGAGGAGGAGCGCGAGGACGACCAGGCTCCTCACGAGCGCCAATCTCGGGAGAGCGCCACGTCCGCGCGGTACTCCTCGTAGCGGTCCGCCCGCTCCTCGGGGGTCCAGCCCAGCAGCTCCGCCATGCGATCGGCCACGACCCGGGCTCCCGCCAAGCCCTGATCCGCCGCCCGATAGAAGATCTGTGTGCGCTGCTTCATCACGTCCACGACCGTGGCGGCCAGCTCCTTCTGCACCGCCCAGTCGACCTGCGCGAGGATCTCCGGGCGCCCCTCCACCAGGGGAGCGGCGAGCGAAGCGTCCTGCCGGACCAGCCGCGCGACCTCTTGGCCGCGGGTGCCGTACGTGTCGGCCAACAGGGTGGCCGTGGCCTCGGAGATCCGCGCTCCGCCGGCGTCCCGCACCCACTGGGCGACGGCGGCGTGATCGTCGTCCTCGGGCCAGTTCACCGCGCCGGGGAGCGGGTCGTCCTCCGTGCGGGGGTTCTTGAGCCGCTGTTCGAGCCGGCCCGAGAGCCGCAGCAGCTTCACGGCCGTCGCCACCACCTCCTCCGACATCAGCCGATAGGTGGTCAGCTTGCCCCCGGCGATCGTCAGCAGGCCGTCCTCGGACACGACGATGCGGTGCTCGCGGCTGACGGACGACTCGTCCACCTCGCCGCCCTTCGAGGGGGGCCGTACGAGCGGCCGGAGCCCCGCCCAGGTGCAGGTGACGTCGTCCCGCGTGATGGGGTGCTCGGGGAAGTACTTCCCCAGGCAGTCGAGCAGGTAGTCGACGTCCGCGGAGTCCGCCGCGACCTTCGCCGGGTCGCCGTCGTAGTCGGTGTCCGTGGTGCCGACGTATGTGGCGTCGCCCCAGGGGATCGCGAACAGGACGCGACCGTCGGCGGGGTGGAAGCAGACCACGGCGTGCCGCACGGGCAGCTTCTCGTGAGCCACCACGATGTGCACGCCCTTCGTGGTGCGCAGCAGATCGGCGCCCTCCTCCTTCCCCGCCATGGCGAGGATGGAGTCCGTCCAGGGACCGGTCGCGTTGATCACCACCGACGCCCGCACCTCCTTCGTCTCGCCGGTGAACCGGTCGCGCACCGTGGCGCCCTCGATGCGGCCGTTTTCGTCCCGGAGGAACCCGATCACGGAGGCGTGCGTGGCCACCACGGCCCCGTGATCGGCGGCGTCGAGGGCGTTCTCGAGGGTGAGGCGGGCGTCGTCCGTCGAGCAGTCGTAGTAGAGCGGCGCGCCCTTGAGCCCGTCCTGACGGAGGGCCGGCTCCTCCTTCGCGACCTGCTTCTTGTTGAGGCGACGATGGAGCTTGGGGGAGCGGAAGAGGGAGAGGCCGTCGTAGAGCACCATCCCCGCCGTGATCGTGCTCAGCCCCCGCCGGTCGCCTTTGAAGACAGGGAAGAGGAAGCCGAGCGGGTTCACCAGGTGGGGCGCGATGTCCATGAGGATGCGCCGCTCGCTGACCGCCTCGAAGACGAGCGAGAACTCGAGCTGCTCGAGGTACCGAAGGCCGCCGTGAACCAGCTTGCTCGACCGAGACGACGTGCCGGAGGCGATGTCGTCCTGCTCCACCACGACGCAGCTGAGTCCACGCCGCGCGGCGCTTCGGGCGATGCCCGCGCCGTTGACCCCGCCCCCCACGATCAGGAGCTGTACATCACGTCCCAGGCGGTCCCACATCTCCTGTCGGGTCGGCATCGATCTCCTCGGTTGCGCGCGGGTCGGAAGCTAGCAGCACGCCGGGGTCGCCGCGGGGGGCGGCGCTGAACGCCATCGACAGCTCCATCGCGCCCAGGAGAATCCAAATGAGCCGGTTGTCGATGAGGTCGCCGCTGAACTGGATGTTGGCGAACAGGTACACGAACAGCACCAGCGTGAGGACCAGCAGCGAGCGGTCCTCGTGGTCGGCACGACGGTACGCAGGGACCCACCGAGCCACCACGCCGAGGAAGAGCGCGGCGAGCAGCCCCGTGATCACGACGCCGTGCTCCGCGGCGATCTCCACGAAGAAGTTGTGCGGGTAGGTCCGCATGTCCAACCCGTAGACCGCCACCGGCCAGCCCCCCGTGCCCACCCCGAAGATCGGCGCCTCCAGGACCACCGCGAGGCTCAGGTTCAGCATCTCTCGACGACCGTCGAGCGAGACCATGTTGGCGGGGTGCTCCATGTCGAAGCGGCTCCAGGCGGCGAACTCGTTGATGACGTAGTCGGCGCCCACGAGCGCGGCGGCGGTGAGCCCCGCGATCGCCACGAGGCGCCGCCAATCGGTGGCGAACGAGATCGCGGCGTAGATCCCCAGGGCCAGGACCAGCGCGACCGCGGGGCCTCGGGACTGGGTGAGGACGAAGCCCGCGAAGAGGGGCAGGGACGCGAGCAGCCCGCCGATCCCCAAGCCCAACTCCCACCAGCGTCGCTCGGGCGTGCGGAGGAAGTGGATGCCCCCGATCACGGACACCAGCAGCGCCGCGCCCACCACGCGGGCGAGCACGATGGGCCCGCTGCCGAGGGAGGTGAGGCGACCCACCTGAACGGAGGTCTCGAACGTCGCGAGGCCGACGAGATCGAGCCCGAGCCCGAGCCCGAACAGGGCGGCGAGGAACGGGACCAACGACCGACGACGGTGCACGAGGGCGAGCATCACGAGCGACGACGGCAGCACCACGAACAGCGTGTGCAGGACCTTGTAGGTGCCGTACTCGGGCCCGCGGCTCCACAGGATCCCCAGGGTGAGGATCGCGGTGAACAGGATCAGGAACGACATGGTCCACGTGCGCATCACCGCGATGACGTGACGGCCGTGGATCGCGAGCAGGGCCAGCACGGCGACGAACGCGACCTGGTTGGCCGAGAACGGCAGCTCGCCCGGCGCCAGCCGATCCTCGAAGCCGTATCGCCCGGCGAGGAAGTACCCGATCACCAGGAACTCGGGCCAATAGACGACCGCCCAGACGATGCCGACGGTGATCGTGGCGAGGAAGAGGAAGACCTTCACGTCCCCGCTGGTCAGGACCATCGCCACCGCCAGCAGCGCGGGCGCCACCGCCGCGAGGACCGCCGGGATGAGGCGGAGGCGCTGGACCCAGTCGGCGCCCGGAGAGAGGGCCGCCGCCCCGGCGCGACTCAAGGAGCGCCTCCGACCAGCCGCTCCACCCGCGCGAGCTCACCCCGGTACTCCGGCGCGTCCGGCTGCAGGCGCGAGGCGTCCCGGGCGTGCTGCAGCGCGTCCTGCATCCGGCCGTCGGCCTCGGCCAGTCGACCCTCGAGGTAGGAGGCCCGGGCGGCCACGCGGGGGTCGGCCGCCCGCGGGATCGTCTCGAGCACCGCCGCCAGCTCCGTCCAGCCCGTCCCCCCGCGACGGAGCTGGACCCGTCCGTAGATCAGGAGGGCGCGGTCCAGCTCCCACCCGGCGGTGCGGTCCAGCGCGTCTACCAGCAGGAGCCGAGCCTCGCGGTCCTCGGCGCTCCCCCGGACCTCCGAGAGGAGCTCCGCGAGCACGACCTTCGCCCGGGGTCCCGAGTCGGCCGCGGCTTCCCACGCGCGCGCCGCCTCCAGCGCCGCCTCCGCGCGCTTCTCGCTGCGGAAGAAGGCCACCGCCCTCTCCGCCGAGGCCGACTCCCGGGGCAGGAGCCGTTGCCACTCCCCGGGGCGGTCCCAGGTCTCCAGCGCCCGCCGGAGCATCGGCTCGAACTCGGCCTTGGACACCTTCTGCAGGGCCCGACGAGCCTCCCCGGCGGCCTGGTCCCTCAGGCCCAGCCGAAGCATCGCCCAGGCGGCGCTCTCGTGCGGGCGGGGGGACCGTGGGTCGAGGACCATGGCGCGGTTGATGTACTCGAGGGCCTTCGCCGGACGGGCGGGCGCGATCGCCTCGCCGATCGGGAGCCACGACCACGGATCCGTGGGGCGCTCCGTCGCGATCCGCACCGCTTCGGCCTCCGCCTCGACGGTCACCGGGCGCGTCTCGAGGACGGCCGTCCGGCGCGCGTCCACTTCCTCGACGCTGCCTCCCCAGCCGAGCCCGATCCCCAGCACGGCGACCGCCACGACCCCTCCGTACAGCGCCCACGCGCGGCGACCCTCGAGATCCGCCCCCCGCAGGAGGAAGTGCTCGGGCGCCCGTCCCCGCTCGCGCTCCTCGGACGCACAGAGCGCCCCGAGGAGGAGGGCGGCGGGCAGCGCGACGCCGGGGAGCTCCACGTTGTAGTCGACCAGGTTGTGGACGGCGAGGCCCGCCAGCCCGGCCCAGACCCCCACGCGGAGCGGGTCGATCCTGCTGCGCAGGGCCGAGCGCGCGACGAGCGCCCCGCCCGCGAGGACCGCCAGCCCCAGGGGCAGGCCGAGGTCGAGCAGCATGGCGAGGTACACGTTCTCCACGTGGGCCGATTGCACCGCTCCGCCGGGCACGCCGTAGAGCGGATACACGGCGCCGAAGCCGCCGCGCCCGATGCCGAGCCACTGGTGATCGGCCAGCATGGCGAGGCCCGCCTCCCAGATCGGGGCCTTGCCTCGAGGCGCGAGTAAGAGGTCTCGATTGAACAGGAACAGGACGTGGCCCCCGGTCCACGCGATCCCCGCCAGGGCCGCGACGATCCCGGCCCCGATCGGGACCGCCAGGGCGCGCAGGCTGCCCGTGACGGCCCGCGCCCCCAGCGCGAACACGACCGCGGACGCGGCCAGGGCGACCATCCCGCCGCGCGAGAAGGTGGCGACCAGGGCGGCGGCGCCGGCCGAGGCGAGGAGCGCGGCCCCGGCCCGGGTGACCCGGTTCTCGGCGTCCCAGCCCACGGCCGCCGCCACGGGCACGGTGAACACGAGGAAGGCGGCCAGGTGGTTCGCGTTGACGAACGGGCCGAGGGGCGCCGAGAAGCCGCGCCCGACGGCCGCCTTGACGCCGTAGATCGACTCGGCTCCCACCGCCGCGTGGCCGATGATCACCGCCAGGACCACGGCGCCCGTGAGCGTGACGATGCGCACCGGCCCGGCGATGCTCCCTCGATCCACGAGGCTCGCTCCCGCGAGGGCGACGAGGCCGACGAGCGCGGACCGGGCGACCGCCAGCGCGGTCTCCCCGGGGGCGTAGGAGATCGGACTCCAGGTCGCGTCCAGGGAGAAGGCCCGCAGGCCCACCGCCTCGGGCGAGAAGAGGGCGAGGAGGCCGAGGGGCAGCGGGATCAGCTGCAGGAGCCCCAGGAGGGCCGCGCCGAAGGCGAGCCAGACGACGACGGGGGCGGGCAGGACGCTCCGCTCCCGCACGACGACGGCGAGCCCGGCCCCGACGAGGAACACGGCCACGGCGACCACGGCCACGTGGGTCCCGCCGTAGGCCAGGATCGCCACGAGCAGGACCACGGTCACGGCCGCCTCCAGCGGCGCTGTCGCTCGATCTCTCGTCACTGGTCTGCCGTCGCTCCCCTTCCCGGCCTCGGAGACGGGCCCGAGGATAACCGGCGCTCGGAAGCTAGGGCGTCCGGCCGCGACATGCGAACCAACGGCGGCTCACTCGGCCAGGTCGAGTATCACGAACTCCACCCGGCGGTTCTGGGCGTGCGCCTCGTCCGTGCTGCGTTCGTCGATCAGCTCGTCCTCGCCGTACCCGCGCGACGTCAGCCGGGTGGGCTCCACGCCGTGACGCTCGAGGTAGGCCGCGACGGCCGCTGCCCGGCGCTCGGAGAGGTCGCGGTTGTAGTCGCTCGACCCCTGGGCGTCTGTGTGGCCACCGACCTCCACGGACAGGATCTCGGGGAACTGCTTCAGGACCGTCACCACGGCGTCCAGTACGGGGAACGAGCGCGCCTGGATCGTCGCCTTGTCCAGGTCGAAGTACACCTTCTCGAAGATGAAGATCCGACCTCGCTCGGCGTCGTACTCCACGAGGCCCTCGTCGGGGCAGCCGTCCTCGTCGTCCACGCCGTTGCGGGTCTCGGGCTCGCTGGGGCAGCGGTCCTCGTCGTCCGGCACCCCGTCCCCGTCGTCGTCCAGGTCGGGGCAGCCGTCCTCGTCTTCCCAGCCGTCGTGGTCCTCGGCGTCGAAGGGGCAGCGGTCGTCGCGACCGGTCAGCCCGTCGCCGTCGTGATCGATGTCCCAGCCCTGAGGCTCCTGCGCGTCGAGATCGATCTCCTCGGGCTCCGGCTCGGGGGCGGGCGCGCGGTCGGGCCCGGAGGCCGTGGCCGTGAAGAAGGCGCGGACGTCCGGAGTCCCCACGCCCGGACCGAAGCCGGGACCCGCTCCGAAGGCGACCGCGAAGGGCCCGGGCGGCTTCAGGCGGACCCCCACGCTGAGCTCCGACGGGGACACCCGCGGATGAAACGCCGACACCGTGACGCTCGGGTCGAGGTTCGGGGCGACGATCGTGGCGCCCACGTACTCGAGCTGGATCTCTACCCGGTCCTCGTCCAGGGGGATGCCCAGCCCGACCCCCCAGCGCAGCTCGTCGTCGGCCACGACGTCCAGCACGCGTTCGCTGTGCGTCGCCACCTGGAAGCCGACGTTCACCGCGAACCGGACCCGCTCCCACCGGCGACCGACGGCGAGGTCCGCCCCCAGACCGAAGGAGCCGGCCCCCACGAACCGGGTGCGACCGCCGGTGGGGAACACGAAGCGGGGCGCGATCGTGACGGACAGGGGGGCCCCCTTCACGCCTTGCCGAAGGGGCTGCAGCCCCACGGCCAACGTCACGTCGCCGAAGGCCGCCCCGGTGCCCTCGGCGCCCAGGTGCTCGGCGAGGACCTGCGACTTCTCGGCGTTCCACTGGAACTGGAGGACCGGGACGGACACGCCGATGGTGAGCCACCCCGTGGGCGCGATGGCGGCCGCGATGTCCACGCCCACGAGGTGGTCGACGATGCCCGCGGCCCGGCCGAAGCCCTCGTCGCCCAGCTCGAACGGACGCAGGCCGTAGTTCACCGAGGCCCGCGCGATGAAGCGCAGCGCGTCCGGTTGGTCGGCCTCCCGCACGCGGACGAAGCCGTCCTGAGCCACGGGGTCGAAGCGCTGGATGTCCAGCCGCGGGGCGCCGTCGCCCAGGGCGCCCGTCGTCTGGGCCGAGGCCGACGCCGGGATCATCAGGCAGAGCGTGGCCGCGAGGACCAGCGGCACCCCCCTCGGCAGCCGACGGCGACGACGCCACGCCACGGCGAGGAGGAGCAGGAGGCCCGCCGCCCCGGGGTCGCCCGACGGCCCCGATGTCGTGCAGTTGCAGCCGGATCCCTGGGCGCCGTTGTAGACGAGCGGGTCCGTCCCGATGTCGACCTCCACGCCGTCGTCGACGCCGTCTCCGTCCGTGTCCGGGTCGCACGGGTCGGTGCCGAGCTCGATCTCCACCGAGTCCGGGATGCCGTCGTCGTCGCAGTCGTCGTCCGGGATGTCGTCCGAGGGGTCGTTGGGGTCCCGCTCGCCCTCGTCGACGACACCGTCGAGATCCTCGTCCTCCTCGCCGTCCGGGACGGTCCCGTCGTCGGTGTCGACGTCGGTCGGATCCGTGGTCGAGGCCCCGGCGTCGCCGTCGGGCTGGAACAGGCCGAGATCGGTGTCGTCGCCCTCCGGCTCCGCGAGGCCGGACTCCACGCCGTCGCCCAGGCCGTCGCCGTCCGTGTCCCAGAGGTTGGGATCGGACTCGCCCTCGTCGGTCGCGCCGTCGCCGTCCTCGTCCTCGCTGCCGTCGAGCAGCCCGTCGTCGTCGCTGTCGTCGTCCGTGGGGTCGGTGGTGGTCGACGGGTCCGCGTCGGGCGCGAAGACGTTCGGGTCCGTGTCGCTGCCCTCGGCCGACGGCAGGCCGGACTCGGTGCCGTCCTGGACGCCGTCGCCGTCCGTGTCCGGATTCGTCGGATCGGTCTCCCCCGCGTCCACGTTGCCGTCGTCGTCGAGGTCCTCGCTGCCGTCGAGCAGCCCGTCGTCGTCCGTGTCGTCGTCCAGCGGGTCGGTGGGGCCGAAGAACTCGTCCCCGTCGTCGAGGCCGTCGTCGTCCGTGTCCGGGTCGAAGGGGTCGGTCTCCCCGGGGTCCACGACGCCGTTCCCGTTGGCGTCCTCGAGCCCGTCGAACAGGCCGTCTCCGTCTGAATCGAGGTCGTCGATCGGGTCGTTGGGATCGGTCTCCCCGGGGTCGATCTCGCCGTTCAGGTTCAGGTCCTCGGCCCCGTCCCAGACCCCGCCGTCGTCGGTGTCTTCGTCCAGCGGATCCGTGGTGGTCGCGCCCGCGTCGGCGTCCGGGACGAACCCCGCGCCGGTGTCGTTCCCCTGGGGCTGGGACAGGCCGATCTCCGTGCCGTCCTGCAGGCCGTCGCCGTCGCTGTCGGGGTTGCTCGGGTCCGTCTCCCCGGGGTCGACGATGCCGTCGTGATCGGCGTCCTCGTTGCCGTCCGTGATGCCGTCGTCGTCGCTGTCGTCGTCGTTCGGATCGGTCTCGCCGGGATCCACGACGCCGTTGTCGTTGGGATCCTCGATCCAGTCGGGGATGTCGTCGCCGTCGCTGTCCGCGACGTCGTCCACGTCGACCGTCGTGGGGTCCTCCACGGCCGTGCTCGGATCGCCGTCCGAGTCGGAGGAGTCCGCGGTCCCGAGCGTGGCCGCGACGAAGTCCACCGTCGCCTGGTTCTCGATCGGCGTGCCCTTGGGGGTGCCGGGGACGATGCGCACCTCGAACCGCACCGACGTGGACGTGCCTTGGGCCAGATCGCCGCCCTGCGACGCGCTCGCCCCCGCGCCGAGGCGGAAGACGACCCGGTCGTTCACGGCGTCGTACTCGGCCTGATCGTCGGACGCGGAGTCCGTCTTGGCGCCCGCTCCCGAGCCCGAGAGGACCTGGAGAGACCCCGCGACGTACGTGGTCGCGCCGGGGATCGGGTCCGTGAGCACGACGTCCTCGGCCGTGTCGATCCCGGTGTTCGAGACGTCGATCGTGTACTCGAGGATGTCCCCGTCTTCGACCGAGCCCCCGTCCAGGTCCACCACCGTCTTCTCGACCTCCACCTCGGGCAGGTACACCTCCGACGCGAAGGCCACCATCGAGGGGCCGTACGTGTCGCTGCTGGTGAGCAGCCGCACGTTCGCGGAGGTGACGCCGTTGCCCATGACCGACGAGACGTCCATCGTCCCGGCGTCCCAGCCCATCTGGTTGACGTAGTTCGGGTCCTTCGCGGTGAAGTGACCCGCGCCCGCCGTGATCGTCGAGTTGAAGAAGTTCGTGGCGGGCCGCGCGCTGTTGCTGAGCGTGGACGTGGTGGACCCGGCCGTGAGCTCGAGCCCGTCCCCGGCGAACTGGATGTCGCCCTCGACGCTCACGAACCCGAGGTCCGTGGAGAAGGCCCCGGTGAGCGGGGTGAGGAAGCCGGAGACGGGGATGTCCACGGGGAGTCCGGCGTCGACCTTCGCGTATCCGTCGAACACCGAGACGTTCCGCAGGGGCTCGCCCGGCGCCTCGTAGACGACGACGAGGGACCAGCCCGCCGCGCCCGCGGCCCCCGTCCAGCCCTCCACGTCCGCGACCGTGTAGACGCCGGACCCCGCCGCGGCGACCTCGGCCGTGACGTCCACCGAGGCCGCGTACAGCTCCGAGTACTGCCCGATCGTCGAGTCGACGAAGAAGTCCACCGCCGGGTCCGTGTGGGTCGTGTAGGCCGTCGCGCCGGGGGCCTTGAGCTTCGCCTGGTCGCGGGACGCGGCCTGGGAGCGGCCGCCCCAATACAGCTGGGCGAACAGGACGCTCGCGCCCGCGGGGAGGGTGAGCGTGGCGGTGGAGGAGTTGAAGGTGGCGCCGTCGGAGTCGACGTCCACGTACACCATGGCGAAGTCGTCGTTGCCGTCGGTCGCGGTGCCGGCCTGGGCCGCGCTGCAGGCGGCGGAGGCGGGGCAGGTCTCGAGCGTGTTGCCGATGATGGCGAGGTTCGCGAAGTCGTTCGTGGAGTACAGCGACGTGAAGGGGCGAACGATCTGCGCGTGGGCGGGCCCCGCGAAGGCGAAGAGGGCGCAGACGAAGGCGAGGACCGACAGACGTCGGCGGGTGAGGTGATCCATGATCGGCTCCTTGCCGTCCCGGCGGCCTGAGCGGGGCGCGGACGGGGCGGCGGGATATATCACGCTCACCTCGGGCCGTTTTACGAAGAATCGGTAACGTTTCGGCCCGTGGGCAAACGCAAGAAGCAGAAGCGGCGCGAGGGCGTGGCCGAGGCACCGACGTCCAGCGCCCTGGGCGCGGGGCTGGCGGCGTTGGGGTTTCAGGCCCGCGAGGCGACCCCCCAGTCGGCGCCCGACCTGCCCGGCGCCCCCCAAGCGTCGTTCGGGCCGAAGGTGGTCGTGCGGCGGGAGCGGAAGGGCCGCGGGGGCCGGACGGTCACGGTCGTGACGGGGGTGCGTGGAGACCGCGCGGGCTTCGCGAAGGCCATGCGCAAGGCCCTCGGGTGCGGCGCCTCCGTCGAGGGCGACACGATCGTCCTGCAGGGGGACCTGACCGCGCGCGCCCGGGACTATCTGGCGAGCCGCGGCGCGAAGAAGGTCGTCGTGGGCAATTGAAGGCAAGAGCCGTCGACTGACCGGGGGCTACTCCTCCCAGCTCGCGCCCCATCGGTCGACCCCCAGGAAAGCATCTGCCCGCGGGTCGCTTCGCAGCGCCGCCTGGAAGTGCGCCGTCACCGCCTCCTTCGTGATGGCGGCCGTCTCGGCGGGGTCCACGAAGCCGCCCGCCTCGCCCACGCAGTCCTCGAAGACGTCGAGCCCCAGGGTCTCGCAGAGGTCGCTGAACCCCCAGTGCCCGGCCCCCTCGATGGTGAGCAGGGCGCGGTCGTCGCCGAGGTGATCGAAGAGCGCGCGGATCTCTTCCTCGTAGGGCATGTCCGCGTCGAGGCTGCCCCCCAGGATCAACGGGCGGGCGACGTCGCGCAGGCCCTCCTCCCCGAAGGCGTACCAGGCGCCCGGAGCCATGGCGGCCGACGCGACGACCCGGGGATCCGCCTCCGGGACGTCGACCGAGGGGATGGCGGACAGGTCGCCGATGAAGTCGCAGGCCCGGTCCCCGGTCGTCGCGCAGTGCTCGGCGAAGAAGTCGGGATCGAAGCGCCCCCCCGCCACCGCGACGGTCGTCCAGCCGCCGAAGCTGTGCCCGGACATGCCGTAGCCCGCCTCGGGATCGACCAGGTCGCCGAGCCCGAACCACCCGTTGGACGACGCCTCGAAGAGCCGGTCGACGGAGGCTCGGATGTCCTCCGGACGCGCGACCGCGACCTCCGTGGCCAGGTCCTCGTCGAGGTCGAACATCGTATTGTGGGGGTGGTCCGGCGCGATGACCACGAAGCCGTGGGACGCCAGGTGCTCGGTGAGGAAGGTCGACTGGTAGCGGATGCCGCCGAAGCCGTGGCTGAAGGCGATCAGGGGATACGGAGCCCAGCGCAGGTCGGACACCGCGTCGCGATGGGCGACGCCCACGGCGCTGATCTTCCCGTAGTCGTCCCCCGCCGAGCCCGGCTCGACCTCCGCGGGGTACCAGATCTCGGTGGTGAGGGCGACGTCCCGGGAGTCCACGAACGTCATGGTGGTCGCGCCCACGCCGAACGGCCCCGGCGCGCCGGGGTCGACCCAGGGGAGCTCCTCCACGGGCGCCGCGCACCCTCCCAGGGCGGCGGCGGCGATCACGGCGATGACCCAAGACCTCACGAAGTGAGTACACCACTGTTCGCGCCTCCCGTGATCTCCGCCTCTCGACGCGTTAGAAGTAAGGGGCCCGAACCCCTGGAGGCTCTTGTGACCGACTCTCAGTTCCGCTCGCTCCGCACCGCCCTGCTGCTCATCGCCCTCGGCCTCTTCGCCAACGCCGCCGTGCAGCTCGTCCCCCCCGCCGTCGCGGGAGAGCGCGTGGACGTGCGCCTGGACAGCGCCATCGACGTCGACGAGCTGCGCATCACCGACTTCCGAGACACGCTCACCATCGAGTCGATCAAGGGCGAGGTGGAGGTCAAGCTGGACGGGCCCGGCGCCACGTCCTCGTTCCCGCTGTACGTCAAGATGATCCAGTAGCCCGCCCCCCGGAGTCCCCCACGACAGGCCGCGGCCACCGCGAGTGTGCGAGAATCGGGGATACGGGGGGCAGGGAGGCTCGTGATGCAATCCGGGGGACCGGACGAGGCGACGAGGACGGGCGGTGCCGCGGACGACCCCGCCGACACGCTGGACATGCTGGCGGAGTCGGTGGCCTCGGCCCGCGCCCGCGCCGTGACGATCGACGGACTGGCCGATCTCCCGGACGACGAGATCTCCGACGTCGATCGAGACACGCTGCTGCCCCCCGCGTCCGCGACGCCGCGGGGCTTCTCGGCCGTGCGCCCGGTCGTGCCCACCCACGACACCACCGCCCCTCCCGGCGACGGCCCCGTGATCGTACACACCGCCCCCCCGCCCCCCGCGCCGCTGACCGCCGAGGAGGCGAAGGAGCGGCTGGGCCGGTACCAGCTGGTGAGGGAGATCGACCGCGGCGGCATGGGGGCGGTGCTCGAAGCCCACGATCCGGACCTGGGGCGCACCGTGGCCGTGAAGGTCGTGCTGCCCGCCAAGGCGAACCGCGTGGCCACGGTGGACCGGTTCATCGCCGAGGCGCGGCTCACGAGCCAGCTCCAGCACCCCAACATCGTCCCCGTCCACGACTTCGGCGTCGACGCCGAGGGCCGCGTCTTCTACGCCATGAAGAAGGTCGAGGGCACGTCCCTGGACAAGATCATCCGCGGGCTCCGCAAGGGCTTCGCGGAGGTCGAGGCGCGTTGGACGCGGGCGCGCCTGCTGCGGGCGTTCGTACAGATCTGCCACGGCATGGCGTACGCCCACCAGCGCGAGGTGATCCACCGCGACCTGAAGCCCGCCAACATCATGATCGGGGCCTTCGGCGAGGTGCTGGTGATGGACTGGGGCCTGGGTCGGCTCATCACCTCGCTCGAGGAGCCGACGGACTCGGTCACCAGCTTCTCGGGCGTCGACCTGGGGCCCACCGCCGACGGGATCGTGAAGGGCACGCCCGGCTACATGAGCCCGGAGCAGGTCGACGGTCGCCTGTCCGATCTCCGGCCGTCGAGCGACGTCTTCTGCCTGGGCCTGATCCTCTACGAGCTCCTCACGTTCAAGCCCGCGTTCGAGGGACGTCGCACCATCACCCTGCTCATCGCGACGACCCGGGGCGTCAAGCGCTCCCCCCGCGAGCGGGCCCCCGCCCGGGCCATCCCCGCGGAGATCGACGCGATCTGCATGAAGGCCCTCTCCCTGGCCGCCGCCGACCGCTACCCCACGGCCGCCGAGCTCGGCGAGGCCGTGGAGGCGTTCCTCGAGGGCAGCAAGCGTCGCGAGCTGGCGGGGAAGGAGGTCGACGCGGGCGCGGCCCTGTGGATCGACCACCGGTTCCTGGACGAGGAGATCGCCGACCTGACCGAAGAGGAGCGGGGGCTGGCCACGAGCGTCCCTGCCTGGGCGCCGCTGGCGGAGAAGGCGCAGCTCCTGGGGCTGCGGTCCCGCCTCGAGGACCTGCGCACCGAGCGCGCGAAGGCGTTCGGTCGCGTGATCGGCGCGGGCGAGCGGGCGCTGAGCCACGACCCTCACAACCCGGAGGCCCGCGAGCTGCTCGCCTGGGCCTACTGGCATCGCTTCCTCAAGGCCGAGGAGCGGGGAGACGCCGCCGAGCAGGCCTACTACGAGGACCGCTGCGTCGCGTACGACGACGGCGCCCTCACCGCCTTGCTGGCGGGACGCGGCACGATCACCCTGGCCACCGACCCGCCGGGCGCCGAGGTGTGGTGCGAGCGGTTCGAGCGGCAGGGGCTCGTGTGGAAGACGACCGAGCGGGTCTCCCTGGGCGCCACGCCGCTCGCGCGTGCGCCCCTGGACATGGGCTCCTACCGGCTCACCCTCGAGGCCGAGGGGTTCGACGAGGTCGTCTACCCGGTGCTGATCGAGCGGCAGGACGACTGGGACGCGGGTCGCCCGGTGCGGCTGCTGCGTCCGGGCGAGCTCCGCGACGGGTTTCGGTACGTCCCGGCGGGGCCGTTCGTCTCCGGCGGGGACCCCACGGCCATCTCGCCCCGGCCGCGCGCTCGCGTGGACGTCGACGCCTTCGCCATCGCCGAGCTGCCCGTGTCCACCGGGGAGTACTGCGACTTCCTCAACGCGGTACAGGCCCGGGACCCGGCCGAGGCCCGGGCGCGCGCCCCTCGCCACGCCGAGCGCATGGACGGGCCCGCCAACCTCTACTACGCCGTCCCGGAGCCGGGGGGTCGCTGGGAGGTCCCGGAGATCGACGCAGAGGGAGACCGCTGGACGCGCGAGATGCCCCAGTTCTCGGTCTCCTGGGACGACGCGCTCGCCTTCGCCGCGTGGGCGTCCGAGCGCGACGGCGTCCGCTACTCGCTGCCCACCGAGGATCAGTGGGAGAAGGCCGCCCGGGGAGTCGACGGCCGCTTCTTCCCGTGGGGGGACGACTTCGACGCGTCCCTGTGCAAGACTGCCTCGTCGCGGCCGGGGCGGCCCCAGCCCGAGGACCGGGGGACGTTCCTCGCCGACCGCTCGGTGTACGGCGTGCGGGACGTGGTGGGCACCATCCGCGAGTGGTGCCGCGAGCCGGACTTCGACGGGGACGCCGGTCGCCGCCCGGTGCGCGGCGGCTCCTGGATGAGCGCCCCCCGCCAGGCGCACCCCGCCACCCGCTTCGGGCTCGCCCCCGAGGTGGTGGTCACGTATCTGGGTTTCCGACTCACCCAGGTCCTCGACTGAGGGCCTCTTTCAGCGAAAAGAGAAGCAGAGATGGCACTGACCAGAGCGGAAGAATACTTCGGCGACCGACGAACCCCGGGCAAGGCGACGGCCAAGTTCGTGGAGGCCGAGGAGCTGGCCAAGCTCAAGTACAACGGCCAGATCATCCAGCACGAAGGGAAGGTGGGCCCGCTGTTCAAGCTCGAGGCCGACGCCGAAGGCGCGCTGAACGGCAAGAAGACGATCGACGTCGCGGTCCCGATCGACGCGATCTTCGTCGAAGACTCGGACGGCATCCAGACGACGCAGGAGCCGGTCTAGCCGGTCTAGCCACCGGGCCGCACGTCCACCGTCCCCAGGGCCTGCCGCCCGCGGACGGGGTCCCACCCCTCCTCCACGGCGAACCGGATCGCGTACTCCGCGATCGTGGGTGACCGCGCGTCGGGGAGGGCGAGGAACACGTCGGTCTCGCCCTCCGGAAGGTCGGCGGGCAGCTCGAACGTCGCCTCCAGAGAGATGGGCCCGGGGCCCCAGCGCCTCGGGTCCACCTCGAAGGGGAGCACGACGTCGCCGAGGTGCAGCTCCACGGGTCGCGTCGAGAAGGGCGCGGCGAAGCCGTCGTTCCGGAGATCCAGCTCCACGCGCAAGGTCTCCCCGGGCTCCACCCACTCGGCGACGCGCGCCTCCTCCAGCACGAAGCGGTAGCCCAGCCGGTCGGTGATCTCGTCGAAGCAGCCTTCGTCGCGCCACCCCTGCACCACGTCGGGGTGCCAGAGCTCGTGCAGGTACGTCCAGTGGAGCGCCTCCATCTCCGCGAGGGCCGAGGCGCACTGCGATCGGGGGGCGTACACCCCGCACGTCTCGCCACCCACGGAGACGAACCGCCCCTCCGCCGCGACGAAGTCCTTCCCCTCTTGGATCGCGTCCTCGGGGTACGTCCCCACGTCCGTATCACTGGCCAGGAAGCAGTCGTTGTGGTGGCCGACCCGCGACGCCGCGGTCCCCTGGAACCCGTCCTCGTCCTCGAGCGGCCCGCCGAACAGCTCCTCCTTGAAGCCCGGGGTGCGCACCGCCAGCTGGACGTCGGGCAGCGCCGTCGCCAGCGCGTCCACCACCGCGGCGCGGGCCTCAGGCGTGTCGTTCCCGTTCGTGGAGCCGTGCCACTCGCCCCACGCGCCGATGAAGCCGGCCTGAACCAGCGCCACGACGTCCCGGTTTGCCTCGACCACCGGCGCGACCTGCTCGATGTGCTCCAGGATCCGAGCGATCGGGGCGTCGTCCCGCGACTCCACCCCGTCGACCGAGGTCGTGTAGTTGAACCGCACGATGAGCTTCACCCCCGCCGACCGCGCGTTGGCGAAGGCGACCTCCATGTCGGTCAGGCGCTCCGCGGAGATGGGGGCGTCGCGGAACTCGGGGAGCTCGACGTCCGCGAAGTAGAGGGTCCACCCCCGCTCCCGGCCGCCCGCGTACCAGTCCGTGCCGCGCAGGCTCGACCAGCCGTACCACCCCCGCTCGGGGTTGAGGATCGGCGCCGTGGATTCGGTGTACGTCGTGGCCGCGAGGGGCGCCTCTTCCACGGCGTCGTCGTCGTCCGCCGCGTCGTCGTCGTCCGCGGGCGCCGGCGTGGGATCGGGCGGCGCGTCCGACGGGCAGGCGACCGCCAGGAGCAGCAGCGGGAGCAGGAGCCTTCGCATCCTTCGAGGATAGGGAACGCGGCCGGCGTAGGCTCGGGCCATGAGTCGCTTCGTCGCCGTCGCCTGTGTCGTCCTCCTCGCCGGGTGCGAGCCCGCCCCCGACCCGCCGCTGGGGATGATCCTCGCCGAGGACGGGGTCACCTACGCGGGGGTGGCGACCCTCGACCTCACGCCCGAGATCGTCGAGAGGTTCACGGACACCAACGGCAACGCCGACTTCGACGGCTGCCTGGACGACCCCACCGCCGCCCGCGACGAGTGCGACGAGCCCTTCGACGACGTGGACGGCGACGGGTGGTTCGACGCCGTGTTCATCGGCGGGTTCGGGCCCATGCGCCCCGCCCTCGACGTACACGACCCCATCGAGGCGCGCGCCGTCGTGCTGAGCCACGACGCCGAGTACATCGCCTTCGTCACCCTCGATCTGGTGGGCCTGGGCTCCCCCAACATCCACGCCGCCCGCGACCGCCTGGTGGCCGACGGGTACGACATCGATCGCCTCATCGTGACCTCGTCGCACAACCACCAGGGGCCCGACACGATGGGCCTCTGGGGCAACCCCGAGGACTTCGACGACCCCGTCACCGGGCGCAACGAGGCGTATCAGCAGCGGGTGCGTGAGGCGATCGAGGCCGTCGTGCGCGACGCCGCCGGGAGCATGGAGGCGGTGGACCTGCGCATCGGGCGCACCGCCATGCGCGACCGCAGCGTGTGGTTCAACGGGGCCACGTTCGGGGGCAAGAACCCCACGCCGAACATGCACGGGATGATCCAGGACGGCCGGGACCCGATCGTGGTGTCGGACCAGCTGCTGGTGGTGCAGGGCGCGGGCGCCGCGGGGACGGTCTTCACGCTCACGAGCTGGTCGGGCCACCCCGAGGTGCGGGGGTCGCAGAACAACTCGATCTCGTCGGACTGGGTGGGGGTCACCCGCGACGTCCTGGAGGCGGAGTTCGGCGGCACTGCCCTGCACATCCCCGAGTCCCTGGGCGGCATGCAGTCGGCCCTCGGCGGGGACATCCCGCGCGTCTCGGGAGACGGCGAGCACGTGCTCCAGCGGTGCACCGAGGAGACGATCGTGGAGGCCGGCCACGACTGCTTCGGCCTCGCCGTCGGCGATCCGCGCGTGGACGCGGACGGCGACCCGGTGCCGGAGTGGGCGCCCCGGAACAGCTGGGCCTTCGTGAACTCCCACGGTCGACACATCGCCGAGGCCGCCATCGACGCCTTGGCGGCGGGCGAGGCGCTCGTCCCCTCCCCGCTGATCGTGGACGTCGAGGACTTCTACGTGCCCGTCGACAACGTCGCGTACCAGATCCTGGGCCCCCGGGATCTCTTCGACCTGGGGCTCGACCAGGCCGTCACCGACCCCGCCTTGTGCCCGCGGGCCGCCGACTCGCCGCTGGGCTGCATCGCGAGCCGCACGTTCCGGGTGCGCATGGGCGAGCTGGGGCTGGTCACCGTCCCCGGGGAGCTGCTGCCGGAGCTGGCCTGGGGCTTCCCCGACGACGCCGCCTGGGCCGCCGAGGTGGGCGACCCGGCGGCCCGAGGCCCGGGCGCGACCTATTTCCCCCAGCACGACGTCGACTGCAACGACATCCAGTACCGCGACTGCGTCGAGAGGACCGCCTTCGGGGACTGCGACTGCCTCGCGATCCACGCCTGGCCCTACCGGCTGAGCGCCGCGCTCGTGCAGGACCCGCTGCTGGACGCCCTCGACACCGAGTACCGCGCCGTGGTGGGCATGGCCGACAACTACCTGAGCTACATCATCCCGGGGCCGGACTTCAACCGCGCCGTGAGCCTCCTGTCCGACGAGGACGGGGACCACTACGAGGACACGGTCTCCCCGTCCTGGGACTTCGCCCCCGAGCTCCAGCTCGCCCAGCAGCGGATCTCCGACCGTCGCTGAACCCCCGGCTATGGTGGGACTTCAGCCTCCGGAGTCTCGAATGTCCCGCCTCTTGCTCGCGTGTGTCTTCGTGGTGGTCGCGTTCTTCGCGCTCCCGGCCGCCGCCCAGAACAACCTCGTGGTGACCGGCTCCACCACCCTGGGGGGGACGCAGACCTACGACAACGTGACGATCGCGTCGGGGGGCACGCTCCACGTGGCCGACTACAACGGCAACGCGTCGACGACCGGCACGCTCCACCTCATCGTGAACAACACCTTCACGATCGACGCGGGCGGCACCGTGAACGGCGACTCGCGCGGCTACCGCGGCCAGGGCAACGCCAACGGCGAGGGCCCCGGCGGCGGCCAGGGGGGCAGCTGCTGCCTGGACGGCGGAGGCGGCGGCGCGTACGGCGGCGGCGGCGGGCGGGGGACGCGGGACAACGGCTCCCTGAGCGGGGGCGTGGGCGGCAACGCATACGGATCCTCCACCTCCCTCGCGATCCAGATGGGCTCGGCGGGGGGCGCGGCGGGGTCGGCCGACGGCGACAGCGGGGGCACCGGCCCGGACGGCGGCGGCGCGTTCCGGGTGACCGCGGCCACGATCGTCGTGCACGGCACCATCACCATGAACGGCGGCAACGGGTCGACCCCCAACAACGACGCCACGGGCGGCGGCGCCGGCGGCGGCATCCTGCTCGACGGCGGCAGCGTCACCATCGGCGGCGGCGCGGTCCTGCGGGCCAACGGCGGCGCGGGGGGCAACACCGACGACGACGGCGGCGGCGGCGGCGGCGGCCGCATCAAGGTCTTCTACGGCGCGGGCACGCCCACCGGGGGGACGCAGCAGGTGTCGGGAGGCAACGGCCCCGGCCCCGCCACCAACGGGGGCAGCGGCTCCATCACGACCACCCAGACGAACATCCCGCCCACGGCGGTCGCGGGCGGCGGGTACAGCGGCCTGGAGGGCGGCGCCGTCACCATGGGTGGCGCCGGCTCCACGGACTCCGACGGGACGGTCGTCCTGTACGAGTGGGACTGCACCGACGACGGCACCTACGACACGTCCACCGCGACCCCCGGGGGCGTCTGCAGCTACGCCCAGGACGGCAGCTACGTCGCGCGGCTGCGCGTGACCGACGACGGCGGCCTGACCGACGACGACTCCGCGAGCGTGACCGTCGGCAACGTGGCGCCGGTCGCTGCCGCCGGCGGGCCCTACTCGGCGGACGAGGGCTCGCCGGTCGCGTTCTCCGGCAGCGAGACCGACGCCGGCGTCCTCGACTCCCACACGGCCGCCTGGGACTTCGGGGACTCGACCAGCGGCACCGGCTTCGCGCCCTCTCACGCCTACGCGGACGACGGCACCTTCACGGCGACGATCACGGTGACCGACGACGCCGGCGGCTCGGGCTCCGCGACGGCGACGGTCTCGATCGCGAACGTCGCGCCCACGATCACGAGCACGGCCCCCACGTCCGCGTCCGAGGGCGCGCCGTTCGCCTACGCCGCGACCATGACCGACCCCGGCTCCGCGGACACACACACCTGGACGCTGCCCTTCGCGCCCGCGGGCATGACGGTCGACGCGACCGGGGGCGTCGCCTGGACGCCGACCTTCGCCGACGTGGGCACCACCTCGGTCGTGCTGCAGGTCGAGGACGACGACGGGGGCTCGGACGTCCAGAGCTTCACCCTCGCGGTCGGGTTCCTCGACGCCGACAACGACGGGATGGCCGACGGCTGGGAGACGGACCACGGGCTCGACCCGACCGACCCGACGGACGCGGCCGGAGACCCGGACGCCGACGGCCTCACCAACCTGGACGAGTTCCTCGGCGGCACCGACCCGAACCTGTTCGACGGCCCCGGGGCGCCGCCGCTCATCGACCCGATCGGAGGCGTGGAGGTGGCGGACGCGCGGCCCGATCTGGTGGTCGGCGCCGCGGTGGACCCGCAGAACGACGCGCTGACGTACGACGTCGAGGTCTACGAGGACGGGGGGCTGACGGTCCTCCTCACGTCCGTGGTGAACCTCCCCGCCGACGGCACCGGGGGCGTCACCTGGCCCCTGGACGTGCCGGTGGACGAGAACGCCGAAGCCCATTGGCGCGCGCGGGCCTCGGATCCGTTCACGGCGGGTCCCTGGTCCGCGGCCGAGACGTTCTTCGTGAACGAGGTCGAGGAGGCTCCCGAGGTTCCCACCCCCATCTTCCCCATCGACGGCGAGCGGGTGGCGACCACGCTGCCGACGCCGCAGTGGTCCGACGTCGCCGATCCCGACGGAGACGACGTGACCTACGAGGTCCGCATCTTCGACGCGCTCGAGCAGCTCGTGACCGAGGGAGCGGTGGATCCGAACGGCGCGCGGGAGGAGTGGACGGTGGACGTCGAGCTCTCGGAGGACGCCGGGTACACGTGGGACGTACGCGCCCTGGACGACACCGGCCTGACCTCCGACTGGTCCGACCTCGAGCCCTTCTTCGTGACCGCGGACGAAGGCGCGCCGGGGGACGTCGTGTTTGTCTCCCCCGAGGACGGCGAGACGGTGCGGACGACCGCGCCGGAGCTGGTGGCCACGGAGACCACGGACCCCGAGGGCGACGCGATCACGTACGTGTTCGGGCTCGACACCGCCGCCGACTTCGCCTCGGAGGACTTCCTCGAGGGCACGGTCGCTCACGCCGGCACCGGCACCACGGTGTGGGACCTGTCCGCCGACGGGGTGGACCTCACTCCGAACACGACCTGGCACGCCCGGGTCCGCGCCGAGGACTCGACGGGGCTGGGCTCGGTCGGCGGCTGGGACGTCATCTCCTTCTTCGTGGCCGGCGACGACGACGCCCCGCCGGTGCCGGAGCTCATCTCGCCGGAGGACGGCGCCACGCTCACGGACGGGGTGGTCGTGCTCGAGATCGGGACGGTCGAGGACCTGGACGGCGACTCGGTGACCTACCGGCTGCGCGTGTCCGCCGACGAAGCCGGCGAGGACGTGCTGGCCGAGGTCGGCGGCCTCGTCGCCGAGGATCTCGACCGCGCCTCTTGGACGCCGTCGGTCTCGCTGCGGGGCACGATGTACTGGACCGCGCGGGCCGAGGCGGGCGGCGCCACGTCCGACTGGGCGACGCCGTTCCGCCTGACGGTCGACCTCTCCGACCCCGTCGCCATCGACGACGACGGACTGGTCACCGGCGGGGGCTGCGAGAACTGCGAGGCGTCCACGGCCCGCGGGAGCGGGACGGGCGGCGCGCTGCTCCTCGGCCTCCTGATCGGGCTACGGCGCCGCCGCGCCTGAGCGATCGCCGTCCTCGGCGACCCCGTCGGCCAGCTGCTCGTCGAGGAACAAGACCAGCAGCTGGGTCCACAGGTCGCGGTTCTCCCGCCGCCGGAACCCGTGCCCCTCGTTCTCGGCGCGCATGTACCAGACGTCGTGCCCGGCGGCCCGGACGGCCTTCACGATCTGCTCGGCCTCCCCCACCGGCACGCGCGGGTCGTTGGCGCCGTGGCCCACGAACAGCGCGGCCTGGATCTCATCCACGTTGTTCACCGGCGAGATCGCCTCGAGGTGCGCGCGCATCTTCGTGTCCCGCTCGTCCCCGTACTCCACCCGGCGCAGGTCCCGCCGGTACTCCTTCGTGTTCTCCAGGAACGTCACGAAGTTGGAGATGCCCACGTTGTCGACTCCGGCGCGCAGCCGGTCGCTGTAGTGCACGAGGGCGGCGAGCACCATGTACCCGCCGTAGCTGCCGCCCATGACGGCGACCCGGTCCGCGTCGAGCTCGGGGCGGGTACCGACCCAGTCCAGCAGGGCCCCGATGTCCTTCACCGAGTCCTCCCGGAGGAAGCCGTTGTCGAGCTTCAGGTACGACTTGCCGTAGCCCGATGAGCCCCGGACGTTGGGCACCAGCAGGGCCGTCGAGCGCTCGGTCACCAGGAACTGGGTGCGGGAGCGGAAGTAGGGGCGGGCCTGCCCCTCGGGGCCGCCGTGGATCTCGATGACCACGGGGTGGGGGCCGTCGCCCGCGGGGCGGTAGTACCAGCAGGGGATCGTGCGGCCGTCGAACGTGGGGTACTCGATGAGCTCGGGGGCGGTGAACGTCGCGGGGTCGAGGCCGCCCATCTCGCTGAACGTCCACTGGGTCGACGTCTTCGTGGCCGGGTCGTAGGTCCAGGCGTCGCCGGTGTGGGTGGGCGCCACGAAGGTGAAGCCCAGGACGTCGGCCCCGCGGGGGAACCGCAGCCCGTACACGAGGCCCCTGGGCGCCCCCTCGGCGGGGTGATGCGCGCCGGTGGACGGGTCGAGCAGGTGCAGGGTGGAGTAGCCGCCCTCGTTGACGAGGAACGCGATCTTGTCCCTCGCGTGGTTGGTGACCACGGACTCGACGTCCCAGGCGATGCCCGGCGTGAGGTCGGTCCACGTCCACCCCTTGCCCTTGCGGGTGACCCGGTACAGCGACGTGAACTCGCCCCCCCGGTCCGACGTCACGTACAGCGTGTCCGCGTCGGCGCCGAAGAACGCGCTCCCGATCGTCTGCTTCTCGCGCTCACCGGTGACGCGCGTCAGGGCGCCGCTCTCCGCGTCGGCGATCCACAGCCGCGACTCGGTGCGCGCGATGTACTCCTTCACCAGGAACGCGCTGTCGTCCATCGCCCAGCTGCCCGGGCTGTAGGAGCCCTCGGCCTCCACGAGCAGCTTCCGCGACTCGGGATCCACGCCGTCGCTCACCCAGATGTCGAAGTCCTTGCCGTTGCGTGCGGTGGACGTGAAGGCGAGCCGGTCGCCGCCGTGGCTCCAAGCCCAGGACCCATGTCGGCCGGCCCCGTCGGTGAGCATCGTCGACCGCCCGGTGTCTCGGTCGAACCGGAAGATCTGGTACTGCTCGTTGCCCCCGATGTCGCCCATGTAGAGGAACGCGCGGTCGGTGCCGGGCACGAACGCCGCGGTGCGGGTCGGCTCGGAGCGGAACGTGATCTGGCGACGCGCGCCGCCGGGCTGCTCCACGACGTGGATCTGGGACACGTCTCCGAACCGCGTGGAGACCAGCATGGAGGTGCCGTCCGCGGACAAGGACCGCAGGGAAGCCCAGCGCGTGTTCTGGTAGGCGTTCAGCCGCTCCACGAGCGCGTCGGGGATCTCCGTCGGCCCCTGCACGGTGACGGCTTCGGGGACGCCGGGGAGGGCGGCCTCTTCGGCGGCGGCGGGGCCGGCGAGAGCGAGAACGAACACAATGAGGGCGGCGCGCATCGGCGCATCATGAGGGAAAGGCCGCGGCGGCGTATCCTCCGGGCGGTGCCGGGCCCCGACGAGATGAAGATCCTGCTCCAGCAGGCCCTCGAGGAGTTCGTCCGCGGCTTCGGCTGCGCCTTCGAGGACGGCATGGCGCGGGTCACCGGGCTGGTGATGTCCGACGACGACCCGGAGGAGCTGCTGCCCTTCCTGGAGGAGGTCGCCGAGGACGCCGCCGGGGTGCCCGTCTACATCGACGCGCCCGTGATCTCCCCGGGCGTGCCCGACTCCGTGCGCGACCGGATCCGACGGGGCGCGGAGACGCCCGCGGACGTCGTGCGCATCGCCCGGGGCGCGAAGGGGAGACACGCGACCGTGGCCGTGCGTCACCAGGAGCGGTTCCTCGGCACCAAGCGGAACCGCCTGCCCAAGCTGAACAAGGCCCTCGCCGAGTCCGGCTGGCGGGTGTCGGCGGAGCCCCTCGGCGCCGAGTTCGACGTGGGCGGGCTCGGCACGCTCCCGGACGTCCAGTCGTTCCTCGCGCCCCATCTGCCCGACGGCGTCGACGTCGACCGGATCCACAGCCACCGCGTCGTCGCGCGGCGCCAGGAGCTCCAGATCAAGGTCGACGCGCCCGGCACCCCGCCCCTGGTCCTGCGCCGCTGGGAGCGCCGGGTGCGCGACGCCACCGACGTGCTGCTCAAGGTCGAGGATCGCATCAGCAAGACCCGGGCCCGGGAGGCGGTGAGCGCCGCCTTCGAGCCCCTCCCCCACGTCGCGCGGTTCCAGGTGCGATGGACCGACAAGCCGCCCGGGCTGCTCGTGAAGGTCGACGCGGAGCAGACGCACGCGGACGGCCTCGATCGCCTCTGTTCCCGCCTGCGCGACGAGCTCGGCGTGGACGTGTCCTACGTGTTCGACACCGGCAACGAGCTGATGGCGGATCGCCTCGCGCGAGCCTTCCCGGAGGACGGGATCCTCACCCGCATCAAGCACGTCGACGGGTCGCTCTACGAGGTCGAGGCCACGCTGCCGCTCGCCGAGCCCGCCGACCTGGAGGCGTGGTCGGACGCCATGGAGGCCACCTGGGGCGTCGAGCTCATGATCTCCCCCGCCTTCCTGCGCGCGCCGGACCTCCGCCACCGGGACGAGCTCGGGGCGGATCGCGAGACCATCGCCCGTCGGTACAACCGCCCGGGCGCGTTCACCCAGGAAGTGGAGACCCAGGCGCGCGACGCCGCGACCACCTGGGACCTCGAGGCCGAGATCGCCGCCGGGACGCGCCGCGACATCCGACCGACGGTGGTCATGTCCATCGATCCGCGCCGCACGAAGGACCTGGACGACGCCCTCTCGATCGACCCGGTCTCCGAGGGGGTCTGGGACGTCGGCGTCCACATCGCGGACGTCGGCGCCTTCGTGCCCCAGGGCTCGCCCCTGGACCAGGAGGCGCTGCGTCGGTCGTTCACGACGTACCTGGCCGAGGGCGAGATCCCGGTCCTCCCGCCCGTGCTGTCGGACGAGGTGTGCTCCCTGCACGGCGGCCAGGACTCCCCCGCGCTGTCCCTCCGGATCCGCCTCACCGACGCGGGCGAGGTGCTCGAGACGGACCTCGCGCACACCGTCATCC
Source organism: uncultured Rickettsiales bacterium (assembly GCA_964620495.1). Classification (GTDB taxonomy): domain Bacteria; phylum Myxococcota_A; class UBA796; order UBA9615; family UBA9615; genus CAZEKB01. The sequence goes on along the minus strand of CAZUHI010000004.1, from coordinate 93,615 downwards.
ACAACCACTTCCGCTTCGACTACAGCGGCGCCCAGGCGGTCCTGAACGGGGCCGAGCACGAGCACGCGGACCGGCTGCGGACCCTGAACCGGCTGGCGAAGACCCTGCGGCAGGGGCGCAAGGACGCGGGCGCCCTCGACCTGAACCTGGAGGACGACGCGGAGAAGGCGTCGCACCAGCTCATCGAGGAGTTCATGCTGCTGGCGAACGAGTGCGTCGCCCGCTTCCTCAAGGAGCAGCACCCCATCGGGCTGTGTCTGTACCGCACGCACCCCGAGGTACCGGACATGTCGTTCCAGGCGCTCGGGGCCGTCGCGGAGTACCTGCGCTGCCCGGTGGAGGTTCGGGACCAGGCGAGCATGCAGGCGGCGATGGAGCACTTCGCCGCCCAGGACGACCTCACCAGCTTCCGGGTGTTCCGGTTCCACGTGGGTCGCGTGCTGGAGAAGGCGATCTATCACTTCGAGCAGCTGGGGCACGGCGCCCTCGCGAAGCTGCACTACGCACACTTCACGTCCCCCATCCGCCGCTACTCCGATCTGATCGTGCACCGACTGATCGACGACGCCCTCGCGTGGCGGCGGGCCCCCGGAGACGATCCCGTCGTGGCGTCGAGCTACCGACCCGAGGATCTCTACTCGGTGTGCGAGCACCTCAACGCCATGGAGATCCGCGTGGACGCGGGCAGCTTCGAGTCGCACCGCCTCGAGGACCTGCGTCGCTACGACGGCGGGGGACGCAGCGCCCACGGCGTGATCGTCGGGCTGATGCGGGGGCGGGTGGCCGTGGACCTGGGCACGACCGACCTGCGGGTCTCGGTGCGCTACCGCAGCGAGCGGTGGATCGACGAAGAGATGCCCGTGCGGGTGGACGACGAGATCACGGGGCTGTCCTTCCGATTGGGCCAGGAGGTCACCGTGAAGACACGCGGCGTCGACTGGGGCCGCAAGACGATCGACGCGCTGATCGTCTCCGACTGAACTTTCTCGCGCCGACCGGTTTTTGGGGCTTCCCCTTTTCGCTGCGTTTCCATACCTTCCCATACAGCGAAGAAGTCCCTGCGCGGGAGAGACGCACGATGCGCACCTGGATCGGCCTCATGACGATGCCGCTGCTGGCCTGCGGGCCCGCGGCCCCGCCCCCGACGATCGAAGAGGCGCCCGACGTGGAGGAGCCTCGGGAGGACGAAGAGCCGCCCGCGTCCGCCCTGAACGTCGAGGTGGTGGACGACCCGGACGCGGTCTGGGCCTGCGACGCACTCGGCGGCCCGACGACCTGCGCCGGGGACTACCTCGACCTCGCCGCCGTGCTCGCTCCGCCGGAGCTCGATCTGGACGCCTGCGTGGACGGAGCCGAGCAGTACTACGTCGACATCGTGGACGGGCGAATCCCCCTCGAAGAGGAAGAGGACTGGTTCCCGTCGGCGGATGAGCTGGCCGATCGCGTGACGGAGGTGCTCGGCCTCCGCGAGTGGATCGACGGCATCGACGACCGCCCGCTGGTCCTCACGCGTCGGATGCAGCGCACTCACGAGACCTACGTCGAGGAGGAGTTCCTCGTGTCGGATCCGCTCGTCGGGACCTTCGAGCTGCGGTTCTTCCGTCCCTTCTCGGACGGACCCGTCCCGGCCCTGATCGGCATGCCGGGGCACCCCCTCAGCGACGACCAGACCGAGGACTTCCTGCACGAACACCACGGCTACACCTACCTGGAGCACGGGTACGCGGTCGCCGTCCTCGGGTTCCGCGCCTACGACTCGGGGCGGGCCGAGCACGACGCGGGCGTCTCCCTGCTGTGCGCGGGCTCCTCGCTCACCGCGGTCAAGAACTACGAGGTGCTGTTGGTCCACAAGTACCTGCGCCTCCTCGAGGAGCAGGGCGGGGTGGACGGCGTCGGCCTCATCGGCCACTCGGGGGGGAGCGTGGCGGGCAACGCGCTGATCCGGCAGGTCTTCGACCGCGTGGACGCGTACGTCACCGACCTCAGCAGCAGCTACATGAACGTGCAGCCGTGCGACTCCCGAAACCCCCGGGTGGAGTGCGTCATCGACGAGACGATGCCCGCGCTGTACCGGATCCACGCGCGGATCAACGACTTCAACAACCCGACGCTGACCGTCCCCTACGTAGAGCAGGAGTACGGGTATCCGGATGGTCCGGGCGAGGTCCTCGACTTCCTGGACGACGTCCTCCGCGGGGGGTCCGAAGAGGAGTAGGGGGTACGCTCCGGCGGCGTCCGCCGGGTGGGGCCGGGGCTCAGCGGGCGTTGAACACGAACGGGTAGCTCACGAGCACGATGCCGCCCCCGCGGGGGGCCGGGAATCGCAGACGTCGCACGCGACTGACCATGCAGGCCTCCACGACGGGGTTCTTCATCGTCGAGCGCTTCACCGACGACGACGACACGCTGCCGTCCTTCGCGATGACCCACTTCATGACGATCTTCCCGTGCAGCTCCGGCGACCTCTGGAGCTCGCGCTCGTAGCAGAAGCGGAACTGGTTCAGGTGCTGCTTCACGATGCGGTCGATGATCGACTTGTCGATCTCGCCGATGACGATGCCGCCGTCGTCGCCCTTGGGGCCCTTCGGGGGCTCCCTGTGGTCATGCCATCCGCCGATGGACTTCGGATCGCCCCCGCCGCCCGGGATCCCGTCGGTGCCCCAGCCGTCGAGCGTCTCGGCGCTGCCGCCGCCGCCCGGACCGTCGCCGCCCGGGGTGTACCCGCGCGAGCCCCACTGGCGCCCGTACTGCGTGCCCAGGATGCCGAGGTTCGCCGTCGCGCGATCCATCTCGCCGCCGCCGCCGAACATGTCGACCTTCGCGAACACGTCGTCGATGTCGGCCAGGATTCCGGCCTTCTCGGCGATCGAGCGGTCGCGCTCCATGCGCTTCACCGCGGTCCGGGCGCCGCGCGCCTTCTTGAGGATCTCGTCCGGCGCCCCCACGCGGCCGGGGTCGTCCTTCGGCTTCGCGCCGGGGTTGGGCTCGGCCTCGGTGGGCTTCGCCTGGGGCGCCTCGAGCTTCTTCTCGTCTTCGGGCGTCACGAAGACCGTGATCCGCGGGATCTCCTCCACGAACTGGTGCGTGACCTCGTACTCGCTGGTCATCAGGTGGACGCCCAGGGAGGCGCCGACGAACAGGAGGGCGGCGAGGATGCCCAGGTACAGCGTGTCGAAGTTCGACGCGCGGGCCCCCGCCACGGCCTTGGCCGCGGGCACCCGGTGGACCAGGAACGTCGTGGCGCCGAACCGGGCCACGAAGCGCTCGTCGTCGCGCAGGGTGAGCCGACGGACGCCGTCCCCTTCGGACATGCGGCCGGCGGCGACCAGCTCCTCGGTGGAGAGCTCCTCGTCGCCCCGCATCAGCGTGCCGGGGACGTCCACGGGCACGGCCAGGCCGTCGCGCTCCACGAGCGGGAAGGGATCGGAGGGCAGGGCCGCGCCGTCCACGCGGAAGCTCGCCCCGCGGCGGGCCGCCCGACGCTCGTCGAGACGCCAGCCCAGGGGCAGGAGCAGCAGGATGAAGGCCCCGAGCACCACCGCCCGCCGCACGTGCACGCTCTGCTGCTCTTGCAGCCGATGACTCGCGATGCGGTGGATGCCGTCGTCGACGGATCGCAACACTGCGGCGTCGTGAGCCGTCGAGACGACGAAGTCCCGCAGCGCGACGTGGGCCGCCTCGGCCGCGTCCACGGCCGCCGGATCCGACTCGCCCTCGCTCGGGAACGCGTCGATGAGGGCGCGCCTCGCGGCGGCGTCGAGCATGCCCAGGGTGAGCTCTCGGTGCCGCTCGGGAGTGAGCGACCCGATGGGCTCCATGGGCTCGCCGGGATCGAGCGCTGCCGCCCGATCCAAGGCCTCGGCCACGGCCTCCCACCGCCCCCGATCCGCGGCGCAGCGAGCCTGGATCGCGAAGAGGTCGAAGCGCGCCTCGTGGGCGGCCAGGCCCTCGGCGGCCCGGCATCGCGCGCGGGACGAGCCCGACGCCTCCGCGTCCTGGAACAGCGCCGTCGCGACCCGATGATGGAGCGCCGTGAGCGCCTGCACCTCCGCAGGGGCGGGGGCCCACAGGGCGACCTCCGTGGAGCCGTCGACCTCGTAGCGACGATCGGAGCCCGCCAACGCCACCGGCGCCGACTCCACGAGGGCCTGCAGCGTGCCGAAGCGACCGGCCACCACCGTGCGGACCTCATCGTCCACGACGACCCGGGTGCCGAGGGGCAGGTCCCCGACCACGCGCGGCTCGGCGAGGTCGTCGAACAGGTCGTACGCCGGCGGGACGGAGCTCAGGAAGGAGCGCCACTCGGAGGGCAGACCGCCCGTCGCGGCGAGGCGCTCGGCCTCGGGCAGGACGACGTCTGCGAGGGTCGACTCCCACGCGGGCTGCAGGAGGAGATCCCCGGGAAGCTCGACGTCGGGCGAGCGGGGCTCCTCCAGCGCGGCGTCGGGATCCGCGGCGGCGCGCGCCTCCGCGCGGGCGAGCTCCCAAGCCTCCATGCGGTCGGCGTCGCCGTCCGGGAGCAGGGGCGGCGGAGCGAGCCGGGCGTGAGCGAGCATGAAGCCCCCCACCCCGAGGACGAGGGCGGCGACGAGCAGGCCGGACAGGCGGTGGGAAGAGGGTCGATCGCGGTCGCCGAGCGTGACGGCGTCGCCGTCCTTGAAGTGCTGGACGTCGACCACGGTGCCGGACCAGATCTCGGCGACCTCGAGCACCTGGGCGGCGCTGCGGTCGATGCCGAGGTCGGTTTCGGAGCGACCGGAGCGGTTGGCGAAGACGAAGCCCTCATCGCGAGGGGGGACGGACGGCATGAATCACCTCGAAGCGTGAAATGCGAGGCAGTCCGTGAACCAGCGCATCGGATGAACGATTCGGAGCGCGCGGCAGGCGACCGGCCTCACCGGGCACACACGCTCCTCGTCGGGCGTCGGGAGAGTGGACAGCCCCGGGCCCGCCGGGTTCCCGTCGATTCGCGATAGATTCCGAGAGCGATGCAGTCGCGCCTCTCGAACCATGCGCCCGCGGCCTTGTTCCCCCTCGCCGCGACCCTCCTCTCCGCCGTCTTCGTCCTGCACCGCGCCGCGCGATCGCCCATCCAGCCCTACGGCGACCTCGGGGCCGCGCACCTCGAGCACGTCGTCCGGCTTCGGGTGCTCGAGGCCTGGCGGGCGGGGGGCGACGGCCTGCTCGAGCGGCTCGCGTCCTTCGATCAGCAGTTTCCGCCGCTGATGCACCTCCTGACCCTCCCCGCCGGCGCGGTGTTCGGCCACCACGTGGAGGGGATCCTGTGGACGGGCCTCTTCTGGCTCATCGCGCTCGCCGCGCTGGTCGCCTGGACCGTGCGTCTGCTCGGGGGCTCGACGGCGGCCGCCGCCGCGGCCTGGTCGATGACGGTGCTCTGGCCCGCCGGCCACGCCTTCGCCACGCGCTACTACTACGACCTGCCCATGACCGTCGCGCTGTGGGCGATCGTTCCGGTCGCGCTCGCCACCTGGGATCGACGCCCGGTGGCGGGGGGCGCCGCGGTCGGCGGCCTGATCACCGCGGCCTGCCTCGTGAAGTGGAGCGCCCTGGCCTTCGGGCCCCTGCTCGCCATCGCTGTGGCGTTCTGCGCGCGAGGGCCCTCGCGTTCCGCGGGCGACGCTCACCCGCGCAACCTCCCCCACCGCGTCCTCGCGCTGCTCACCGCGGGGGTCGTGTCGGCCGCGGGGACCTTCGCGTTCGCCACCCTGTTCGGGCTCGACTCGTCCCTCGCCGTGATGCTGAACGACATGTGGCCCGGTCTGGGCGACGCGATGTACCCCGGCCGCGCCCCGAACCCCCTCGCGGCCCTCGCCTGGGCGACCGAGCAGGAGGGCGTCGGCCGCGCCACCCTCGCCTCGGATCTTCCCTTCTACCCGGCGGTCCTCGTCACGGCGCTGCTGTCCCTGCCGCTCGCCCTGCTGCTCGCGTGGTGCCTGGGCGCCTGGGCGATCATGGACCGTCGGGGGCTGGTGCTCGTGGTCGCCGCGGTGCTCCTGCAGTGGGCGTTCCTGGCGCGCGCGCTGCGGGTCCTCGACGAGCGGTTCCTGATCACGATCGTGCCCGCCCTGTTCGTGGGCGGCGCCCTGGGCTGGTCGTCCATGCGTCCGGCGGTGCGCCGGGGGGTGGCCGTCGTCGCCTTCACGACCGCCGCGGTTGTCGGGATCGACTTCCACTACGCCCCCGTGCCCGCCTTCTCGACGCCCGTGCCTCTCGACCTCGGCACGTCGGTGCCGGTGGTCGCCCGGGGTCTGGGCGTCGCCGACTCGTTCGAGCAGCGCGGGTGGGCCCGCTGGGACACGGCCGTCCCCGCGCGCAAGGACGCGCGGGTCGCCATCAACGCGGCCCTGGCGCGGTGCCCCGGGACCCGTCTGCTGATGGCCGACGCGCCCCGCGAGGCCTCGCCCTTCGGGGAGCGCTACTGGCTGGAGTACCGGCTCCTGCTCCAGGAGCTCGAGCACGGTCACCCGCGGCGGTACTCGCTCGACGGCTGCACGGACTCGCGCGTCCTGGACGTGGCCGTGACGGCGTCGGAGGCGGTGCCCGAGCCGCCGGGGTGCGTCGACGGCGACGGGTGGCGGGTGGACCGCGTGGTGCCCATCCCCGGGATGCCCTGGGACGCCGCGGTGTGGGTGCGCGAAGGCGTCCGGTGCGTCCCGTGAGGCGCCTCGCCCTCGTCGCGGCCCCGCTGCTGGCCGGGGCCACCGCCGCCGGGTTCGCCCTGCACCGGATCGCGCGCACGCCGTTCACGCCCTACGGGGACTTCGGGGCCGCCCACCTGGAGCACGAGGTGCGGCTCGCCGCGGTGCTCGCCTGGCGCGAGGAGACGGGCTCGTTCGCAGACAAGCTCCTCGCGGTCGACGGGCAGTACCCGCCCCTCCTGCACGTCCTCACGATGCCCCTGAGCTTCGGCGGCTACGAGGTCGCCGACGTCGCCTGGACGGGGCTCCTGTGGCTGGCCCTCCTGGCCGCCGCCGTGGCGGGCTGCGCGCGAGCGATCACCGGGTCGGGCGTCGCCGCCTCCGCCGCCGCCACGCTGGTGTTCCTGTGGCCGGTCGGGCCCGCCGTCGCCACCCGCTACTACTACGACCTCCCCCTCACGGCCGTCCTGTGGACCGCCGCCGCGCTCGCCCTGGCGGGATGGGACGGCGCCTCCGGGCTCGACGAGCGGCTGCGGGGAGTCCGACGCGCCCTCGCCCAGTTCGCTGTGGCCCTCCCCGCGGCCGCCGCGGTCGGAGTCGTCGCGGCGGGCGCCTGCGGCTTCAAGTGGACCGCCCTGGCGTTCGCGCCGATCCTCGTCGGCGCGGCCTTCCTCACCCCGGTGCACCGCGACCGACGGCGGTGGCGCCTCCCGATCCGCGTCTTCTCCCTGCTCGTCGCCACGGGGGTCGGCGCCTGGCTGGTGTGGGAGGTCGCCTCGACCCTCGGCCGCGAGTCGTCCCTGGCCACGACGTTCAACGACATGTGGCCCGGCGTCGGCACCTCCCTGTACGCGGACGACGGAAGCTTCGTCCCCCGGGCCGCCACCGCCGCCTTCGCAGGGGGCGGTGACGACGGCGGGTGGCGCCCCGGCTTCCTCTTCTACCCCCTGACGCTGGTCTCGGCGGTCCTGTCCCCGCTCTTCGCGGCCGCCCTCGCCGGCCCCCTCCTCCAGTGGCTCCGCGCGGACCGCCGCGGGGCCCCGTTCGTCGCGGTGGTCGTGCTCGGCCAGGGGCTCTTCCTCGCGCTGTTCATCTCCGCCTTGGACGAGCGGTTCCTCCTGACGCTCGTCCCCGGGGTCCTCCTCGCGGCGGCGATGGGCTGGACGTCCCTGGAGCCGCGCGGCCGACACCGCTGGGGCGCCGCGGTGACGGCCGCCGCCCTGCTGGTCTCGGCGGACGTCCACTACGGAGACGACGGACCCTGGGCCGCGCCGGTGGAGGTCCCCATCCCGGGGGCGGACTCGGTCACCGTGCGCGGGGTGAGCCTCGCCGACTCCTGGGAGCAGCGGGGGTGGGCTCGGCTCGACAGCCAGCCGCCCGCGCGCATGCAGGCGCGGCGCATGATCTGGGCCCTGATGCATCGATGCGGCTTCGGCCCCGCCGCCCTGCAGGACGCACCCGCGAGCTCGACCCCCCTCGGCGAGCGCCACTGGCTGGAGTATCGGTCGATGCTCCGCACCCTCGGCGCCGCGCCGAAGGACCCCCCGATTGACGACTGCGACGCCTGGCTGGGGCCGCTGTCGACGCTCGACGCGGGCGACGTGGTGGCCCTGCCGCTCCTGCAGCGCGCGGCCGTCGAGGTCCTCGACGGCGACGACGCGACCCACGCGGTGTACCTCCGAGGCTGCGTCGACGAGGCCTTCCCCGGCCGCGCCCCGGGACCGGCCACGAGCCTCCGGGCGAGCGAGCTCCTCGCCCTCGAGCGAGACGCCCCCCGCTGCCTCCGGGTGTTCGAGTGACGCGAACCCGCGTTGCCCGCGCGACCGATCGGGCTTTGCACTACTCTGACGAGCGCCGAGATCCGGAGTCCGCATGAGCCGAGCGAAGAGACACCTGCAGAGCGCCCTCCTCGTCCTCGTCGCCGTCGCCGTGGCCGCCATCGCCCCGGCCTGCCCCGAGGGGAACGAGGACGACGACGAGATCACCGACTACGGGACCCCGCCCGGGACGCCCCTGCGGCGCCTCGGACCGGCCGAGTGGAACAACACGGTGCGCGACCTGTTCCCGGTGGAGACGCTCTCTCGGTACGACTTCCCGGCCGAGTTCGCCATCGAGGGGTTCGAGAACAACGCCGACTTCCAGGCCAGCTCGGCCCTCCTCGTGGAGGCGTTCCGCGAGGCGTCCGTCGCGGTCACGGAGCAGGCGCTCCCGCAGTGGATCCCCCAGTGCAAGGGCAACCCCGACGGCACCTGCGCCCGCACGTTCCTCCTCGAGTTCCTCCCCCGCGCGTTCCGCCGGCCGGTGTCCGAAGAGGAGCTGTCCGTCTACGTCGACTTCTGGAACTCCGAGGAGCAGCAGACATACTTCATGGCGGCGTACCACCTCACGGTGCAGGCGGTCCTGCAGTCGCCCGAGTTCCTCTTCCGCCTCGAGTTCGGCACCGAGCGGGGCGAGAGCGGCGACCGCGTCCGGCTCACGCAGTACGAGATCGCGACTCGGCTGTCGTACTTCATCTGGGCGTCCATGCCCGACGACGCGCTCTTCGCGGACGCCGAAGCAGGCCGGCTGGACGACCCCGACGTGCTCGCCGACCACGCCCGTCGCCTGCTCGCGGACGACCGCGCGCGCGACGCCCTCGCCGACTTCCATCGGCAGTGGCTGGAGCTCGACGACGTCCTCCGCATCGAGGTGGACGGCAACTTCACCCCGCACTGGCAGCGCAACATCCGCTTCCCCATGCGGGAGGCGCCGCTGCGGTGGGTCGAGTGGTTGATCTTCGACGGCCCGGGCACCCTCGAGGCCCTGCTCACCGAGGACTCGGCCTTCGTGCACCGGGACACGGCCGGCCTCTACGACGTCCCCGCGCCGAACGACGAGTTCGAGCGCATGACGACCCCCGACCGCGCGGGGATCCTCATGGACCCGGCCTTCCTCGCGATCAACAGCCACCCGATCAACCCGTCGCCGGTGCTCCGTGGCCGGTTCATCTCCGAGCGGGTGCTCTGCAACATCATCGACCCGCCCCCCGCGGGCCTGACGATCTTCCCGCCGCGGGCCGAGGACTTCGCCGGGCAGACCACCAACCGCGAGCGCTACGAGCGGAGCACCGACTCCCCGGACTGCGACGGCTGCCACATCCCGCTGCACGGCCTCGGCTTCCCCCTCGAGGGCTTCGACATGCTCGGCGCCCTGCGAAGCGACGACCAGGGCCTGCCCATCGACGAGACCGGAGAGATCACCAACGGCGACGTCGCGGGCCCGATCACCGACCGCATGGAGCTGGTGCGCACGCTCGCGTCGTCCGACCAGGTCCGGCGCTGCTACGCCAAGCAGTGGTTCCGGTACGGCTGGGGACGCCTCGACCGCTACGCCGACAACGCCATCATCGACGAGGTCGACGGGCCCTTCGCCCAGGCCGGCGGGGACATCCAGGAGCTGCTGGTGGCCTTCGTCCGCACCGAAGCCTTCCGCACCCGCGTCGTCTCGGGAGGGGAGTGAGATGAGCCGCTTCAAGAACATGTCCGCCGCGTCTCGTCGCCAGTTCCTCGCCGCCACCGGCCTCGGCGCCGGGTCCCTCTTCCTCCCCAGCGTGGGGGGCCGCGAAGCCCGCGCAGACGGTGGCGACGCCCCCCTGCGCCTCGTGGTCTGGTATTCGCTGCACGGCTGCGTGTACGACCAGTGGCGGATGCGCCCGGGCAACCGCCCCGACAACGAGGACTGGGAGGTCGATCTGGGGGGCCTCTCCCGGAACGAGTTCAGCACCTCGCTCGAGCCGCTCTACGACGTCCGCGACCAGCTGATGATCCTCGACGGCCTGTCCCTCATCGGGCCGCGCGTCGACATCGACTACGACGGGCATCCCCTGGGGCAGATCCACTCCCTCACCGGCGCCCCGGTGCTGCCCATCGCGGGGTTCGTCGCGGGGGCCACGCAGCCGTCCGTCGACCAGATCATCGCCGCCGAGGTCAGCCGCGACGACCGCTTCCGCTCGCTCGAGTGGAGCCCCGGCAACGACCCCGGCACCGCGTCGCCGATCTGGTCCATGGGCACCGACCGGCTCCCCATCGAGACGGACCCGAACGTCGCCTTCGATCGCCTCTTCCCCGGCTCCGACCCCAACCAGGGGCAGGACGCCGCGGCGGTGTGGGAGCGCCAGAGCAGCGTGCTCGACCTCGTGGCCTCGCGGTACGACGCGCTCGCCCCCAACCTCTCGGGCGAAGACCGACGCAAGCTCGAGCTGCACCGGGACCTCGTGCGGGACGTGGAGCGTCGCCTCGGCTCCCTGCGCGACCTGTCCTGCGACGTGCCGAGCGCGCCCGACGGCCAGTGGTACGACCAGAGCTGGGAGGAGGCCTACGACGACAAGTACCAGGCCTACATCGGGCTCGTCGCGGCCGCGCTGTCGTGCGATCTGACCCGGGTGATCTCCCTCCAGATGACGGACCTCGCCAACGAGCGCTTCGGCGCGCCCCCCGGCGACGTGCACCTGGACTTCGCCCACCTGATCCACGAGGACCAGGCCTCGCACGACTACATGACCGAGTACGTGCGCGTACACGCCGAGCAGTTCCGCGACCTGGTCGCGCTGCTGGACTCCGTCCCCGAGGGCGACGGCACCATGCTCGACAACACCGTGGTGGTCTGGTGCTCCGAGATCGGCGACGGCGCCCATCGCTTCTCCCCCTGGCCGGTGGTCATGGCGGGCGGGCGCTGCGCGGGCTTCAACCCCGGCCGGTACATCCACTACGGCGGGCGCATCCCCGGCGTCGACGGCGAGTTCGGCGGCGGGGCCGTCGACGGCGAGTCCCACAACAAGCTGCTCGTCTCCCTCGCCCAGGCGTTCGGCGTGCAGCGGGATTCGATCGGCCTGTCCGAGGCGCGCCTCGGCGGCACGACCTACTCGCTCTCCGGACCCCTCGACTTCCTCACGTCCTGACCCTAGGCTCGCCGCGCTCGACTGGAGGGCGCGATGAGTGAAGAGAAGAGTGGCGGCAAGGTCCACCTGGTGTTGGCCGCCCTGGCGGGGCTCGGCCTGCTGATCGCCAAGAACGCGGACTCCTGCTTCAAGGCCGGCGCGAAGGTCGCGGACGACGTGGCCGGCGCGGGCACGAAGTCCGACGGACTCATCGACGGCGCGTCCACCGCCGCGCGCACGGGGGACCGCACGGTGCCCACCGGGCGGCTGATCGGCGCCGACACGTCGCTCGAGGAGCGCATCGACATCGCCCAGGAGGCGGGTCGGATCCTGGTCGAGGCGGGGGCGGCGGAGAGCGCCGAGCTCGCCGAGCAGGTCGCCCTGCTGATGGAGGACGACGCGAGCCTCCCCGAGGAGGAGTGGGGCGTCCACGAGGACGATCCGCACATCCCGCTCGCGGGCATGTGGTGTCACCTGGAGGCCCATGGGGACCGGGCGGTCGCCTTCACGACGGCCATCGACAAGCCCGCCGACGGCGGGTCCATCCACCGTGGCATCCGCGCCGCCGGCCCCCCGCAGACCGTGAAGACCGACGCCACCGAGGTGGTCGAGATCGAGTGGGAGGGCGCCCGCTTCTGCATCCGCACCGCGCCCCTCGAGAGCCCCGAAGAGCTCGCCGAGACCACGCCCACGTGCCACCGGCTGATCCGGCTCACCAACGAGCACTTGACCATCCAGGCCACGGGCATCGACAGCTGGGTCCGCTGCGACCCCTGAACGCGCTCAGCGCGCGGCGCGCTCCTCTTCGGACTCGGCGTAGACGTTGAGGTGCAGCAGCTTGCCGTCTGCGTCCTTGAGCTCGAACCCGCGGGACTTGCGCCCCTCCTTCTCGGTCTTGGTGGCGGCCCCGGCGGCCTCTTCGGAGACGGCCCGACCCGCCATCGCGTCCCGCAGGAAGCTCGAGGCCTCCGCGGCGGGCGGGGCGGCGGCGGGCGCGGCGTCCGCGCTCACGGCGTCCAGCACGAAGCTGCGCACGAGGTCCTCGCGGCTGCGGGCGAAGAGCGTGGGGTGACCGAAGAGCTCGGCGGACACGATCTCGCCGCCCACCGACAGGACCACGCCCACCACGTCCTTCACCCCGTCGAGCCCCTGGGTGAGCTCCGCGACCGCGGGCTCCATCTGCGCCTGGACGCGCTCCGAGCGCAGCGAGGCCATGTAGGTTCCGGTGGCGGGCGACAGCTCGGCCGAGGCCTCCACGACCCTCCCCTTGCTCGCGTTGAGGGCGGCCACGGCCTCCCAGGTCTTGCCCTGGCTCTTGGCCGTCTGCACGACCTTCTTGAGGCCCGCTTCGCCCCGCCCGCCGTAGCCGAACCGCGCGCCTGTGTCCCCCTGCTGCCATCGGCCGTGCTCCACGCAGTTGACGGCGATGTCCTGGTCCTTCGCCCCCGCGGGCACCACGACGTCGGCCACGAGGATGCGGTCCTGCTTGCCTCCCTGGACCACGTCCCCCGCCACCAGCAGCACCGGCTTGGACCCCGAGTTCGTGATCCGGAGCGTGGGCACGGACCCCGACGAGTCCTGCTCCGAGACCGTCAACGTCTTCGCGTCCAGGGCCTCCGGCAGGAGCTGGAAGTCGCCCTTCGGCCGGGCGGGGACCTCTCGGTCGACGACCGGATACAGCGTCACCGGCCCCGACCGGATGGGCTCGCCGAGGGTGAGCCGGGTCGCCCCGCCCGCGTCGTCGGTGGCCGTCGGGGAGGAGTCCTCGGCAGGAGCGGCCGTCGACGCGGCGGGCGGCGCCGTCCTCGCGGGCGCCTGGCCGGCCTCCGAGGGTGCGCAGCCCACGAGGGCGACGAGGAGGGCGAGGGCGAGGAAGCGGCGGGCGAGGAAGCGGCGCATGGTGGAGACTCCGGAGGGGGTCTCGATCCCGACCGCGCGGGCGCGGACCGGTTCCCGACGGCCGAGGATTTACGCGGGCGTTACGCGCGCAACTGCCCTGTGGACGTGCGCGGGCGCATCTGTAGAGTGCCGCGCATGCCTGATTCCGCCCGCCTCATCGCCCTCCTCGTCGCCTCCACCGCCGTCGCCTGCACGCCTCCGCCCGAGGCGCCGACCGACCTCGAGGAGCTGAGCACGTTCCTGTTCGCCGAGTTCGAGGGGGAGGCCGACGTCCTGGGCGCCGGCGTCGCCAACCTCGAGGCCTTCATGCTCGAGTTCGAGTCCACGGGGACGCTCGCGGCGGACGCCAACCGGCGAGACCGCACGTGGTCGTTGAACATCCTCGGGTACGAGTCCATGGACATGACGGACCGCCCGGCCGACGAGGACTTCAACCCCCAGACGCAGCTGCCCGTCGCCCTGGGCATGCGCTCCGCGTTCGCGGGTCAGGCCCACACGGACCTCATCGCCCTGGCCGACCAGACCCCCATCGAGGCCGACAGCGCCGAGGCCTACGACCGCACGTTCACCACCGACGTGAACTGCTTCCTCGACGGCAGCTGCGACACGCTCGAGGTCCACGACGTCATCCATCGCAACAGCCCGCCGGTGCTCAACCTCGTCTACGAGCAGGAGAAGCACTACCGCCACATCCCCTACGGCGAAGACGGCGACGTGGCGGTCCTGTCCCGGTCGTGGGTCGATCAGGAGTACACGAACGACGACGGCGACTTCATCGACCAGTGGTTCGGGCTCAACGTCTACATGGCGGACGCGGGCCAGACGATCCGCTACAGCGCGCTGTGGGGCTCGAGCAGCGTCCGCAACAGCTTCGACGACGACACGCTGATCAACCTGATCGCCAACGGCATCGAAGAGTCGTTCCAGAACACCGAGACGCACCTCGGCGCGCGCTGAGGTTCAGATCCTCCGACTGACGGGGATCCAGAGGATCCCGTAGTCGCGCACGGCGATGTCGTTCTTCTCGAGGCGCACCTCGCGCTCCTCGATGTGGTCGAGGGCGCTCATCGCCTCGTCCTCGACCTCCGCGCGGCGAGTCTCCAGGTCGTCCTGCAGCTCCTCCAGCTCGGCCTGGAGCGCGGACAGATCGTCGGCCGCGTCGTCGGCCCGACGGGTGGCCGATGCCGACGCCTTCCGCCGGGACGCCACGGACGTCAACGAGCGGCGGCGCCCGAAGAACATCGACGCGAGCACCTCCACTCCGTTGACCATCTCCTGCGCCTTGTCGGCCTTCGCCTTGCTCTCGTAGCGAGCGACCTTGGCCTCGGCCTTGCGGATCTTGTCGCGCAGGCGGTCCACCTTGCGATCGGCCGTGCGGCTCAGCTTCTGCAGATCCGCGTCGGCGGCGTCCTCCGCCGCCTCGCGGCACCGGTCCTCGAAGTCCTCCCGGGACTCGTCCGCCCGCCCGTGCATCTTGAGCGGCGCGCAGACCCACTGGGCCCGCGCCTCGGACCGCCAGACGTCCTCCTTGAGCGCCTTCTTGGCGGCGGACAGCTCCTTCTTCTCGTCGAGGTACTCGGGCAGGGAGGCGAACCGGGCGGCGCCGGGTGGATCCGAGAGCAGATCCCGTCCATCGAACCCGGCACGGATCGGTGAATCCGGCACTCGCGAGCCGTCCAGGGGGAAGAACACCCGATGTTGCACCTCTTCGTGCACATAGCTCGCCTTCTCCTCGTCGAATCGGAGATCCACTCGGGCGTAGAGCGCCGGGCGGTACTCGATCGCGCCGTCCTCTCGGGCGTCCTCGCCGAACTCCTCGAAGACGCCCTCCAGACGCGCCGAGAAGACCGCGCGCGGGTCCAGGAACCAGCGCCCGTGCCCGCCGGGGGTGACCGGAGGCTGCGACGTGGTGCCGTCGTCCGGGATGGCGGTGGCGGACGGCTCGGGGGACGAGTCCCCGCCGAGGACCGCGTCGGCCGCAGCGGAGGCCGAGAGGCCGGGCAGCTCGGAGAGCTCCTTGCGGGAGATCGGACCGCGCAGGAACGACATGGCCCAGCGCACCGCGAAGGTCGAGGGGGCGTCCTCTTTCACGTCCCGGTGGACGAACCGGCGCGGCTTCAGGCCCCCGATCGTCCGGGAGATGTCGGCCCCTCCGGCGGCCGCGCGCAGGCCCTCGGAGACGCGCTCGACGTCCTGCTCGGTGGACAGTCGGCCGATGAACCACGAGCCCGCGTTGGTGAGCGCCTTGTAGTCCAGGTCCACGGGGTTCTGCGTCGCCAGGAGCACCCCGACGCCCACGGCGCGCGCCTGCTTCATGAGCGTCAGCAGCGGCTTCTTGGTGGGCGGGTTCGCGGGGTGCGGCGGCAGGTATCCGTACGCTTCGTCGAGGTAGATGAGGGCGCGCAGCCCGCCGGTGCCGGGGAGCGAGCGCGACCAGGCCACCATCCGCTCGAGCAGCAGCGACGCGAAGAACATCCGCTGAGTGTCGTCCAGGTGCGCCATGTAGAAGACGGACACGGGCGTGCGCCCGGGGGGGCCCTTCGTGAGGGCCGCCGGGTCCAGGGGCGCGCCGCGCGTCCACGCCGCGAAGGCGGGCGAGGCCAGCACGCCGTTGAGCTTCATGGCCAGGTCCATGCGGTCGTCGGGCTTCCAGAACTTGTCCACGGGGAACACGCCGACCTTCTTGAACGGGGGGTCCACGATGCGGAGGATCAGCGCCTCCGCGTCCAAGTCCTCGCCGGCGGTCCAGGCCTCCTCTACGATGCGCGACATCATCAGGTGCTCGGGATCTCGGACGGGATCGGCCTGCACGCCCACGAGGCCGAGCATCGCGGACACGGTGCCGCCCACCAGCGCGCGGCGGGTGTCGCCGTCTTCGAGCGCCTCGGCGTCGGGCCTCCGCAGCGCCGCCACGACGTCCACGGGGGTGCCCGCGTCGGAGCCCGGGGTGTAGACGGTGAGCGCGGTGCGATCCCGCAGCTCCGCGATGCGGTCCGGCGTGACGCCCCACTCGGCCAGGCCCTTCCCCCAGCGGTCCGCGATCTTCGCGCCCAGCTCGGCGGTGCTCGTGCCTCCTCGCCGCGCCTCTTCGGGGTCCACCCAGGCGCCGAACTGCTCGCCGGAGAGCTCCGGGAAGACCAGCGCGAGGTTCGCGAGGTCCCCCTTGGGATCGAGGGCGACGACGGGGATGCCGGCGAGGATCAGCTCCTCGAGCATCACCACCGAGAGCCCGGTCTTGCCCGATCCGGTCATCCCGATGACGACGCCGTGACGCCGCAGCCGCTCGGGCTTGATTCGATGCATGTCGGCGATGTCGCCGGCCTCGTCGAGGCGTCCTCCGACGAAGAGTCGATCACTCATCCTGCTGCTCCTACGGCCCTCCGCCGCGGCGCTATGATGCCCCGTGAGCCAAGGAGGTGTGATGAAGCTGCCGAAGGTCTCGGACTACATGGACGTGGAGGTGCACACCCTGCGTCCGGAATCCTCGATCGGTGACGCGGTGTCGTTCCTGCTGGACAACCACGTGACCGGCGCGCCCATCACCACCGAGGACGGCACCCTCGTGGGCATCCTCTCCGAGAAGGACTGCCTTCAGCTCCTCGCCGCGGGCGACGACCACGACGTGCCCCGACGGACCGTGGCCGAGTACATGACCCAGGACGTCCAGACGGTGCCTCCCGGCATGAACGTCTACTTCGCCGCGGGCATGTTCCTGAACACGCACGTGCGTCGCTTCCCCGTCGTGACCGGCGGCAAGCTCGTGGGGGCCATCACCCGGTTCGACATCCTGCGCGCCATCCGCGAGACGCTCGACGGCTGATCACCCCTCTCGACAAATCAGAGATTTGTCGCCGGGGGCCCCGGGCCACCTCCTACGACTCCGCTTCACTACGTTCCGCTGCGCGCGCTTGGGGCGCTTGCTACTTTGCCGCCGGCTTCTCCTCGGCGGCCTCTTCCTTCCTCGCCTCGGGGTCCGCCAGGAGCTCCTGGATCGCCTCGGGCGGAGAGAAATCGGGGGCGGGCTCCACGTCGAACTCGAGCTTCTCGATGGTGATGATCTGCTTCATCCCCATCATGGTCTGCTCCATCTTCGTGGGGAACTTCATGCCCGCGAAGTCGGCGTACTCGAACATGCGAATCATCCCCGGGATGTCCCCCATGGGCGTCTTGTGCACGGTCTCCTGGCCGAGCTCGAGCCCGGTGTCCACGGCGTACCAGGCGGTGATCTCGGCCCCCACGCGCGGCTGGAGCCGGATCTTGTAGGCGGCGGTGCCGTGGAAGTCCTCCTTCGCGAGGGTCTCCATCTCCACGAAGCGCTCGGTGTCGATCGAGGCGAAGTAGTCGGCGTCGAAGGCCGACTGCTCGGCCACCTCGCCGTGCTTGACCACGGGGCCCTGCATGGGGTCCATCGACCACGCGGTGGTGCCGTCGAAGCCCTCGAACGTCTCCCCCATGCCCGGGATCGTGACCTTGACCTTGATGAGGTTCGGGGCGCCCGCCCAGGCCTCCATCTTCGCCTCGACGCCCTGCTCCGGCATGGCGAACGTGCCGACCATGAGCTGGTTCTTGGTGACCTTCAGCCCGTCGAGGTTGCAGGCGGCGCGGAACTTGTCGAGCACCTCCTTTGCGGTGGGGAGCGCCTCGGCGGGCGCCTCCGCGGCGGGGGCGGCCTCCTCGTCCGCGAGGGCGAAGCCTGCGAGGGCCGTCGATCCGGCGACGGTGAGGGCGAGGATGAGGGCGCGCGTGAGGGTCATTCGGGCTCCGGGGCGAGGGCGTTCAAGAGGTGGGACACGGCGGCGTCCAGCTGCGGGTCGGCGCCCGCGAGCAAGGATGCCTCGGTGAGGGGCACGACGACGTCGGGGGTGACGCCTGCGCCCTCGATGCGCACCCCGGCCGGGGTGTGCAGATCGGCGGTGACGAACTGGAGGAGGTCTCCGTTCGGGAGGGTCTCGATGATGGACGGCAGGGACATGCCCGCGCTGGTGGTCCCCACCACCGTCGCCCGGCCGAGCTCCTGCAGGCCCGCCGCGAACAGCTCGGATGTGCTCGCCGACAGGCCGTCGATGAGCACCACCACGGGGCCGTCGAACCGGTCCTTGCTCGCGCGGGGGTTCACCACGAAGCGCAGCTCCGTCGTCCGGGACTTCATGACGCCGAGGGCCGCGCCCCGGTCCGCCACGAGCCAGCCGGAGAGCCCCATGACCATGCCCGCGAGGCCCCCGGGGTTGCCCCGCAGATCGATGATCAGGGCCTCGGTCCCCGCGTCTCGGTGGGCGCGCATCGCCTCCTGGAACTTCATGGCGACGACGGGCATGAACACGCTGAACCCGATGTAGCCCACGCGACCCTCGGCCAGCGTGTCGGCCTCGAACCGCACCGAGATCGGCGGGAAGTTGCCGAAGAACGCGGTGACGCCCACCTGGCGCCGCTCGAGGGTCAGGGACTGGAGGTCGTCGCCCATGCCGGCCTCGATGTCGACGGTGGTGCCCTCGCGCCCGGCCAGCAGCGTGGCCACCAGGTGAGCCGCGAACAGGGAGTGGCCGGACGACTCCTTCATGCGGTCCGGCATCCCGTCGATCAGCTGCGCCACGCGCATGGCGCCGATGCCGGCGATGCGCCACCCGACCTGCACCCCCGCCTCGTGGGCGGAGCTGCCCGGGAGCACCCGACTCACGACGACCGTGCCGTCGACGAGCCGCACCTCCACGCCCACCTCGGCGTCGGAGACGGGGGGCTCGTCTTCGTCGGCGGCCTCCTCGGGGTCGCCCTCGCCGTCGTCCCGCGCGGCTTCGGGCTCGTCGGAGGGCGCCTCCGAGGGCGCCTCGGGGGGCTCATCGGTCGAGGTCGAGGTCGAACCGGAGGTCGAGCTCGACGCGGCCGGATCCTTCCGCTTCTTCTTCCCCTTCGCCGACTTCACCCGCTTCGCCGGCTCCTCCTCGTCCACGTCGGGCTTCGTGGCAGGGAACACGGCGTAGTGGGACTCGCCCAGCTCGCCGAGCATCCCCATGATCACCCTCCGCACCTCCGGCACGGTGCGCGCGGCCTCGGCGCGGGGGCGGTACCGGGCCCGCACGTCGTCCCAATCGAGGCCCTTCATGTCCGGGTAGGGGTGCACCTCGGCCACCCGGGCCCAGGCGTAGTCGAACGACTCGAGCAGCACCGGATCCGGGGGCGCGTCGGCCTTGCCCGCGCCCTTCGTGCGGGGGCAGGCCACGAGCGCGAGCGCCGCGAACAACAGCCAGGCACATCGCTTCACGTTCGGGCTCCCCTCGCTTGTCCGCGCCCGGCTTCGGACGTCCGCGGACAGCATCCTACGCGTCCACGACGACCCCGTGCCGCGGGGCCGGGCGAGTCATTCGCGAGCCCCCGCGCATCCCCGTGCCGCCTCCGGGCTGGGAGCCTCGCGAAGAACGCTGCGACGACGAGGAAGAGACCGACGAGCGCGGTGTCTGGACCTTCCAGATGTAGGAGGCGATGTCCGGGTTCCTCCCGGCGTAGGCTGCCCACCTACGTCGGAGATCCCAGGCATGAAACTGATCGCGTCGGCCTTCGTGGCCCTCTTCCTCGGCATCCTGCTCGGCGGGTACGGACCCTCCGCCGAGCTCGACCGACTCCAGAAGCTCGACCGCCCGAACCAAGGCCTCTTCGCCGCCGTCCCCGAGCCCTGCGACTCGAACGTCGGCTCCGATCTCGCGACGCTGCTCGGCAACGGAGTCGGACGCGCCGACACCCCGCCGCTCCGCGACGAACCCGAGACCCCCGACCCCCGCGCGGCCGAGCTGGCGGCCGAGATCGACGCCGCGGGCGAGCAGGCCGAGGCACAGCTCCGCGACGGGATCGAGGCCGCCGCCAACAACGAAGAGGAGCTGGAGCTCGCCCGCACCGCGCTGGAGCTGCGGCGGGCCCAGGCCCGGGCCGCCCTCCTCGAGGACTCCGACGCCGAGGACGAGCAGATGGAGCAGTTCGACACCGCCGTGGACGCCATGAACGGGGTGCTGCTCGACCTCACCGAGGAGATGACGGAGATGGTGGAGGGGGGCCGCGAGCCCGGCCGTCGCGAGGCCATGGAGTTCGCCGCCGACGCCCTCGACGCGCTCCTGTCCGCCGAGGACAACATGCGCAGCGCCTTCCGCCCGGACCAGCTGGCGGAGGTCGAAGACTCCGCGATCGATCCCTTCTCGCACATCGACCCCGCGATCATCGACGTGCTCGAGGGGCTCGACTTCGGCGACGACGCGGGCCGGGACGCAGGCGAGGGCGAGCAGCTCTGATGGCCGGAGGCTTCTTCGTGTCGGTCCGCGACGCCCTCGTCGTGGCCCGGTTCCACCTGATGAAGGCGGTGCGCACACGCAGCGCGGCGGTGCTGAGCATCGCGCTGCTGGTTGTGCACATGGGCGGGGCCTGGGTCTTCACCGAGATCCTCAAGGCGATGGAGAACAGCGCCGCCACCGCGCTCCGCGTGCCCACGACGGACCGGCCCGGCGCGATGCTGGACGTCCTCCGCGACCGTGAGGACTTCCGCGAGCTCATCGGCGGCCTGCTGCCCGATCCGTCGCTCATGGAGTGGGCGCTGAACCTCCCCTACCTGTCCATCGGGCACTTCTGGATCGCGCTCGGGACGCTCCCGTTCCTGGCCGCGGCGGCGGGCGCGGAGGTCCTCTCCGGGGACATCAAGAACCGTTCGCTGCGCTACGAGGTCGTGCGCACCGGTCGCCTCGAGGTGGTCGCGGGGCGCTTCGTGGGCCAGGCCCTGCTGGTCTTCCTCGCCGTGCTGGTCGCCAACGCGGGCACCTGGGTCATGGCGATGGTCGCGATGGTCGAGCAGCCCGCCGTCGCCCAGATGTCGACGCTGCTGTCCTTCACGCCCCGGCTGTGTGCGTGGAGCCTGCCGTTCCTCGGGCTCGGGATCGCGGCGTCGATGCTCACGGCCAACCCGAACACCGCGCGCGCCTTGGCCCTGGGAGGGACCGTCGGGTCGTTCATCGGCTGGGGGTTCCTGAGCAGCCGCGAGGCCGACCTCCTGGGCGCGTTCGCCGTGCCGCTCCGCCAGCTGCTGCCCCAGTCGCAGATGCTCGCGCTGTGGGACGCCGGCATGGGGTGGCTGGCGCCGGCCGGGATCCTCGTGGTGTTCGGCGTGGTGACGACCCTCGCGGCCTTCCCCCTGTTCCTCCGGAGGAACCTGTGAACGACGTCCGCAGAGCCGAACGCGCAGACGACGCCCTGCGCTTGGTGGGGATCCGCAAGAGGTACTCCCGGAAGGGGCCGTGGGCGCTGGACGGCCTCACCTGCCGCTTTCCCCGCGGGTCCGTGTGCGGGCTGGTGGGGCCCAACGGCGCGGGCAAGACGACCATGTACTCGGTCGTGTGCGGGATCCTCCCGCCGGACGAGGGGGGCGTGGACCTGCTCGGGGAGGGCCCCTTCGACCCCTTCCGCCTCAAGGGCCGCGTGGGCGTGCTGCCCCAGGACGCCGAGATCGACGACCGACGCACGTCGCGCGAGTTCCTCCACTACATGGGGGGGCTCCAGGGCCTGGGGACCGGCGCCGCCGCGGCCGCCGACGAGGCGCTGAAGGCGGTGCTGCTCGAGGATCGCGCGGACGACCGGGTGGGCTCGCTGTCCCACGGCATGCGGCGTCGTTTGTCCGTGGCCTCCGCCCTCCTGGGGTCCCCCGAGCTGGTGCTCTTGGACGAGCCGACGGCGGGGCTCGATCCGGTGCAGGCGCGGTCCCTCCGCCAGGTCCTCGTGGACCACCGGGGGCGCTCCACGATCATCGTCTCGTCCCACAACCTGGTGGAGCTCGAGCGGATCTGCGACTGGGTCGTGCTCATCGAGGACGGCGTCTGCGTGCAGGAGGGGCCGGTCGAGGAGGTCACCGGCCGTGGTCAGGTGGTGGACTGGACCGTCGGCCCGGGCGAGCCTCCCCTGGCCGCTCTGCGCGAGGCCCTGCCCGAGCACGAGTGGAGCTGGACGGTCGAGGGAACCGGCGGCGTCCTCACCCTGCGCGCGCCGGGCGACGCCGACCTCGACACCTCTTCGATCGTCGCCGCGCGGATCCTCGCCGACGCCGACGTGGCGATCCGAGGGCTGCAGCGCGGGCGGAGCCTGGAGGAGACCTTCTTCCGGTCGGAGACGGCCGACGACTGACGGCTACTGCGGCGTGTCGCCCCACTTGCAGTGCAGCTGGGCGAGCTTCGCGGCGCCGCCCCCGACGAGCGCGTGCAGTTCGTAGCGCATGTCCTGGATCTTGCCTCCCACCACCACCGCCTCGAGCGCGCCGTCGCCCTCGATGTCGGTGAGGCCGTACAGGCTGCCCTTGCCGTACGCGTACTCGCTCTCCTCGCCCGCCTTCAGGGTGCCCTGATCGCGGTACAGCTCGGTGATCGACGCCGCCCCGTCCGCCGCCGTCGTGCGCACGCCGACGACCGACACGAGGGTCGCGGGGCCCTTGACGAAGTGCTGCTCCGGGTGCGTGTCGAGCTCGAAGAACTGCTCCATGCGGCCGTCGCCGTCCACGTCGATCGCGCGCAGGCGCACCGGCTTCAGCCCGCCCTCGAGCAGGGGATCGAGCCACGCCTTCACGTCGGGGTCTTCGGCGGAGAGCGTCTCGCCCAGGCGGCCCAGCTGCGCGACGTCCGAGGGCTCCTCCGCGAGCTTCTTGTAGTGCGGGCACGCGGGGTCTTCGGCGGACACCACGTCCACCTCGGCCGTGGTCAGGGCGAGGGGCGCCTCGGTCAGGTCGTACTCGATGCGCACGGCCATCACGCGATCGGGGCACTCCTCCCCGGGGAGGTAGTCGTCGCCCACGCGGCAGGCCACCACGGGGCCCTCGGACACCACGACCGCCCAGGGCAGCGCGGAGGTCGGCAGCGCGTCGGCCGGAGGAACCACCGCCGCCGGGGTCGGCGCGGGGGTCGGCGCAGCCGTGACGGCCGCGGGCGTGGACGCCGGCTTCGGGGTCTCGGACGGCTTCTCGCCGCAGGAGCACCCCGCGAAGAGCAGGGCGCAGGCCCCGATGAGGAAGAGTCGCGTCGGTCGCATGGTTCGTCTCCGGCGGACGAACCTACCGGTTCGGGCCCGGGCGGGCTACTTCACCGGCGACGTGGGCACCAGCACGATGTCCCCGGGCGCCAGCGAGAAGTCCGGGGCCCGGCCCTCGGTGATGTCGCGGTAGGGCAGATCGACCGAGTACTCCTCGCCCTCCACGTGGCGGGTCAGGATCACGGCGGTGAGGACTGCCGACTCGGTGGTCCCTCCGGCCTCGGCGATGGCCTCCACCAGCGTCATCCCGTCGCGGTACTTGTACCGCCCGGGGCGGGTGACCTCGCCGAGCATGGAGACCTTGCGGGAGTTCTGCTCCTTGAGGAGGACGGTCACCTGCGGATCGAGCAGGTAGCCGTCGGCCAGCCCGTCGCGGATGACGCCGGCCACGCCCGCGGAGCTCAGGCCGTCGACCCGCAGCGTGCCGAGCAGGGGGTAGTTGATCGTGCCGTCGCCGTCCACGCGGAAGTCGCCGGACAGCTCCACCTCGAGGTGGACGCGCACCTCGAACACGTCGGTCGCGCCGATGACGTCCTGGGACAGCTCGGGGCGCGGCACGTCGTAGTTGACGGTGGACGTCGTGGGTCGGCAGCCGAGCGCGACGAGCGCGGCGAGGAGGAGCAGGGTGGAGCGCATCACGTCCTGATTTCTAGGGCGGCGGACCGACCCGTGGCAAGCGTTCGTGCGCTCACGCGAGGATCTCTCGGACCGCCCGGGCGGCGGCCTCGATCTGGAGCGGCGACAGGTCCGGGTGCACGGGCAGGGAGAGCGCCTCGCCCGCCGCGCGTTCGGCCTCGGGGAAGTCGCCCTCCGAGTGCCCCAGGTCCGCGAAGCACCGCTGGAGGTGCAGGGGGACGGGGTAGTAGATCGCGGAGTCGATGTCCCGCGCGGCGAGGCCCGCCCGGAGCGCGTCGCGGGCGTCGCCGCCGGCGTTCACGCGGATCGTGTACTGGTTCCAGATCATCCGGTTCGTGTCCGCCACGACCGGCAGGGTCACCGGCGCGCCCGCGAGCAGCTCGGTGTAGCGCGCCGCGTTGGCCCGGCGCGCCGCGTGCCACGACTCCAGGTGGCGCAGCTTCACCCGGAGGACCGCGCCCTGGACGGCGTCGAGCCGGAAGTTGCCGCCCACGACGTGGTGGAAGTACTTCGGCTTCCCGCCGTGCACCCGCAGGATGCGCAGGGCCTCGCCGAGGGCGTCGTCGTTGGTGGTGACGAGGCCGCCGTCGCCCGCCCCGCCGAGGTTCTTCGACGGGAAGAACGAGAAGCAGCCGATCGCGCCCAGCCCGCCCACGCGTCGACCGCGGTACTCGGAGCCGATCGCTTGGGCGCCGTCCTCGATGACGGGCAGGGCGTGGCGGGTCGCGACCTCGAGGATCGGGTCCATGTCGGCCGACTGGCCGTACAGGTGCACCGGCAGCAGGGCCTTGGTGCGGGGCGTGATGGCGGCCTCGACGCGGGCGGCGTCCACGTTGAAGGTGACCGGGTCGATGTCCACGAACACCGGCGTCGCGCCCACGCGGGCCACGCAGCCGGCCGTGGCGAAGAAGGAGAAGGGCGTGGTCACCACCTCGTCGCCGGGACCCACGCCGAGCGCCATGAGCGCCACCAGGAGGGCGTCCGTGCCGGAGCTGACGCCGATCGCGTGCTTCACGTCCAGGTACTCGGCCAGCTCGGCCTCCAGGGCCTTCACCTCGGGGCCCAGGATGAAGTGCTGGCTGTCGAACACCGCCGCCACCGCGCGCATGACGTCCTCGCGGATCGCCGCGTGCTGGGCCTTCAGGTCGAGCATGGGGACGCGCATGCGGGCTCCTAGAGGTGTCGCTCGAGGGACGGGTGGGGGGCGCCGGCGGGGGTGGACAGCTCGACGTTTCGGACGTCGTGTACGAGCGCGATGGCGGCCCGGGCCTCCTCGAGTCCGTAGCCGCGGCCCGCGAGGATGTCCTCGTAGACGCGGGTGTGGAGGTCCGTGAAGCCGGTGGAGAACTCCATCTCGGTGCCGTCGAGGGTGATGGAGCGGTAGGCGTACCCGCCCGCGTCCGCGACCGAGGCGGGCAGGTCGGCGGCGTCGATGGACAGGAACCAGCGGACGCGCGCCTTCTCCAGGCGCAGCGTGCCCGCGAACTTGTCCAGCTCGCGCAGGTGCACGTGGTTCTCGACCGACGGACCGAACAGCCACTGCAGCAGGTCGAAGAAGTGGATGCCGATGTTCATGGCCAGGGTGCCCGAGCGCTCGGGCCGCCCCTTCCAGGACACGTGGTACCAGGGGCCGCGGCGGGTGATGTAGGTGAGGTCCACGTCCACGACCTCGCCCGCCGGGGTCGCGTCGATGCGCTTCTTCAGCTCGATGAGGCTCGGGAGCAGGCGCAGCTGCAGCACCGTGTAGACGCGGCCGGGGGAGTCGGCCTCGATCTCGGCCAGCTGGTCGAGGTTCCACGGCGAGATCACCAGGGGCTTCTCGCAGATGGCGCTCGCGCCGACGCGCAGGGCGAGGCGGGTGTGGGCGTCGTGCAGGTAGTTCGGGGAGCAGATGGAGACGTACGAGACCGGCGACAGATCGGGGTTCCGGCGCAGCTTCTCGACGTGGCGGTCGAAGCGCTCGACCTCCGTGAAGAAGCGGCAGCCCGGGAAGTAGCTGTCCAGGACGCCGACGTTGTCGCTGGGGTCGACGGCGGCGACGAGTCGGTTGCCGGTGTCGCGGATCGCCTTCATGTGGCGAGGCGCGATGTACCCGGCGGCGCCGATGAGCGCGAAATCGTGAGGCACAACCACTCCTGAGGGGCCGAAAGAGCCGGCCGGGCCGGGAATGTAGGGGAGCCGAGGGGCCCGCGCCACCTCGACTCGCGTCAGCCGATCGCGCCGGCTCGCTCCATGCGGACGCGCACCCTGCGCGCCACCTCTGCCACCTGTACGGAGTCCAGCCTCAGGGGGATCACGTCGGGGTGGTCCATGGGCCGGGGGCAGGCGCGCTCCCGCACGAAGCCGAGGTGGTCGGCGAACGCGCAGGCCGCGGCCACGAGCCGGGCGCACCGACCCTCGCCGGGGGCCGTGTCGGGGGCGTGGTGGTGGCCGATGGCGGCGGCGAGGTCGAGATCCAGGCCCCAGCGGGCCGCGAGCTCCCAGCCCAGTTCTCCGTGCAGGGCGTCGACCACGTCGTCCCAGCGCAGCGTGGACTTGACGGCGTCGGGGAGGCGACGCTGGTGCTTCCGCAGGAGGGTGTGCAGCGTGGACCGACCGATGTCGTGCACCACCCCGGCCGTGAGGGCAGCGTCCTCGGTCGGCAGCCCCGGGCGCGAGCTCACCGTCACGATCGCGCAGGCCGCCGACGCCACGGCGCGGCTCCGGGTCTGCAGCCGGTTCGTCAGGCGACGCCGCCCGGGGACCCGCACCATCGAGCCCGAAGACGCGATCATCAGGGCCTCCCTCGCCCCGCTCATGCCCACCCTCACCAGGGCCTCCCGCACCCCGGTGGCGGGCTCCGGCGCGCCGAAGCTGTTCGCGTAGCGCAGCAACGTCGTCGCGACACCGGCGTCGCCGCTCACCACCTCGGCGAGGGCGCAGAACGACCCGTCCGGGTCGGTCGCGATCTCGAGGCCCCGGCGGAGCGTGTGAGGCAGCACGGGGGCGCGGACGGCGCCGCCGCGCACCAGGGGCAACAGGAACTCCCGGGCCGCGTCGATGGCCGGGGACGACCAGCAGGGGCCGAGGTAGGGGCCGGAGGCGACCCGCGGCGAAGGGGCGGGACGGGCCGGCTCGGGCTCCTCGAAGTCGGGCCACGGGAAGTCGAGGGGCGGAGCAGGGACAGGCGGCGACGTCGGTCGCCCGGTCGGCCAGGGCGGGGTCCAGTCGGCGGGCGGGGGGGCGAGCGGGCGGCTGGGACGACGCCTCACCACGATCGGCACCGGGGGCACCACCACCTCGACGTCGAAGCGCGCCAGCCGGGGCGCGTTGCCCTCCACCCGCGCGAACGTCCCGCTCGTGTTCCCGTCGCTCACCTCCGCGTCATCGGCGCGCGGGCGACGGTCTTGAGGTCAGTCCGCGTCGGGGTGCGGCTCCACGAAGTCGGCGATGTGCTGGGTCCATCCCGCGTCGCCGACGCCGACGGTCCCGTCCGCCCCCGAGTCGGGCCCGATCGAGAAGGTGATCTCCTTGGGGATGCCGCCCTGCTCGTAGCCCTCGAGGTCTCCCGCGGAGTTGCCGTACGCGGCCACGATCTCCCACCCCAGCTCGTCCTGGAGCTCGAGGATGAAGCCGGACTTGTACTGCACCGCCTCGAACGAGCCGAGCAGCTCGGGGGCCGTCTTCAGGGGGCCGTACGGCAGCTCGAGGTCGTCCATCCAGGCGCGGGTCCAACCGCGCAGCGGGTGGGGCCGCCCGGTCAGGTAGACGACGCGGTAGCCCTTGGCCTCCCAGGTCTGAAGGAGGGTGTCGGCGTCCTCCCAGATGCGGGGCACGTACTCGGCGTCGTCGAACCAGGCGAAGAGCTCCGCGTCGCCGACGGTGAGGGTGCCGTCCAGGTCCGCGATGACCACCTGCGTGCCCGCGGGCCAGGGGAAGATCCCGTGGCGGCTGCACGCGCCGCTGCCTTCCAGGACCCCGAAGAACTCGCCGTCGCCCGAGGGCAGGGCGTCGCCGTCGACGTTCAGGCGGTAGTCCCCCGCCGAGTCGTCCGCGCGGGTCGCCACCCGTCCGTGCTCGACCCAGCCCGCGTCCGAGGTCCAGCCCCAGACCCCCACGTCCTCGTCTTCGTAGCCCCAGGCGTCCCACTCCAGGTGGTGACCCATCCAGCCCCGCACCCGCACCTCGTCCGCCGGGGGGCCGATGAGGTCGTCCCCCGCGAACCCCGGCCGACGGTCGTCGCTCAGGGTCTCGGAGTCCTCGTGGGCGAACTCCTCGGTCGACCTGGGGAACGGCAGCGCGCCGGGATCGGGGCACGCGAGCGTGGTGACCGAGTTGTCGAAGCGGGGGTCCCCGACCTCCTCCTCGACGTCGGCGGAGGGGCAGCCCGCGAGGGCGATGGCGAGGAGCGAAGCCGGGATGCGCATGGCCGGCGACCCTATCGGTATCTTCCTGAGGATGCGCGCCGTCTTTCGCTACGGTTTCTTTCCAGTGTTGTTCACCGGCGCGATGGCCGCCGGCGCGGCGCTCATGGCGACGGGCATCGAGCCCATGATCGCCGTCGCCGGCGTGACGCTCGCGGCCGCCCTGACGATCGCGGGGGCCGAGAAGATCCACGATCGGGGCCCTCACGGGCGCCTCGATCGCCCTCGCCGACGCCTTCGGCGGGACCCTCTGGCCGTCGTCGCCGCCCCTGGCGCTGCAGGTCGTCGTGGCGATGATCGTCAGCGAGTTCGGCAGCTACTGGGCCCACCGGCTGATGCACGAGCGACCGCTGCTCTGGCGCCTGCACGCGGTCCACCACAGCGCCGAGCGTCTCTATTGGCTCAACGCGGGGCGCTTCCACCCCCTCGACACGGCGATGCAGTACGTCGTTACCAGAGCGTGCCCCTGATCGTGCTGGGGGCGCCGCCGGAGATCCTGGCCCTCTTCAGCCTCTGGACGGCCGTGCACGGCATGTTCCAGCACGCCAACCTGGACATCCGCCTGGGCCCGCTGAACTGGATCTTCTCCATGGCGGAGCTCCATCGCTGGCACCACAGCCGCCTGGTGGACGAGTCCAACACGAACTACGGCGCGAACGTCTGCTTCTGGGACATCGTGTTCGGGACGCGCTTCCTCCCCGCGGACCGCGAGCCGCCGGAGGAGATCGGCATCGCCGACATGCCCTCGTTCCCGCGCGGGTTCTTCGAGCACCTCGTGGCGCCGTTCCGTTGGGAGGACGTGCGGGCCCGCAGCGGAGCGGAGCCCCCCGCGGTGGTAGGGTGAGCGGGGGAAAGAGGGAGCGTCCGACCATGCGGGTGGTGGCACTGCGGGTGCTGCATGTCGAGGACTCCGACGCCGACGCGGCGCTGCTGGAGTACGCGCTGGCCGAGGCCGGCTTCGACGCCGAGATCGTTCGGGCCATGTCCGCCGAGGAGGGGCTGCAGGCCGCCCGATCGGACCACTTCGACCTCCACATCGTCGACTTCCACCTCCCGGACGGCGACGGCCTCGATGTGATCCGTCAGGCCCGGGACGCGGGCGTCCGGAGCCCCCTGATCCTCCTCACCGGACGGTCGGACCCGTCGATCGCGGACGACGCCCTCGACGCGGGCGCCACCGACTTCCTGCCCAAGGTGGACATGGACCCCCAGCGGCTGCGGCGCTGCGTGCGGTACGCGCTCGAGGCCTACCGCGTGGCCGAGCGCCTTCGGGAGCACGCCCGCGCGCTGGAGGCCGACTCCCTCCTGGTGGTGGGGCCCCGCGGGGACATCCTGTTCGCGACGGCGTCGGCGGAGGAGCTCTTCGGGCGCACCCTGCTCGAGCTGCGCGGGGGAGATCTCGGCTTCGACATCGACGGCGACGACCTGCAGGTCGACATCCTCCGGCCCGACGGCACCGTCCGAGGAGCGCTCGTCCGCTCGGCCATGGGGGTGTGGGACGGGCAGCCCGCGCGCCTGGTCTGGCTCCGGGCGGCCGAGGGCCCCGGACCCGACGGCTCGAGCGGGCGCGACAAGGCAGGGATGGTCAGCGACCTCGCGGCCGGGATCGCCCACGACTTCAACAACCTGCTGGGGGGCGTGATCGGGCACCTCGAGCTGGCGCTCGCGCCGGACTTGGACGACCGCTCCGCGGGCCGACACGTCCGAGACGGCCTCCGCACCGCCGAGCGCGCCGCCGAGCTGACGGCCCAGCTGCTCGCGTTCGCGCGTCGCTCGGAGGGGTCGGCCGAGACCTTGGATCTGCGCGCTTGGGCCGAGGCCCTGCGCCCGGCGCTCGAGCGATTGTTCGACGCGGGCGGGGCGCTCGAGCTCCGGGTGCCCGACGCCCCCCTGTGGGTGCGGGCCACGGACGGCCCCCTGGAGCAGAGCGTCCTCAACCTCGTGGGCAACGCCCGCGACGCCATCGACGGGGAAGGGCGCGTCGTCGTGAGCGTCGAGCCGACCGACGAGGGCGCGACGCTGTCGGTGAGCGACGACGGCCCGGGGATGGCGCCCGAGGTGCTCCAGTCGGCGTTCGACCCGTTCTTCACCACGAAGCCGGTCGGCGAAGGCACCGGCCTCGGGCTCCCCCTCGCGCGCAAGCTGGTCGAGGGCATGGGCGGCGTGCTCGACCTCTCCACGTCCGTGGACGGCGGGACCCGCGTCACCGTCCGGTTCGAAGCGGCCCCGGCGAGCGAGCCGGAGGTGAAGGAGGCCGCCGCGGAGCCCCGGCGCTTCGGGGACGGTGTCCAGCGCTCGGGGCGCGTCCTCATCGTCGACGACGAGGCCACCATCCGCTCGATCGTGTACGCCGCCCTCACGGCCGTCGGCTACACCGTCGTGGCGAAGGGCGACGCACTCTCCGCGCTGGCCGCCGCGACCGAGGTAGAGCCGTTCGACGTGGTCATGACGGACGTGGCGATGCCCCAGATGGACGGGTTCACGCTCGCCGAACAGATCCGGCGCGTACACCCCGCCCAGCGGGTCGTCCTCATGTCCGGCTACGGCATCCGGGTGGCCCAGGCCCGCGGCGTCACCGACAACGACGACCCCGTGCTCGCCAAGCCGTTCCGCATCGCCGACGTCGTGCGGTTCCTCGACGCGTTCATGCCCCCCCGCTGATCGGCTCGAGCCCCAGGTCGAGGGCCGCCTGTTCGACCGCCGCCCCGAGCTCGCCCTGCTCGCTCGCGTCGACGCCGGGGAGCAGATCCTCGAAGGCCATCCCCCGATGCTCGTCCATGTAGCCGTACCCGGCGGACACGGCGGCAGCCCAGAGGCCGAGGACCAGCCTGCGGAGCGCGACCGACGTGGTCGACTCGCGCCCCTTCGGCGCCGCGTGATGCGCGCCGGCCAATCGAGCCGCCGCCGGCGGCGCCTTCCAGGCGGCGAGGAACCGCCCGCCCACGCGCTCGTGCAGGACGCCGCAGATCTTGGCGATCGCCGCCGGGTCCCGGACGGGGGGCCCGCCCGCTCGGGCGATCGCGACGAGCGCCTGGAGCACGAGCGCCTCTCCGATGTTGTGCAGCAGCGCGGCCAAGTGCACCGAGTCCTCGTCCACCCCCGGCACCCGATCGGCCAGGGCGCGAGCGGCCCGCGTGTTGCGCCACAGCCCCTCCCCGACGGCGTCGGCGTGGGGCGATCCGGAGCGGTGCATGCGTCCGACCAGCACCTCCTGGGCCACGCCCAGGATCGCCCGATTCCCCAACTGAAGGCAGGCGTCGCGCAGGGTCTTGATCGGGCGAGCCGTCGTGATGCGACCGACGGACGCAACCCTCACGATCTCGGCCGCCAACAAGGGGTCCTCCCCCGCGGCGGCGACGACGTCCTCGAGGCTCCCCTCGTCGTCCTCGAGGGCGGAGAAGACCGCGGTGGGATCCACCCGGCCCGACGGGAGCGGGAGTCGCCCCTCGGCCATGGAGTCGAGGGTCGCGGCGATGCGGTCGACGAGGCTCGCGTCCGCGCGCCCCGTGGGCGGAGCCTCGACCGCCGCGGGCCGCCCCGAAGCGCGCTTCGGCGGAGCCCGTCGGCGGCTCACCCCGGTGCGGGGCCGCTTGGCCGTGGGCGCCGAGGTCTCCTGGGCTCGGATCGTCGCGCGCGCCAGCGCGGCGTCCAGGTCGCGCTGGGTCACCGGCTTCTTCAGGAAGTCGACGGCGCCGAACCGCATCAGGAAGATGAGAGCGTCCACCGACGGCGAGTCGCTGAGCCCGAGAACCTGCACGCGCGCGCCGGAGCCGTGCACCGCGCGCATGACGTGCTCCGACCCCGGCGGGGGCAGGTGGACGTCCAGGATCAAGACGTCGAAGGAGCCGGCCCGCAGGTGCCGCGCGGCAGCCTCGACGTCCTCCGCCGTCCGGGGTCGATGCCCCCCCGCCTCGAGCATCGCGGAGAACAGCCGCAACGTCGCCGGATCGTCGTCCACCACGAGAACCCTGAGACCAGCCATGTCCCCCCCGATTCCTGCACGCCCCTCTCGAGGGCCACTCCGACGCGGAGCCTACGACATGTTTCCTCCATCGTCCCGGGCGTTCGTCAGCCCCAAGCGAAGACGCCCACCAGCAGCGCTGATGGGCGTCCTCGAAGAAATGGTCGGCCTGGATGGACACCTATAGAACTTCTTGGGCCCTCCTCAACGCTGAGGAAGGGCTGGCACGCATCGTTCAACAGATGTTATAACATCCACATGTCGAAGACCCTCACCGTCCGCAAGATCGGCAACTCGTACGGCGTGATCCTGGGCAAGGAAGCCCTGACGGAGCTCGGCGTCGGGGCGGGGGACACGCTGTTCGTCGTCAAGACCCCCGACGGCATCCGCCTCACCGCTTACGATCCCGACTTCGCCGAAGCCCTTGAGGCAGGGCGCGACTACATGCACCGGCACAAGAACGCGCTGCGCGAACTCGCCCGCTGATGGAGCCGCGGTGGCTGACACGCGCCATGGTGGTAGCGCTGCACGACGAGTCCCTCGCCCTCTTCGGGGGGCTGCCGGGAGTCCGCGACGAGGGCATGCTGGACAGCGCGCTCGCCCGCCCGCAGAACCGACTCGCCTACGAGCCTGGCGTGGAGTTTCCTCGCCTCGCTGCTGCCTACGGGTTCGGGCTCGCACGCAACCACCCGTTCGTGGACGGGAACAAGCGCGTCGCCGTCCTCGCCGTCGCCGTCTTCCTGGCGCTCAATGGTCGGCGCTTCGATCCGGACGAGGCGGACGAGGTGAGGACGATCCTGGCGCTGGCAGCGGGCGAGATCGACGAGGATGCACTGACCCTGTGGATCGAGCAGAACACGCGGTAGTTCCGGCGTCCTCTCAGGTCCCCCGCCCGATAGAACCGAGAAAGGCCCGACCGGAGCCATGTCCGATCGGGGCCTTTCGCAATGGTCGGAGCGAAAGGATTTGAACCTTCGACCCCCTGCTCCCGAAGCAGGTGCGCTACCAAACTGCGCTACGCTCCGTCAGTCGGTGCGGGAAGCTACGACCCCGCGACGGCGGGTGTCAAGACGCGGCCGCGGCCGCCAGTCGTCCACGCATGGCATCCATGACGGCGCGGTAGTCGTCGGCCTTGAACACGCCCGAGCCGGAGACCAGCACGTCCGCCGCGGCGAACTCGGTCACGTTCTCGACCTTCACGCCGCCGTCGACCTCGATCAGCACGTGGTCCAGCCCCCGCTCCTTCAGAATCCCGCGCAGCTCGCCCGCCCGACGGATCGCCGACGGGATGGCCGCTTGGCCGCCCCAGCCGGGGTTCACGGTCATCACCAGGACCATGTCCACGTGCTCGAGGATCCCGTCCAGCGCGGAGAGGGCCGTCCCAGGGTTGATGGCCACGCCCGCCTTGCAGCCCAGGTTCTGGATCTGCCAGATCGTGCGGTGGAGGTGCGGGCAGGCCTCGACGTGGACCGTGATCACGTCCGCTCCGGCCTTCGCGAACGCCTCGATGTGCTTCTCCGGCTCCACGATCATGAGGTGCACGTCCACCGTGCAGTCGCCGGACGCGGCCTTGGCGGCGGCGGTGATCGCCGGGCCGAGCGTGATCACCGGGACGAACCGACCGTCCATCACGTCGACGTGGATCCAGTCGGCCCCGGCCTCCACCACGGCTCCGATCTCGGCGCCGAGCCGGCCGAAGTCCGCGGACAGGATGGACGGCGCGATCTTGTGGGACATCAGAGCTCCAGGGTCGCGGCGAGGGACTCGCCCAGGTCGAGGTCGTGGCCGCGCAGGAAGTCGGCCGCGGGCATCGCCCTCTTACCGGGGGGCTGAACCACGGTCAACCGCAGCGCGCCGGCCCCGCAGGCGACCACGATGCCCTCGGGATCCAGGGCGATCACGGTGCCCGGGGCGGCCTCGATCCCGCACGCTTCGGCAGGCAGCACGTCGGCCCCGTGGACCTTGAGGGTGCGCCCGCGGAGGGTGCAGAAGGCGCCGGGCCAGGGCGTCGTACCCCGGCGACGTCGGTCGATCACGGCGGCGGGATCGGACCAGCGGATGCGGCCGTCCTCCTTGCTCAGCAGGGGCGCGTGGGTCGCCCCCTCGGGCTGGGGCGTCGCCGCCAGCGTGCCCGCCTGGAGGCTCCGGAGGGTCGACACGGCGAGGTCCGCGCCCATGGAGGAGAGGCGCGCCCCGAGCGTCGCGGCGGTGTCGTCGGGAGCGATGGGCGTGCGCGCGACCTCGAGCATCGGGCCGGTGTCCAGGCCCTCCTCCATCCACATGGTGGTCACTCCCGTCTCGTCTTCGCCTTCGATGATCGACCACTGGATCGGGCCCGCGCCCCGGTACTTCGGGAGCAGGGACGCGTGCACGTTCACGCAGCCGAACCGCGGCGTCTCCAGGATCTCCGAGGTGAGGATGCGGCCGTAGGCGATCACGACCGCCACGTCGGGCTTCAGCTCGGCGAACCGACGCGGGAAGGGGCCGCGACGCACGCCCTTGGGCTGGCGGAGATCGAGGCCAAGCTCGGTCGCTCGCGCCGCGACGGGCGGCGCGCGCAGCTTCTTGCCGCGCCCCGCGGGGCGATCCGGCTGGGCCACCACCGCGACCACTCGGCAGACGTCCTCGGCCCCCACCAGCGCGTCCAGGGTGGGGACGGCGAGGGCGGGCGTGCCGAAGAAGACGACGCGGAGCGGCTCAGTAGATGGGCTGCGGGGAAGAACCTTGTTCGGGTCCAGGGCCATGCTTGCGCTGCTTCTTCAGCTTCTTGAGGTAGAGGGCCCGCTTGAGGCCCGAGAGTCGGTCGTACAGCGTGTTGCCGTCGAGGTGGTCCATCTCGTGCTGGAAGATGACGGCGTAGAAGCCGGTGGCGGTGAACCGGAAGGTGTCGCCGTGGCGGTCCAGGGCCTCGACGACGATCGTCTCGTGGCGCTCGACCTCGATGACCATGTCCGGCACCGAGAGGCAGCCCTCGTTCCACACGATCGAGCCTTGGTGCTCCACGATCACCGGGTTGATCAGCTCGGTGAGGAACGCCTTGCTCCCCTCTTCGTCGTCCTCGCGCTCCTCGGCCACGCCGTCGCGGATGGGCACCGCCGCCACCAGGAGCCGCTCCAGGACCCCCACCTGGGGAGCCGCGAGGCCGACGCCCGGGGCCGCGTACATCGTCTCGGCCATGTCGTCGAGGAGGCCGCGGATGCGGTCGTCGACGTCCTTCACCGGCGAGGCCTGCTTGCGCAGGATCGGATGCGGGACTTCGTAGATGGGGAGGATCGCCATGGGCGCGATCCATACAGTGCGGGCCCCGCTTCGTCTACCCTTGTGCCGTGCTCCCCCCCCGCT
Organism: uncultured Rickettsiales bacterium; assembly: GCA_964620495.1. Taxonomy (GTDB): domain Bacteria; phylum Myxococcota_A; class UBA796; order UBA9615; family UBA9615; genus CAZEKB01. The sequence goes on along the minus strand of CAZUHI010000004.1, from coordinate 57,762 downwards.
CTCTGCCTGCGCACGCTCCGATCCTCGACCGCGAGGTGCTCCGCGCGATCGCCGGGCCGCGGGGGCACCGGGCCCGATCCACGGAGGCGCTGGCGGCCGAGGTGACGGCCGCGGCGAACCGCGTCGAGGGCCGCTGGGTGGCGGACGGACCCGACGCGCTGATCGAGGCACTGCACGCCCGCGTGGGGGACGCGCCCGTGGCCGCTCCGACCTGGGGCCGCTCCGACCTGGGCCCCGCCTTGACTCGCTTCTCGACGATGGTGTGGATGGACCCGGCGCCGGGCCGCCTCGATCCCGGGGCGGACGAGGTTCGCGCGGCGCTGGAGCGGGGGGCGAAGGCCGTGGTGGCGTCGCCCGTCGCGGGCCAGGGCGGGGCCCTGGAGGCGATCGCCGCCCTGTGCGACGACGCCGGCGCCTGCCTGGTGGTCGACGCGCGCTCCTCCCCGGGCTGCCGGGTCCGAGATCGGGTGGTCAGCGACTTCGGCGACCTGGTGCTCCTCCCCGTGGACGGCGAGCCGGGCCCGGCGGCGGTGTGGGGAGCCGTGCTCGCGGGGGCGGGGACGTCGGGACCTCAGCCCGCCCCCAACGGTCGGGCGCCCGGACACGCGCTGCGCCTGGTGATCACCTCGATCCGCGACGAACCTCGACTGCGGCGGTTCCTGCCCGCGCCCACCCCGGCCGACGATCCCGATCGCTCGGGAGATCCTCCCGGCTGGGCCTGCGCCGCCGCGTCGGTGCGCCTGTCCCAGTCGGCTGCCCGGGCCTCCCAGCGCGCGCTGCACGCTCGCACCCTCCGCACCCACTGCGGCAACGTGCACGGGGTGGAGACGGTCCCCGATCCTCCGGGGTGCCAAGCCGCGAGCGGCGTGTTCCCGCTGCTGGTCGATCGTCGCGACGCCCTCGCCGACGCGCTCCGAGCCCGCGGCATCCCCGTCCTCGGCGACGGCATCGGCTCCCTCCGCCCCGACGGCAAGCTGGGGTGGGGCGCGCGCGACCCTGCGGCCAAGCTGCTCCTGCTGCCCCTGCTGCCCTTCTACCGACGGGAAGACCTCGTCTTCCTGGCCGAGCAGCTGCGGTTGGCCGCCTACGCCGTCGAGACCGGCTGAGGCGACCCCGGGGAAGTCCGCGGACCGCTACAGCGGCTCGTCGACGACCTCGATCGCGCACTGCTCGGTGGTGAACTCGGCGGTCAGCGTCCCGACGGTGTCGGTGCCGTCGAGCAGGTCACCGCTCACCTCCACGTCCCAGGCGCCGTCGCTCCCGCCCGAGAGCTCCACGACCCCCGCGCTGAGGGGATGGACCCGGATCGCGCTCGGGCTCACCTCGGTCAGGAACGCCGTCAGCGCCTCCTGGTCGAGGTTCTCCGGGTCGATGCAGGCGTACGCGTCGGCGTACGTGTCCCAGTAGTCGTCCTCCCAGTACTGAAGCTGGGCCTCGAAGGAGCCGATCGCGCCTCCGCCGACCTGGGCGTAGCGGCCCTCCACGGGGGCCGTGCGCGCCTCGAGGGTCTCGCCCACGTCCGCCCGATCCAGCTCCACGCGCAGCTGCTTCGCGCCGTTCTTCTCGAGGTTCACGTACGCGTCCCGGAGATCGTCGACCAGCTGGTCGAAGGACTCGCACTCGGGGTCGCCGGCGGCCACCCGCTCCTGGTACGCGGCCTGGGCGGCGATCCGCGCGGCCTCGGCGTCGCGCTTGAGGCGGCAGTAGTTGCCCACGCTGGACAGGACGAACTCGTGGGTGCGCCCGTCGGCCGACCCCTTGGTCAGCCACACCGCCGACGCCGGAGTGAACGCGTCCACCGCGTCGCCGGTGATGTTGATGGACCCGGGGCAACCGGCGAGCAGGACGCCGGCGAGAAGCACGATGGGGGCTCGAAAACGCATGCCGCTGAAGCTAGCAGGGAACGCTCCGCGTTCCTTGGGCGAACTCCTGCCTCGCCTCTCGGCTCGCCGGAATTCGCGCGCTGTCGCTGGATCCCGGCCTCTTTCGAATCCCAGAACGAGGTGACCCGAGCCCTCGATTGCCGAATGTGGGGGGGGGGTCGCACTCGACAGTCGAGAGGGCTCGGGCCATAACGGCTTTGAGCGCCTCGTCCCGGGGGTTTCTCTCCACGGGATGTATTGAATCTATGCCCGCCCCTTGGGGCTGTCAACTATTCGCTTTCAGCCGACTCCAGATCGACTTCTCGCTCGGGCTCCTCGATCTCTTCGGCGTCCCGACGGACCTCCGCGTCGAACGAGCCGGAGATGGTCACGGCCCCGTCCAGGTCTCCGAAGCGGTTGCTCGTGAAGGCGATGTTGTAGCGCCCCGCGGCGCGGGCCGGGCCGCCTTCGCCGGGCAGCGTCAGCGACTCGAGCTCGACGGTCCCGAGCAGGGTCTCGTCGTCCTCATTCTCTCGATCGACGGTGAGCTCCCGGAAGTCGTCGTCGATGTCGACCTCGTCCTCTCCGTAATAGTCCGCCCCGAACACCTCGATGCCCAGCTTCAGCTGCGCGAACGCCTCGATCTCGCACGCCGACAGCGGCCGCGTGTCCTCGTCCGCGTAGAAGTCGGTGCCGTCGGCCGGCAGGAGCGCGTTGTGGTTGATCTTCAGGGTCCGTGGGTACTCCCAGTCGGTGGACGTGAAGTCGCGCGCCGCCTCCTGGCAGATCGTGGAGCGCACGTCGTCCACCGACGGAAGGTTGATGAGGATGACGAGCCGCAGGTCCTCGGTGAGGCCCTTGTAGGCGGCGATGTTGTCCTGCACGGACTGCCGCAGGCAGGGCCCGACGCCGGTGCGCTCGTACGGGCCGAGGTTCGACCCGCAGGCCTCCCCGTCGCGTCCCCAGGCCTCGTCCTCGTCGTCGAAGTGACCCCAGGGGGAGAAGCCGTCCTCCTCCAGCGCCTTGTACACGTCGCCCATGTCGAGGTGCGCCGTGATCTGAAGGTCGCTCTTCTGCGTGAACAGACCGCGCACGCGGCTGGTGTCGTACGGGACCGGGTACTGGATGATCCCGCTCTCGAGGCGATCGTCCGCGTCGCAGTCCTCGGCGCGCTCCTCGTCCGGGCACTGGCGCTGGCGGGCCTCGAACGTCTGCCTCCAGCCCTCCTCCACCTCGGTCGGGTAGAGCAGGCCGCTGAAGAACTCGTAGTTCGAGCTGCTCAGGGTGAAGTCGATCGACGCCTCGTTGTCGCCCCAGAAGCAGCCGGGGAGGAGGAGGGTCGAGAGGACGAGAAGAAGGGCGGTGCGCATCCGGTCTCCGACGAACTGCAGTGCGTCTCGGTCGCGCACCTTACCAGCCGCCACGGAGCGCGCCCGGGTCCATCCGGGCCGGGAACAATCTTGACCTCGGCGGGGTCGTGACCAAGTGAGAGAGAAGAAACCCGCGAATCGAACAAAAGGCTTCGGCCGAACGTCCGATGAGTGTCAATGGAGGCAGCGCACAGGAGGCGACCATGAAGCCCTGGATCATCGAACGCATCGAGCAGGAACGACGAGACCGTGAGTGGGCCCCCCAGCCGCTTCACATCCAGCGTCCCCCGCCGGAGTGGATCGAGGAGCAGGAGCGGCGCCGAGACGACTCCTCCGAGGGCGAAGACGCCGGTCGCGGCGTCTGGATCTTCCAGATGTAGAGGGCGCTCAGTCGCCCACCGCGCGGAGCCTGCGCCCCGCGCTCACGGCCAGCAGCAGGAGCGGCTCTCCCCGCCCGTCGCGGCCGTCCTCCGAGTCCCCGAACCGACCCGACTCGACCATCCGGCTGCGCACGTGGGCCGCCTTTCGTCGTGCGTCCATGGCCCGGCGGTTCTCGCCTCGCGCCTGAAACACGATCGCGAGGTTTCGCAGGCCCGCCCAGGTCCCCGGCAGGTCGCCCACCCGGTGGTAGAGGAACAGCGCCCGCACGCAGTGGAAGAGCGCGCCGTCGAGGTCGTCCCGCTGCTGGAGCACGACCGCCAGGTTGTGATTCGCGGGCGCGGCCCGGTGAGGGTCCGTGGCCTCGAGCTCGGTCAAGCAGCCCGCGTAGAGGTCCTCGAGATCGTCGAGGCGCCCCACCTCCACGGCGTCGGTCGCCTCGGCGTACCGATCCACCGCCCGCTCCGAGGGCGGATTGCGGGAGGTCATCCAGTCTCCCCAAAAGCGCAGCGCGTCCATCGAAATCCTCCAGAAATCCAGGAACTTGAGTGCCGTTCACCCACCAACACGTCAATATTGTCGTGTCTTACCACAGCTGCCGAGAAACTTGCGTGCTGCAATGATTTGTCCCCCGACTCCTCGCGCCTCGACACCCGCCGACCCAGTCGCCATAGTCGGCGCGATGCCCTCCCGGACGACCTCCGTCACCCTCGTCGCGCTCGTCGTGTTCGCGCTCCCGGCCACGTCCTCGGCGCGCGAGGACTTCTTCGAGCCGCGCGCGCTGGGCATGGCCGGCGCGGTCCGCATCCTCGGCGGCGACACGAGCGCGGTGCACCTCAACCCGGCCGTGGTGGCCGCGAACCAGGTGTATCTGAGCTCCGTCTCCTACGGGCACAACGTCAACGACAAGGGCCACCGGTTCAGCATCGGCGCCTCCGACGGCAAGACCAGCGCCTTCGGCATGGGCACGAAGTACACGATCCACACGTACGAGCCGCCGTTCGATCCGTCGCTCGACGTGCGCTGGTACCAGCCGGGGGACGTGGACCTCGAGGACCGTCGCACCACCCACCGCTGGGACATCGCGGTCGCCTACGGCTTCCTCGAGCGGAAGATCAACGTCGGCGTGACGGCGCGCGTGCTGCGCCAGGACAACGCCATCCGCGACAGCACCACTCGGTTCACGATCGACGCCGGGGTCACGTTCTGGCCCGTGGAGATCATCGGGTTCGGCTTCTCGGCCCAGAACCTGATCCCCACCACCCAAGAGCGGTTCCCGGTGCGCATCTCGCCCGGCTTCGCGCTCAAGATCGGGGACCTGTTCCGCTTCGGGCTGGACGCGGTGATCGACTTCACCAGCAGCTCGGTCGACAACTACATCGACATCCACGCGGGCGCCGAGATCACGGCCGCGCAGTTCTTGGGCGTGCGGTTCGGCTACTACGGCGACCGGAAGTTCACGGACCACTACGTCACGTGGGGCCTCGGGTTCACGCTGAACCGCCTGCGCATCGACTGGGGCATGCGGATTCAGGCGGGCGAGATGAAGATGCGCCTGCGCGAGGACCGACCCGAGGGGGGCAACCGCGTCGCCTTCACCTTCGGCGCCGAGCTCGGCTTCTGATGGAGCCCGGCGCGCCCGCCACCGCGGCGATGTCCGTCGATCGGACCCTCCGCGTGGGCGTGGTGGGGCTGGGGCGATGGGGCGGGAACCTCCTGCGCGACCTGCACGACGCCGACCGATGCACCGTGGACGCGATCTGCGACCGCGACGAGGGGGTCCTCTCCTCCCGCGCCGCCCGCTACGGCGCCGCCCGGCCCACCACGGACGTCGCCGATCTGATGACCGATCCGAGCCTCGACGCCATCGTGATCGCCACCGGCGGGGCCACCCACGCGGGCCTCGCGCGGCGAGCGCTGGACGCGGGCAAGCACGTGTTCGTGGAGAAGCCGCCCGCCCTGCGGACGTCCGACGCGCGGGAGCTCCACGAGCTCGCCCAGCGACGCGGTCTGCGCTTGATGGTCGGCCACCTGATGCAGTACCACCCCGCGGTCGGGGCGCTGGCGGAGGCCGTGAGGCGAGGCGATCTCGGGCCGCTTCGGCGGGTCGACACCGTGCGCATGAACCCCGCGCCGGGGCCCGCCGACGGCGACCCCTGGTGGAGCCTCGGACCGCACGACGTCTCGGTCGCGTGTCGCCTGTTCAGGGCCTCACCGCGGCGCGTGTCGGCCATGCGGTTCGGGGAGAACGGGGTGCGGGCGGTGCTCGCGTTCGCGGACGGGCGCGCGTGCCTCCGGGTCGCGTTCGGGAGCCGCGCCAAGATCCGTCGGGTCCGCGTGGAAGGGGCCTTGGGCGTCGCCCGGTTCGACGACGTGCGCTCCCCTCCCCTGCGTCGCCTCACCGGCACGGCGACGACCCCGACCCACGGCCTCGGCCTGCCCCTGGCGCTCGAGGTGAAGCACTTCGTGGACGGCGTGCTCGACGGCGCCCCCATCCGCTCCGACGGCGCCGACGCCGTGCGGATCGTGAGGATCCTGGAGGCCGTGGACCGGGCGCTGGAGACCGGCGAACCCGTCCCCGTCGGCTAGGCGCGTGGAGCGGAGCCGGCGAGCTCCCGCAGACTCACCCGGTCCTCGTCCAGCCGGGCCGCCCAGGCGGCGTCCGTGAGGCCCCCGGCCTCCCGCACCCGTCGACTCACGGCGCGGCGGCGCGCGAAGGCTCCCGGGACATCGACCAGCGAGGCGAGGTGCGCGAGGACCACCGCCGCGGGCAGGACCAGACCGTCCCGCGGGCCCGCGTCGGCGACCGGACCCCGACGCCGGAGCGACGCCGCCGTGAGCGCGACGTGCCGACCCAGCGTCCAGAGCGGGGACAGCAGCAGCCGACGACGCGGCAGGTGGGTCATGGCCACCCGGGCTCGATTGCGCTCCACGAGGAAGACCTTGAGCGGCGACGCGGCGCCGAACGTGCCCCCGACCGCGTGCCGCACCACGGCGTCCGGGACGTAGGTGCATCGAAGCCCCATCCGCGCCGCGCGCAGCCCCAGGTCGGCGTCCTCGCCGTAGCCGAAGTAGCTGGGGTCGAAGCCGCCCGTCCGCGCGAGCGCGTCGCGACGGAAGAGCACGGCCGCGCCGCTGAAGAGCAACACGTCTTCGGGCTCCTTGAACGCCCCGGCGGCCGCCTCTCCGCGGCCCCGGCACCAGTTGAGGCCGTCTGCGTAGAGCCGGTGACCGCAGTTGTCGAGGCGCGAGGGGTCGTCCCGCAAGAGCACGCGCGCCGCGACGATGTCGGCGTTCTCCGCGGCCGAGAGCAGGCGACGCAGGCACCCCGGATCGACGACGGCGTCGGGGTTCAGGAGCAGGACGCGGTCGCCCCGAGAGGCCCGCATCCCGGCGCTCGCCGCCGCCGCGAAGCCGAGGTTTCGGGGGAGCCGCACCGAACGCACTCGGGGGTCGAGGGCGGCGGCGCGGGCGGCCCCGTCGTCCTGGGCGTCGTTGTCCACGACCAGCACCTCGAGCGCGTCGGGCGGGTCGGCGGCGAGCACCGAGCCGAGGCACGCGACGAGGTCGTCGGCGCCGCGGTGGTGCACCACGACGACGGACAAGAGCCCCGGGACACCGTCCGCCGCGGGCGCGGGCGCGAAGGGGTACGGGCCCGCGTCGACGCCCCCGGGCAGCGCCGGGGTGAGGGCCCGCGGGGGGATCACCCGTCTTCCCACGGAGCGAGCGCCGAGTCCTTCTTGAACAGCTTGCGGACCCCGCGGCTCGGCGCCCGTGCGCTCTTGGCGGGCTTCGCCGCGGGCTTCGCCTTGATCTTCGGGGCCGACAGGAACGCGACGTCGACCTCCTGGCTGGTCCCGTCGTCGTCCGGCCCCATCGTGACGTCCACCACCCCGACGGGGGTCATCAACGTCCGCGCCCCCCGCACGATGAGGGCCCGCTCGAGGTCCCGGGCCGCCGCCTCGTCGGCGTCGTGGGTCACGATGCAGGGCAGCCGCGCCAGCCCCGTCTCGAAGTCTTCGGGGTCGGTGTCGGGGTAGAGTGCGGCCAGGAAATCCGCCACGCGCCGGAAGCTCCGCTGGTCGTCGAACCGGGTGATGCGCAGGGCGTAGCGGGACATGCAGAGAGTGTAGGCGACGCCCCGACCGGTCGCTCGCGGGACTGACCGCGGCGCGCGGGGGTTTGGAGTCCGAGGCCATGTTCAAGCGCATCCACCACATCGGCATCGCCGTCCCCACGCTCGACCACGGGGCGTCGATCTGGGGCGAAGGCGGCATCGGCCTCGCCGAGGAGGGGCGCGAGGACGTCGTGTCGGCGCGCACCCGCGTGGCCATGTTCCCCGTGGGCGAGAGCCGCATCGAGCTGCTGGAGCCCATGGGGGACGACTCGCCCGTGGGCGTCTCGCTCGCCAAGCGGGGCGCGGGCATCCACCACATCTGCTTCGAGGTGGACGACATCGAGGCGGAGATGGACCGCATGCGCGGGCTCGGCCTCCGGTTCACGACGGACGCGCCGACGCCCGGGGCGCACGGCTCGCGGGTCGCGTTCCTGCATCCGAAGGACACCGGCCGGGTGCTGATCGAGCTCAACGAGTTCCCCGACGGCGGGCACGAGTGACCGACGCCCGTCGCCTCGCCGCGTCCGTGATCCTCGCCGGGTTCGAGGGCACGGAGGCGTCGGATCCCGGCCCTGCGGCGGTCGCCGCCCTGGGGGTCGGCGGCTACGTCGTGTTCGGCCGAAACGTCGAGTCCCCCGAGCAGGTGCACCGCCTGCTCGCCGGGCTGCGCGAGGCCTCCGGGGACCGCCCCGTCCTCTACTGCGTGGACCAGGAAGGCGGCCGCGTCGCGCGGCTGCGGGCCCCCCTGACCGTGTGGCCCCCCTTCGAGCGCCTGGGCCGCGTCGACGACCCGCGCGAGGCGGAGTCCCTCGGACGCGCCATCGCTCGGGAGCTCCGCGCTGTGGGCTTCACGTGCGACTTCGCGCCCTGCGTGGACGTGAACAGCAACCCCGACAACCCCGTCATCGGCGATCGCGCCCTGGCGGCCACGTCCGGACCGGTGCAGCGGCTCGGCCCGGCCTTCGCCCGCGGGGTCCAGGCCGAGGGGCTGCTGGCGTCGGCCAAGCACTTCCCCGGGCACGGCGACGTGAACGTGGACTCCCACCTCGACCTGCCTCGCTGCGAGCTCGACCGCGAGACCCTGGAGGCGGTGCACCTCGCGCCCTTCGACGCGTGCATCGCGGGCGGAGTGGGGTCGGTGATGTCGGCCCACGTGGTCTACCCGGCCGTGGATCCGGATCACCCGGCCACCCTCTCGCGGACGTGGATCACCGAGGTCCTGCGCGGGCGCATGGGGTACGACGGCGTGGTGTTCACCGACGACATGGAGATGGGCGCCATCGTCGAGTACCACGGCGTCGGCGCCGCGGCCGTGCAGGCGGTGAAGGCGGGCATCGACGGCGTCCTCATCTGCCGGCGGCTGCCCCGGATCGAGGAGGCGGTGGCGGCCCTCGCCGCCGAGATCGAAGCGGACCCGGCCTTCGCCGCGCGGTGTCGCGAGGCCCGGGGCCGACTGGAGGCCGCGGCCCGGCGTTTCCCCCCTCGACCGCTGCCCGTCGAGCAGCTCGCCGGGGCCTTCCGACCGCCCGAGCACGAGGCCCTCGCCGCCCGGCTCGCCGCCGCCGGGACAACCCCGGTACAGTCCGACCCGACCGCGATCCTTCACCCCGAAGGGATCGCTTGACGCCCCCCGTTTGGAGAGACCGTGTCGGCCAAGTGCCCCGAGTGTGATTCCGGCGTCGACGTGCCGGACGACGCCATCCCCGGCGAGCTGATCTTCTGCGACCACTGCGGCGTCGAGCTCGAGCTGCAGTCGAAGGATCCCGTGGTGCTCGGCCTGTTCGAGGAAGAGGAAAAGTAGGGCGGTGGAAGCGGCGCTGAGAGAGGCCGCGGCGGCGGTCCGGGCGGAGGCCGAGGCGCGCTACCCCATCCTCGTGGACACGACCGTCTGGGCCCTGCTCGACGGCCGGCCGATGGTGGGCGGCGCGGTCCTCGTGTCCTCCCAGGCGGACGCGTACCAGGAGGCCCTCGCGCGCTTCTCCCCGGACGAACGCCCGGTGGTCCGCCCCGTGGTCCTCACCGCCTTGGACACCACCTGGGAGAAGCAGCGCTGGGCGCGGGTCACGGGCGCCGACGCCGCGGACCTCCACCGGAACCCGGCGGGCGACGATCTGCAGACCCAGTGGGCGCCCCCCGCGTGGCTGCGGTGGTTCGCGACCGATCCCGACGGGGGCCCGCGCGACCTGGTGCAGCTGCCGGACGGGACGGTCGGATGGGTGGCCCGCGCGGACTTCGAGCGGGCCGACCCGGACGCGGACCCGTGGGCGTCGATCGGCCGCCCCGAGCGGGGCGCCGCGGTGGGGCGTGGGGACCTCGTCGAGGCCGCCGCGATCGCACGACGTCGGCTGGATCGACCGTACCTCTGGGGGGGCAACACGGACGCCGCGGCGGACTGCAGCGGGTTCGTCCAGGCCGTCGCCTGGGAGGCGTCCGGCGTGCTCCTGCCGAAGAACACCAAGGACCAGCTTCGTCGGGGGGCGCGGGTGGCCGCGGGCGCGATCGAGGCGGGCGACTTCGTCTACGTCCAGGGGCGGGAGAAGCGGCTGATGCACGTCGGCCTCGCGCTCCCTGCGGGCGACGACTACACCGTCATCCACTCCTGCTTGTCTCGGGGCCGGGTCCTCGAGGAGACGCGCGAGGAGTTCCTGACCCGGTACCGCTTCGTCGGGGCCCGCCGGATCGTGGCCTGGGATCGGCCTTGATCCCCCGCGGCGAGGCGATCGAGGCGCTGCGGGGCAAGGCCGTGCACGTCGTCGGCGCGTCGGGCGCCGAGGGGACGGCGATGCTGCTCTTCCTCGTGGGGCGGTGCGGGCTGGACGGCGTGGTCGCCCACGACTTCTCGGCCGACGACCGCGCCTTCGCCCGGTCCTTCCGCCGGGCCAACGCAGGCTGGGATCGCCGCGCGCGCGAGGACATGCTCAAGCGGATGCGACGCCTGCCGGTGACGTTCGAGCTCGGCGACCGCTACGTCGCGGACCTGGAGCGCGCGGACGTCGTGTTCGCGGGACAGAACTGGTTCAACTACCCCGCGAACGTGCCCGCCATCCCGGACGCCGTCGCGAACGGGGCCGCCCTGTACGGCGTGGTGGACCTGGCCATGGCGCTGTTCCCGGGGCTCCGCGTCGGCGTCACGGGCAGCAACGGGAAGAGCACGACGTCGGCCCTCACGACGCACCTCCTCGCCGCCGCCACGGACACGGCGGTCCTCCAGGGGGGCAACGACCGGAACCGACAGGTCGCCCTCGAGCGCCTCCTGGACGCGTCCGCCGACGAGCGCCTGGTGTGGGAGGTCTCCAACCGCCACCTGCGTGACCGGCCGGTGCACGTGGACATCGCCGTCCTCACCAACATCACCCGGAACCACATCGAGGACCACGGCTCGTGGGAGGCCTACATCGCGGCCAAGGCCCGGCTGCCGCGGGGGGCGCGGACGGCGGTCCTGAGCGCCCTGGATCCGGTGTCTCGCGACCTGCACGCCGACGTGCGGGCCTCGGGCGCGACGGTGTGGACGTTCGGCTCCCCCGAGGGCGACGGCCCCCGCGTGTGGTGCGACGGGGACCTGCTCCACTACGCGACCCCCACGGGCGCCGGGTTCATGAACGTGTCCGGCTTCGTCCTCCCGGGGGCGCACAACCGGCTCAACCTCTGCGCGGCCGTAGCGGCGGCCTTGGCGGCGGGCGCGGACCCGGCGCTCCTGGGCCCCGCCGTCGCGACCTTCCCGGCCCTCGAGGGGCGGCTGGAGCAGGTCGCCGAGCGGGACGGCGTGCGCTGGGTGTACGACATCCAGGCCACCACGGCCCCCGCGGCCGAAGCCGGGATCGAGGCGGTCGGCGTCGACCGGCCGGTCGTGCTCATCGTCGGCGGCGAGGACAAGGGGATGCAGTACGCGGGCATGGCCGGAGCCGCCGTCCGCCACGCCGCGCGGATCCTCGCGCTGCCGGGATCGGGGACGGACGCCTTCCTCGCCGCGCTCGACGGGCGGGTCGAGGTCGACACCTTCGAGAGCCTGGACGACCTGATCGTGGCCGCGCGGGACCTCGCGCACCCGGGCTCGACGGTGCTCCTGTCCCCCGGCTGCGCCTTCTTCCACCGGGAGTACATCGGCGGCGGGCCGACCTTCGCGAAGCGAGTGAGGCGCCTCCTGGGGGAGGACACGTGAGCGCCGGCATCGGGAGGTTCGCCCACCTCTTCGACGGCCCGGCCATGGCGCCCCTGACCGTGGGCGAGGGCGACACGGAGGCGTCCGACGCGCCCGAGATCGCGCTGGAGCTGGGGCTCGCCTCCCTGGTGCTCAAGCGCGAGGACCTCAACCCCAGCGGGTCTCACAAGGACCGGGGCGTGCTCCACCAGGTGGCCCGGCACCACCGCCCGGGGTCGCCGCAGACGTTCATCCTGTCGTCGTCGGGCAACGCCGCCGTGGCCGCGGCCGCCGCCTGCCGCGTGAGCGGGGACCGGCTCATCGCGTTCACGGCGCCCGGAACCGCCGCGGCGAAGCGGCGCAAGCTCCTGGATCGGGGCGCGGTCGTGGTGGAGTCCGTCAAGCCGATCAACTTCGCCAGGTACGCCGCGCGCGTGTTCGGCCTGGTCGACCTCCGCGGCACGAAGGATCCCCTCGCGTCCGTCGGTTATCGGAGCCTGGCGGGCGAGCTGCACGAGGCGGGGCCGGTGGACGCCGTCTTCACCTTCTCGTCGTCCGGCATCTCCATGCGCGGCCTGGACGACGGGTTCGCGCGCCTGGGCGCGGCGCCCGCGCTGTGGTCGGTCCAGGCGGGGGAGTGCCTCGGCATCGTGCGGTGCGTCGCGCCGGACACCGAGCCCGAGCCGGGGTGTCCGGCAGGCCGCCTGGGCATCCGCAACCCGCCCGACGCGGCGGCCCTGGCCGAGCGCCTGGTCGCTACCGGGGGCGGCTCCGTGGCGGTGCGCACCGACGCGATCCTGGCGTGGCGCGAGCGGCTGCGATCGATGGACGTGGACACCTCGGCCGAGGGCTGCGCGGTCCTCGCGGGCGTCGAGGCCATGGCCGACCGCGTCGTCGACCGGCGCGTCGTGGCGATCCTCACGGGCGCGGCCGATCAGTGGCCCACGGACGAGGCCCCGGCGCCCGACGACCGGGTGCTCCGCGCGGCCTCCTACCTCGAGGTCCGGGCCCTCCTGGTCGACCTCGGACTGGAGCCGGTGTGAGGACCCTCATCGTCCTGCACGACCCGGGCATGGCCGCCCTCCTCGTCGCCGCCCTCCCGGGCGCGCTGGTGGCGACGTACGGGGGCGACGTCGAGCGATCGCGGCTGCGCGCGGCGGGCGCGGGCGGGGTGGTCCTGGTGGCCCCGAGCGGCGACCTGACGACCGTCCGCCTGCTCGAAGACCCCGCCGTCGCGGCCATGGTCGGCGAGGAGCCGTCGCGCCTCGTGTGCTTCAAGCCGTCGGCGCGCCTGGAGCGCGCGGCGGAGGCGTTGGGGGCCGTCGTGGCGCTGACCCCGGCGACGACCGCCCGACGCCTCGAGAACAAGCTGCTCCTGCCCGAGCTGGCCGCGGAGGCCGACGTCCGCATCCCGAAGCAGCAGCGCGTCGACGTCACCGTGGAGACGTCGTGGTCGGAGCTGACGGCGGCGGTCGGCCGCGACGTGGTGGTCCAGAGCGCCCGCGGGTTCAGCGGCAAGAAGACCTTCCGGGTGGCCGATCCGTGGACGTGGGACCACCTCCGCACCGGCCTCGCGGGGCGTCCCGCCAAGGTCGCCGAGTACGTGAGCGGCCGGCCGGGCACCCTGCACGCCGTCGTGGACGCCGGGGGACGGGTCGTGGTGTCGGCCCCCATCGTGCAGGTCACCGGCGTGAAGACGCTGACCCCCTACCCCCTCGGCTCCTGCGGCAACGACTTCACGTGGCGGCCGTCTCCCCACCCGGGCGACGCCCCCGCCGCGGTCGCCGAGGCCCTCGGCGAGGTGCTCGCGGCCCGTGGATACCGGGGCGCGTTCGGCCTCGACTTCGTGGTCCCCGCCGAGGACGAGTGCGTCCTCATCGAGATCAACCCGCGCCTCACCGCGTCGTTCGCCCTCTACGCGAGCAAGCGCCCGCGCCTCCTGCAGGACCACCTCGCGGCCCTGGAGGGCGGCGACCTGGAGCCCGCACGACTGGGTCCCCTGCCCGGCGGCCAGGTCCTCGTCCACAACGTGCAGAAGGACGACGTCGCGCCGCTGGACGCCCTCGACGGCGAGCTGCGGGTGGTGCCTCACCCCGCGCTGAGCGTCCCCCACGGCTCGGTCCGCGGCCGGATCCTCACGACCGGAGTGGTGGTCGACGGGTCGGGAGAGCTGGCCCTGGGGTGACGACCGGGCGCGGCCTGCCCCCCAGGAGCGAAGCCCGATCGCCGAACGCGAAGCGCGATCCTGGGGCACTTCCGGCCGTCCACCGGACAGAACCCGGGGTGGATCGTCGATCCTGGGCCACTTCCGGCCGTCCACCGGACAGAACCCGGGGTGGATCGTCGATCCGGGGCCACTTCCGGCCGTCCACCGGACAGAACCCGGGGTGGATCGTCGATCCTGGG
>CAZUHI010000004.1:26149-43391 GCA_964620495.1 uncultured Rickettsiales bacterium | reverse complement strand
GGGCCACTTCCGGCCGTCCACCGGACAGAACCCGGGGTGGATCGTCGATCCTGGGCCACTTCCGGCCGTCCACCGGACAGAACCCGGGGTGGATCGTCGATCCTGGGCCACTTCCGGCCGACCAGTCGCGAGCGCCTCAAGCGCGCGGCGGAACGAGGCGCAGCGGAGCCGGAGGAACCACAGCAGGGCCCCCGCGAAGAGAAGGTCGACCGGAGGGAGCGCCGCTTATCGAGAGGGGTGCCGGGCGTGGCCGTTGGCGGCGAGCTTGCGGCGCTCTCGGGTGTTCTCCAGCGCCTGGGTCAGCGTGGCGCCGAACTCGGGGAACCGCAGGGGCCTCACGAGCGCCGCGAACACGCCGAGGCTGGCCAACGCCGGGCGGTCCCAGCCGCCTGCCCCCACGAGGTCCGTGCACACGACGATCCCGGGGGGATCGGGCATCGCGGCGACCTCGAGGATGAACTCGAAGCCGTCGAGGTCGACGCCCTGCAGCTCGGTGATGAGCAGGTCGGGGGCGTAGTCGTCCCAGGCGGCGAGGGCCTTGCGGCCGTCGTCCAGCCACTGGACGCTCCAGCCCTTGCTGCTCAGGTAGCCGCGGACGAGCTTGGCGAACTCCTCGTCCGGCTCGACGTGCAGCACGCGGACCCCACCCGGAGGCGGCTCCTTCTGCTGCGTGAGAGCCGTCCAGGTGAAGTCTTCACCGAGGGTTTCGTCCGTCATCAGGACGCGAGCCTAGCTCAGGTGGCGCCCTCTTCCTCGTCCTCGAAGACGTATTCCTCGCGCCGGCCGAAGGCCAGGAACGCCGCGCGCACCAGCAGCGCCAGGGCCACGCCGAGCAGGACGCCGAAGAAGATCGGCCAGTAGTTGTTGCGGATCGGCTCGTACGCCGCCTCGCGCACCGGGCGCTTGCCCAGGATCTCGCGGTCCTCCGCCGGGATGGCGGCGAGGTCCACGCAGGACGCGATGCGACTGACCTTGCCGGCCAGGCGGTCGAACAGGGAGTTGCCGTCGAGGCAGCGACCGACCCGCTCGAAGAGCGTGGCGTCCGCCGCGTACGCGACGATCGCGGTGCGGTTGCCTTCCCAAGGCAGCGCCATCTCCTCGACGTACGCGACCTTCGGGTCCGCGCCCAGGGCGACCATGCCGCCGCTGGCGAGGGCCAACCCGACGCCCGCCGGGGCCTTCGGCGTGAAGGACATCTTGTCGAGCAACCCGAGCTTCTTGATCAGCGAGCCCTCGGGGCCGCTGTCGATGATCACCAGGTCGCGGTCGCCGTCCTTGTCGCGGTTGATGGCGCCGACCTTCACCTCGTAGCCGAAGCGATCGCCGCGGGAAACGCGGCCGAGCTCGGCGGCCAGCCACGCGTAGAGCTGCAGCTCGGTGCGCGTGGGCTTCGTGGGGATGACGAACAGGGTCTCGCTGAGGTCCGGGTGGATGCCGAACGGGTAGGCGCCGAAGCGCAGCAGCGAGAGGTCGGGCATGCGGCTCCAGCGGTCCCGCGGGAGCACGAGCTTCGAGTCGGCGTGGACCGTGCCCCAGAGCTCGTTCATGCGGTCCGAACCGATGCACGTCGGCGGCTCCATGGGATAGAGCGTGAACGCGACGTCGAGGCGCGATTCGGGCCCCATCTCGTGCGTCGGGAGCTCGAGGAGCAGCGAGACGCGGTTGCGCCCGTCGGTGTCCTTGAGGGCGACGCCGCCCACCGCGGTGCCGTTGAGGTACACGTCCAGGCGGGAGCGCTCGGGCGCGGCCTGGGCCGAGTAGGAGTAGGAGAGGTCGAGCCGCGCCGCGCCCGCGATCGGGTGATCGTCGGGGATCAGGTGCAGCGGGATGGTGACGACGCCGGCGCGGTAGCCGACGGCCATGCGGTCCTCGAAGCCGAGGTCCGAGAGCATGAACGTGGTCTCGGGGGGCACGGTGCCTTCCCAGCGACGCTCGGGCATCTGGGCGGTGGCGCCCACGTCGTCCACCCACTCCGTCTTGCCGACGGGCAGGGAGCTCGACTCTTCGTTGCTGAGCAGGCGCGCCAGCTCGACGACGCCCTGCCCGTCCTTGCCGACGATCGTGAGCATCGCGCGGCGGGCGTCCCCGGGCCGTCCGATGAGCGCGAGACCGCCGCTCGTGCCGGTCCCCGCGGACCGCAGCTGATCGGCGAAGGAGCGCACCTCGGTGTCTTCGGAGCCGTCCAGCAGCTGCACGACGCCGTCGCGCACGGCCGAGGCCTTGTCCAGACGGGAGATCGCGATGACGTGTCCCGGAGGCGCCGAGAGGGGGCTGCCCTGGTGGACGTACAGGTCGAGGGGACGCCAGCCGGCGACGTGGCCGAGGTACGACGAGATGTACCCCGCGGCCTTCAGCTCCTCGGTGGTCGCGTCTTCGGGCACGGCGAGGACCACGCGGCCCGCGTCGGGGTCACGGTCGTCGCGGAAGGGGTACGGCCAGTCGGCGAGGCTCAGCTCCGGCGCGACGGGCTTGTAGTTCACCCGAATGACCGAGTCCTCGAGGATTCGACTCCACAGGCCCGGGTGGTCGCTGATCTCGCAGGGCAGGCGCGAGCGGTGGTACGCGACGAAGGAGACGTGGTGGTAGCCGCCCTTCGCCACGAGCGGCACGCTCAGCACCTTCTCGAACACCTCGCCGGGGTCGCCGTCGAGCTTGAGGGTGCCCGCCGGGTGCCCGTCGACCCACACCGTGATCGACGAGATGTCCGGAATGAGCGCCGCCGAGCGGGCGATGCGGAGACGCAGCTCGGGGTTCCCCTGCACGTCCCAGTACTCCGGAATGCCGAAGTAGAGGTCCTGGCGAGCGAACAGGCCCACGAGAGACACGTCTCCCTCGCGCGCGAGGTCCTTGCCGAAGGAGATGTCGCGCGTCAGCACGTCGCTCTTCTTCGCCTTCTGGGCTTGCTCCTTCGCGTCGACCTTGGCCGTCCGCGGGTCCTTCTTGCGGAGGATCCGCGAGCGCGTCTGGGCGTCCGCGAGGGTCGGGATCAGGAGGGCTGCGCCCAGCAGGATCGCCGTCAGGGCCGAGGGCCGGCTCCTCAAAGTCCTGGTACTCATGTCGCTACCACCGTGTTCACTTGTGGGTTCTTCTGCACAGTCACATCATGGGCCGCCTCGATGAGGGTACGCCCGTAGGGGGCCACCCGCCACGCGATGGCGACGTCGGGGAAGAGGGCCGCGACCTGCCGGGCCAGCCGAGGGCTCGGCTTCGGGGCGGCGACGACCAACATGCCGGGACGGATGTCCACGAGCTGGATGTCTTCTCGAAGGGCCAGGCCGGGGGGCAGCCACTCGTTGCCCTCGTCCTCGTCCAGGCGCGCCTGACCGGCGAGCGCGAGGCCGATGGAGCGGGCGCGGAGGCGGGCCGCCATCTCGGGGCCGATGCGGCCCGCGGCGAGCAGATACTCGATGGGCGACTTGCCCGCGATGCGGCAGCTGCGGCGCAGCAGGTCGAGGTCGCCCGTCCACCCGGGATCCACGCGGATCGCGTCGAGCTCGGCGCCGTCGGTGCCCCAGGCGCCGCCCGCGATGCCGTCGGGCCAGGCGTACCGCGCCGCCCCGGCGAGGGCGAGGCGCACGTCGATGGCGGGGGCCAGGTACACCTGCACGTCCGTCCCCAGCATCGTGCGCACCAGCGCGACGACCTCGTCGTGCAGCGGGAACGCGGCGGCGATGGGGGTGGGGCCGTCCGGAGTGTCCGGCACCAGCGGGATCATGTTGTACAGGGCGCAGAGGCCGTACCCGAGGGCGGCGAGGCCGTCGGGGTCGGCGTCCGAGGGGCTCACCGCGCGGAAGCCGCCGAGCCGACGCAGGGACAGCGCCTCGCCGATGACCTCCGGGGCCACCAGGCCCTTGCGGACCAGCAGCTCGCCCAGGGGCTCGCCCGTCTCGGTCTGCTCGGTGAGCGCGAGGTCGAGCTGATCGGGGCTCACGAAGCCGCGACGCACGAGGTACTCCCCGAGCCGCTCCGGCCGCTCACCCGGCCCGAAGTCCACGAGCAGGCGTCGATACGCACGGCGACGGGCGCGGGAGAGGGCTTCCTCGGAGGCGAAGGCGAAGATCACCCGCTTCTTGAGCAGCTCGTCCAGCCGCGTGCGGATCTCGCTGTTCGGCGGATGGGAGACCGCCACGAGCACGGACTCTTCGTCCTCGAAGGCGAGCGGGAGCACCCCGAGGATTTCGCCGGTCGATTCGGGGACCTGCTGGAGCAGAGACAGGGGGATCGAGTACGGATCCGGCTCCACGACGTCCATGGAGAGCTGGTCCGCGAGCGCGTCCGCGAGGTCCCGCCCCGAGACCATGCCGGTCATCTTCAGGACGCGCCCCAGCCGCACGTCCTTGCCGGGCATCTCCATCGTCAGCGTCTGGAGCGCCAAGGCCGCCTCGAGCTCCTCTTCCTTGAGGCCCTCGCGGTCCATCAGCAGCTCGCCCAGGCGACGCTGGTACGAACGCAGCTCCTCGACGCTCGGGAAGACGTGGTCCGTCTTCAGCCACCGCAGCGGCTCTCCGGTGATGCGGTGGTTCACGTACTGACGCACGGCCTTGGAAGTGGCCAGGAAGTTGATCGTGTTGGACACGAAGAACCGCGGGATCGACAGCAGCCCGTGGACCGGCCCGTAGATCTTGTCCACGGAGATGAACTTCATCACCGCGCGCCAAGCGAGGATCAGGGTGTTCACCATCACGACCCACCACAGGATCGAGCCGGGCGGGAAGAGGTTGTCGAAGGTCCAAGGCCTGCCGATCGCGAAGCCGATCACCAGCCGGGCGACCGCGTACAGGGCGACCGCGTACGCGAACACCGCCATGTAGTTCGTGATGATCGCCTTGCGGTCGCGCCACAGGCAGTAGAGGACGGGGAGAGGGCCCTGCCAGCCGATCTGTTCCCACCCCTGGAACGCGATGCCGAGCACCCAACGGGAGCGCTGCTTGACCGCGAACTGGAAGCTGTCCGGGAAGAACTCGCGGGTGGCGATGTACTCGTCCACCGTCTCCTTGACCTGACGCTTGCGGAAGATGCCCTTCGTTCGCGTGCGTGTGCGCTGAATGGCGCGACACGCGAAGTAGGCCTTCTTCTCCGCGAGGCGGAACTTCATCCCGATCTCGTAGTCCTCGGTGAGGCTCGCCGTGTTGAACGCCTCCTGGGAGTGGGCGAGGGCGATGTCCTCGAAGGCCTGGCGCGCGAACCCGGAGCCCACCCCCGCCGAGGGGACCAGGCCGCCGATCGCCTCGCGCACGAGCATGTCCTTGAGGTGGTGCTCGGTGAACTCGTCCTTGTAGGTGCAGGCGACGAGCGCGTGCCACGGCTGCTCCAACGGGAACACGGGCGTCTGCACGAAGTCGTGATCGGGGATCAGGTAGTTGTACAGGCGCATCGCCAGCGGATGGATGATGTCCTCCGCGTCCTGCATGAGCAGGATCCCGTACTCCTCGCCCCGCTGCTCCTCGAGCAGGAGCACGGCCTGGTAGACCCAGTTGAGGGCGTCGGCCTTGCAGGTGGGACCGGGGTGCGGGACCACGACCTTGTGGATGTTCTCCACGCGGCGGGCGACCGAGTCGACCTCCCGCTGGGTGGCGAGGTCGTTGGAGTAGGTGCCGACGAAGATGTCGTAGCGATCGAGCGGATAGTCGAGGTGCTTGAGGTTCAGCTCGAGCATCTGGCGGATGACCGCCTCTTCCTGCCAGGCGGGGACCATGAGCGCGATGCGCTGGGGCTCGGCGCCCTTCAGATCCTCGACGGTGATCTGCCGTTCTTCCTTCTTGAACAGACCCCGGAGGTAGTAATTGACATCGATGAAGATGTCGTCGATCCCGTTGACCAGGATCGATCCGCAGACCGGATACGCAAAGAGTCGTACGACGAGATCTGCCAGCTCGGCCACGTAAGAAAACCCCTTCGGCCCATTATCCGCCGGCTCCTCCTCGGGGCCGGTTCAGGGCAGTATCAAATATGCCCCCAAAAGGGGGTAAACCCAGTCTTAGCACCGATTTTCGCGATCCGGAAGCGTGGCATCAGCGCCCGCGGCGCGTCAGGGCGGCCTCGGCGGCGGCTCTGAGATCGTCCACGTCGGCCATCCCGGGGGTCGACGGCCACTCCGTGGAGGGGGCCCGACCGGCCAGGAGCTCGCACACCGCGGTGATGCGCTCGGCGGCCCGCCCGTCGCCGTACGGGTTGAGCTTGTAGGGCCGCCCGCCGTGCTCCGCGCGGGCCTCCGCGACGACCCTGGCGAGGCCCGTGTCGTGCTCGAGATCGAAGAGCCGGTTGGCGCGCAGGAACACGGTCTCCATGCGCTCCGTGTTGGGGCGCAGCGTGACGCACGGGATGTCGAGGGTCACCGCCTCCTCCTGCACCCCGCCGCTGTCCGTGAGGAGGATCGCCGCCCCCCCCATCGCCTTGCAGAAGTCGAGGTAGCCGAGGGGCTCCCCGACGATGAAGTTGTCCGGCCAGGTGAGGCCGAACGAGTCGACGCGGGCCTGGGTGCGCGGGTGCACGGGGAAGAGGATCGGCAGGTCCAGGGAACCCAATTCTCGCAGCGCGCGACCGAACACCTCCGGAGAGTCGACGGTCGCCTGGCGGTGCAGGGTGAGGACGGCGTACTCCGAGGAGCCGTCGCCCGCGGCGAGGCGGTCGGTGAGGACGGCCGGGAGCTCCCGCGCGTCGATGAGGCCGCGGTGGCGCTCCCAGGCGTCCACGACGAGGTTGCCGACGGCCGGGGCGATCACCGGGTCGTGATTCTCGAACGCCTGCAGGAACCAGGTCCCCAACCCCGTGGGCGCGAGCATGAGGTCGGCGATCTCGTCCACGCGCACCCGGTTGATCTCCTCCGGCATCGAGCGATCGAAGGACCGGATGCCGGCCTCGACGTGGATGAGGATCGCGCCCAGCTTCTCCGCCGCGAGGCCGGCGGCGAGCGTCGAGTTGGTGTCGCCGTACACGATGATCACGTCCGGCGCGATGTCCCGGAGGGCGTCGAGGGTGGCGGTCTGCAGGGCGTCGTGGTCCGACGTCCCCACCGCGAGGAACCGGTCCGGCGGGGCCGACGCGAGCTCGTCCAGGAAGACCTGCACCATCGACGGCGAGTAGTGCTGCCCGGTGAAGAGGTACGTGTGCTCGAAGCGCTCGGCCAGCAGAGGCACGAGCGGCGCCAGCTTGATCAGTTCGGGGCGGGTCCCGCAGACGGTCGCGATGTGCATGGGTCGATCTTCGCGCATGCGGGATCGCAAATCGAGCCGCGGCGGCGGTTTTCGGGGCGGCTGGTAGTTTTCCCCGCGTGAGCACCCCCCTCCCCCTGTCCGGAGTCCCGGCGCTGGTCCTCGGGGCCGGCCTCGGGACGCGCCTCCGCCCCTTCACCGAGCACGTGCCGAAGCCCGTGGTGCCGTTGCTCGGGCGCCCCCTCATCGGCTACGCGCTGGCGCGGCTGTATGCGGCGGGCTGCCAAGACGCCTGGGTGAACGTGCACCACCGCCCCGATCGGCTGAAGGCCGTGCTGGACGCGTGGGTGCAGCGGCGGCTCCTCCGCATGAAGGTGCGCTGGTCCGTGGAGCAGCCCGCGGTGCTCGGCACGGGCGGCGCGCTGCGGAAGATCGAGGACGCCCTGTGCGGCTCCGGCGGGCCCTTCCTGCTCATGAACGGCGACACCGTCGTCGGGGCGGACCTCCCCGGCATGATCGCTGCGCATCGCGCCAATCGCGAAGCCCACGGGACCGTCGCGACGCTCTTCTGCATGCCCCGCCCGGACGCCGCGACCTACGGCGCGGTCCGCGTGGACGCGACGGGCCGGGTCGTCGACATCGCGGGCCTCGGGCGTCCCCCGGGGACGACGGACGAGGAGGTCCAGGCGGCCACCCCCACCGTGTTCTGCGGCATCCACGTCATCGAGCCCGAGGTCGTGGCCGCGCTCCCCCCGGGCGGCTTCTCGGGCATCGTCCGCCAGGGCTACGCGCCGCTGATCCAGGCGGGCGCCGACGTGCGCGGCGTGCTCGCTCCGGCGGGGGTGGTCTTCCACGACGTGGGGACGCCCGCCCGCTACCTCGACGCCCAGGCGGCCCTGCTCGAGGGGCCGTCGTTCCTGCCGACGGCGGACGGGGTCGACCCTCGCGTCGCGCTGTTCCAAGAGGCGTCGTACGCGGTGGACGCCGCGGGCCGCGAGTACGGCTCCCCGGACGCGGTGGAGGGGCTCGCCCGGGCGACGCTCGAGGCGCCCTTCTTCTTCGGCCCCCGCAACACGGTCGGCGCGGGCGCGACGATCGGCCCCGACGCGACGATCGGGGCCCTCAACACGATCGGCGCGGGCGCCCGGGTGCAGGACGCGGCCCTGTGGTCGCAGGTCGACGTGGCCGACGGCGAGGCGCTGCGGGGCGTGATGGCCGCGAAGCTCGGCGGCGAGCGCGTGGTGGTGGACGGTCGCCCGACCTGATCAGGGTCCGTCGCAGAAGTCGATCGGGTTCGCGACGTCCTCGTGATCGACGTCCGTCGTGCCCGGCACGGGGACCTCGTGGAAGCAGCTCTCGACGTCGTCGGGCCCTCCGAACGACAGGCGAGTCACCCCGAAGCGCAGGTGCCCGGAGCCCTGGTTGCCCCCGGCCGTGCCGCTGATGATCTGGTGGAGCGAGCGGTCGCCCACGCGCACGTCGACGTTCTCGCGCCAGTAGTGCACGTGCCCGGCCATGATCCGGTCGACCCCGTTCCGCGCGAACTCCGCGAGCATGTACGACGCCTGCTCCTGATCCCGCATCCCCTGGGACGTCCCGTCTTCGTGGGGCGGGATGTGCATCGCCGGGATGAGGTGGTCGACGCCCGTCGGATCCAGCATCTGCGGGAGGCGCGCCTCGACGCTCTCGGCGATGTGCCCCGACGCGTTGTCGAGGTGGATGAGCTTCGTGCGGCACACCGTGTCGGTGTAGTTGCCGGGCCCGAACCAGCGGCTGAAGATGGCCGCCTCGTCCCCGAAGATGTCGTGGTTGCCGGGCAAGACGCTGACCGGGATCGGGCTCGACTCGAGCATCTGCCGGATCCGCTCGAACTCCTGGATCTCCGTGGACTCGGTGAGGTCGCCGAGGATGAAGAAGCCCAGCAGGGGCGCCCCCGCCGCCTCCGCCGCCGCGACCTGGTCGTGCAGGTCCTCGACGATCCGCTCGAACTGCAGCGGGTTCGTCTGGATGTCTCCGGCGGTGACCAGGCGATACCGGTCCGGGCACGGCCGCGTGCCTCGGATCCACACGGTCTCTTCGTCCGCGAGGGTGATCGCGATCGTGCGACGCAGGGTCCCTCCGACCGCCGGGACGTCCACCTCGGCGCCCTCGGGGCCGACCGTCACCGTCGCGTCGGGGGCGACGTTCTCGAGCTCGACCGTGAGGGTGAGGTCCGCCGCGCCGTCCACGGAGATGGCGAAGTCGGCGAGGCCGGCGGGGCGCGCCTCGACGATCCCGGACTGGTTCTCCTGGAGCAGCCCGAGGGCGTGCCAGGTGTCCGACGTCGTCTCGAGGGGGTGCTGGAACCGGACCTCGACGCCGTTGGAGGTGAGGGCGCGGGCGTAGTGGTTCTCCGCGACCACCCGGCACTCGGCCTCTTCGTAGTCGCCCCAGGCGCACTCCGGGGAGCTGCAGCCGGAGCCGAGCGCGGCGACCGAGGCGCCGCAGACGATCCACAAGAGGGACCGGCTCATGAGCCCACCTCCGGGGCCACGAAGCCCAGCTCGATGTAGGGACCGCCCCCGGCCGAGAGCCAGACGCCGGCCGAGATCTGAATGGCGACGGGCGCGCCCCGCCGACGGAATCGGAAGTCCCAGGACACGTTGATGGGGCCGAAGAACCCGATGACGGCGCCGGTGTCGAACGTGACGCCGCTCAGCTTGTCGTGCACGTACCCGAGGTTGAGGCGGCCCGAGACGCTCGTCTTCTTGCGGCCTTCGGGGGTGAGCGGCACGTCGACCTGGTACCAGCCCTCGGCGTACAGCCCGCCGTTCTGGGGCGGACCGCGGCGCAGCTCGGAGCTGCCGGGGTCCGTGAAGGAGATCCAGTTCCAGCGGGGGCCCACGAAGAAGGTGAACCGCTGCCGCGGCGACACGTGCCAGCGCACCCCGAACAGCATCGGGTTGAGGGACGTGAGCTCGACGGTCTGCTCGGCGGGCGTGTCGGCGTGCAAGGTGCGGAGGCGC
The DNA here is from genome assembly GCA_964620495.1 of uncultured Rickettsiales bacterium. GTDB lineage: Bacteria > Myxococcota_A > UBA796 > UBA9615 > UBA9615 > CAZEKB01. The sequence goes on along the minus strand of CAZUHI010000004.1, from coordinate 33,235 downwards.
ACGTCGACGCCGGGCTTGTACTTGAACTCCACGAGCCCCGCGTACGCCGGTTTGAGCAGCCCCGGCGAGGTGTAGGGCAGCTTCCAGGACAGCTCGGCGCCCACGGAGACCTTCACCGAGTCGCGGGTGGAGGCCGTCGTGAAGGTGGTGGTGTCGTCGGCGGGCTCCCCCGCCGCCTGGGGTCGTGGATCGACGTCGGTGGCCCGGCCGAGCCCGAACGACACCTTGAAGTGGGGCTGGATCGAGAAGACGTCGGTCAGCACGAAGTTCGGGTCGAGGCTCACTCCGAGACCGTAGGGCGAGGACTCCCCGAGGACCGACGAGCCGCCCGGGGTGATGGTGAGCCGGAACAGAGGGCGGCCCGGGCGATCGACCACGCGCACCTCGCCGCGGGGGGACACCAGGCCGAGGATGGTCCCGATGCCCGCGCCGAGGAGCCCGATGCCGCCGACGCCCATCATCTGGGCCCAGGGATGCATCGGGCCGAGGGAGTCGCCCGCCTCGAAGCCCATGAAGCCGCCGAGGGTGAAGGCGGCGGTCGTGCCCGCGAGCAGGGCGCGGGCGAGGCCGGGGTGCACGCAGGGGTCGGTGTCCCGGACGCAGCACCGGCCGATGGAGGGGCAGTCGGGGGGCCGGAGCTCCGGGTCCGGCGCGAAGTCCGAGGCGCCGGCGCCGGCCGGGATCAGGAGGAAGAGGCAGGCCAGAACGACCGAGAGGCGACGCGGCATGAGTCGATCATGCCTACTCCGCCCCTCGCGTGCGGGGGAGCTACTCCGGGTTGCTGACGATGTTCACGTCCAGCGTCTGGTACGGGATCCCGACGCCGGCCGCGTCGAGGGCCTTCTTGCCGTGGTCGTGCACCAGCTCGAGCACCGTCCAGTAGTCGTCGGGGTGCACGACGCAACGCACCGACCAGTCGACGCTGCTCGCGCCGAGCGACACCAACACGCAGTGGCCCGTGCCCTCGATCACGCCGTCGATCTTGTTGACGTACTCGGTGAGCGTCTTGCGGGTGAGGTCGAGGTCCGCGTCGTAGGCCGCGCCGATCGTGACCGCGACGGCCATCCGCTCGCCGCCGGGGCTCTTGTTGTGGATCGTCGAGCCGTAGATCTGGCTGTTGGGCACGACGATCTTGCTGCCGTCGGGCAGCGCGAGCACCGTCGTGAACAGCTGCAGCTCCTCGACGCGCCCGCCCGTGCCCCCCGCGTCGATGACGTCGCCGACCTTGAACGGACGGAACAGGAGCAGCATGACGCCGGAGCTGAAGCTCGAGAGCGTGCCCTGCAGGGCGAGGCCGACGGCGAAGCCGGCCGCGGCCAGGACGGCGACGAGGCTCCCGGTCTCCACGCCGAACCTGCCGAGGATCGCGAGGCCGGCGACGATGAGGATCGCGTAGCGGATGAGGTTGCTGCCGAAGACGCTCAGCGTCTTGTCGACCTTCGCCTTCTCCATGCCCTTGCGGGCGACCGCGGACACCCGGTTCGCGAACCAGCTGCCGACGATCCAGATGAAGAGCGCCGCGAGGATGTTCTCGCCGTACTCGATGGCCTTCGGGAGGAGGGCTTGAATCTGTTCGAGGTTGAATTCCATGGTGGTCTCCTCCCGGCTACATGATGGTCGCGACGAGGGTCAGCGTGGTCGTGGTGTCGACCGGCTGGAAGCCCTCGGGCGGGGCGATGTCGTAGTTCACGACGAACCCGAACTTCACGCCCAGGATGTTGTTGATGTTGGCCGTCACGGACGTGGTGCTGACGACGCGGCCGTCGAACGGCGCGTCGACGTTGTTGCGGCCGCCGAGCAGGGCCTCGACCGACTGACCGAAGCCGAACGACGCGAGGGACAAGGCGTAGCCGACGAACAGGCGCGCACCGACGAAGTGCTGGTCCTCGGGATCCGCCTCGGGGAGGAACAGGTCGTAGGAGTAGTTGAAGCCCGCTTCGCCCACGAGCGAGTGCTTCTCGGTGTTGACGATCCGGTGGCTGTAACCGGCGTTGAACGCGGCCTGCAGCCGGAGCCCGGCGAACGTGTCGTGCAGGCCGTTGCCCGCGAAGTAGACGGAGTTCACGTCCGGGACCAGGGAGCGGTCGTAGCGCAGGCCGCCGAAGATGCGTCGCGCGTTCTCGACCCAGACGTCGGGCTCGGGGACCTCGGGGGTGGCGGCGGGCAGGCCGCGGCCGTAGGCGCCGCCGAAGTTCCAGCCGAACTTGTTGCCGTCGCCCGCGATGGAGAAGGTGATCAGGCCGTTGGCGGTGATGGACTTGGTGTTGCCCATGAGCCAGTTGGCGCCCAGCTCGGCGACGAGGTTCACGTCGGGCTTCGGCTCTTCCGCCGCGGCCTCCTCGGCCGCCGCGGCCTCCTCCGGGGGAGCCTCCTCGGCGGGAGCCTCTTCGGCCGGGGCCTCTTCGGCCGGGGCCTCCTCGGTGTCGCCCTCCTCCGACTCGGCGGCGGGCTCGTCGCCCTCCGCCTCTTCACCCTGGGCGGCCGCGATCGAAGGGATCAGCAGCAGCAAGAACAACAAGAACGGCACCGTCGGTGTCGATCGTGAATGGAACATGTGGGTTCTCTCCTGGCTCGCGGATCGCCCGGGTCCCCCGACCCTACGGCCGCGTTACGAAAGACCGCCCCCGGTCCGACGCGCGGTCAAGATGCCTCACTTCCGCTCGAGCTGCTCGATGAGCCCCTCGATCTGGTCCTCGATGCCGAGCACGACCTCGTCGAACTCCTCGGCGGGGGGCTTCTCGGTGGCGGCGTCGCGGCGGACCTTCTCCACCAGGTCCGACACCGACAGCAGGCCCGCGGCGAGGTTGCCCATGGCGCGCACGAACAGCAGCTCGCGCTTGGAGAAGCCATGGTTCTCGCGGCGGGTGGTGAGGGTCAGCACGCCCACGACGACCTCGCGCACGTACAGCGGGATCACCAGGGCGCTGCGCAGGTCCACCGACGTGATGAAGTCGAACACGCCCTCCCAGAGCGGGTCCTTGCGCACGTCCTCGACGATGATGGGGTCGCCCCCGTCGAGGCCGGCCTTCACTTCGGGGTACCGGTTCAGCTCCACGGGGCGGCGCTGCACGTTCGGGTCGTCGTGGCTGGCGACCACGAACGCCTCGCCCTCCTTCGCCCCGCGGACCACCACGTTGCAGCGGAACACCGGGATCGCCTGGGCGAGTCGCTTGGTGAGCACGAACAGCGCGTCCGTGGTGGTGAGCGACGACGCGAGGGCCTCGCTGACCTCGATGATGACGTTCAGATCCGGCTCGTAGAAGCCGTCGGTCCCCACGGGGATGCCGTCCGGGACCGTGCTCGCGAACCGCAGGGCCGGGCCCTCGTCTTCGCCGTCGGAGGCCGCGATGGGGCCCTCCTCGACGACGCTCAAGTTCACGTCGATCATCTCGCTGCTCACCGGACCGCGGCGCGCGTGCAGCTGCACCCGGGTGACCAGCTCGTTCACGTCCGGCGGACCGCAGAGGTAGTCGTCCGCGCCCCGCTCCAGGAACGCGCCCACCGCCTGCTCATCCCACGTGGGGAGCAGGACGATCACGGCCCGCCCGCCGCTGCGGGGGTCCATCTTCAGCTGCTCGATGATCTCGCCGGTGTCGGCCTCGGGGAGCTCGGAGGCCAGGAGCACGACCTCCGCGCCGAAGAGGCCGACCTCTTCCGCCACGAAGCTCCAGTCCATCGCTTCCTGGAGGCGATACCCGCGCCCCTGCAGCTCCGTGCGGATGAACCGCGCGAGCTGGTTGTCGGGGGTTGCGAGGTAGACCTTCGCGTTCGCTTCCATGCAGCCCGATCGACTCCTGGCCGTCGTTCCCGCGCCCTCAAGGCGTCAGAATCGTCACACGCGGCCCCGCAGTCAGGTTAACGGCTTTGACTGGGGCGTGATAGTCCCCGTCCACGATGAAGCCCTGGGGTCGGTCGTACCGCAGCTCGAGCCGGGAGCAGACGGCGTCCACGATCCGGGGGTTCGACGGCGGCAGGCCCAACCGCACGGCGGGCAGCGAGGCGACGACGCCGAGCGGGCCGCACCCGAACCCGACCGAGTGGAGGTGGCCGGGGCGCTCGTTCGCCCGGTGCCAGGGGCGGAACCCGAGGCCGATCTCGGGCACCGTGGCGGCCGTCACGGACAGCCAATCCCGGCGCGCCCACGGCTTGTCGTCCAGGGACACGTCGGCCGTCACGCGCCGGAAGAAGCGCTCGGCGGCCGCGCCCCCCGTCGCCGCGGCCACGGTCGCGCGGCACAGCACCTTGAAGCCCACCCAGGGGCTCGGCTCGCGGTAGGAGTAGTAGACGTCCAGGAAGTTGGAGATGAGCCCGTTGCCGAAGATGAAGCCGTACTGGGGATGGCCCTGGTCGGTGGCCACGCGCAGCAGGTCGAACTCGACGCTGGGCACGTCCGCGCCGTGACGGAGGGCTTCGACCGTGCGCAGGAGCAGGGTCGTGGGCCGCCCGCGGACGACGCCCATGCCGCGGGCGACGGTGTTCATCGTGCCCCCGCGCAGCAGGAGCAGGCGGGGGAGGGGGCGATCGCCCCACACGCGGATGAACTCGGTGAGGGTGACGTGGTTCGTCCCGTCCCCTCCGTTGAGGGCGAGGATGTCGATGTCGCGCTCGGCGAACTCGGCGGCGACGTCCGCGATCGCCTCCGGGGTGGGCGTGGATCGGGCGACGGCGGCGTGCCCGAGCGGCGCGATGATCCGCGCCAGAGCGCCCACCACGCCGGGGCGTCGCCGGTTCATCCGGGACCGCGGGTTGCTGATCACGCCGAGACGCCGCACGAGCCGAGGCTATTGGCTACGCTCCCGCGATGCAAACGGGCACCAGCAGGCCGATCGGGCCGTTCGAGAAGGAGACCGTCAACGGGATCTTCCTGTGGCGTCAGCAGGTGTCCGAGCGGGAGATCGCCTACTACGCCGAGGACGCGGACGGGCATCGACCGGTGTACTACGCCGAGTCTCGCCGGGTCGTCCTGGGCTCGGCCTATGCCCTGCGCGCCCGGGGCCTGCAGAAGGGCGACCGGGTGGCCGTCCTCGCGGACGTGCGGCACGAGTGGCTGTCCGCCGACGCCGCGAGCCTCCTCGCGGGGCTGGTGACCGTCGGCATCTACCCGATGTCCACCCCCGAGCAGGCCGCGTACATCCTCCAGCACTCGGCGAGCCGGGTGCTCTTCATCGACACGCCCGAGCGCCTGGCCCGCCTCTCCACGGCCGTCGCCGGCTGCCCCGATCTCGAGACGATCGTGCTCATGGAGGGCGAGGCGGACCCCGCGACCGCGGACGAGGTGCCTCAGACCGTCGTGCGGGCCGCCGACTTCGTGGCGGGCGGCGTCGAGGTCCTGGAGGCCGAAGGGGACGCGCGCGCCCTCGCCTGGGCGCTCGAGGTGGAGCCCGAGGACACGGCGACGCTCGTCTACACGTCCGGCACCACGGGCCCGCCGAAGGGCGCGGTCATCTCCCACCGCAACCTCTTCTACGTGTCCACGACCGTCCACTCCCTGCTCGACGTGGGGCCCGAGGACCGCTCGATCGTGTACCTGCCGCTGGCCCACATCCTCATGCGGTACGGCTCCTACCTGGGGATGCTGACGGGGGTGAAGGGCTACTACTGGAAGGACGTCTACACGCTCCCCGACGCCCTCGAGACCGTGCGTCCGACGCTGCTGATCGCGGTCCCGCGGGTGCTCGAGAAGATCTACGCGAAGGCGATGGCCCGGGCGGAGGCGCTGCGGCCCCGGCAGCGCGCCGTGTTCGACTGGGCGTTCGACGTGGGGCGACAGGTCTCGACGCTCGAGCGCGAGGGGCGACGCCCGGGGTGGTCCCTCGCCGCGCGCCGCAAGGTCGCGGACACGCTGGTGTTCAGCAAGATCCGCACGAAGCTGGGCGGCCGCGTGAAGCTGATCGTGAGCGGCGGCGCCCCCCTCGCCCGGCACATCTCCGAGTGGTTCCACGCCGCGGGCATCCTCGTGGTGGAGGGCTACGGCCTCACGGAGACGTCGGCCCCGGCCACGACGAACCTGCCCGGCGACTACCGGTTCGGCACCGTGGGCAAGCCGATCCCCGACACGGAGGTCCGCATCGCCGACGACGGCGAGATCCTGATCCGGGGGCCCGGCGTCTTCTCCGGCTACTACCGCGACGAAGGCGCCACCCGCGACGCCTTCAACGACGACGGTTGGTTCCATTCGGGGGACATCGGGGTCCTCGAGGACGACGGCTACCTCAAGATCACGGACCGGAAGAAGGACCTGATCATCACCGCGGGGGGCAAGAACGTCGCGCCGTCGAACATCGAGAACCTGCTCAAGGAGCACATCCTCGTGGGACAGGCGATGGTCTACGGGGACCGCAAGCCGTACCTGACCTGCGTCCTCACCCTCGACCCCGAGGAGCTCGGGGGCTGGTTCCAGGACAAGGGCCTCGACCAACCCACCGGCGACGACGCCTTCGCGCGCATCTGCGAGCACCCGGCGGTGGTCGAGGCGGTCACGGGCCACGTGGTCGAGGTGAACGCGAAGCTGGCGCGCTACGAGACGCTCAAGAAGTGGGAGCTGCTGCCCTGCATCTTCGACGTCGACGGCGGCTACCTGACCCCCACCATGAAGATGAAGCGGCGGGTCATCGCGCGCGAGTTCCAGGCGACGTTCGAAGGCTTCTACGATTCCTGAGCGCCCCGGGGCATGAGCGACGCCCCGCTCCTGAAGCTCCCGCCCGCCACGGCGGTCTGGCGCGTCTCGTGGCCGATGATCGCGCTCGGCCTGCTCAAGTCCCTGGTCTTCCTCACGGACTCCTACTGGGTCGGCAAGCTCGGCGACTCGGAGCTGGCGGCCATCGGCGGGTCGGCCTTCGGCTGGTGGATGATCTTCCTGTGGTGCGGCCTCGCCTCCACCGGGGCCCACGCGCTCGTCGCCCAGCACGAGGGCGGGGGCCGCCGAGATCGCATCGCGTCGACCCTGTCCCAGGGCATGTGGGTCGCCTCGGTGCTGGCGATCCTGCTCGCCGCCGTGGCCTACCCGCTGCGGGGCCTGTACTTCGATCTCCTCGACTTCGAGCGGGGGTCGGACGCGTACCGGCACGGCATGGACTTCCTGGGGGC
>CAZUHI010000004.1:0-26049 GCA_964620495.1 uncultured Rickettsiales bacterium | reverse complement strand
TGGTTCCGACGCGAGGGGTGGACGGCCGGGGTCGCGGAGGCGTGACGGGTCAGTAGAACGTCGTGCGGAAGACCGGCTGGAAGAGGTCCGTGCGCTCGGCGCAGGCGCCTTGGAGCGGGCACGTCGGGCAGGTGGGGGGCGACGTCTGCAGGCAGCGCGTGCGGCCGTTTCGGAAGAAGAAGCCGTCGATCTCGCCCACCGTGCGGCCCGAGGAGACCTCCAGCGCGTCCAGGGCCTCGCTGCACGCGCTTCGGATCGCCTCCTCCTCCACCACGTCCACCCAGCGGCGGGCCTCGACGCGCGCGGTCAGCTCCGGGTCCGTGATCTCCACCAGCCCCGCGCGCAGGCAGCCGCGCATGAGGTGGTAGTCGACGATCGCCCCAGGCAGGGACGGCGAGTCGCCCAGGAACCGCTCGGGGCGCGCGCCCAGGATCAGCGCGAGCAGCCGCGCCTTCTTCGCCAGCGGGTCCTCGGCGTAGCCCGGCAGCGTGGCGAGGAGCTCGAGCAGCGCCGACGACGGGTCCTCCGATCCGTGGGCGGCCTCCAGGACGCCGTCCCAGCCCCCCGGGAATCGCTCGACGAGCGCGGCGCCGAGGGCCTGGTGGAGCGCGCGGTGGGAGGCGGCGTCGGGGAGCGGGTTCGCGCCGTCGTCGGCCGCGCAGATCGCGTCGAGCAGGGCGGGGTCTTCGGCCATGCGGCGGGGGTCCAGGACGGTCGGATCGGCCGCCGCCGCCCTCGTGAACGCCTGCCAGACGAACTCCGATCCGCGCCACGTGCGCCCGTCGGCCACGGCGTCCATGGGGCCCGCCCAGGCGCCGCCCTCGGTCGTCCAGAAGCCGTACTGGTGCATCGTCGCGCAGGCCAGGATGGCCACCGCCGCGGGATCGCCCACCTCCGGGAAGGGGAAGCCCGCGAAGTCGAACGCGGAGCCCGCCGCGACCTCCGTCATCGCCGCCCCGAGCGTCCTCACGCGCCCCGGGTCGACCCGCACGCGCGGCTGCACCCCGTCCGCCACCAGGGCGGCCGTCGCCTCCCCGCCCCAGCCGCCCAGGCTGTGCCCCGCGATCGCCAGCCCCGCGGCGGCCCCGTCCATCCCCCGGGCGGTGGCCCCGAGGAACCCCCCGCAGAATGAGTCGCCCGCGCCGGTGGGGTCCACCACGTCGGGCACCGGCGGGGGTCGGAATCGGGTGACGTCGCCGCCGTGGATGGCGACGCCGTCGGCTCCTTCGGTCACGCAGACGACGCCGCGGTGGTGCTTGGGGAGCCCGTCCGGCAGGAGCTCCCCGGCCTCGGCCCGGTTGAGAAAGAAGAAGTCGGTGGCGAGGAGCAGCTCGCCGACCCGCGCGGGCTCGCTCCGGACCGCGCCCGACCACGTGCCGGCGCTCAGGAGGCCTCGGAAGCCCCGCGCCCGCACTCCGGCGACGAACCGCAGCTGGGCCTCGGTGCTGCCCCCGAGGGAGGCGACGTGGACGACCGTCGCGGACAGCCACGCGGCGGGGACGTCGGCGGCCGTGAGGGCGTCCTCCATGCCCGCCGCCGCTTGGACGTAGGTCGCGTCGTGGCGGGCGTCGTAGACGATGTGGAAGGACGGCAGGGTCCCCGGGGTGACCGTCAGGCCCGCGCGATCGAGGCCCCCCGGCCCGAACACGGAGGCCACCGAGGCGGGCAGCTCCGGCGGCACCCGGGCCACGAGCCCGACCGTCGCGCCCGCGACCCTGGCCCCCAGCGCCGTCAGGAACCCCGCGCCGCCCACGACGTCGCGGATCGTCCCGCCCACCACCACCCGGTCGAGGGAGGGGCAGCCCACGACGACGACCTGAGGTGCCGGGCGCATGCCGCGACCCTACCGCGCCGCCTCAGACCTCGAGGTCGACCGCGTGCGGCCCCCAGGCGGCCTTCACGGCCTCGGCGGTGTCCGCGTCCACCAGCGCGATCAGGGTCCCGCCGCCGCCCGCGCCGGTGATCTTCGCCGCCGCGGCCCCCGCCTCCAGCGCCGCGGCGATGCCCTCACGGTCCCGGTCCACGACCACGCCCAAGCGCTCGAGCCCGGCCTGCTGGGCCTCCATCGCGGCGGCCAGGACCTCGAGTCGACCAGCTGCCCAGCCCTCGCGCCCCTCGCGCGTCCAGCGCCCCAAGTCGGCGACCACCCGCACGAGGGCCGGATCGTCGACGATGCGTTCGCGCACCCCCTCCACGAGGTCCCGGGTGCTGCGCTCGGCCACGCGCGGCCACAGCACCAACCGCAGGGGCGGCATGTCCGGCAGCGGCTCGGGGGTCCGCCCCTTCTCGAACCACACGGGCCGCTCGAGCGCCGAGACGGTGTGGTCGATCCCCGACGGCGTGCCGTGGAAGAACCGCTCCACCTCCGCCGCCGCCTCGAGCACGCGCGCGGGGTCGGGCTCTTCGCCGTGCCAGAGCAGCAACGCGCGGGCGAGCGCCGTCCCCAGCGCCGCCGACGTGCCCATGCCCGACCGCAGTCCGCCGGTCCGCACCGCCACCCGCACGGGCAGCGGCACCGACAGACCGAGGGTGTGGGCGGCGGCGCCGAGGGCGCGGGAGACGTCGTCGTGGACCTCCGGGGGGGCGCCCTCGGCGAGGTCCACGGTGAGCGGCTGGGGGTCGTGACGCTCGAGGGTGCGGGCGCCCAGGTCGACCTCCTCCTCCACGGGGCTGCCGTCGGGCGCGACCCACTGCGGGTCGGCCGCGCTGAGGACGACGGAGAGGCGGAGGGCGGAGAGGGGGAGCGCGACGGCCGGTTCGCCGTACACGACGGCGTGCTCCCCGAGGAGGATGACCTTGCCGCAGGCCGTCGCGATCGCGGGGTGCCGGCCGGGCGGGGTGTCGGGGCGGTCGGGGAATTCGGCGCTCAGGGGACCCTCAGATCAGGTGGTGGTCGGTGCGGCGGACCGGCGGCCCGGGTCGATTCTCCAACACCGTGACGCCGGGCGCGAGCGCCTCGATGCGCCTCAGGACCTCCGGGGCGTGCTCGCCTTCGCAGAGGACGTGCACGTTGGGGCCCGCGTCGAGGGTGAACGCGACCGGCACGCCGTCCGCCTCCCGCCACTCCCGGATCGCGTGCAGCAGGGCGATCGTGCCGGGCTGGAAGTAGAGCGCGGCGGGTACGCCCGAGATCATCAGCGCGTGCATCTCGAGCGCCTCCTGCTCGATGAGCGCGCCGAGGGTCGAGAAGTCGCGATTGGCGATCGCGCCCTTCACGGCGAGGCCCCGGGCCGGGAGCTGCGCCTGCCGCGCGGGCATGAAGGGGTGGGTGGACGCGATCCGATGGCCGTCGCTCGACGAGATGGCCTTCGGGGCGCGGCTCACCAGCACCACGAGGTCCCGCAGGTCCCAGTGGTCCGGGCCCGCCAGCGGACGGGCGACGGAGTCCTCGTCCCCGGTGCCGGCCACCCACTCGACGAACCCGCCGTGGATGGAGCGGCAGGCCGATCCGCTGCCGCGACGGGCCCAGCGCGAGAGGGCCTCGTCGTCCGGCATCTCCTCGTCCATGGCCGCGAACGCCGCCGTGGCCAGGGCGGCGAAGCCCGACGCGGACGACGCGATGCCGGTGCCCGCGGGGAACGAGTTCATGGACACGACCCGGGCGGGCATCCGGTAGTAGTCCGCGCGGATGCGATCCAGGTAGCGCGAGATCCGCACCCCGCGCTGATCGAGGATGCGCTCGCCGTCGAGGTGGATCTCGTCTTGGGACAGGGTGTCGTCCCACACGACCGTGGTGGTGGTGATCGCCTCCGACAGGCACATCGAGACCGAGTCGTTCAGGGGGACGTTGTCCCTGAAGTCGGCCTTCCCCCAGTACTTCGTGAGGGCGATGTTCGAGCAGGCGACGGCGGTGGCGCGCATCTCCATCAGCGGGGTCCTTCCACGACCAGGCCGACGGGGTCGACGGTCGGTTCGAGCAGGGTGAGGCCGACGTCCGCGACGGCCGCGGCGGCGGCCTCCGGGTCGTCCACGAGCATCACGACGCAGTCCCCTCCCCCGGCCCCGGAGAGCCGGGCCCCGAGCACTCCGGAGGACGCCGAGAGACGTCGCGCGGCCTCTCCGGCCCAGGCGGGCGAGGCGCCGAGCTCCTCGAGGAGCGCCTGCCCCTCCTGGAGGGCGGCCCCCAGCCCGTCGACGTCGCCCGCCGTCAGGAGTAGGAGCGCGTCCTCGGCGAGGCGGCCGATGCGCGCGTAGATCGGGTCGCCCACAGGGTGCCGCTCGCGCACGCTGCGGATCATCGACCCGGTGGAGACCTTGCGGCCGGTCCACGCCACCCGCCAGCGTCCGCGGTCGACGGGCGTGGCCACCTGCGCGAACGTGGGCGGATCCCCGGGCCGGAACACGGCGCAGCCCCCCACGAGCTGGGTCGCCGCGTCGTACCCCGAGGCCGCGCCTTGGACGTCGCGCTGACGGTCCAGGACCTCGGCCAGGAGCGTCGGGTGATCGACGGGGCGATCCGAGACCGCCCGCAGCGCCGCCGCGGCCGCGAGGGTGGACGCCGACGACGATCCCAGCCCCCACACCGGCGGGAACCCGGCCGCGAAGTCGAGCTCGATCCCGGGCCCCGCGGCCTGCAGCAGCGGCCACACGAAGCGGAGGACGGGGTGAGGGCAGGCCCCGTCGAGGTCGACGTCGATCGCTCCGCCCAGCAGGTCCGACGCCACCCGGGAGGTGCCGCTCCGACGGGCGGTGGCGACGATGCGACGATCCAGCGCCAAGGCGAGCGCCGGGGCGCCCTCCAACACCGCGTACTCGCCGAACAGCATCGCCTTGGCCGGGGCCGAGGCGACGGCGACGTCAACCATCGTCGGGACCCCGCCCGGCGCGCTTCGCGAGGGCCTGGTTGGCCGCGTGCAGGAGCATGTGCCCGCGCTGGATGCCCTCGGTGGCGAGCGCACGCAGCGCGCCCAGGTTCTGGGCCAACCCCACCGCGGCCGTCACCCGCGCGAGCTCGTCGGCCGTCCCCGCCCGCAGCATGCGCAGGGCCACGCGCGCGGCCGGGTGGATGCGCGTCACGCCCCCCACGGTGCCGACCTGCATGGGGACCTCCAGGGCGCCGACGAGGGCGTCGGCGTCCACCGTCCACGTAGAGACCGAGCGGTAGCGACCGTCCCGGGCCGCCCAGGCGTGGATCCCCGCCTCGGCCGCGCGCCAGTCGTTCCCGGTGGCGATCAGCACCGCGTCGATGCCGTTCATGATCCCCTTGTTGTGGGTCGCCGCGCGGTATCGGTCGTAGTGGGCGAAGCGCGCCGCCGACGCGATCCGGTCGGCCACCTCGGCGCCGCTCCAGCGCCCCGTCGCCAGGTCCTCGAGGCGCACGCGGCACGTCGCGCGCACGCGGCTGCGGTCGGCGAGGTTGCTGAGGATCCGCAGCCCCACGACGGCCCCCGTCCACTCCGCGAGGCGCGGCGCGAGGGTCTCGCACATCGTGTTGATGGTGTTGGCCCCCATGGCGTCCACGGTGTCCACGAGGAGGTGGACGACGAGCACCGTCCCCTCGCCCGTCTCCTCGGGCGTGAACAGCCGACACTCGACGCCTCGGCACCCGCCCCCCCGCTCCACGAGCGTCGGGTCCAAGCTGTCCGCAGCGGCTCGTATCTCGGCCTCGCGCGCGGTCAGCGCCGCCACCGCGGCGGGCCCGTCGGGCACGTCGCGCAACTGGATCTGGCCGATCATGTCGCGCCCCAGCGACTCGGTGCGGAACCCGCCCGTGCGGCGCACCAGCCGGGCCACGTTCGACGCCGCCGCCACCACGGACGACTCCTCCACCGCCATGGGGATCAGCCGATCGACGTCGTCGACCACGAAGTTCACGGCCACGCCCAGGGGGAGGGCGAACATCCCCGCGGCGTTCTCCACGAAGGAGTCCAAGAGCTCGAGGTCGGGCGCCTCGAAGACCGCCGCGAGGTCCACCGGTGCCCCGCCGTCGGCCCCGTCCAGGAACTCGCGGATCACCTGCAGGCGACCCTCGCGGGGCACCCGGTAGAACCCGCTGATGCGGCTCGTGGGGCTCACGACGGCACCACGTCCAGGGCGCGGAGGGCCGCCGCGTCGGCCGATCCCGTACACAGCGCGGCGATGCGGAGCTCCTCGAGGACCCGCCGACCCACGGCCAGCGCCTCCTCCACGGACACGTCGGCGGCCCGGAAGAAGGGCAGCGCCATCCCGCCCACGTCGGCGCCGAGGGCGAGCGCCTTGGCGACGTCCAGCCCCGTCCTCAACCCGCCGGTGGCCTGCACCTGGACCCGGCCCCCCACCGCGTCGCGGACGGCCCGGATCGCGTCCGCGGTGGGCGTCCCCCAATCGCGGAACGTGCCCGCGATCGCCTTGCGGTGAGGGTCGGCGGCGCGGAAGCCCTCGACCCAACCCCAGGAGGTCCCGCCCGTGCCGCCGATGTCGATGGCGGCCACGCCCGCGTCCGCAAGGTCGACGGCCGTCGCGGGGTCGATCCCGGCGCCCGTCTCCTTGACCAGCACGGGGACGTCGAGCCCGGCGACCACCGCGGCGATCTTGCCGAGCAGGCCGCGCCAGTCCCGGTCGCCCTCGGGCTGCACCGCCTCCTGGAGGGGGTTGAGGTGGATGGCCAGCGCGTCGGCGCCCACCGCGTCCACGAGGCGGCGGCAGTCGTCGACGGTCACGCCGAGGTTCAGCTGCACGGCGCCGATGTTCCCGAGCAGGAGGATGTCGGGGGCCTGGGAGCGGACGCGGAAGGAGTCCGCGAGGTGCGGCAGCTCGAGCATGGCGCGCTGGGAGCCGAGGCCCATGCCGAGGCCGAGGTCCCGGCACACGACCGCGAGGCGACGGTTGATGGTGCCCGCCCGCTCCGAGCCGCCGGTCATGCCCGCGATCATCAGCGGCGCCCCGAGGCGCTTGCCCAGGAACGTCGTGCCCAGGTCGATGGCGTCCATGTCCAGCCCGGGGAGGGCCCGGTGCGGCAGGACCACGCGGTCGAACCCGGCGCGGACCGTCGACTCGACGTCCTCCCCCGCGGTGATGCCCAGGTGGGACGCCTTCCGCAGCGACGAGAGGTGGCCTTGGACGGCGGTCCGGTCCTCGTCGGTCCACGCGTCGTCGGCGACGCGCGCCTCGATCCGCCAGTAGCCGTCCGGGGCGCCGTCCGCCGCCTGCACGACCCGCGCGGCGACGGTCACCTGCACCCGCGGCGAGCAGAGCAGCTCCAGCTCCACGGGGCCGAAGGGCAGCTTGGTGGCGGCGTCGAAGTCGACCAGCAGCGAGTCGAACGCGAACTCCGTGCAGAACCCGAGCCGCCCGCTCACGCGGACGGGCATCCAGCCGTCGAGGCGCGCGCGGCTCACGCGGCCGCCTTCCGGAGCCCGTGACGCCGGACGTCCACGCCGACGGTGACCAAGCCCCCGAGGATGCAGAGCCACGCGAACCAGTCGCCGAAGCGCCCGTAGAGCGTGGGCAGGCGCACCTTCTTGACGTCGGTCACGAGGACCTCGCGCTCGAACACGTCGGTCTGCTCGAGGATCATGCCCCGGGTGTCGACGGTCGCGGAGATGCCGGTGGTGGCCGCGCGCACGAGCGGCACGCCGTACTCCGCGGCCTGGATCGCGGACAGCATCAGGTGCTGGGACGGGCAGGCGGTGTCGCCGAACCACGCGTCGTAGGTGATGTTCACGAGCAGATCGGCCCCCTTCCGTATGCCTTGGCGGACGTACTCGTGGCGGATCGCTTCGTAGCAGATCAGGAAGCAGAAATCGGCGTGCGGGGTGGCGATCGGCTCGATGCCCTCGCCCGGGGTGTAGTTCCCGACGCCCTTGATCTTCTTCAGGAACGGGAGGACGTCCTTGAAGGGCATGAACTCCCCGAACGGGAGCAGGATCGTCTTCGCGTACCCCGGCTTCGGGAACTCGCCCTTCCCGTGCACGCGCCAGCCCCGGTTGTGCGCCGTGTACCCGTCCTCCGTGCGCTTCGCCTGGGTGCCGCCCGTCCACACCTCGGTCCCCGTCGACTCCACGAACTTGCGCAGCCCGCGGTTCCGACCGCTCGCGGGGCTGCCGCGCAGCGCCCCCTCGGGCCACACGAACACGTCGATGTCGGGGTCGTCCTTCAGCGCCGCGCGGGACTGGACCAGGTAGTCGTCGAGGGTCGCGGTGCGGGACCGGCGCATCATCTCGCGCCGCTTGTGCACCGTCTGGTTCGTCTGGACGAGGGCGATGCGCACGGTCTCGGCCTCGGCCTCGGCGGCTTCGATGGCCCCCAGGCGCGCGTGGGAGACGACGAGCGAGAAGACGAGCAGCCCCGCGGTCACGGCTGCCGTGCGCTTCCAGGCGACGTCCACCAGCGGTTCGCCCGCGAGCTTCCGCTCCAGGAGCGCGAGGAGCAGCAGGTTCCACAGGACGACCTGGAACGAGATGAAGGGCACGCCCGCGACCGTCGTCACGAGGAAGAAGCGGGGCAGCTGGTACCAGATCGAGCCCATGTAGTACGGGAACAGCTGCGGGTTCACGAACTCGCAGGCGACGAACCAGGCGGCCACGGCGAACGGCCACCAGGCCCCGGCCGACCGGCGGATGCGCTTGAACCCCCAGGCGAACACGGCCATGTAGAAGCCGTACGCGAGCCCGAACAGGATCAGGACCCCCACGGCGATCGGGCGCGGCAGGTTCGAGAAGTTCTCCACCGTGTGGATGACCCACGTGAAGATCGTGACGTTCGCGGAGAAGCCCAGGAGCCAGCCCCCGAGCACGGCCTTCCGACCCTCCAGCTGCGTGAGCGCCCAGAAGCCCGGGACGAAGAGGAACCAGTGGATCCACCACCAGTTCAGGGGCGGCGAGATGAGGGCCTGCGCGGATCCCGAGAAGATCAACGCGAGCAGGATGAGCACCCTCGAGTTCACGTGCGCGCGGCCTCCGGTCGCGTCCCTGCGCGACGGCGGGCGTAGTAGCACGCGCGCGGGGCGGCGGCGAGGCGATGTAGGCTCCCGCGCCATGGCCGGCCCCCAGGACTCCATCCCCGACGCCCCGCCCGAGTGGCCGGGGTACGCCGTGGAGACCCGCCGCCTGAAGACCTGGGTGCGCCACGTCCCCGCCGCCGAGAAGCCCACGATCGTGCTGCTGCACGGGCTCGCGGTGCACGGCGGCATGTACGAGGGCGGCATGCGCCGGGAGCTCAGCGAGCACTTCGAGGTGGTGGTGCCGGACCTGCGGGGACACGGCCTCACCGAGGCCCCGAGCGGCCGCTGGGAGATAGAGGACTTCGCCGACGACGTGGCGGCGCTGCTCGACGCCCTCGACGTCCCCCGCGCCCACGTCCTCGGCTACTCCATGGGCGGGTTCGTGGCCCAGTCCCTCGCCCAGCGCCACCCGGACCGCGTCCACCGCCTGATCCTCATGTGCACCGCCCCCCGGCAGGCCCGCGGCACGATGCGGGCGGGCCTCGGGCTGCTCGAGGGGCTGTTCCGCGTCGTGCCCCCGTCGACGATGCTGCCGATAAGCCGCCGGCTGCTGTCCGGACCGGGCATGCCCCCGGAGATGCGCTACGTGCTGCCGTGGCTGCTCCAGCACAACACCCGCCGGGGCATCTCGGGGTCGGCGCGCGCCCTCCGGCGGGCGGACCTGCGGCCGGGGCTCGGGTCGATCAAGCACCCGACGCTCCTCGTCACCGCCGAGCACGACGTCACCCTCCCCGAGATCGCCTGGCGACCGCTCCTCGACGCCCTCGACGACGTCCGGCACGAACACTTCGCCGACGCGGGTCATGGACTCGCCGCCAGCCACGGAGCCCGCCTCGGCGCGCTCGTGCGGTCCTTCCTCCACGAAGTCCGAGAGCACGACGACCCATGACCACCGTCCGCGACATCACCTGCCCCCTGTGCGGCGCCGTCTCGGAGGGACGCATCGTGCTCCCCAAGCCGTCCCGCGGCCCGAAGACGTCGGATCTGCGCCGCTTCTCCGAGGGGCCCGACCCCCTGCCGATCCTGCTGTGCGCCTGCTCCGGTTGCGGGTACGTGGGCAGCGTGTCCGACTTCGAGGAGCACGCCCCGAAGCCGACGGACGTGGTGCCCGCGGGCGACGTGGGGGCCTTCTTCTCCGAGGACGAGTGGGCGGACGCGCACGACCCGATGCTCGCGGATCGCACGACGCAGGGGCCGTCGACGGTGGGCAGGCAGGTCGCGGAGCACCTCACCCCCCGGGCCGAAGCGGGGCGCGAGAGCGCGGCGACGCGGTACGAACACCTGGCCCAGCTCGAGCGCTGGCGCGGCCACGGGCCCCTCAAGGAGGGCGACGCCTTCCTCCGCGCGGCGTGGCTGCACTCGGACGCGAACGCCGAGGACGACGAGCGCCGCTGCCGAGGGCGCGCGGTGGCCTGCTACCGCAAGGCCGTCCAGGAGCGCCGCTGGTTCCAACGTCGAGAGGACCTGTGCGTCGTCGGCTACTTGATCGGCGACCTCCACCGCCGCCTGGGCGACTCCACCGAGGCCCAGCGCTGGTACGAGCAGGCCGTGGCGTGGTCGTCGGGCCTCCCGCACCTCCAAGAGCTGGTGGAATTGGCCGAGCGGCAGGCAAGAGACCCGCGCGACCTCGTGTGAGTCGCGGCAGACTGGGCCCGTGCTCCGGCTGCTGCCCGCCCTGATCGCCTTCCTGATCCCCGCCACGGCGTCGGCTCACCTGTCCATGAGCTGGTGGAACGCGACCGCCGGCACCACGTGGACCGAGAGCGACATCATCCTCACCGGCGAGCACACGACCGACGGCGGCCAGACGACGTCCCCGGCGGCCTTCGCGATCGGCAACTGGGTCCAGGGCGGCGACTACCTCGAGACGAGCGCGGCCACGGCCAACTGGCAGGTCTTCACCGTCCAGAACTACTCCCACTTCGCCGCGCTGAGCTTCAACATCGCGGCCAAGAGCGGGGTGCAGGAGGTGCACTCGTCCACGGGCGCGAGCATCACCGTCACCGGCTCGGTGGGCTCGGCGTTCACGTTCCCGGCCACGGCCGACTGGGCGAACCTGAGCTGGATCGCGCTGTACACCGTGAGCGGCTCCATCGGCGTCGACGATCTCCTCCTGAGCGTGTGCCCGCAGCCGATCATCGCGGGTCCGTACACGGTCAACGAGGGCGCGGGGATGCTGCTCGGCGCGTCCCTGGAGGGCTCCTCGCAGACCTTCGAGTGGGACCTCGACGGCGACGGCCAGTACGACGACTCCACGTCGGCCGCGCCCCTGTTCAGCGCGGCGAGCATCGACGGCCCCGCGAGCATCACGATCGGGCTCCAGGGCAGCGCGGACTGCGGCGTCATCGGCGTCGAGACGATGACGGACGACGACACCGTAACCGTGGCCAACGTGGCGCCCACGATCACGCCTCCCACGGCCCCGTCGTCTGCGAACGAGGGCGATCCGCTCAGCTGGACGATGTCCTTCACGGACCCGGGCGCCGCCGACACCCACACGATCCTGTGGGACTTCGACGACGGCGCCACCCAGACCGGCGGCCTCACGGCGAACCACACGTACGTGGACGAGGGCACGTTCGCCCTGGAGATGACCGTCACCGACGACGACGGGGGGGTCGACAGCGAGCTGCTCAACGTCACGGTGGCCAACGTCGCCCCGACCATCGGCGCAGCGACCTTCCCGTCGGGCGACGAAGGCGAATTCCTCACCTTCACGTCGTCGTCGTCGGACCCCGGCGTGAACGACGTGCTCACGTCGTCGTGGAACTTCGGCGACGGGAGCGGCAGCCACCCGGGCGCGAGCCACGGCCACACCTACACCCAGGACGGCAGCTACCTGGTCACGCTCACCGTGAGCGACGACGACGGGGGCACCACCACGCAGTCCCAGACCGTCGTGATCGCGGACGTGGCCCCGACGATCACCTCCTACTCGGTGCCCTCGACCAGCACCGAGGGCGCGTCCATCTCCGCCTCGGCGACCGCGTCCGATCCCGGGGCCGACACGCTCACCTACACCTGGAGCTGGGGCGACGGCACGGCGACCACCACCGGCGCGTCTCCGACCCACACCTACGCGGACGAGGGGGCCTACACCGTCACCCTCACGGTCTCGGACCAGGCGGGCGTCACGGTCACCCAGTCGAGCGCGGTGACGGTCACCAACGTGGCCCCCGTCATCACCAGCTCCAACATCCCCAGCGGCCCCGAGGGCACGCCGCTCACGTTCGCCTCGACGATCGTGGACCCGGGGGCCGACACCATCACCGCCACCTGGACCCTGGGCGACGGGACGACCCTCACGGGCGCGGTCGTGACCCACGCCTACGCCGATGAGGGCAGCTACGCGGTGAGCCTCTCGGTCAGCGACGGCGACGGGGGCACGGCGTCGATCTCGGGCACCTCGGTGGCCTCCAACGTCGCCCCCACGATCGACGCCCTGTCCGGCAATACGACGGGCCCGGAGGGGGCCTTGCTCTCCTGGACGGCGACGGTCACCGACCCCGGCTCGGCCGACGTCATCTCCTACGCCTGGGCCTTCGGAGACGGCGCCACGGCCACCGGCGGCCCCACCCAGACGCACGCCTACACCTCGGACGGCAGCTACACGCTGGTGCTGACGGTCGACGACGGCGACGGCGGGTCCAACTCGGCGCTCCTGGGCATCACCATCGCCAACGGGCTGCCCCTGATCACGTCGGTCACCGCGCCCGACGGGGACGAGGCGGAGGTCCTGTCGTTCACGGCCACGGCGGTCGATCCGGGCAACGATCCGATCACCTACTCGTGGGACTTCGGGGACGGCGCGGCGCCCGTCGCGGGGCAGTCGCCCACCCACGCCTACGACGACGACGGCACCTACACCGTCCTGCTCACGGCGACGGACATCCAGGGCGGCGCGGCCACCCAGTCCGAGACGGTCACGATCGCGAACCTGCCCCCGACGCTGCAGCCCGTGGTGGGGCCCCTGGCGGGGTCCGAGGGCGCCTCCCTGTCCTGGTCCGCGGCGGCGACGGATCCGAGCGTCGCGGACGCGGCCGGCCTGACCTTCGCCTGGGAGTGGGGCGACGGCACCGCCGACGGCGCGGGCATGGGCGTGAGCCACACGTACGCCGACGACGGCACCTACGCGCTCGTCGTCACCGTGGACGACGGGGACGGGGGGACGGACACCGAGACCCTGAGCGTCGTGGTGGCGAACGTCGCGCCGTCGTTCGCCGGGGCCGGTCCGGCCGGCGCGGACGAGGGCGTGCTCCTGGCCTGGACGCCGACGGTCACCGAGCCGGGGCCGGACACGCTCACCTTCACCGGGACCGGACCCGCGGCCATGACGGTGGACTCGACCACCGGGGCCATCGAGTGGACGCCCACCTACGCCGACGCGGTCGCCGGCCCCCACCCCGTGTCGCTCTCGGTGGACGACGGCGACGGCGGCACCGACTCCGTGAGCTGGAGCATCGCCGTGGCCTGGACCGACGCGGACGCGGACGGGCTGCCCGACGCTTGGGAGGTCGCCAACAACCTGGACCCGGGCGACGCCTCCGACGCCCTGGCCGACGGCGACGGCGACGGTGTCTCGAACCTCGACGAGTACCTCGCGGGCACCGACCCGGCGTCCTTCGACGGCCCCGGCGCGCCGACGTTGGTGAGCCCCGAGGACGGCGCCGAGGCGGGGGCTCGTCCCGAGCTCGTGGTGACGGGCGCGTCCGATCCCCAGGACGACCCCCTGACCCTGACGTTCGCGCTCTACGACGACGAGGCCCTGACCTCGATGATCGCGGGCACCAGCGCAGCCCAGACCGAGGGCGAGAACGCCTGGACGGTGGACGTCGACCTCCCCGAGAACACGGACGTCTGGTGGCGCGCGCAGGCCGCCGACGCGGCCGCCGAGGGTCCCTGGTCGGCCGCGTGGCGGGTGTTCGTCAACGACGTGGAGGAGCCCCCGCCGACCCCGAGCGCGGTGTATCCGGTGGACGACGAGATCGTCTCCAATACGTTCCCGCACGTCGAATGGACGGAGGTCCTCGACCCCGACCGCGACGCGGTGACCTACTCCGTGGAGCTGGTGCGTGAGGACGACGGCGCGCCCGTCACGTCGGTGACGGGGCTGCCCGCGGGCATCGGCGCGTTCATCACCTGGGAGCTCGACGTGGAGCTCACCGAGGACGTCCGCTACCTGTGGACGGTCACGGCGCACGACGACGAAGGGCTCGCGAGCGACCCCTCCGAGCCGGAGGCCTTCCTCTACTCCCGGGCGAACACGGCGCCCGAGGGCGTCACGTGGCTGCGCCCCGAGGACGGCTCGGAGTTCGAGGAGCGCTCGCCCCTGCTCGAGGCCACGGAGGGCTTCGACGTGGAGGGCGACACGATCGGCTACCTGTTCGAGTTCGCGGCCAGCGCCACCTTCGACGATCCCGAGTACGTCGGGCGAGAGGTCGCGGCGACGGGCACCGGCACCGTCGCCCTGGACCTCGCCGCGGAGGCCCTGGAGCTCCCCTACGGCGACGTCTTCGCGCGGGTCCGCGGCGTCGACTCGGGCGGCGCCTCGTCGCCCCCGGACTCCGTGAGCTTCTTCGTCCTCGGCGAACCCACCCCCGAGCCCACCCCCGAGCCCACCCCCGATCCGATCGACACCTGCGAGGACTGCAACGCCGGCGTGGCCCCCGGATCGGGCGCGGCGATGCCGTCGGCGCTCGCCCTCGCGGTGTTCGTCGTCCTCGTCGGCCGCAGACGGCGACCGATCGGTCGCACACACACTGGAAGGAACCCATGAAGCACGCCCTCCTCTTCCTCGCCTCCCTGACCCTCGCCCTCACCGGCTGTCCGTCGGACGACGACGACCACCACGGCAACAACATCCCGTGCGACGAGGACACCCGCGACGAGGCCTACGAGCCCGGCATGGAGAAGGCCACGGACAACGGCCTCATGACGGTCGTCCTCGAGGAGTCGAGCCCCGGGCCGATCGACATCGGCGACAACGACTGGACGATCTCGGTGTCCGACCCCACGTCGGGCGACGCGGAGGCCGGCTGCACCATCACCGCGGTGCCCTGGATGGTCGACCACGGCCACGGCAGCAACGAGCCGGTGGCGGTGGAGACGGCGACGCCCGGGACCTACGAGATCACCGGGATCTCGGTCACCATGGCCGGCCTCTGGGACACGGAGCTGGCCCTCGACTGCCCCGACCTGGGCGAAGACACCATCCACTTCCTCTTCTGCATCGACGGCTGATTCACAGCGCGGGCTCGCAGTTCCCCACGGGGCCGGTCCACTCGAGCGTCCCGGGCGCGATGTCGAACACCGGGAAGGCGTCGCGCACCTCCGGCTCCAGCTCGCCGGCCGCGATGAGCTGATCGATGACCTCGAGCCCCATGGGGCGCATGCGCAGCCGCGTGGTCACCCGGTCCGGGACGGTCCCGAGGATCGTCCACGTGCGCTCCTCGAAGTGGAAGTAGGCGGGGTCCGTCGGATCGGCCGTCACGGACGCGGTGAGCAGCTCCGACTCGACGCTCGCGGCCTCCCAGAACATGTGGACCTCTTCGCCCTTCGCGTCGAAGAGCCGGTCCCGCAGGAGCCACATGCCGGGGTCGCCGGCGAGGTGCTCGGCCGCGGCCACGCCGTCGGGCACCACCCCGGACTCGAACACGACCTCGTCCCCCACCCACGCCTGCACCTCGGGCCACAGGCGTCGGTCCTGGGCGGCTCCGCTGGGGAAGCTGTGGCCGGCCGTGATGTTCTCGAGCCGCAGGGTCACCTCGACGCCCCCCGCGGCGGGCCCCACGCAGATGTTCACCTTCGGCGTGCGGTCGAGCTCGATCTGCACCTGCTCGCGCTGGTCCTCGGCCTGGGGGAACGGCGTGAGGGCGACGTCGACGCCCGCCATCCGGTGGTCGTGGAAGGTGCGGGACACCGCGTCCGGGAAGATCGCGACCACGTCGCTGCTGCCGCGCATGTGGCAGTTGCCGCACGTGAGCCGGGCGAGGCCGTCCTGGTTGAACAGCGAGCCCCGCCACTCCTGGAACGTACGCTCGAGCTCGACCCCGGCGGGGGTGACGATGTCGTGGCAGCTGCCGCAGGCGGCCGCGCTGTCGAGCTCGTTGCGATCGAGCAGCGGCGAGTAGGCCGAGGCGTGGGCCGGGTTCTCGAGGGGGTCGTCGATGCCGCCCCGCATCACGAGGTCGTCGGCGAGCGTCAGGCCCGCGTTGTGGTCCTCCACCACCTCGTCCGTCAGGTGACAGAAGGCGCACGTCACCCCCTTGTACTCATCGTCGATCCCGGCGAGGTCGAGGCCGTCCTCGGTGAGGCCCTCCCGCACCGCGAGGGGGGCGTGGCAGCTCACGCAGAAGTCGCCGAGTTCCCCGTTCGTCGCCTCCTGTCCCAGCCGGTTCATCGCGAGGAAGACCGGGTCCTCGGCGGCGTACGCGTGCATCGACCCCGACCACTGCTCGTAGTGCGCCGGGTGACAGCCCTGGCACTCGACCGGATCGAGGATCTGGTCCCGCGTCAGCGTGTACTGCGTGCAGCCCGAGAGCAGCACCGCGACGGCGAGGAGCGCGGCCCTCAAGCGGTCGCGTCCCGTCGACGGCGGAGGCCCGCGGCGGCCAGGAGGACCAAGGCGACGGCCGCGCCGCCCCCGTCGGCGGACACCAGCGAGGCGCCCTCGGGGCAGCACCCCTCTTCACCCCCGCCGGCGGAGTCGTCGTCGTCCCCGCCCGAGTCGTCGTCGTCGCCGTCGAACCGGCCGAGCGCGATCTCCACGGTCTCCCAGTTTCTGTCGCAGAAGACGGCCGCGTCGCTCTCTTCGGGGCACTGCAGGGGCTCGATCAGGTCGTCCCACCCCATGACCGTCTCGAACGCCGCGCCGCCCACCGAGCGGCCCACGACGTCCTCCTGGAGAGTGGCGCCCATGGCCAGGTGCATGCCCCGACCGTCGTGGTGGAAGCCCGTCACGAGGGGGGCGTCCGCGACCTCGGCGAACGTGGCCCCGTCGGCCGCGTAGTGCAGCCCCGACTGGACCGTCGCCACCCACATCGCCCCGTCGGCCTCGCGGCCCACGGCCTCGATGTCTCCGTCCGCCCGGAACACCTCGACGAAGCTCGCGCCCCCGTCGTCCGTCCGCAGGACCCGGTCGGCCAGCTGGCCGTCGACGATGAGCCAGGCCGTGAGCGGATCCGCGGGGTGGACGGCGCCGATCGTGATCTGCACCTGCTGCTCGTCCCCGTCCATGAGGGTCTGGGGGTGCTCCTCCCACGTCGCGCCGCCGTCCGTGGACCGGTAGACCCACGCGCCCAGCGCCGCGTACCAGGAGGCCGTCGCCCAGCCCGTGGTCCCCGTGTCGCCCGCGCCCGCGGGGGAGACCATCACCGACGTGAAGATCCGCTCGTCCAGCGCGCCCGCGGAGGTGGGTGCGAAGGTCAGCCCCGCGTCCGCGCTGCGGTGGATCCCGTTGAGGGCCCCGACCGTGAGGGCTCCGGTCACCGCGAGGGCCACATCCGCGTCCGTGGGATCGAAGGCGATGTCCGTGACGACCTGCTCGCGGAGGCCGACGGGGGGCGCCCAGTCGCAGCCGTCCGCCGACCGGTAGATCGACTCCAGGGGGTCCTGACCGCTCTGCAGGACCTCGATCGTGGCGAGCAGCACGCCGTCCCCGCTGCGGGCGTACTCGGGCGTGAGGAAGGCGCCGGGGCGCGCGATCGTCTCGTGGCAGAGCCAGTACCAGGACTCGGTGTCGTCCGAGAGCAGGAGCCCGAACGTCGCCTCGACGGAGAGCGCCGTCTCGGATTCGGTGTGGGGCAGCAGGTCGAGGGTGGCGGGGGGCGCGCCGGCGTGCGCGAACGCGTCGCGGACGGGGAGCACGAGCAGGGCCAGGACGAGGAGGCGGCGGTCGATCACGCGCCAACTATAGGGTCTCCCGCGTCCGTTTCGTGCTATCCCCCCCGGCCATGCGAGATCCCCACGACGTGAGCTTCCGAGCCTGGATCGCCGACGTGACCGACCGGGTCCTCGCCGGCGGCGCCCTCGTCACCCGCGACGAGGCCCTGCGCATGCTCGCCGCCGAGGGCGCGGACGTCTTCGATCTGTTCGCCGCCGCGAACCGGGTCCGGGAGGCGTTCCAGGGGGTGGACGTGCACCTGTGCTCGATCGTGAACGCCAAGAGCGGCCGCTGCAGCGAGGACTGCGGCTTCTGCTCCCAGTCCGCGCACTTCACGAGCCCGATCGAGGAGTACGCGCTGCTGGAGACCGAGGAGGTGGTGCGCCACGCCGAGGCGGCCAAGGCGCGGGGCTCCCAGGCGCTGGGGATCGTCGCCGCCTGGCGGGGCCTCAAGAAGGGCAAGCAGCTCGACGCGGTGCTGGAGCGCGTGCGCGCGGTGGCCTCGGTGGAGGGCGTCAACGCCGACGCGTCCCTGGGCCTCATCGAGGACCCGGACGTGGCCGTCGCGCTCAAGGACGCCGGCCTCGTCACCTACAACCACAACCTCGAGACCAGCCGCCGTCGCTTCGGCGACATCTGCTCCACCCACACCTACGACGACCGCATCGCCACGCTGCGACACCTGAAGAACGCGGGGGTGCACACGTGCAGCGGGGGCATCTTCGGCATGGGCGAGGAGCCCGGCGATCGGGTCGACCTGGCCCTGCAGCTCCGCGAGCTGGACGTGGACGTGCTGCCCCTCAACTTCCTCAACCCCATGGAGGGCACGCCCCTCGAGGGGTCCGCGCCGATGCCCCCGCTGGAGTGCCTCAAGACCGTCTCCATGTTCCGCTTCGTGCACCCCACGAAGGAGGTGATGCTCGCGGGCGGGCGCGAGGTGAACCTGCGGGACCTGCAGCCGCTGATGTACGTGGCGGGCGCGAGCGCGAGCATGGCGGGCCACTACCTCACGTCCACCGGCCGCGCGACGTCCGACGACTGGCGGATGATCAAGGACCTGGACATGGACTACCGGCCCCCCGGCGCGGAGCGGCCCCCCGGCGAGGACGCCACCCTGAACGGCGCCCCGAAGACCGATCCCGCCGTGCGACGCGGCGTCCGCTTCCCCGTCCTCGACCCCGCCTCTCTCTGAGTTGGATTCGGATCAGCGGACGTATCTCCACAGGTCGCCCACCAGGGGATGCTCGAGGCTGCGATCCCGGGGCGCTCGGAACCCCCGGCGCAAGGCCTCGTGGTGCTCCACCGGCGCGAGCGCCAGCAGCTCGTCGAGCGGGCGCTGCGCTCCGTTCCAGCCCGCGCCGACCGCACGCAGACCGCCTCCCGAGAGCGTGAGCGGGAGGAACCACGCGTCGATGTCGACTGCGCGCTCCGGGGCGGCCAGGCACCGGGTGATGCCGCGCAGGGTCGCGTTTCGATCCTCTCGACTCCGGTCGTCGAGCCCGCCGAGGAGGGCGGCGTCCGGGGGCCCGCCGAGCGTGAGCCCGCACCCCCACCCGAACAGGAAGCCCGCCGACAGGTCGCGGTCGACCCGTGGT
This sequence comes from uncultured Rickettsiales bacterium, assembly GCA_964620495.1. Taxonomy (GTDB): domain Bacteria; phylum Myxococcota_A; class UBA796; order UBA9615; family UBA9615; genus CAZEKB01. The sequence continues at coordinate 6,653 of CAZUHI010000004.1, read as the reverse complement.
GTCGGCAGATCGGCGACGGTCGCGGCCGAGCGACGCAGCGCGACGGCCCGAAGGACGCCGTGGCCCATCCCGAAGACGAACCGAGCGTCGGCGGGGACGTGCGGGGCGAGGGCCTCGAACACCTCGTCCGGAGGGCGGTCCGCGGGGACGCCGAGGCGGTGCGTGGCGGTGGTGAAGAGCGAGTGCTCGAGGTCGGTCGGGGGCACCTTGAGCGTCGAGGTGGCGAGGCCCGCGACGCAGAGGGCGACCAGCGCGACCGCGGCGGGACGGGACCGCGCCCCGGCGATGAGCACGCCCGTCACCGCGGCCGTCGACAGCAGCGCGGGCAACCAGTAGCGGTAGGCCGGGGGGTAGGTGCGGTACTGCCAGGGGATGCCCGGCAGCGCGACCCACCAGAAGGCCGCGCAGACGAAGAGCCCCCGGGCGACGTCCCGGCGTCGGACGGCCCACGCGGCGGCTCCGATCGCGATCGCCGGGGCGGCCACCGACCACGCCGCGCCGAGGGGGAAGGTCCCCACCACGGCTCCCCCCGCCGCGGCGCCGGGCGCGCGCAGCGGGAACGCCCAGGGCCCGGGCCCGTCGCCCCCGACCGGCGAGAGCCAACCCGAGAGGTGCCCGTCGACGAAGATGGCGAGGGAGCCGAAGCCCCCCGGGAGCAGCAACGCGGGCAACAGCCACGCGGCCGCGATGCCCGCCCCGAAGCCGACGGCCTCACGCCCCCGCGCCCCCCGCCCGTGGAGCAGCAGCGAGACCAGGACGAGGCCCCCCAAGGCCGTGGGTCCGAAGGTCCAGGCGAGCCCGATCAGGGCCCCGCACGCCAGGGCTCGTCGACGATCCGGACGGGGTCGGGTCGCGAGCATCATGGCGGCGACCTGCGGCAGCAGCCCCTCGACCGTCGAGCCGTTCAGGCCCGCCGTGGCCGCGTGCCAGGCCGGCAGCAGCCCCGCGATCAGCAGCGCGGCGGCGCCCGCGGCGAGCGGCCCCGACGTCCCGCGCTCCTCGGCGACGGCCCACGCCCACGCCGTGAGCAGCCCCGCGAGGCTCGCGCCCACGGCGGCGGCCAGCGCCTTGCTCACGAGGACCGCGTCGAGCCCTGCGGCGATGGGGATCGCGGCCAGGGCGGCGAGCAGGTACGAGCCGAACTCGAAGCCGTGGATCGTGCCCACCGGCGCGGCCAGGACGTCGCCGGACGCGAGGGCGCGGGCGGTGAGCAGCACCTCCCACTCCCCCGGCTGATGCGCCGGGAAGCCGCGCGGGGCGAGCAGGATCGCGTGCGCGACGAGCCAGACCCCGGCTCCCGCCACCCCGGCCCGGGCCCCGGGCTTCACCCTTGGCGCCCGACCACGGCGATCAGGACGGCGGACAGGGTGATGCCGCACCCGAGCGCGGTGCCGCCGTCCACCAGCTCTCCGAGCATCAGCACCCCGAGCGCCGTGGAGACCACCGGCTCGCCCACCGTCGCCATCCCCACCACGGCGGGGGTGGCGCGACGCAGGGCCCACGTCAGCAGCTGATGACCCACCAGCTGGGGGAGGAGCGCGGACAAGGCGATCCATCCCCACGCCGCGGGGGAGGCGGGGAGCAGGTCGACGCCGAGGGCCCCGCCCAGGCTCAGCAGCACGACCGCCCCGACCGTGCACGCGACGCCCATGTACGCGGGCACGTCGAAGTCTTCGAGGCGGCGCGCGACGAGCAGGTATCCCGCCATGGCCGCGGCCCCGATGAGCGCGAGGCCGTCGCCGACGAGGGCTTGGGTGGACACGGCCAGGTCGTTCCGGCCCACGACCAGCAGGCCGACGAGCGCCAGGCCCATGGCGATCCACAGGCGACGATCGGGGCGGTCGCGGCCGGTCAGGAGCGCGGCGACGCCCAGGAGCAGCGGGGTGGCCGTGACGAGCGTGACCGAGGCGGCGACGGTCGTGAGGGTGAGGGACCACACCCAGGCGCCGAAGTGGAGGGCGTAGAAGAGGCCCGCGAGCAGCGCGCTGCGCAGGACGGGTCCCGAGAGCCGCCCGGCCCGGCGGCCGCGCACCACGAACGGCAGGAGCAGCAGCGACGCGATGGCGAGGCGCACCCCGGCCATGGTGAGCGGGTGGGTCGGGGCGGCCTTGCGGAAGCAGATCGCCGCGAAGGAGACGGCCAGCACGCCGACCGCGAGGGCGACACCCGTCCTCCCCATCGACTTCGAACCGGCCGCAGGCGACATCGCGGGAAGCTATCACCCGCAGGCTGGTAGCCTCGCGCGCCCGGAGGAGCCCCCATGAACATCCGACGACGAGCGCCCCCGCGACGCCTCTGGCCGCTCTTCGCGCTCGCCCTGCTGCTGCCCGCGTCGGCGACGTCCGTGTCGCGCACGGGCGAGATGCCGGTCCGCGGCGGGGGGGCGAAGAAGCAGTCGCTCGAGACGACCGAGTCGAAGGTCCTCCGCCTCGAGATCGAGGACGCCCGCACCTTCTACTCCCGCACCGGCGTGCACGTGTTCGTGGCCGAGTCGACCGCGGACTGGGACCGGCACGTCGCGCCGGGCCTCGCCAAGGCCCTGCAGCAGGGGCCCGACGCCCTCGCCTCGTTCGCCGACGGGCTCCCCTCCGTCGTCGGCAGCGCCGGCCCGGACGTGGCGGGCGGGCTCGTGCGGTTCGACCTGCCCGACGATCGCGGTCGCGGGGTGGTCGCCGTCGCGCTCCCCGATCTCGTGGAGCGGGGCCGGGCGGACTCCGGCCTCACCAACGCCAAGAAGCCCAACACCGGGCTGTTCCTGTCCGGGGTGATGGTCAAGCCGGACGACGAGCCGGGGTTCTCGGGGGTGTACGTCCCGGGCCGGCCGCGCAGCCTCACCCGCGGGCGCGCCCCCACCGTCGAGCCCCGCGAGCTGCCCGGGCGGGGCCGCGGGGACCTGACCATCTTCCGAGGCCAAGGCGGCAGCGGCGACGACGCGGACGACCTGCGCGACGAGCTGAAGCGCTTCCTGAAGCGGGACGACCTCCCCGCCGGGGCGATGCGCTCGTTCCCGAAGAAGGACGAGCTGGTGCGCGACTTCCGCACCTTCCGCGTGCAGGCCGAGGACCTCGAGGTCGAGGAGGGCTGGTATCGCGCGCTGTCCCGCGGTCCGGACGCCTGGAAGATGGTCCGCCGGAAGGTCGCCCACCCCACCCGCTACGTCGTGTTCTCGGCCCCCGTGGCCGTGCGCGACGGGCGGGACGAAGACTCGCCCCTGCGCACCCTCGTGGTCGGCGGCGTCGCGCTCTACACGCCCCTGCTCATGACCCCTCGCCAGGCGGCGCTGTGGTCCGGCGAGGGTCGCGCGTTCCTGGAGGGCCTGCACCGCGGCGAGGTCCCGTTTCTGCGCGATCGGGACGACGTCTACGTCTTCCGCGGCCACGTGGACCGCTGGGTGACGGGGCGCGGCAAGCGCGGAGAGGGCAAGCAGCGCACCTTCCGCAAGGCGCGTCGACGCGTCGAGAGCTGGGCCGACAGGCACGGCTCCCGGGGCCTGATGCGCGCCGCCGCGCGGCCCCTCCCCTTCCGGTTCGTGCCGATCCCCGAGGACGAACGCGAGGCGCTCGTGGACGCTGGCCGGGCGGCGCGCGGGCGCATCTTCCAAGACGACCTCGTCGAGTGGCTGAGGCACCACGACCCCAAGGCCGAGCTCGAGGGCCCGGAGGCCTTGTTCGCCATGCGCGGAGGCCGCGCCGCGGCCGTGTTCGAGGCGAGCTTCGGGGCCGGTGGGTCTCGCGCGTCCTCGGGCGCGGTGGCCTCGCGCATGCCCAAGGGCTCGGGCCGCCCCTACCGCGGCGCCGCGAAGGACGACGAAGAGCAGAAAGCGACGGGCAGCCGCTGGTCGGACAGCGACTACGCGGACCTGGGAGACGACGACGACGACGACGCGGACGAGATCGACCTGGACGCGGTCGCGCCGTGGGAGGAAGAGGACGAGGAGCCGGTCGAGGAGCAGGAAGAGATCGCGCCGCCGCCGCCCTCGAACGAGCCCTACCTCGAGGTCGTCGACGTGTACCCGATCGACCCCAACTGCCGCCCCGGGCAGGACTTCGAGGCGGTGGTCGAGTTCGTCGTCGACAACCTGCCGGAGGGGCGCACGGCGGAGCTCTCGGTGGAGTGGGACATCACCATGGACGGCAAGTCGCTCACGCGCGACGCCATGGCCCTCGCGCGTGGCGTGGGCGAGCACGAGGTCGAGTTCACCGCGATCTGCCCCCGGGATCAGGGCGACGCGACGATCGAGGTGCTGGTCGACTGGGAGGAAAAGGGTCTCTCGGGCGAGGCGCGCGGCTTCGTGGGCGTGCGCGGCGCCTACGGTCGAAGCTGGTCGAAGCTGTCGATGCCCTCCCCGAAGCGCTGCGTGAGCAGCTCGTTCGACACGGACGACGACGAGGAGTTCTCGGTCGCCTCGTCCCAGGGCCTGGATTCATCCCGAATCATGAGCTCGGTGCGGTCTCACAACGCGCAGACGATGCGCTGCGCGGACCAGGACAAGCCGCTGTCCGGGACGGTGCTGCTCGAGTTCACGGTGGGGTGCGACGGCCGCGTGATGGACATCGAAGTCGTGGAGAATTCGACCTTCGACAACGCCTTCGGCGACTGCGTGGCGGACGTCATGAAGTACACGCCCTTCCCCGCCCACGACCAGCCCGACGGGGCCATCTTCCAGGTCCCGCTCATCTACGAGTAGGGTCTCGTCAGTAGCTGCGAGGGGCCATGAGGAAGGGGTACGTCACCGCGACCTCCCCGGCGCCCTTCGGGAAGCGCCACTTCGCCACGGAGCGGGACGCGCAGCCCTGGAACTGCTCGCTGCCCACCTCGTCGTCGCGCACCCGCACGGACCTCACCGAGCCGTCGGGGCGGATCGTCCAGCTCATCACGATCTTCCCCCGGGCCATGGGGTCCTGCTTGATGACGCGCTCGTAGCAGGCGCGGATGCGGGGCATGTGCTGCTTGACCGTCGCGGCGATCATGGCCTGGTCGAGGGACTGCACCGGCGCGACTGCCTGCTTGACGACCTCGCCTCGGGACTCCCTGGGGACCCCGGCGGGGGCGGGGGCGTCGATCATCGCGAGCCGCGTCGGCATGCCCTCGGCGGCGCGCAGCGACGGGGCGGCCGGCCGACGGGTCACGACCCCACCGCCCATGGCGGCGAACCCGTCCTCGACCGCCGGGGCGGCGGGGCGACGATCCACCGCAGCCGCGTCCGCGACGATGACGTCCTCGACGAACTTCTCGAAGAACTCCGCGCCGATCTTCGCTCGCGCGGGGGCTTCCTCGTCCTCCATGGCGATCTCGACGACGTCGATCGCGGGCCCGGCCTGGAGCGCGGGCATCTCTTCGCTCGCGTACGCCCACCCCGCGTCGTGCATGGAGAAGAGCTCCGCCGGGCAGGGCAACAACACGACGTCGTCGTAGTCGACCGAGCCGCAGCCGAAGAGGAGGACAGAGAGGGCCAGGGCGGAGAAGGGGGAGCGGTGCATGTCCCCCTGATCGTCGGATCGGCGCAGGGCTTGACCTCAGCGGCCTTGGTTCATGGGTCCCCGAAACCGGTTTGAAGGGCCTCTTCCACCCGCGCCCCGATGGCCTCGACCGCCGGACCGAAGGGCACCTCGCCGGACACGACCAGCTCGGCCCGAGACGCGCTCGGCTGCACGTACTCACGGTGCATGGGGGCGACCGTGGCCGCCCACTGGGCTCGGACCGAGGCCTCGGATCGGCCCCGCTCGACGGCGTCCCGGGCGATGCGCCGCGAGAGCCTGACCTCGTCCGGGGCGTCCACGAAGAGGCGGATTTCGAGACGCTCGGCGAGGTGCGGGACCGCCAGGAGGAGGATCCCGTCCGCGACCACGACGGGCCGCGGCTCCACGCGCTCCACCTCGGCGCGCCGCGCGTGCGTCGCGAAGTCGTAGATGGGCACGTTCACCGCCCGGCCCGCCGCCAGCGCGTCGAGGTGCGCGCCGAACAGGGCGTCGTCCAAGGAGTCCGGGTGATCGAAGTTGACGGCGGCGCGGCGCGCATGGGACCAACCGGAGAGATCTCGGTAGTAGCGATCGAACGTGAGCAGCGCGCAGCGATCCGCCCCCAGGGCGGCCTGAATGCTCGCGGCGAGGGTGCTTTTGCCGGATCCGCTGCCCCCTGCGATCCCGACCAGCACGGCGTCTCGTCGCGCGCCGCCCGGCGAAGCTGATCCTCTCGACGATCTCACGGGTGGGTCTCCGCTATGGTGGGAAATCCGGGTATCGCCGGAGCCTCCGGCGGGCTCCGGCTTGAACGCGCTCGGAGGATGCATGCAATTCCAGATCCGCGCCCACGACGTCCACGTGGACGACGAGACCCGCGACTACGCCGAGAACAAGATCGGCAAAGCCGTCCAGAAGATCCTGGGCTCCGGAGGCCATCGGGTCGACGTCGAGTTTTCCAGCGAGGGGCACGGCGCCCCGGACCACCGGGTCTCCGTCCACCTCTACGTGCCGGGACGAAAACCCCACGTCGTGACGGTGAGCAACGCGGAGATGAAGGCTGCGATCGACGTGGCCGCGGACAAGATCGGCCGCGCGGTCCGTCGCTCGACGAACAAGCGTCGCGACAAGGCCCGCAAGGGGACAACCGGCGAGATGGCTGCCGTCTCGCGGCCCGAGGCCGCGGGCGCCTAG
>CAZUHI010000003.1:160287-240073 GCA_964620495.1 uncultured Rickettsiales bacterium | reverse complement strand
CCGAAACGAAGAAGGCCGAAACGAAGAAGGCCGAAACGAAGAAGGCCGAAACGAAGAAGGCTGACGGGAACCTGAGGAAGCCGCCGATCCCGGGCAAGCCGGGCGTCCCGGTGGTGGGCTTCGCAGTGAGCATCGACGGCGCCGAGGCCCAGACGACCGCGCTGCGCAAGGAGGCGGTCACCATCGGCAAGAGCCCCGACGCCGTCCTCACGGTGCGCGACGCGGCCCTCGCGGACATCCACTGCTCGGTGCAGCTGCACGGGGGGGCGCTGGTCCTGGTCGACTTCGGCAACGGGACCGGCACACTGCTCAACGGGGCGCCCGTGAGCAGCGCGCCGATCGCGTCGGGCGACGTGATCAAGGTCGGCAAGACCACGATCACGGTCACGGTCACGCCGACCCGTTGACAGCCCGGGACGTGGATCCTATGAATCGCCGGCCCGTCCGAGGGCCCCCGAAGCATCAAGAATGGGGGATTAGCTCAGCTGGGAGAGCGCAGCGTTCGCATCGCTGAGGTCAGGGGTTCGATCCCCCTATCCTCCACCATTCACGAGACGGCTCCGGCAACCTGTCGGGGCCGTCTCCGCTTGGGAGCCCCGTGAACGACCGCTTCGCCCCGCTGCTCGCCCTCCTGCTCCTCGGATGCAGCGGGCCGAGCCCGTCGACATCGCCCGAATCGAGCCCCGCGCTCGTCCCGGACGCGGCCGGCCCCGAGGAGCCCGAGCCGGCGATGCTCCTGGGCACTCCGCCGCCTCCGACCCGACCCATGGGCAAGGAAGCCGTCGCCGCGTCGATCCTGCCGCCGGGGGCCCTGGAGGGCTGGTCCGTGCGCCTCGCGTACGACCTGGGCATCCTGCGGCTCGCCGTCATCGACCAGCCCGAGGCGTCGCGCTCCTTGTCCGTCGTGCGCGCCGAGCCTTCGTCGGCCACGCCCGTGGCCGCCTTCGAGCGGGCGTTCGAGGGCGCGCCGTTCGAGGGAGAGCCCCATCCGCTGGAGCTGCTCGGCTACGACCTCGTCCAGGTCGTCGAGCACGGGATCGAGCCGGGCGAGAACCCCGCGCCGTGGGTGCGGTTCGGGTGGCTTCGCGACGAGACCGACGGGACGCTCGAGCGCGGGTCGGGCAGCGCGCACTGGTTGCGGTGTCACGAAGACGCCGTCGTCCTCGTCACCGGCGAGGGGCCGTCTGCTTCCTACACCGTGGAGACGGCCCGCGATTTCGCGAGGCGAGGGGCCGTGTGCCCACCGAGATGAAGATCCGATAAGGGATATTATGTGAACTTCTCGACGGGGTAGGTTTCAGGTGACTTCCGACATGCGCGGCACGTCGGAAGTCAGTGTCTCCGGACCTGGGGGCCTGCGGGGAGGTTCTGTGGCTCTTGGTTCTGGGTCTCCGGACCTGGGGCCGGCGGAGAGGTTCTGTGGGGTTCTGTCGAGCCCGTTCGTTACCAGTCGCCTCGACGGTCGCGACGTTGGCCGGGGGTCTCGCTGAGATCGACCGTCAACGCGGTGGATCCGAGGAGCGAGACGACTCGGCCGCCCGCCGTCGGGAAGACGATCTGGCGACCGGCGACCGCGGGGGCGGCGGCGACGCCTGCGGGCGCGGTGCCGTCGAGCGGGCGCCAGCGCCACTGCTCGGTGCCGTCGTAGCGGTTCAGCGCGTAGAGCGTGCCGTTCACGTCGCCCACGAGCACGTGAGCGCCGGCGCGGACCGGCCGCCCGACCTGGCCGTTGGGCTTGGGACCCGGGCCCTTGGGACCGGTCGGCTCACCGGCGGCGACGGCGGCGGCGGTCTCTGCTTCGCGGGCCTGTCGGTCGGCTTGTCGGGCGGCCCGCGCGGCGCCGTCGAGCGTGGAGACGTCCTGTACGGCGTCCGGCACCGAGTCGGCGCGGAACAGCGCGAGCAGCGGCGTGTCCGGCAGCGCCCAGCTCCACTCGGTGGCGCCGGAGGACGCGTCGACCGAGTGCACGTTGCCGCGACTGTCCGAGATGATGAGCGAGCTGTCGGACTGGACCATCGGCCACGCGGAGCCCACGTCCTCGTTGCGCCAGCGCTCGCTGCCCGTCTCGGCGTCCAACGCGACCGTGGGGCCGCTGAACGCGCTCACGAGGACCGAATCGCCGTCGACGAGCAGGTCCGCTTGGATGTCCGGGAACTTGCCCTTGCCCACGCCCTGGGCCCAGCGCTCCTTGCCGGTGGCCGGGTCCAGCGCCGCCACCCAGCCGTCGGAGAAGCCCGCGAAGACGAGTCCCTTGCCGTACGCGGGCCGCGGACCGCCGAGGATCGCCAGCTCCTGGGAGCCGCGACGCACCTCTCGCTTGTGACTCCACCGCCACGCACCGTCGGCCAGCCCCACGGACACGACCGTGTCGCCGGAGAGCGCGAGCAGCACCTGGTCCCCGGCCACCCGCGGCGACCGGAACACGGCCCCGCCGCTGCGGTAGGACCAGAGAACCTCGAGGTCGTCGTTCAGGCGCTGCAGGATCCCGAAGCTGTCGACGAGCAGCCAGCCGTCGTCGAGCCGGACCGGCGCGGACTGGACCGGCCCCTCCGTCGGGTGCGTGCGCAGCAGGCGGCCGTTCTCGCGCTCGAGGATGAAGAGGCCCGCCTTGCGGGAGCTGCCCGCGTAGACCTTGCCGCCGTGGATCACGGGATCGCAGAGCTCGAGGCGGCTGATCTCCCACAGGCCGGTGTCCGGAAGGTCCTGGTCCCAGTCCTCGAGGAACGGCGGGCGCGCCTGGCCCGAGTACTTGCGTTCGACCCAGGGCCGCTCGTCCGCGGCCTCCGCGCCGCCGTACCACGCGTCCATGCGGGGCGGGTTCGTGAGCATCGGCTCACGGGTCGCGTCGCGGGCGGCGCAGCTCGTGGATCCCGCCAGAACGAGGGCGCCCAGGAGGGCCGCGAGCGGCGCACTCGCGCGGGTCGCGCTGCGGCGACCGACGTCACTCACGGGGCTCACGGGGGGGCGGTTCGTCAGGGAGTCGCGGGGGCGAGGGCGGCGGCCTTGGCCTGCACGTCCGCGAGCCGCGATGAGTCGGGGAAGTCGGTCACGAACGCCGCGTAGACCTCGGCGGCCTTGGCGGTGTTCCCGGCGGCCTCGTAGACCCGGCCGAGATCGATGGCCGCCTGCTGCTTCGCGTTGCCTTCGGAGCCCTTGTGCACGGCCTCGAACTTCGAGGCGGCCTCGTCGTAGCGCTCCAGCGCCTCGAGCGCGTAGCCCGCGCCGCTCCCGGCCAGTCGACCGCTGAGGCCCTTGGCGGCGCCCGCTGCGTCGTAGTACGTCAGCGCCCGCTCGTAGTCGCCGGTGCGGTACGCCGCGTTGCCCGCCTCGACCCGCGCCTGGTGCGCCTGCTCCGTGCCGTCGTGCTCGGCGATCATGGCGTCCAGGGCGGTCAGCGCCGTGTCCACGTCGTCCTTCTTCTCGGAGAGGTCCGCGTCGAAGCCGGTGACGTCCGGCAGCTCGAGGAGCGCCTCGGACAGCGCGCCCGCAGCGGCTTCGCTGCGCCGGTCGTCCGCGCGACCGAGCAGCGCGACCACGGCCAGACCCAACAGGATGACGCCGACCGCGCCCGCGATGATGCGCCAGCGCTCGAGGACCCAGTCCACGACGGGGCGACCGCGCTCCTGGAACTCGTCGGGAGCCTGCAGCTCCTCTTCGCGTTCCTTGCGCTTCACCTTGCGCTTGATGACCGGGCGGCGATGACCGCGAGGGTTGCGGGGCGTCTTCGGCGCCTCCGCGGGCGCCGTGCCCTCGGTCTGGGGATCCGTCACGTGTTCCTCCTGCTTCGGGAAGCCGACGATGGATAGCTTCTCAAGGGGCCCCGGTCAAGACCCGGAACGGTCCTTGAACAGCAAGCGCACGGGACTCCCGGGGCCACCGAACTCGGCGTGGGCCCTCGACGTCAGGAAACGACGATACGGAGGCTTGAGCGCGGTCGGCTTGCTGCAGAAGATCGTGAACGTCGGCGGTCGGATTCCGGTCTGCACTCCGTAATAGAACCGGATGGGGTGGTGGTGTTCCATCGGAGGGGGGGTGATGTCCACCAGGGCGTGCAGCCAGCGGTTGAAGGGCGACGTGCGGACGGTGGCGCGGTGGCTCTCGTTCGCCCGCTCCAGCACCTTCCAGATGCGGTGAGTCCCCTTCCCCGTCAGCGCCGAGACGAACAGCGAGTCGGCGAACGCGAGGTGCGGGAACCGGAGGCGCATGCGGCCGAGGAAGTCCTGCCGAGGCCCGTCGCCCTTCCCCGCGAGATCCCACTTGTTCACGACGATCACGAGCGCCCGCCCGCGGTCGGCGATCAGCGCGCCGATCTTCGCCTCCTGCTCGGTCACGCCCTCCTCGCCGTCCACCAGCAGCAGACAGATGTGGGCGGCCTCGATCACGCGGATGGCCCGGCCCACGGTCAGCTTCTCGAGCTTCTCGTGCACGCGCGACTTCCGGCGGATGCCGGCGGTGTCGATGAGGACCCAGCCTTGGCCGTCGCGCTCGAGGTAGCTGTCGACGATGTCGTGTGTCGTACCCGCCACGGGCGACGTGATCGCCCGCTGGTACCCGAGCAGCCGGTTCACCAGGGTCGACTTGCCCACGTTCGGGCGGCCCAGCAGCGCCACCCGGGGGACGAACCCCTCGTGCTCGCCCGCCACGTACTCTTCGGGCGGCGGCTCGATCGCCTCGCCGTCTTCGTCCCACGCGGGCACCGGGCCGTCGTCCCAGGAGCCGGGCCCCAGCTGCATGATCTCGACCCCGTCGTCGCTCAACGTGAGGCCGGGCTCGAGGCCTCCGAACTCGACGTCCGCCGACCGCGGAGCGTCCCCGCCGTCCCAATCCCGGGGGGCCGGCCCGGCGCTGGTGGTGGCCTGCGCGGGCATGTCGTCGCCCAGGAACTGCAGGCGCCCGGCGGTGTCGCGTCGGACCTTGTCGTCCTCGCGCTCCTCGGGGCTCTTGCGCCCGCGACGGGGACGGCTGCGCTTGGCGTGCCAATTCTGAACCCCGGCGAGGTCGTCCTTGGGCTCGGTCCCCTCCCCCTCGACGACCTCGGGCAGCGCCGCGACGATGGCCTCCTCGAGCTCGTCCACCCCCGCGCCGTGCTCCGCAGACACGAGCATCAGCGCGGGCGCCCCCAGCCGATAGAAGTCGTAGACCAGGTCGTGAGTCGAGGCGTGGTCGGCCTTGTTGAGGGCCCACAGGACCGGCTTGCTCGACGTGCGGAGCAGCCCCGCGATGTACTCGTCGCCGGACGTGAGCCCCGCGCGGAGGTCCATGACGAACACCAGAACGTCGGACTCGTCCATGGCCACGAGCGCCTGATCGCGGATCAGCCCCGCCATGAGCTCGCCGGCGATGCCTGCGTCGTCCTCGAACCCGCCGGTGTCGCACAGCAGGATCTCACGGCCGTCGAGGCTGCAGATCGCGTAGTTGCGGTCCCGAGTCACCCCCGGCGTGTCCTGCACGAGGGCCTTCTTGCGGCCGAGCAGGCGGTTGAAGAGGCTCGACTTGCCGACGTTCGGGCGGCCCACCAGGGTCACGACCGGGCGGCTCACGACTGCCCCCCGAACTTGCCCAGGTCGTCGACCTGGCGCCGATGGGAGGTCCAGCCCTCCTTCACGCCCACGGTGAGCTTCAGGAAGACCTTGCACCCGAGCAGCCGCTCGACGTCGCGGCGGGCGGCCGTGCCCACCCGCTTGATCATCGACCCGCCCTTGCCGATCACGATCGCCTTCTGGCCGCCGCGCTCCACCCAGATTCGCCCGAGGATGCGGACCATGCCGCCCTTCTCGGTGTCGTCTTGGAACTCCTCGATCTCCACCGCGGCGGAGTACGGCAGCTCTCGGTCGAGGTAGTGGAAGAGCTTCTCCCGCACGATCTCGCTGACCACGAAGCGCTCGGTCCGGTCGGTCAGCTGGTCCTTCGGGAAGAACGGCGGGCTCTCGGGCAGTCGCGCGCGGATCTCCCCGAGGAGCTGCTCCACCCCGTCGCCCTCGAGGGCGCTGATCGGCACGATGGAAGCGAACTCGGGGGGCGCGACGGCACCCTCGTCGGGGACCTCCGTCCACGCGGCGATGAGGGGCAGGACCCCCGCGCGGTCCATGGTGTCGATCTTGTTGGGGGCGAGGATGACGGGCACGTCCGCTCGCCCGAGGGCGTCCACCACCTGCGCGGCCCGGCTCGGGTCGACCTCCTTCGCGGCGTCCAGCAGCCACACCACCAGGTCGACGTCCTGCAGCGTCGCGACCGCCGCGTCGACCATCTTCTTGTTGAGGAGCGAGTGGGGCTCGTGGATGCCGGGCGTGTCCAGAAACACGACCTGGGTCGAGGCGTCGTTCCAGATCCCGAGGACGCGATTCCTCGTGGTCTGCGGGCGCGCGGACACGATGCTGAGCTTCTGGCCGAGCAGCGCGTTCAGCAGCGTCGACTTGCCGACGTTCGGCTTGCCGATCAGGGCGACGTAGCCGGTGCGATGGGAGGGCGTGGACATGCGGGGGGCGTCCTTACCCCGGGGGCGTCGGACCCGCAAGCCCCCCGTTCGCGAACCCCGCCGCCCGGGACCTCTCAGGACGCCTTGCGAGCCCCGACGGCGCCCTGGATCTGGTCCGGACCGGCGATGCCCCGCAGCACGACGGGGCGCCCGCGCGGCACGTGCGGCGACGTGAACACCGCCAGGTGGTCCAACCGGAACTGCTCCTTGAGACGCTGGAGCGCGCGGTTCTCGTGGCCTCGGAGGTACGCCTCCTCGCGCGGGTGGACGACGAACGAGAACTCGCGCAGCGGGAACGCGAACGCCGCCCGGAGCGCGTCGGTGGCGGCGGCCCGCAGGAGCTCGGCCTCCACCCGCTGGCGCATCGCCGGATCGAAGGGCCCCGCGAGCACGTCCGGGGCCTCCTGGAGGTCCACCGCGGGCTGGAGACCGACCCGGATGATCTCCGTGCCCCCGGTCCGCAGTCGGCGCACGACGTGACGGCACGTGGCCACGGCCTCCTCGATGGACATCGGGACCCACAGGCCCGCCTCGAAGTGGGTGGCGCCCCAGGTGCCCTCGAGCGCCAGGGCGGGCAGGACCCGGGCCGCGTCGGGGCGGGTCCGGGCGAGCAGTTCTGCGGACGTGACGGCCGTTCGGTGGCTCGATCCGGGGAGCCCGGGAGCGAGGTGCGCGATCGTTCGGAAGCCGGCCTGGCGGAGTCGACTCAGGGCGCCCCCCCCGGCGTCGGCGCGGCGGCGCGCGGCCAACCGGCGCAGGACCGCGGGATCGAACGTGAGGACCGGGACCTCCACGGCGCGGATTCCGCGGGCCCGCAGGTCCCCGAGGGGTGCCCGCAGCGCGGACATGGGCGACAGCGTGACCCGCACGGACTGGGCGAGGCCGCGACGCACCATCCCGTGCGCCGACGCCAACAGCGCCGCGCGGGGCCCCCGCGGCAGGGACCAGAGGTCGCCGCCGTAGAACGCCAACTCGACCGGCCGACCGGGGGCCTTTCGGCGCGCCCTGTCCATCGCCTCGGCCACCTGGAGCGGGCCCGGAATCGGGAACGCCTGCCCGCGGTCCGGGCAGTACGGGCAACCGGGAGCGCAGTACCCGTGCGGGATCAGCACCGGCGCGATGAGGGGCCGGCTCACGACGACTCCTCCGCCTCGAGGGTCGCCAGGGCCATCTCGGCCGCCCGCGTCTCCGCTTCGCGCTTGCTGGTCCCCTGCCCCGATCCGACGACCGCGCCGTCCTCGAGCACGGCGTGCACGCTCCAGACGGCGTCGTGGTTGGGGCCGTCCTGCCGAATCACGGGGTAGCTCGGCGTCCCGCGACCGCGACTTTGGAGCCACTCCTGCAGGAGGTTCTTGGGGTGCCGGACCTCGGCCTGGAGCTGGTCGCGCGGGCGGGATCGCGCCTCCACGACGGCCGCCGGCAGCCACGCGCGCACGGCCTCCCGCGCCGCCTCGATCCCGCCGTCCAGGTACACGGCGGCGAGCACCGCTTCGTAGGCGTCCGCGAGGGTGGACGCGCGCTCGGCGTCGCCGCGCCTCGTGGCCCCGCGGCCCATGCGCAGGTGGCCCGACAGCTCCAGATCCAGGGCCCGGGCGTGCAGCGCCGGCTCCGACACCAGGCTCGCGCGCAGCTCGCTGAGTCCGCCTTCGTCCAGATCGAGCCCGGCCCAGAGCTCTTCGGCCACGACGAGGCCCAGGACCGCGTCGCCGAGGAACTCGAGGCGCTGGTTGTCGGCCTCTTCGACGGCCTGCTCCTCTTTCCAGGAGCGGTGGGTCAGCGCGCGCAGCAGGATCGCCGGGTCGGCGAAGCGATGACCGAGCCTCTCCTCGAGGGCGGAGTAATCGCGGGACGTGGCGCTGCGCACGAGTGGATTATCTCGCGGGAGACCACCCGCCGGCAAATCGGCTCAGGGACCCGCCGCCGCCACCGAGTCCGGCCCGGCCGGATCGAGGGACGCCGACGTGATGGCGGCGCCCGTCCCGAGGGCGAAGTCGCCGCTCCCGTCGCCGATCGCGAGGACGAGTTCTCGCGCCGCGCTCGCCACTCCGGTGTCCCAGAGGATCACGAGATCGGAGAGCAGGTCTCCGTCGACGTCGGACAGGCGGAGCCAGCCTCGCCCGGCCGCGGGCCCGACCTCGTCGAGGGAGACGTCGAGCACTTCGACGCCGCCCGCGAAGCCGCCCGCCCCGTCCCCGGACGCGACGTACACCGCCCCGGGATCGAACCCCGACGACAGGCCGAAGACGAGGTCCGCGAGCTGATCGCCGTCCACGTCGCCGACCGCGAGGCCCGACGGCTCGGAGAGCAGCGTGAACGGCGGATCCGGCGCGGCGAAGGTGCCGTCGCCCACCCCCGGGTGCACGCGGCACGTGCGCCCGTCGACGTCGCCGCACTCCAGGAGATCCACGACGCCGTCGCCGTCGAGATCGTCGAGCGCGGCGGGGAGCACCCACGTGCCCGGCCCCACCGCGGCCGACGCGAGCTGGCCCGCAGCCACCGGCGGGGCGAAGGATCCCAGGCCGTCGTTGAGCTGGGTGAAGACGGCGCCCGCGCCGCCCGCGTCGTGCCGCACGGACACGATGTCGGGCGATCCGTCCCCGTCGAGGTCGCCCAGCGCCTCGATCCGCCGATCGTCGGGGAGGCTCACCCCCGGGACCGGCGCCGCGCCGAAGCCGCCCCCGCACGCCGGGCCCACGCGATCGACGACGTCCACGGTCGGGTCCGCGAGGTCCAGCTCCGCGCGCACGAACTCCACGACGCCGTCCCCGTCCAGGTCCGCCGCACCCACGGGGAACGTCGCCGCGACGGTGGTGCCCCCCGCCGAGACCGGGGCGAGCCAGGATCCGCCGGAGGCTTCGTACAGATCCAGCGCGCCGTCCGCCCGCGCGATCGCGGCGTACGGCGGCAGGCCCGTGGGATCGGGCTCGTCGATGAGGCCGTCGCAGTCGTCGTCCTCGCCGTCGCAGGTCTCCGTCGCCCCGGGGAAGATCGACGTCTCCAGGGGCCGACAGTCGCCCGCGCACGCGAACCACGTGTCGCCGTCGGGGTCTTGCTCCACGAGCGGGACGCTGCCGTTGCAGGCGTCGTCCACGCCGTTGCAGAGCTCCTCGTGATCGGGGTGTCGCTCGGGGTCGGACTCGTCGCAGTCGCCCTCGCAGGGGGCGTAGGTGTCCCCGTCGTCGTCGATCTCGCCGGGCGGGACGCCGCCGAAGCAGTCGTTGTCCACCCCGTCGCACACCTCGGCGAGGGACGGCCCCCGCGCGTCGTCGTCGTCGTCGCAGTCCACGCAGGCGTTGTCCCCGTCCTGGTCCGCGTCCGCGACGTCCGGATCGTCCTCCGGAGACACGCCGTCGCAGTCCGTGTCCACCGCGTCGCAGACCTCGTCCCGGGACGGGCCGCGCGTCGGATCGTCGTCCGCGCAGTCCCCGGCGCAGACGAGATCGCCGTCCTCGTCGGCGTCCACCTCGTCCTCGAGCACCGCGCCGTCGCAGTCCGTGTCGAACCCGTCGCAGACCTCGACCTCCGCGGGCGACACGGCGGCTCGGGTGTCGTCGCAGTCCGCGCAGCCGTCGAACCCGTCCCCGTCCAGGTCGCCCAGGTCCTCGCCGTCGAGCAGGCCGTCGCAGTCGTTGTCCAGGCCGTCGCAGACCTCCTCGGCGTCGGGCAGGACGGCCGGGTCGCGATCGTCGCAGTCCCCCTCCTCGGGCGTGACTCCGTCCCCGTCGACGTCGACCTGCCGATCCGGGTGAAACGCCGTGCAGCCGCCCAGGAGCACGAGCAGCAGCAGCGAGCGCAGGCATGCGCGATCCCCGATCACGGGGCGATCCACAGCGAGAGGCCGAGGCCGCCGCCGACCGCGGGATGAGGCCGGCCGTCGTCGAGGGCGTCCAGAGGGAGCAGCTCGCGATAGAGGAACCGCGCCGCGAGCTCGGGGTGCACGGCGCCGCCGTCGGGGGGCGAGAAGCGCACGCGCAGCTCCAGGTCGCCGCCGTAGGTGAGGTAGTGCCGCGGACCGCCGTAGCCGTCGGGCAGCGTGGGCGCGACGGGGGCTCCGTACCCGAAGACGATCGCCGCCCCGGGGATCAGCCAGGCTGCGCCGCCGGGGAGGTCGACGCGGGCGCCGAGCGCGAAGTTGCCGGCCGGGACGACCCCGAACGTGGGGACCGTGCCGTCCCGCGCCTCGACTCGCTCGACCGGGTGCAGGCCCACGTCCACGGCGGCGCGGAGCACCAGCGCGGGCCCCGGCACGTCGAGCGCTCCCTCGGCGCCGAAGAGCAGCGACGCGCCTCCGCCGCCCACGCCCTGCTGCACGAAGCCGAGCCCGCCGAAGCGGAACAGGGCGCCGACCCGGCCGCTCGGCGCGGCCACGGCGGCGGTCGACCCGGTGGACTCCGGCTCGGCGCGCTCGCCGTACACCCCTCCCCCGGCGCTGCCGACGCTCGCGCGCACGTCCATGCGGACGGTCTCCCGGGACGCCACGGTCACGATGTGGGAGCCGACGCGGTAGCTGCCCACGGGGAGGTACACGGACGTCGACCCGCCCTCGTCGAGGTCGTCGAAGCCGTCCAGGGCGACGCGGAACAGGCGCTTGAGCTCGGGGTCCAGGATCGCGTGGATCGGCTCGGGGAGCTGCGCGTCCGGGGATCCGCCGCCGATCACCAGGACCTTGCCGAAGCGCGTGGTGAGGAACTCGTGCAGCTCCACGAGCTCGGGGCCTGCGTCCGCGTCGGCGAGGATGCGGGCGGTGCGGACCGCATCCACGGCCTCCGCGATGCGCCCGAGGTCCAGGCGGACGCGCGCGAGCAGCGTGTGGAGCTCCACGCTCCGCCGCCCCTCGGACATCTCGGCCGCGGCCTCGAACTGGCCCAACGCGTCGGCCTTCTTGCCGGCGTCGAGGAGGAACCTCCCCTGGACCATGCGGTGGCGGAACGAGCTCTCGATGCCCGACTCGTCCGCGACCGCCACTGCGGGAGCAGCGATCGCCGCCCAGAGGAACGCGACGAGCACGGCGACACTAGAACCGGAGCGAGACACTGGCCTCCAGCCCCGGTGCGATCACGCTGAATCCGTCGACCTCGGCCTCGTGGAGGACGAAGTCACCGACCGACGCCCCCTCCTTCGCCGCGAAGGTCCCGCGCAGGATGTCGACCTTCACCCCCGCGCGAAGCTCCGCCCTCGCGGGGGCCGCGGTGCGGCCCAGCAATCGAGTGATGTCGAGGCCGACCTGCACACCGCCGACGGCCGTCGGGAGGTTGCACTCGCCGGCCCACCGCACCCCGTCGGCCTCGGCGCTGCAGCCGACCAGGAGCGACCCGAGCGTGCCCCCGACGCCCCCGACGTGAGGGGTGATCAGCCACGCCGGCCCCGCCTGGAGGTCCACGCCGAGATCGCCTTGCCCGAGGACCGCGAGCCCGACTCCGGGCCGGCTCGCGTCCTCGGGCGGGTCTTCCACGTTGGTGATGGTGGGCACCGCACCGATCCGCAGACGTCCCTCGATCCGGACGGGTCCTCGCCGGAACCCCGCGCGCAGGCCGAGCCCGAATCCCACGGACCGGGACAGCCCGACCGCGGCGTCGGGCGTCACGACCGCGCCCGCCTCGACGCTCACCCCGACGCCCCCGGCACCGGCGACCGCGCGCGCCCCGGCCTTCGCCCCCACGCCCGCCGATCGGTACGGGACCAGCTCCTCGGGCAGCAGCAGCTCCACCCGCTCGCCGGCGGCGGTGGTGAACGCCAGGGCACCGATCCGGTAGGGCCCGCCAGGAAGGAATAGTTCCTTTTTTTCCAGGCCTTTCTTCGCCAGACGTGACGTGACCCTTTCAAGGTACTTCTTCAGCTCGGGGTCGAGCAGCAGGCCCTCGAAGATCAGGTCGAGGGGGAGCGACGGCAGGGTCCGGCCCCAAGGGGCGTGCAGCACCACCTCGCCGTACGTCCCGCGGATGCGGCCGGCCTCGTCCCGGGCGAGCGTGTTCCCCTGCTCGGCCACGGCCTCGGCGCCGTCCCAAGCGAGCAGCGCGTCGTCGATCCGGTACGCCTTCTCCGCCGCCGTCGCCCACAGGCGATAGCACTCGAAGTTCTGGATCCCTTCGGGCGTACGACAGGCAGCCTCGAGGGCGTCGGCGGCCACTTCGAACCGGGAGTAGTCCAGGTTGAGCTTGCCCACGCGGAGCAGGTACTCGAACCCCTGGGGTTCCTCTTCCGCGGGTGCCTGGGCGACCGCGGCGGCGGGGGCGACGAAGGCGGCGAGCAGGAGCCCCAGGGCGGCGTCCCGGACGGACGCCGTCAACCGCGGCCCCCTCCGTCTTTGCCTGCCCGACGTCGCTCGCGGTCCGCCTTGCGCGCGCGGGCGGCGTCGATCATCTCCTTGGGGATGCGCAGCCCCTGGATCGTGATCTGCTCGCTGAACGTGGGCAGCAGCCCCGTCGGCTCGAGGGTGCCCACGACCTTGCCGTCCTTGTCCTTGCCGGTGGACTTGAAGATGAACAGGTCGCGCAGCTGGTACTTGCCGTCGTCGGTGAGGTCGAGGACCTCGCTGACGTACGCGACCTTTCGAGAGCCGTCAGGGAACCGAGCCACCTGGACGATGAGGTCGAGCGCCATGGCGATCTGCGAGCGCAGCGCCCACAGCGGCATGTCTACGTCTCCCATGAGGGCAAGGGTCTCGAGGCGAGCCAGGGTCTCCCGCGGTGTGGAGGCGTGGGTCGTCGACATGGAGCCCTTGTGGCCCGACGTCATCGCCTGGATCATGTCGATGGCCTCGCCGCCCCGCACCTCGCCGATGACCACCCGGTCCGGGCGCATCCGCATGGCGGAGCGGAAGAGCTGCCGCATGGTCACCTCGCCGCGGTCCTGGCGATCGGGCGGGCGCGTCTCGTAGTACAGCAGGTGCGGCTTCTGCAGCTGCAGCTCGGTGCTGTCCTCGATGACGATGATGCGCTGCTCCTCGGGGATCATCGACGACAGCACGTTGAGCAGCGACGTCTTGCCGGAGCCCGTGCCGCCGGACACGACGATGTTCATCTCGGTCTTCACGCACGCGTCGAGGAAGTCGGCGAGGGTCTGGCTGAGCGACCCGAAGCCGATCAGGCGCTCGACCGTGAGGGCCTCGCGGAAGAACTTTCGGACCGCGATGCAGATGCCCTTCCGCGCGATGGGAGGGAGCGTGATGTGTACACGCGAGCCTCCGGGGAGGCGGGCGTCGAGCAGCGGGTTCTCCCAGTTCAGCTGGCGGCCGACGTACTGGGCGATGTTCTTGGCCAGGGCGTGCAGGTGGTCTTCGTGCTCGAAGACGCAGTCGGTCTTCTCGAGTCGGCCGCCCACCTCGGCGAAGACCTCGAACGGCCCGTTGATCATCACCTCGGAAACCTTTGGATCGTCCAATAGTTTCTGGACAGGCTTCAAGTAAAGCCCGAGGGTTTGAGCGAAGACGGTTTCGAGAGTGGCTGACACGAGGGGACCGTCTCCTAACGCTCGCAAGCGCCCGCAGGCGCGCGCAGCGGAGCGGAGCGGAGCGGAGTTCTGAACTCGCTCTCGCGGGGCCCCCGGCGAGAAACCGTCGACCGGAGGGAGGCGGTTTGTCGAGAGGGGTGCATTAGAGGAACGACTTCTTCTTCTTGCCCTTCATCATGGAGCGAAGCTGGCGCTTCTTCTCCCGGGCGAACTGGTGTCGGGTGTCGTTCTTGTCGGGGAACATGCGAAGCAGGCGCTCCATCTCGCGGATGCCGCCTTCGTAGTTCCCCGCGTCCTTGTTGCGGACGTAGTTGATGCGCGCCTTGCGGTACTCCGCGTCGAGCAGCTCGGAGACCTCGTCCACGCGCGGCTGGATCTCCCGGGCGAACCCCGGCCACTTCTGCTGGTCGACGAGGAGGAGCTGCGCCTTCGTGGTCTGGTAGCGGGAGTACGCCTCCCAGAGGCGCTCGTCGGATACGAGGTACTCCTCGTGGAACTTCTTCGCGACGCGGTAGAGCCGGTCCGCCTCGGCGAGGATCTCCTCGTCCGTGCGGGGCCCTCGCTCCACCACGGGCAGCGCCTCGGCCGGGTTGTCGGGCCCGGCGGGGGCCGCCGCCGCGGCGGGCGTGGTCTTCGGCGCCTTCGTGCTCCCGCTGCGTTGCACGAGCGTCACCACGATCAGCAGCAGGCTGACCGCGATCACCACGATCGCGACGTTCCGGATCATCTGGGCGTTGGGCGCCTTGCGCTTCTTCTTCCGCGCGGACTCCACGCTGTCGGGGGCGCGGCCCGGGCCCGTGGTCATGCTCCCGCCGCCCGGAGGCATCGGCATCCCCGGAGGCGCGCCCGGCATCCCCGGGGGCGGCCCCGGCATCCCGGCCGGAGCTCGCATGCCCGGCGGCGGACCCGGCATGCCCGGCGGCGGACCCGGCATGCCCGGGGGGGGAGCCGGCGTGCCCGGGGCGGGGCGTTGGGGGCCCGGAGGCCGCGACGCCGCCGGCAGCTGCCCGCTGGACATTCCGGGGCTGGGGAACTGGGCGCTGCGTTGCGGAGCCGGGGGCCCGCCGGGGGGTGGGCCGGGGGGTGGACCAGGGCGCAGATGAGCGGGCTGCGGCTGGGGCACGCCCGGCGGGCCGTTGGGGAAGGCCTGGAACTGCGCGGTGGACTGGATGTGTCCCGGCGCGCCGGGACTGGCGGGCGGGCGGTGCTGCGGGGGCGGTGCCGGCGGAGGACGCGGAGGCCCCGCCGGCCCGGGGGGCACGGTGGTCTCGGGGCCCATGTTGGGGGGGCTCGGGTCGCCCGAGAAGACGACGGTGCGGTCGGGGTCCGCGGTGGGCTCCCCGCGCCGGGCCATGCGCACGCGGAGGGCCACGTCGCAGAAGGTGATCAGATCCCCGTCCTGCACGTAGACACGCTCGATGGGGCGGTCGTTCAGGTAGGTGACGTTGACGGTGCCGAGGTTCTCGAGCACCAACTGGTCGCCCTGCCACGAGAGCTCGCACTGCTGCCGGGAGACGTGGGGGCTGTTCAGCTGGAGGGCGCAGTGCGCGGCGCGCCCGACCACGACGGTCTCGTCCGAGAAGTCGAACGTCTGCCCGACGTTCGTCCCCGCCAGGACTTCGACCTCGAACCGGGTGGCACTCACCGTCGGGGGACCATCCTGGATCGAACCGCAAGCGCCCCCAGGCGCGCGCAGCGGAGCGGAGCGAAGCGGAGTCTGAGACTCGCCGTCCGCGGGGCCCCCGGCGACAAAGCGTCGAGCGAAGCGAGCGCGCTTTGTCGAGAGGGGTGCATCAGAAAAGCTCTCCCTTGACCGCGCGGATGATGATCGCCCCGAACAGGGTCAGCATCACCGCGCCGACGATGAACAGGAGGGGCATGATCATCTTGACCGGGGCCTCTCCCGCCAACTTCTCCGCCCGCTGCGACCGCTTCAACCGAATCGCCGCCGCTTGGATGCGGAGAATGTTGGTGAGAGGCGTGCCCATCTGCTCCGCCTGCACCACTGAAGATACCAGACCGGTGATGTAGTCCGAGGGCACGCGGTCCTTGAGGTTGATGAGGGCCTCGCGCCGCGTCGTGCCCATCTTCACCTCCTGCAGGACGTACCGCATCTCGTCGATCAGCGGGCTCTCGGTGGTGTCCTTGACCACCACGCGCTCGAGGCTCGAGTTGAAGTCGAGGCCCGCGCCCACCGACAGCGCGAGGACGTCCAGGAGGTACGGCAGGTCGCGGTTGATCCGGGTCAGGCGGCTCATCACCTGCTCGTCCAGGTACATGAGGGGGAAGTAGAAGCCGAAGATGGCCGCCATCGCGCACAGGGGGATCCGGGGCGCCCCCGTCACCGACGTGTTGAAGAAGAACGCCAGACCGAAGAAGGACAGCGCGGACACGCAGCAAAAGGCGAGGAACTCGTCCGCCGTGAAGCCCCCGATGTGGCCCGAGCGGGCGAGGCGGTCGCCGAGCCCCTTGCGCAGGGCGCCGAGGGGCACCTTCTCGCACCAGTAGGCGAAGATCAGGAGGATCTTGTTGAGCAGCCGGTAGAGGGGCGAGCTCGCGAGCAGCTGCCGCCGCTTGTTGAGCAGGAACCCGCGCTCGGGGACGGGGCCCTTGTAGGTCTCATCCGGGAAGAACCCGATGCCGAAGAGCAGCGCCGACGCGATGATCAGCAGCAGCGCGAACAGCAGGATGAGGTTGCTGGACATCAGCAAGCGCCGCCCGGGCGCGCGCAGCGGAGCGCAGCGGAGCGGAGTCCTGAGGAGGTACCGCGGGGCCCCCGGCGACAAAGCGCGAAGCGCAGCGAAGCGGTTTGTCGAGAGGGGTGCATGCCTACACGTCCACGGCGACGATCTTGCGGATCATGAAGATGCCGACGATCTCCATCAGCGTGATGAAGAAGAGGATGATCCAGCCGATCGGCTCCTCCCACAGCGGAGCGATCATCGTCGGGTCGACCTTGTAGATGATGGCGCCCATGCCCACGGGCAGGCCGCCGAGCACCCACGCCTGCATCTTCCCCTGGGCCGTCATGGTCGAGATCTTCGACTCCAGCCGCGTGATCTCGCGGATGGCGGTGGCCGTGTCCTCGAACACCTGGGGCAGGTTGCCGCCCGCCACCCGCGCGACCTGGATCGACGTGATGACGAGGTCCAGGTTCTTGCTTCGGACCCGCTCGCCCATGTTGTTCATGGACTCGTCGAGCGTGAGCCCGAGGCGGTGTTCCTTGAGCAGGAGGCCGAACTCCTCGTTGATGGGAGCGCCGATGTTGTCCACCAGGATCGACATGGCCTGGGGCAGCGTCAGCCCCGCGCGCAGCGAGTTCGACAGGGAGATGAGCGAGTCCGGGAGCATCTCCTCGAACCGCGCGGTCCGTTGTCGCTTGGCCCGCGAGAGCATGGCCCAGGGGATCATCCCGATGAGGATCGAGAAGAGCAGCCCGTTGAACACGCCGACGGTCATCGACACCAACAAGAACACGACCGAGAGCACGGCCATGTGCGTGTAGAAGAAGCGCTTCGGGCTCGTGCGCGAGTAGATCGAGTCGAGCTCGCGGTGGATGCGCTCGAGGTAGCGGCGCTCGAAGCGCTTGCCCGCGAGGACGACCTGCGGCCCGTTCAGCCACGTGACGAGGAACACGATCGCCGCGATGGCCAGAGAGACCAGGATGCTGAGTTCCATCTCGGCCCTCCTACAAGAATGACCCGTCGCTGATCACGCCGGAGTTGATCAGGTCGGGGATGAAGCTGGGGATGTAGCCGGTGAGGACGATCTCGCCCTCGACCGCGCCGCCTTCGCCGAGGCCGCGCTGCTGGAACTTGAAGATGTCCTCGAGGCGCACGCGCCCGGTGTCCTCGATGCCCACCACCTCGGTCACGTGGGTGACGCGTCGGGAGCCGTCGGGGAACCGGTTCTGCTGCACGATGACGTGCACCGCCGACGCGATCTGCTCGCGGATGGCGCGCACGGGCAGGTCCATCCCCGCCATCAGGACCATCGTCTCGAGCCGCGCGAGCATGTCGCTCGGGGTGTTGGCGTGGCCCGTGGTGAGGCTGCCGTCGTGGCCCGTGTTCATGGCCTGGAGCATGTCCAGGGCCTCGCCGCCGCGGCACTCGCCGACGACGATCCGGTCGGGCCGCATGCGCAACGAGTTCTTCACGAGGTCGCGGATGCTGTACTCGCCCTTGCCCTCGAGGTTCGCGGGGCGCGTCTCCAGCGACACGACGTGCTCCTGGGGGAGCCGCAGCTCGGCCGCGTCCTCGATGGTGACGATCCGCTCGTGCCCGGGGATGAAGGAGCTCAGGGCGTTGAGCAGCGTGGTCTTACCGGAGCCGGTGCCGCCGCTGATGATGATGTTCTTGTGCCCCAGCACGCACTTCTGGAGGAAGGACGCGATCTGCGGGGTGACCGACCCGAAGTTGATCAGGTCGTCGATGTTCAGGCCCTTCTTGCCGAACTTCCGGATCGTGATGCAGGGGCCCTTGATCGCGAGCGGCGGGATGATCGCGTTGACGCGGGAGCCGTCCTTGAGGCGCGCGTCCACGAGCGGAGACGACTCGTCGATGCGTCGGCCCAGCGGCGTGATGATCCGCTCGATGACGGCCAGGACCGCCTCGTGGCTCGTGAACGTCTTGCCGGTGAAGGTGATCTTGCCGTGCTGCTCCACGTAGATCTTGTCCTTGTTGACCACCATGATCTCGGTGATCGACTCGTCCGCGAGGAAGTCCTCGAGCGGCCCCAGACCGAGGGCCTCGTCGAGGACCTCCTTCATCAGCAGCTCGCGATCGATCCCCTGATCGATGTCGTGCTCGAGCTCCGCGATGATGTCGACCAGCAGCGCCCGCGCCCGACCCCGCAGCTCGTCTTCGGCGAGCTGGTTCATGTCGAGCGTCTTCAGGTCCATGTACTGGAGCAGTCGACGGTGGACGCGGCGCTTCAGGTCGACCGGGGCGGTGCCTTCGGGGTAGTGCAGCGCGGCCGCGTGGCCGTTGGCGCCGGCCGGGACGAGCGCGCCGGAGGCGTGCCCCACGGCGTGGTTCGGATCGAGCTGGGCGGTGCCCCCCGCGGCGTCGTAGCCCGCCTGGACGGGGTAGTTCCCGTGGGCCTGGGCGTAGGCCGCCGCGTCGTACTGCTCCGCAGGCTGGTACTGCTCGGCTTGGCCGAGGCCGTGTCCGCTCTGCTGGCCCGCCTCGTAGGCCTGCTGCTGGTAGTACTCCGCCGGGTAGGCCTGCTGCTGGTAGTACTCCGCCGGGTAGGCCTGCTCCTGACCCGCCGCCGCCTGGTCGGGGAACAGCTGGTCGTGGGTGTAGACCGTGAGGACGCAGTTGCCGATCCCGATGCGGTCCCCGCCCTGCATCATCTGCTTGCCGAAGACCCGCTCGCCGTTGACATAGGTGCCGTTCGTCGAACGATCGGTGAGGGTGACGGCGCGGTCGCTGATGAAGAGCTCGGCGTGGAACCGGGACACCTCCATGTAGGGCAGGACGAGCTCGTTGCTGCCCTCGCGCCCCATGCGGACGTGCTCGCCGTCGAAGTCCTGAGTGACCTCGCGCTGGCTCTCCGGGTCCCGGTAGACGATGCGGATCATGGGGACGCTCGCGTGCCCCCTACCACTTGCTGTCGGCGGCGTCGTAGATGTCCAGCGTCTCCTTGATCTGCTTGCGCATGCTCCGGCGGTCCGGATCGAGCAGCACGGGCGTGAGGACGATGATCCCGTCCACTTCGCCCTTCTCCCAGTCCCGCGTGCTGAACAGGACCCCGAGCCCGGGGATGTCCTTGAGGCCGGGGAGGCCGTTCACCTCGCTGCCCTTCGTGCGCTGGAAGAAGCCCGAGAGCGCGAACGACTCCCCTTCCCTCAGCTGCACGTGGGCGCGGTGGTGCTGGGTGTTGATCGAGGGCACGTTGCCGTTGAGCTCGAGCTCGCCGACGGTGCTGAACTTGATGTCGATCGTGAGGTCGATGTCCCCGTCGTCGTCGATGATCGGCGTCGTGGCGACGACCAGGCCGATCTCCTTCTCGTAGAAGGTCGTGACACCGGTGGACGGGTCCACGGCAGTGAAGATCAGGGTCTTGCCGCGCTGGAACTTCACCTCTTCGCCGGACACGGTGGTGAAGAAGTCCTTGTCGAGGATGCGGCGGATGTCGACCTGGCTGTCGAGCTTGAGCAGGTCGTCCGGAGTGCGCACCCCGCCGAACTGATCCCGGATCTCGCCGAGCCCGAACTGCACGTAGGACATCGTGTCCAAGACCAGCTGGAACGGCCCGTTGGACGTCCAGTCCACGCCCACGTTGTGGCTGCGGTTGCGGTTCACCTCGAGGATCTGGAAGTGCAGCTGCAGCTGCGCGCGCTTGACGATGTCGCGCTCGTCCAGGAGCACCAGCGAGTACACGAGGTTCTTGTTGCTGGCGACGATCTGCTCGATGCGGTCCCAGTCGTCGCGGCGCTTGACGATGCCGTCGATGACGACCCGGTCGCCCGACGTGAGGACCTCCACGCCCGGGATGTCGAGGATGAGGGTCTCCACGTCCTTCCGCAGGCGCTCGATGTCGCCGACGACGGTGATCTCGTAGTTCACGTCGCCCACCGTGAGGCTCGAGTAGCCGGGGCGCAGGCCGAACACGACGATCTTGTTCCCGTCGCGGTGCTTCTTCACCTCGATGACGTTCTGGTTGCCCACGCTGACCGCTTTGATGCTGCCGATGAAGATCTCGTGCGTCTCACCGACGCGCATCACGATCTCACGTGCGCGCTGGGCGTACGCCTCGTCCGGGGCGACGATCGAGAGGCTCGCCCAAGTGAGGATCCCCAAGAGGAGAGCGGTCGGCAGCCGGAACGTCATCGTCGGTCTCCGCGGCCGGGGCGAACCCGGCGTCGTCTCAGCGTCGGCCCCGGCGGGCGCCGGGGGTCAGGATTTGCAGGTCGTCTCGTTTGACCTGGATCCGCTTGCGGACCTCCGGTCGGAAGATGTCGGCGAAGTTCTTGCCCGCCAACTCCATCTCGGTGTTCACGTCCTCTTCGTTCCGCATCGTGAGCGACAGGCGCCCCCGATCCTGGGCGAAGACCAGCAGCTCGGCTTCTTCGGGCGTCACGAGGACGGTCACCGTGTTGGTGCGGTTGTTCCCGCCGCGCTTCTTGCTCTGGCCCGTGTCCCGGCCGGTGCCGAGACGCGACCCCACGGCGAGCACCGCCACATTCTGCAGCAGGGTGACGGTGTTCACGTCCCCTTCCCCGGGCTTCTGGAAGGTGCCGAGCACGTCCACGTGGTCCTTCGGCCGGAGCAGGCCGCCGAAGGTGTTGACCTTGTCGACGGGGATGGCGAGGGCGCGCATGCCCGCGCTGACGACGCGCGACAGGTGCGCCTCGGACTGCACGTTGGCCAGGTCCGTGGTCAGGATCGCCTGACCCTTGCGGATCGTGAAGGTGGTGGTCTGGCCGACGACGTCGTCCACGAGCGCCTTCGTGGTGTGCCGAGGTGGCAGGTAGTTCTTCGGGTACTCGACGACGGTGAGCTGGCTGCGCTCGATGACGGAGTAGGCCGGGATGTCCGAGCGGGCGGCGAGGATCTTCACGCGCTCGCCCGCCACGCCCAGCTCTTCGGCGAGGTTCTGGCGATAGAACTGCATGAGGACCAGCGCGAGCAGCGCCAGGATGGCGGAGAAGAGAAGGACGAGCTTTCGATTCATGGCGTCCGTCTGACCTTCCGGCCGGGATCACCCGACCTGCGCGCGCACGGGTGCGCGAACAACGAGTCTAGCAAGGCGGTGGGGGGAGCGGCTCAGCCGCGGTCGTGCACGACGATGGTGCTGGTGATCTCGCCGCCGGAACCCTTGAGGTTCAGCGACACGTAGGCCTCTTTGGTGCCCTTGGTGAAGAGGAGCGACGAGGTCGGGTCCTCCATGTTCTCGCGCGCGGCGTGGAACGTCTCGGAGATGCCCCACCCGTCGGCCTGCATCGCCTCGACCCAGTGGTCCTCGACGGTGCCCACGGAGCCGGGCCCGCGGTAGACGAACAGCTCGTAGTTCACGTCGCCGTGCTGCTGTCCGAAGGTGACGAGGCGCTTGTGGTTCAGGGGCCGCTCGATGTCGTCGGCGTCGTACCCCGGCGCGTCCTCGCCCCCGCGCGGACGGACCTTGCGCTGGTCGAACTCGGGCCCCGGCCACACGGTGAAGTACTGGGTCTCATCGGCGGACGGATCGTCGAACGCGACCACGATCTTGGGCTTGCCCAGGTCGTCGACCTTGCCGCTGCGCTTGAACGTGCGGAACCGCTCCACCAGGTCCGCCGTGTAGTCGGCGTCCTTCTCCTTGCCGGTGAGGATGGTCGCGAAGGCGCCCCAGCCCTTCTCCTGCACGCGTACGTGGTGGGTGTTCACCAGCTTCTCGGTCGCGTCGATGCGGATCTCGGCGGCCTCGCGCTCGGCCTTCGGGTACTTCGCGAGCACCGCGGCCTTCGCCTCCGGGGGCACGACCTGCCGCTCGTCCTGTCCGTACAGGTTCTCGTAGTAGTCGAGCAGCGTGGTGATGTCCTTGTCGGTGCGGTACAGCGAATAGAAGAGCGTGTTGTCGTTGAGGTAGACCTCCTGCACGGAGCCCTCGTCGACGCGCATGCGCATGTGCTCGGGCACGCCCTCGTCCACCAGCGCGGAGCCCACGCCCTCGAGGACCACGCGGGCCCAGGCGTCGTTCACGTTCGGCGTCATGAAGTGGCCGAAGCCGAAGATGGCGCCCACGAGCAGGACGATCGCGAACACCCGAAGGGCGCGCTTGCCGAGGAGTCGGAGGATCTTCATGGTGCGCTCCGTTTCAGTACTGGGACAGCGCCCAGGAGCTCCACCCGAACAAGCCGCCCTTGACCATCATGATGATGGTGTCGCCGCCGCCCGGGACCGTGTCTCCGAGGTGCTTCTTGTGCCACGTGCCGCCCGAGACGTAGTGCCGACTGCGGACCGACGTGCCGTCCGGAAGGGTGTCGTCCAGGATGCCGTTGGGGGCGTACTTGGCCGAGACCTCGTAGCCCGTGGTGTTGGAGGCCATGCCGAACATGCCCTGCATGAGGCTGCCCGCGTTGAACGGCCCCGCGCCGGGGGTCGTGGAGTCGACGCCGGGGAAGATGGAGCCGGCGTCCAGGTTCATGATCTGCATGTCGTTGTCGGTCATCGGGTAATAGACCGTCGCGCGGCCCTCGATCTGGCTCTGCTCGAGGTCCGTCTCGGCGCTCTGGGCCATCGCCCAGGACATGTACCGCGACGCCATGAGGCAGTTGAGCTTCAGGTCGTAGGCCTTCCCGAACCAGAGGATGCCGCTGATCATCAGGAGCATCACGAAGACCCAGATGACGAACTCGGCCATCGCCTGGCCCTCTTGGGCCTCGCGGACGGCGCGCTGGGGGTGCATGAACGTCATTCCGAACTCCTAGTGCGCGAAGATCTCGTCGATGCCGCCGCCGGTGAGCGCCGTCAGGTTGCCGACGAGTCCGCCGATGCCGGCCGCGCCGGACCCGGTGGGATCGCCCGAGAGGTAGCCGATGGCGGCCTGGGCCGTCTCGGAGCCGAGGGACACGGGCGCGAGGTGGGTGCGCCAGTGGGGGCTGAACATGCCGCCCTCTTCGTGGGGGTTGTAGATCTGGGCCTGCGCCACCACGACCATGCCCACGCTGTCCCCGTACGTGTTCTCGAAGATCTCCGGCATGAACTTCGCGCGGATGTCCTCGGGGGTCTTGTACGCGAACCCGTAGTAGTTGCGCTGCTCCTCCCAGTCGTCGACCAGGACGTACGGCTGCACGTTCGGGTTGCCGGAGTCGAGGAACGCGAACAGCGCGCCCAGGTAATAGAAGGGGTTGGGGATGCTGATCTCGTTGTCGTCGCAGAAGAAGCACCACCACGCCGCCGGGATCTCGAAGGGGATCCCGCTCGGGCCCATCGCGCCGCCGCACATCACCGAGTAGCGCGCCATGACCGCGAGCGGGAACATCACGTTGGTGAAGTGGTACGGGGCCTTCTGCGCCCAGAACACGTGGTACGGGATCTGGAGCTCGCCCCACAGCGGCCCGCCCAGGCCCACGCCGCTGACGATCCCCGCGACGATGTCCTGGATCTCGCCCGCGTAGCTGAAGCCGCCGATGCTGCCCACGGCCGCGCCGAGGGAGCCGCCCAAGGAGTTCTGGATCTCGTTGTAGCCGCCCTCGGAGCCGGACAGCGTGGTCTCGCAGAGGTCCGTGAGCTCGCCCTCCTCTTCGGGGATGGTGGGCGGGTACATGGCCCCGAAGGCCGCGCCGTTCATCATCGCCACGCGCACGGACTCGAGCTCACCGACGAGCGCGAAGGTGTTGTGCACGCCGTCCTCGACGTCGGAGAGCGTCTCCATGACGTCCCAGATGAAGTCCTCGTCGTCGCCCGTCTCCCAGAGCACCGGGAAGAGGTCGAAGGTGTCGACGATGACTTCGCCGGCGGGGTTGCAGGTGCCCGTCGTGAGGCACACGCCGAGCCAGAAGGCCTCGATGACCGGCGACAGGAGCAGCGCCGTCAGGGCCGTCCAGAAGACGGCCTTCATGTAGATCTCCTCCGCCAGGAGCATCGCCATGAAGATGTTCATCATCGAGTTGAGGTTCATCCCGCGGGCGACCCACGTGGACCCCGACAGGACAGAGGCGTCGGCCGCCGACTGGACCTGCATCTTGTCGTGCAGCAAGGCGCCGCTGTTGATCACCATGAAGGTGAAGCAGCCCAACAGGAACAGGATGAGCGCGATGTAGACGATGGACTGCCCGGACTCGTCCGAGTGGACGCGCCGCGCGCGGGACATCAAGTCGTCGAGACGTCGAAGAAGCTTGGACATGACCTCAATCCCACCAGCCGGTGATCGGCGGGTTTCCGGTCTCGCCTTCGAGCGGAAGCACGGAGACGGAGCGGATGAAGGTGTACTGACCGGGGAGGTTCAGGCTGAAGAAGGGCGGGATGCTCAGGAAGGACCACTCGTCCCCGATGAACCGGTTCACGACCGGGATCGGCAGGTAGTAGCGGTGGCGCACCCGCACGGCCACGTCGGCGTCGGTGGGGTAGTTCCAGGTGACGTTCCCGGACTGCTCCTCGAAGCCGTTGTTGCTGGCCTTGTAGAGCGTGACCTCGGTGGCGAACGTCGAGTACGCGTACCGCTGCAGGCCGGAGTCGAGGTACTCGCCGGTGAGGCCGAGGCCGCTCATCATCCCGCTGAAGGCGCCGAAGACGTCCCCGAGCATCCCGCCCACGCCGGGCATCCCCGCGAGCACGACCGACGCCCGGGGGCTGATCGGGACGCAGGCCAGCGACGCGGCCTGGTGGATCTTCGACCACTTCTCGCCGCCGTCGGTGTTGATCTGGTGCTTGCCCTCGTTCTCGGCCTCGGCCGGGATCCACACGATGGCGGCGCGGGCGCCCGCGAAGGCGGCGTACGTGACCACGTTGCGCGCCTGGTACATCAGCGCCAGCTGGATGAGGATCAGGGTGGTGATGAGGACGACCGGGAAGGAGATGGCGAACTCGGTCATCGCCTGGCCCTGCTCGCCGAGCTGACGGCGACGCAGCAGCACCGGCCCCACCACGCGCGCCGACTGCACGAACAGCGCGGCCAGCTTGAACATGGCGAAGAGCGCGCCCGCGCCCAGGAGCGCATACAAGGCGATGTCGACGTTGTAGACGCCGGGCAGCGGCGCCGCCTCGGCGAAGGACGCCTGGAGGCTGGGCGCGAGCAGGGCGACGCTCTCACGCCCCCACGTCGCGTCGCCCGCCCGGACGGCGAGGAGGGCCGCCAGCGCGCCGAAGCCCGCGAGGCCCATCAGTCGATTGCGCGTCGTGTCGTTCATCGCAGAGCCCTAGAAGGTCAGTTCGAGCAGCGGGGCTGCGCCGAAGTGGGTCTCGATCATCGCCCAGGCGAACCCGGCGACGATCGCCACCCCGAGGGGGAACGGATCGCTGTCCTCCTCCTTCAGCTCCTCGGTCTCGAGGAACGGCAGGAGGGACGTGAACATGTAGCGGCCGATCCGGCGCAGGGACGCGAACAGCTTCCCCTTCCAGATCAGGATCGCGAACGCCATGGCCCCGGAGCAGAGGCACATGTAGAGGAGGCCGAGGGCGGTGGCGGGCAGCCCCACGAGGGCGCCCAGGGCGGCCGCGAGCTTGACGTCGCCGCCGCCGATGCCGCCGAACATCATCCCCCCGAAGAGGACGCCGAAGCCGAGGCCGAAGCCCGCGAAGGAGGACCACATGCCCTCGGTGCCGCCGGTCAGGAAGCCGAGCGCCACGCCGGCGAGGATGGCGGGGTACGTGAGCTTGTTCGGGATGCGCCCGTACTTCACGTCGCTGACGAGCGCGGTGCCCATCACGCCGACGGTCGCGCCGAGCGCGATGGCGCCCCAGGTTCCGACCATCGGGTCCGCCATCGCCGAGCTCATGGGATCGGGAGGCTGATCCAGGTCGCGATGAACGCGTAGTAGCGCTCGAAGGCTTCCTGGAGGGCGTTCATGACGGGGATGAGGCCGATGAAGACCGCGACCACGAGCACGATGTACTCGGTCATCGCCTGGCCGATCTGGGACCGGAGGGCGGCGGTGCGGGCTTGGCTGCGAACGAGGCGCATGTCGGACTCCACGGGGGCAGGACGGACTTCCCGCCACGCCGAGGAGATTACGAGTCTGTCAGGAGGTTGTCAACGAATGTCTTGACATGTCTTGACATTTGCTTGACATCTACCAGAATCCTCAGTCATTCAGGTGATTTGGGCGGAGGAACGTCCCAGGCGATCTGGTCGCCCTTGACCGTCCCCGTGGCCGCGACGACTCCTACCGGCAGCTCGATCGTGTGCTTCGCGCGCAGGTGGATACGCGTGAACCGCCACGGCTTGAGGTTCTCGATCGCCCGCACGACCGTCCCGTCCTTCGCCACGAAGACGACGTCGAGCCCGAACGTCATGCCGAACATGTGCACGCTGTTGCAGGGCGAGATGACGAGGGCCTCGCCGGGGTCGAGCCCGTCCCGGTCCAGCAGCCCCCGCATGCGATCCGCGGCCTCGACGGCCCACGTCTCGTCCGTGGCAAGCACGGTGTCGCGGGTGACGTTCCTGATCAAGGCGCCTCGGGCGCGGGGAGATCGTGGACGAACACGCGGCGCCAGGCCTGCGCAGACGACGACCGGACGCCCTGGGACACGAAGGCGACGCGCCAGCGACCGGCCGCGGCGTCGTTCAGGACCGTCGGATCGCTGTTGTTGACGGTGCCGGTGTCGAGGACGCGCACGCGGTGGGAGGCGACGTCCACCACGACGACCGGATCGCCCTGGTTCGGGTCCGAGAGGACGGTAACGATCCCCTCCCCGTCCGGCGTCCAAGAGGGTCCGCGGCGCTCGTTGGGCACGACGTCTCGAGCCACGCGGAACGGGGTCCCGCCCTCGACGTCGACCACGTAGACGTCCCACTTCGTGCGGTCGCCGCGATCGTGGTTGCTGAAGAACGCGAGGCGTCGGCCGTCCGGCGACCACGACGGCTTGAGGCTCGCGGCCTTCCAGTCCGTGACGGCCCGATCGGTCTGCTGGGGTCGCGTCACGTCGCCGATGACGCGGATGTCGGCGCCGTTCTCGTCCATCGCGGCGTACGCCAGCTTCACGCCGTCGGGCGACCAGGAGGCGTAGAAGTCCAGGGCCGCGCCCCAGGTGAGGCGGACGGGGTCCTTGCCGAGGTCGTCCACCTCGAGCAGGTAGAGGTCGCCGTCGCCGGTGCGCGCGGAGCAGTACACGAGGTACTTGGAGTCGGCGGAGAAGGCGGGCCCGCCCTCCTTCTTCGTGGTGGAGCCGATCGGGCTGCGGAGCTCGCTCAGGTAGAGGTCGAACTCGTCGTCGTTTCCGCTGCTCGCGTAGGCGTGCAGGAGGCCGCTCACGCCGGGCCTGCGGCTCCACGCGAACTCGTGGTTCACCTGCCGCTTCGCCTCGCCGCCCTCGAAGAAGCGCCCCCCGAGGCCTCCGCCGCCGCCGCTGCTCGAAGACGTGAGGGACGGGTGGATCACCCGCTCGCGCCCGGAGTTGACGTCCCGCACGAACAGCTCGGTGAAGCGCTCCTGGGGGTGCGTCACCTCGAAGGCCAGCTGGAGGCCGTCGGGTGACCACTGCGGGTTCATGGCGTTCCCGGGGCGCTCCGAGGACGCGGGCTGCGCGTGCTGGGCGGCGGCGGGAGCGGCGATCAACAGCAGCAGTGCGGCGAACGAGCAGCGCATCAGGTCTCCAAACGCGGGGACTGTAGAGCACCGGACGACTCGGGGCGCGGGGCGAGGTCGAGCCCGGACGCCAGCAGGCGCGCGGTGTAGGGCCGACGCTCCACGTCCGCGCGGCGCGGATCGAGGTGCGCGGCGGGCATCTCCTCGACGATCCGCCCCTCGTGCATGACGAGGACGCGATCGGACATCCACCGGACGACGTCCAGCTCGTGGGAGATGAACAGGAACGCGGTGTCCGCGGCGATCGCGGCCTTGAGGACGGCGAGGACGTCGGACTTCACGGACGCGTCGAGTCCCGCCGTGGGCTCGTCCGCGATCACCAGCGCCGGACGCGGGAGCAGGCAGCGGGCGAGTCCGACGCGCCGCAGCTCGCCGCCGGAGAGATCGCGGGGCCTCGACCGTCGCTTCCCGCGGAGCCGGAAGGCAGCGAGGATCGCGCCGATGGCGGCCTCGGCGTCGTCCCCCGGGCGGTGCAGGGCCATCGTCTCGCGCAGGTGCTGCTCGACCGTCATCCCGGGGTTGAGGGAGGCGGCGGCGCTCTGATGGACCAGCTGCATGCGGGATCGGAGGCGACGCAGGGGCTCCGAAGGGAGGCTCGCGAGGTCCGCGCCCTCGAAGGAGACCGTGCCTGCGTCGGGCTCCAGGAGCCTGAGGAGCAGTCGGCCGAGGGTCGACTTGCCGCAGCCGGACTCGCCCACCAGGCCGACCACCTCGCCGCGGCGCAGGACCACGTCGACATTGTCGACGGCGCGCACCGGAGGGGCCCCCCGGCGAGGCGGCGGGAAGGTCCGCACGAGCCCGCGGGCGTCCAGGATCACGGCGGGGTCGGTCACGGCACCCCCCGCGGCGCCACGGACGACTCGACCGCGAGGCAGAGGACCCCGTGATTCACGGCCGGGCGACGGTCCTCGGGATCCTCGGTCCGGCACCGCCGGGCGAGGCCCTCGGGGGCGTCCTCGTGCAGGAGCGCGCAGCGGTGGGCATAGCGGCAGCCGACGTCGGTCGCCTCGCCCTCGTGCAGGACCGGCGGGGGCTCGCCGTGCGCCAGGGCGCGGGCGCGGATCTGGAGTTCGCGCGTGTAGGGATGCAGGCCCGGCCCCGGCTCGAAGAACGCCTTGCGGGGGCCGTCCTCCATGCGCTCGCCCCGGTAGAGGACGATCACCCGCTGGGCGAGGCGGCGGACGACGGCGAAGTCGTGAGAGATGAGGACGAGGGTGGTGCCGTGCTCGGCGGCGAGCGTCCCCAGCAGGTCGACGACGTCGCGCCGCACGGACCAGTCCAGGCCGGTGGTGGGTTCGTCGGCGACGAGCAGCTCGGGCTCCGCGGCGAGCGCGACGGCGATGGCGACCCGCTGGGCCATCCCGCCCGAGAGCTCGTGGGGATGCAGCTGCGCGACGGACGCCGGATCACGGAGCTGCACCTCGGCGAGGCGGCCATGGACGTCGTCGGGCGTGGGTGTGCCCCCGGTGAGGGCCACCGACTCGGCGACCTGAGAGCCTACCGTCCGCAAGGGATCGAGGGACGCGCGCGGGTGCTGGAAGACGTACCCGGCCCAGCCCGGCCGCGGACCCCTCCCCCCTTCCACGTACATGGCCCCGTCGGCGGTGTGCAGGGTCGCCGTCCCCGCCGTCTGCGCGAGGCCGGCCCGCGAGATCCCGAGCAGCGACCGCCACAGGACCGTCTTGCCGCTGCCGGACTCGCCCACGACGCAGGTGACCTCGCCCCGGCGCAGGTCGAAGTCGAGGCCCCGCACCACCGGCACCCGGCCGTCGGGGCGGACGGACTCGACGGTCCAGTCCCGCACCTCGAGGAGGTTGCGCTGGATCGAACCCGTCCAGCTCGCAGCCGCCGGGATCGTCTTTTCGGCGCTCATCGGCGGTCCCTCGCGGCAAAGTACTCGCCCGCGGCCAGGACGCCCGCGATCGAGACGACGATCAGCACCGTCGGCGTCGCCAAGGCCACGGCGCCGCCCTCGTTCACGGCGCGCAGGACCGCGTCCAGGACGTCGCCCGGGGCGAGCGACTCGGGGCGCAGCAAGGAGCGCACGTGGATCACCTGGGATCGGAGGCCGGCGAGGATGTTCCCCCAGGACGGGCGCGGGGGCGGCACGCCGTAGTCGCCGAGGTAGGAGAGGCTCGTCTCGACCAACAGGAAGGTCCCGAACAGCGTGCAGGCCTGGCGCAGGACGACGTTGCGACAGTTCGCCCAGAGGATGTGCAGGCCGAGGATGCGG
Organism: uncultured Rickettsiales bacterium; assembly: GCA_964620495.1. Taxonomy (GTDB): domain Bacteria; phylum Myxococcota_A; class UBA796; order UBA9615; family UBA9615; genus CAZEKB01. The sequence continues at coordinate 209,686 of CAZUHI010000003.1, read as the reverse complement.
GCGTGCCCGAGGCCGTGGGCGACGGCGGCTTCCACGAAACGTTCTCGTCGGAACCACGCGACCTTCTCTCCCACCGCCCCCGCGACCTGGGGGACGAACGACAACCCCAGGACCCCCGCGAGGAGGTAGAGGCGCAGGTGCGACCAAGCGGCCGGATCGTCGATGGAGGCGGTGAAGATGGCGACCACGACGACGACCAGGACCAGCTGGGGCCAGGCCGCGACGATCGTCAGCCCGAAGCGTACGACCGCGGCCGGGCGTGAACCGGGTCGGTAGCCCACGAGCGCCCCGGCCGGGACCCCCAGGACGAGGGCGGCGAGGCACGCGAAGAGGCCGGGGCCGAAGAACGCCTCCGACGACTCGATCACGCGCAGGAGGAGGTCTCGCCCCAACGCGTCGGTGCCGAGGGGGTGAGCGAACGACGGGCCCAGCATCGGGGCGTCGGTGAGCGCGGCGGGATCGACGTCGATGAACACCGCGATCAGGCGGAGCAGCACCAGGGCCCCGAGGACGGTGAGGCCGAACCGGTCGCGCGCGGTCATCGGGCCTCCCGGCGACGCGAGCGGCGGTCCTTGCGCACCCGGGGGTCGACGCCGAGGCGGAGCAGATCCACGCCCAGCTGCATGCCCGCCACGACGGCGGTCACGAACACGGTGATGGCGATCAGCAGCGGGAAGTCGGCGTGCTGGGCGGCGCGGTAGCCGATCAGCCCGAGGCCCTGGATCCCCAGGACCATCTCGAGCACGAGGATGCCGCCCACGAGGTACGCCCCCCGGTCGGCGACGAGCTGGGCCGTGGGCAGGACCAGGTGAGGCACGAGCCGACGCCACACGGGGAACCCGCGGAGGCGGGCCGAGTGCACGAAGTCGCGGTCCAGCAGCCCCCGCACCTCGGCTTCGAGCCCGCGCGACATCTCCCCCAGCATCCCGTCTCCCAGGGCCAGCACGCCGATGGCGGCGGCCCACAGCCGGGGCCCCTCCGGGGGCACGGCGAGGAGCACGAGGGCCAGGTAGGCGAGCAGGAAGACGGGCGTGGGAGAGGCCGCGCCCACGGCCGCGAACATCCACCGCCCCGCCCGACCTCGACCGAGGTTGCGGAGCAGCACGAGCCCCGCCGACAGGAGCACCGCGAGCAGGACGGCGGCGACGATCAGCGGGAGCGTCCGCCCCGCGCCGCGCAGCACCATGTCGTCCACGGCGTAGCCGCGGTAGCTGCGACCCATGTCTGCGGTGAGGGCGCCCTTCCAGAACGTCGCCACCCAGCCCGCGAAGGACTCGGGGCCGTCGTGGCTGCGGGCGGGGGAGCCGGGGGTGAACCAGAGCAGCGCGCCGAAGACGACGGACGACGCGAACACGACCGCCGCGAACGTCGCCAGGCGGGAACCGGCGAGGCGGACCGCGGGCGGCATCAGTCGCCCGACGGGACCGTCGGGGTCATCCGTCGGACGGGACCATCCGCCAGTCCGGGAACTGGGTGAAGTAGTAGAAGGGCTGCACGAACACGCTCTCGACCTCGCGGCGGAGCGCGGTGTAGTTGCGCAGCGTCCACAGGAACACGTACGGCTGGTCCTGGGCGAGGAGGCGATGGACCTCCTTCATGTACGCGACCTTCGCCGTCGGGTCCGTCTCCGCCATCGCCTTGGCGAGGAGGTCGTCGACGTCCTTGCTCTTGTAGGTGATGAAGTTCTGGGTCCCGCCGCTGTGGAAGAGGTCGTAGATGTTCTCGTTCTCGTCGAAGGACCAGCTGTCCAGGACGATGTCGAACTCCTTGGCCCCGAAGACCTTCTCGTTCCACACCGACTTGTCCATGGCGACCGGATCGGAGGCCTTCACCCCGAACCGGCGGAGCTGCGCCTGGACGTTGAGGGCGACCGTCTGGCCGGACTCGCCCATGCCGGAGCGATAGAAGAGGCGCAGCGTGAGGGGCTCGCCCTTCTTGTTCGTCCAGCTGCCGGACTCGTCCGTGAACCCCGCCCCCTTCATCAGCTCGGCGGCCTCGAGGGTGTCGTTGCCGACGAGCGGGACGGTCTCGGCGTGGTTGTAGAACTTGCTGCTGGGGACGAACGGCCCGGAGATGCGGTAGCCCTCGCCGATCAGGCCGAGCGCTTCGTCCACGTTCACGGCGCGGGCGAGGGCGGACCGCACGGCCACGTTCTGGAGCACGGGGTGCTTCGTGTTCAGCCCCAGGTACCACCAAGACTTGCCCTGGTAGGGGATGAGGTCCGCGTTGCGCGATCGCTCGACCTCGGCGAGGTACTGCGCGGGCACGTTGACCATCGCCTGGATGTATCCGTAGCCCAGCGAGCTCACCTGCTGGTTCTTGTCCGGCATCTCGCGGACCTTCACGGTGCGGATCTTCGGCTCGCGGAGGGCCTGCTTGTTGGGGAGCAGGCTCCAGGTGCCGATGTCCTGCGTCGCGAGCTTGTACGGACCGGTGCCGATCGGCTTGTACCAGAAGGGGTTGGATCGCTCGACAGCGGGGCCGTCGAAGCGGTGGGCCGGGAGGATCTTGAAGTAGAACTTCTCGAGCGGGTTGGGCTCGGGATCGACGAAGGTCACCTTGACGGTGAACTCGCCCTTGTCCTCCGCCTTCTTCACGAACGCGAGGCGGCTGCGATCCGGCGACGCCGTCTTCGGGTGCTGGTACGCGCGGATCGTGAACACGACGTCCTTGGCCGTGAACGGGGTGCTGTCCGACCACCGGATGCTCTCGCGCAGGAAGATCGTGATCGACTTCTTGTCTTCGCTGACCTCGTACGCGTCCGCGAGGCGCGGCTCGGGGGCGCCGTCGTAGCCGGGGCCCCACAGGGACTCGAAGAGCAGCTCGTTGAGCCGCGTCTCCGCCATGGACGACTCGTGCAGCGGGTTGAGCGTGAACGCGAGCTCGTCTTCGGCGTACTCGAACGGGTCCTCTGCCGCCCCCGGGGAGGCGACGGCGACGGCTCCGAGCAGCACCATGAGCGCTGCGGCACCGAGAGGTCTCTGCATCGTCTCCCCAAGCCTCATTCGCGACGGTTGAATCTGCCGGATCCGGGCGGATTTCGCCAGCCTCGCCCCCCCGATCACAGCTGCGAGGCCTTCCCGGCGACGCCGATCGAGCCCGCCGCGTCGAGTCGCCCGAGGTAGAGCTCGACCCCGAGCAGGCGCGCGTCGCGCTTGGCGAGCGGGTGGATGTATGCGAGCGCCGCGCCCGTCTGTCCGGCCCGGTGCAGGCAGCGCGCGAGGGCGACGAGGAAGGCGCGATCGTTGCGGTAGGAGACGCGCGTCTCGCGCGAGTCTTCGGCGCCGCCCTTGGCGCCCGGGTTCGGATCGAGGCTGCGGTCGGCGAGCCGCTTGGCCGGGGCGGCGTTCCCGGCTTCGACGAGATCGACCATGCGGGTGCGCAGCACGCGATCCGCGAGGCGACGGGAGAGATCCAGATCGTCGATGAGCGAGGTCCCGGCGTCGGGGGCGCCGTCGACCAACGCCGCGCGCAGCAGCGCTCGCTTGCCCTCCCCGCGCCGGAGGAGGTCGTCGACCACGGCCATGGCGTCGGCGTCCTCCGTGGGCGCGCCGAACACCGCGTCCCAGCGCGTGGCGAACGAGACCGCGGAGGGCTCGCCCCAGTAGGCGGCCCAGTCCGCCGCGTCCGCCACGGGCGACAGGAAGAGCGCCGTCCAGGGCGGCAGCGGTGCGGGGCCCGCGCTCAGCGCCTCCCCCTCCGCGAAGGTCGGGAGATCCCCGCCCCAGGCGGCCCGCACCGCGACGCGAATGTGCTCGCCTGGGCCCTCGAGCCCCGACGCGAGTCGCCACGCCCGGCGGAGCTCCTCGCGCGCCGTCGCGCGGATCGGGACGGAGTCACGGACGTCTGCGTCGAAGCTCACCCCGGAGCCGTCCCCGCCCCGCGGATCCACGAAGTCGGGCGCCGCGAAGAACCCCCGCTCGGACGACGCTGCGTCGCCCGCCGCGGTCTTGGAGGCGAACCGAAGGCGGGCGCGATAGGCCTCGGGCAGCTCGTCGGGGACGGCCGCGCGGGCGGGGTCGCCGACGTCCGCCCGCCGGTGGGCGAGCGCCCCCAGGGCCTTCCCGAGCTGGAGATCGGCCCCCTCGCGACCGGCCTGCAGACCCTCGACGGCCGCGCGCAGGAAGGCGGCGCGCTCCGTGGGCTCCACGGCTCCGGCGCGGGCGGTCGCCGCCAAGGCGGCCGCGATGAGGTCGTACGCCCCGGGCCGGACCTGGTCTCCATGGTCGCGCCGCCACCGGGCCAACTCGAGCGCCGCTTCGGCGTGCAGGTCCGCGGCCTCGGCCAGATACGCCGCCCGCGCGAGGTGGACCCGGGCGAGGCCGAGGCGGGCGCTCGGGGCGACGCCGCCGGTCTTGAACTCCTCCTCCGCCCGGTCGAGATCGCCGTGGAAGAGGTGAAGCCAGCCCGCGCCCCCCGGGGCGTCCAGCAGGCCCTCGACCACCGCGGGCGCGTGGGCCGCGTGGGCGGGCCACGTGTCCGCCACGAGCGCGGCCACGGCGGCGGGATCGACGGGCGTCGCCGCGGGGGCCCCGGCGGGTTCGTCGACGTCGCCGGAGCAGGCGGACAGGGGGAGGATCGAGAGGAGGGCCGCGGCGGCGAGCGGGGACAGGCCCGCCGCCGACCGCTGGGGGATCAAAGGGCCCCTCGGGCGAGGTCCGTGAGGGCCCGGATCTCGTCGCCCGCCTGGTCGGCTTCGCGCTGGCGGTAGGTGTGCTGCGCCATGTTCAAGTAACGCTTCCATACGACGATGGAGTCATCAATGTAATCGAGGTTTTCCGTCGCCTGATACAAGCCCTTGTAGGCCTTCGCCTGGACCTCCCAGATCTTGAGCTGGCGGTCCGTGCGGATGCGCGAGGGGATGTCCTGGGCGTTCTGCTCGGCGACCCTCGCGACCTCCAGGGCGTCCTGGTAGCTGCCCTGGCGCAGGAGGCACTTGCCGAGCTCCAGGTTGAACTGCGGGTCGGCGCGGTTCTCCCGCGCCCCGACGACCTGACGGGCCATGTCGCAGTGAGCCTGCTGGTCGCCCGTCGCCTCGTACTGCGCGAGCATCAGCGCGCGGCTGGGGCGGTACTCCGCGGTGCCGGTGGGGACGTCCCCCAGGGCTGCCATCTCGGTGTCGTCGAGCCGGCCGCGGCGGGCCCGCGCGCTCATCTCGGCGAGGTTCGACCGCACCATCTCCGCGCCCTGGTCGGCGCCCGCGCCCGCGGCCACGGCCCCGCCGTCGTCCGTGGAGGTCGCCGAGCTGTACGGAGACGCGAGGTCGCTGCCGGAGTCGGTCTCGACCCAGTCGTCGTCGTCCGCCCCCGCCTCCGAGTAGTCGCTGGGGCTCCAGTCGCTCGCGGTGCCGTCGTCCACCGTGTCGTCCCAGTCCGAGGACTCGACAGGCTCCGGCGTGGGGTCGGGCTCGCGGTACGTGCTCCGCGGCGTGGGATCGGGCTCCAGGTACGTGCTCCGCGGCGTGGGATCGGGCTCCCGGTACGTGCTCCGCGGGGTGGGGTCGGGCTCGCGGTACGTGCTGCGGGGCGTGGGGTCGGGCTCCCGGTAGGTCTCACGCGGCCGGGGGGTGGCCTCGGGGCGCTCCACCCGCGGCGGGAGCGGATCGGCGACGGCCGAGGAGGCGTCGGAGGCACCGGCGGCGGAGGCACCGGCGGCGGAGGCGTCGGACGCACCGTCGCGCTCGCCCGTGCTCCCCTCTTCGGCCGCGGCGCGGAACGGGTCGTCGACGCTCGGAGGATCCTCCACGGCGGCGACGTCGACGTCCGTGGCGGGGCCCTCGGGCTCGGGGCTGCCGGGCAGGAGGATGATCAGGATCGCCACGATGATGATCGCCGCGAGGATCGCCCCGATGCGGAGGACGCGCTGGTTCTTCCGGCGGGTGGCCTCGTATTCGTCGAAGTCGTCGTAGTCGTCGTCGGGCGCGACGAAGGTCGCGCTCTTCATCCCCCGCGTCTCCCCCGCGCCGATCGGCGGGGGGCTGACGTGAGGCGGAGGCGTGGTCGCGGCCCGGGCGGGCGGGGCGGGCGCGGGGGGCACGGGCGTCGGCCGGTGCTCGCCGGTGGTGGCGGCGGCCGCCGGCACCTCGCGATCGACGGAGCGCACGCGACCCCCGGTGGTGGGGGGGAGGCGGGTGACGCGTCCCCCCGAGAAGGAGGGGGGCGCGGCGGGCGCGGGGCGACGGCCGGAGTCGACGCCGTCCACCGTGGGGGCGGTGGGCGCGCCGAAGCGACGAGGCGGGGCGCCCGTGGCCCCGACGGCGCGGCCGCGCGGGTCGGTCACCACCGACGACGTAGCCGACTGCGTGGGCGACGCGGGGGCCGGAGGCGGCGCCGCCGGGGGCGCGCGGCGAGGCTCCGTGCGCGGGGGCGCGGGCACCGGCGGGGGCCGCGACGCCGCCGCGGCAGCGAGATCCTTGGCGACCTTCAGGCCCGTGGCGGAGGGGGGAGCCGTGACGCCGGGGCCCGGCACCGAGGGCATCGATCGCGGGGTCGGGACCATCGGGGGCTTCGGCGGCGCGCCTCCTCCCGTGGGCGGGCGGGACCGCTCCATCTTGGGGCCCTGGCGGTCCGTGGCCACCGGCGGGATCGGGGGCGGCGCGACCGAGATCGGCGCCGCGGGGGCGGCCCGGCTGCCCGCCACCGGGGCGGTCCCGGACTGCACCAGGGCGCGGAGGGCGGCGACGCTGTCCTTGAAGGCTCGGTCGTCCCCCTCGCCCGCACCGGCGGCGCCGGCGGCCACGAAGCCCGCGTCGGGGGGGCGCGTCTCGTCGTCCTCGGCGACCGGCGGGGGGCCGGGGACCGGAGTGACCGGCGTGGGGGGAGCGTCCGCCTCCGGCGCCTGCCCGAGGCCTCGGAGGTCCTTGATGTTCGAGTCGTCCGCCATCCGGGCGGCCGCGTCGCGCGCGAGGTTCGTGATCTTCGCCATGTACTCGCGGAGGTGCGAGGGCGACAGATCGACCTTCATCTGCTCGGCCACGAAGCGCAGGTCCTTCAGGACGAGCCCCATGTTCTGGTACCGAAGCTCCCGCTTCCTCGCGAGCATGCGCAGCAGGATCATCCGCAGTCCGGGCTCGATGCCCTTCTTGGTGATGTCCTTGAGGCCGACGTTCAGCTCCTTGATGGAGTTGATGACGTTCAGGTAGTTCGAGCCGGGGACCAGCTTCGTGAGGGTGAGGATCTCCCAGAACACCGCGCCGAGGCTGAAGATGTCCGAGGCGGCCGTGAGGTTCTGCTCGCCCGCCGCCTGCTCGGGCGACATGTAGTTGGCGGTGCCCTTCACCACGGAGCCCGTGTTGGACGTGTCGCCCACGCGCGCGATGCCGAAGTCCGTGAGCTTCACCACCCCGCGGTTGCTGATCAGGACGTTGCTGGGCTTGATGTCCCGGTGGATGAGGCGGATCGGGCGCCCCTCGAGGTCCAGGGCCGTGTGCGCGAAGTCCAGCGCCTCGCACAGAGAGAGGGCGATGTGGAAGAAGATCGACAGCGGAAATCGAAGGCCGCGCTCGCGGTGGACGTGCACCGCCTGGGCCAGGTCGATGCCGTCGATGTACTCCATGACGATGTAGTACTCGTCGTCGATGCGACGAAGGTCGTGCACGCGCACGACGTTGCTGTGCTGCAGCTGGCCGAGGAGGCGGGCCTCCTGCACGAGCTGGCGGATGAAGTACTGATCCAGCGCGAAGCCGCCGTGCAGGCGCTTCAACGCCACGAGGGTCTTGAAGTCCTCGTCCCCCTCCCGCTCGGCGAGAAACACCTCGGCCATGCCCCCCTCGCCGATCTTGCGGAGGAGGTTGAACTCGCCTCGCTTCATGGGAAACGTGGTCATGCGGGTCCTGAATTCGTGGGCACGGCGATCGAGCGGCCGAGGATACCCGGATCCGCCGCCGGAGGATCCTGCGATTCAAGGGCGGGGGGCGGGCTCGTGGGGGCGGCGTAGGCCTGGAACCGTACCGCGTAGACGTACAGGAACAAGACCGAGAGCAGAAACAGCACCGAAGCCACCAGCAGGCCGATGACCTTGGGCGAGATCGGGGGACGTCGGGGCCGTCGGCGACGACGCTTGCGGCCGTCCTCGGGCCGCCCGCGGCGACGAACCACCTCGACGTGGCCGCTGGTCATCGCGCCGGGCGGGAGGCCCACGGGGACGGCGGGCCCGGGCAGCGGGCCGCCGAAGGGTCCGGGCGGCTTCGGGCGGGCGGGCGCCGGGGTCGGCGCGGGCGCGGGCGGCGGCGCCGGAGTCGAGGCAGCCGCCACCGCCGCGTCGTAGGCGGCCTCCGGGGTCCCCGGGCTCAGGGCCGGGACGCCGGGCGGGAGGGTCTGCTCCTCCTCGTACTTGCGCTGCTCGCCGGACCGTACGCCTCGCCGCGACGGGCCGAGGTGCGCGGACGTGGTGCCGACCTCGGAGAGCGTCCCCAGCGGCGCCAGCTGCTGGGAGTCCGTGGTCCAGGACGCGGGACGCGGGGCGGGCGCCGGGGCGGGCCGCGCCTGGTCGGTTCCGTAGACCCCCTTCTCCGAGGGCGACGGGCCGTCGAACACGCGCGTCCTCTCGGTGTCGTCCTGCCAATCGTTCGGGGCCCCCGGGGGGGCGCTCTCGGGGCGCGGAGCGGGCACGGGCACGCGGGCGCCCGGGCCCGCGATGGGGGCGGGCTGGGGGACGGCGATCGTGCGCTCCCCGCCCACCGCGACGGTCGTCTCGTGGGGGGATGAGACCCCCGGGGGCATCGACGCGGGGCTGAAGGCGACGGTGCTCTCGCCCGACGGCTCCCCTTCCCCGGGGCGCGCCGTGAGGGACGCCGGGGCGATCGCGTCGGGGAGCGGAGGCTGCGGCTGGGCCGTGACGGGCGTGGGGGTCGCGGGGAGGGGGGGGCCCGACGGCGCGGACACGCCCAGGGCCTCGGCGGCGGCCGGGATGGGCGTCCCCTCCGCGACGGCGCGAACCCCCGCCTCGAGGATGTCCTTGGCGACGGCCCGGGTGACCTCGGACTCCTCGACGGCCGCGCGCCGCACCGGCACCGGCGTGGCCGGGGTGGCGGGGCCCGAAGACGGCGGCGGAGCGGCGGAGTCCGACTGCAGCAGCTTCTGGCCGAGCTCCTCGGGCACCGTGAGGCCGGAGAGCGTCGCGCGGCCCGGGGCGCGGCCCAGCAAGCCCATGAGTCGGCCGACGTAGGCCCGGATCCGGTGCCAGGAGAGGTCGATCTTCAGGCGGTCCGCGACGAACTGGAGGTCGTTTCGAACGCTCTCCATCTCCGCGTAGCGGCCCGCGAGGTCCGCGCTGAGCATCTTCGCGATGACCATCCGCAGCCCGGGTTCGACCCCGAGCGAGGCCAGCTCGTCCAGCGTGACCTTCCGCTCCCGGACCTGGTGGATCGCCTTGAGGTAGTTGTCCCCGTTGATGAGCGGACGCCCGGTGAGCATCTCGTAGAAGACCGCCCCGAGGCTGTACACGTCCGACGCCGCGCTGAGCCGCTCCTCGCCGAACGCCTGCTCCGGCGACATGTAGTTGGCCGTGCCCTGGACGAGCCCGCCCGTCACCGATCCGTCCCCCACGTGAGCGATGCCGAAGTCCGTGAGCTTCACGATCCCTCGGCGGCTCAGCATGACGTTGCTGGGCTTGATGTCGCGGTGGATCAGGGGGGTGGGGTTGCCGCCCTCGTCGATGGCCGAGTGGGCGTACGAGAGGGCCTCGGCGAGGCTCAGCCCCACGTGGAAGAAGAAGGGGCGCGGGATGCGCGTCTTGCGGGAGCGGTGGACCTTCACGACCGCCGCGAGGTCGATCCCGTCCACGAACTCCATGACGACGTAGTACTCGTCGCCCACGCGCTTGAGGTCGAAGACCCGCACGATGTTCGCGTGCTCGAGCTGGCCCAGGAGCCGCGCCTCGCGGACGAGCTGACGGATGAAGTAGGAGTCCATCGCGAGGCCGCGATGCAGGCGCTTGAGCGCGACGCGCGTGCGGAACCCGTCGTCTCCCAGCCGCTCGGCCAGGAACACGTCCGCCATGCCCCCTTCACCGATCTTGTGGAGGAGGCGGAACTCCCCCGCGAGGCCGGTCGGTTCGCTCACCTCGACTACTGACCCTGTCGCAGGACGCCGGTTCCCGTGTTGGTGTCGCCGACGCTCGTATCGACCACGCTCCCGAGATCCTCGATGGAGATCGTGTCCGGGTAGAGGGTCACGTCGACCTTCAGCGTGCCGCGGTCGTAGAGCACCGAGTCCTTCCAGGGGTGGTACCCCGCCCGGTAGACCGTCACCTCGTAGTACCAACCGGCGGGCATGCCCGCGTCCGTGCCCGCGTCGTCGCTCACGTGGTCGACGACCCAGCGGCCGCCCTCGGTGGTGACCGCGAGGCCCCGGGCGCCCGAAGGATCGGTGGCGTCGCCACGCAGCGGGCGCGCGTTCTCGCCCGCCGTCTCGGCGATGACGGAGACCTTGGCGAAGGCGATGGGGTTGCCCTCGGGATCGAGGACCATGCCCACCATCATGTCCGGCTCTTTGTTGCTCCCGGGGCCGCCGAGCGTGGCGCAGGCGCCCAGCAGGAGCGCGCACGCCAAGGCGGTGACGGCGAGGGGGGAGCGGAGCATCGCGCGGCCTCTCAGAACCCGCCCGGGCGGGGCGCGACTCCGTTGTCGCCTTCGGTCGGGTCGAGCTCGACGTCGCTGGGCATGTAGTCGTGGCAGCCGACCGCGCCCGCGAGGAGGGTCAGATCCTCGGCGCACCCGGTGCGAATGTCGCGCGCCCCGACGGTGCCGGCGAGCCGAATGGCGGACGCGTACCGCGCGTTGCAGGTGTCCAGGTAGTCCTGCCCGCTCTCGTGCCCGAGGTCCGGCCACAGGGCCTCCCAGTGCTCGAGGCAGCTGTCCAGGTAGTCGGCGTTCTCTGCGCAGAGCTGCGGGCAGACGGGCTGGCACCCGGCCGCGAGGGCGGTCACGAGGGCGACCAGGAACAACTGCAACCTCGACATCACCGGGGGTCCTCCGACCTGAAAGAGGGGCGTCGTTTCTAGCACGGCGGGGCCGTGATCGTCCCCCCTCCCAGGACCTCCCCGTCGACGGCTGCGTACAGGACCAGGGCCTGCCCGGGGGCCACGGAGTCCACCGGGCGCTCCAGCTCCACCAGCGCGCCGCCCCCGTCCTCGGACACGCGGGCCACCGAGGTGGGGCGAGACCGGTAGCGGACCCGAGCCACGACGTCCTCGTTCGGAGCGGGCCGCCGGAGCCAATTCATGCCCGAGGCGTGCACGCGCGAGGAGGCCAGCCGATCCTTCGTGGCGACGACGAGGCGACGACGCGCGGCGTCGATCCGGCTCACGTAGACGGGATCGGGGCCCGACACGCCGAGCCCGCGACGCTGCCCGATCGTGAAGCCGTGGACGCCGTCGTGAGTCCCCACCACCCGCCCGTCCTCATCCACGATCTCCCCTGCCCCCGCGCCGCCCCCGGCCCGGGCCACGAACTCGGCGGTGCGACCGTCGGGGATGAAGCACACGTCTTGGCTGTCCGGCTTCGCGCTCGTCCGCACCCCCAGGCGCTCGGCTCCCTGCCGGACCTCGGCCTTCGCCACGTGGCCCAAGGGGAAGCAGATGCGCGAGAGGGCGTCCGCGCGGATGCCGTAGAGGAAGTAGGACTGATCCTTGCCGCGGTCGACCCCGCCCAGGAGGCGGAGGTCGTCGCCCTCCCCGACGACGCGGGCGTAGTGCCCGGTGGCGAGCGTCGACGCGCCCACCTTCCCGGCGAACTCGAGCAGCCGGTCGAACTTGAGGACGTTGTTGCAGAGCACGCAGGGGTTCGGGGTCCGTCCTTCGCGGTACGCGCCCACGAAGGGCTCGATCACCTCGGCCCGGAACGCGTCGCGGTAGTCGAGGACGTAGTGCGGGACGCCCAGATCGGCGCACACGCGGCGGGCGTCGCTCACGTCGTCCGGGGTGCAGCAGCCGCCTTCGACGTCCGGGTCCGGGGCCTCGTAGAGGGACAGGGTGATGCCCAGCACGTCGCAGCCGCGCTCCTGGAGCACGGCGGCCGCCGTGGACGAATCGACCCCGCCCGACATGGCGACGACGACCCGCGACCCCGGCGGGGGCAGGCGGTTCTTCGGCACGGTCACGGTCAGGCCGACTCGGCCACCATGCGCAGGCGCCGCACCTCTTCGGCCACGGCCTTGGCGACGGTCTCCACCTCGTCCTCGGTGGTGGCGCGGCCGATGCTGAAGCGGATCGCGGCGTCCAGCCACTTCGCGTCCTTGCCGAGGGCGACGAGGACGTGGCTCGGATCGAGCGACCCGGACGTGCACGCGCTGCCGGTGGAGATCGCGATGCCGCGCAGATCGAGGTTCAGGACGAGCGCCTCGCCGTCCACCCCGTCGAAGGACAGGTTCAGGGTGTTGGGCAGGCGGCCCTCGGCGTCGCCGTTGGTCTCGACGTCCGGCACCTGGCTGCGGATGCGGAGCTCCAGCAGGTCCCTGAGCTCGGCCATGCGCTCGATGAGGCCGTTCTCCATGTCCTCGGCGATCCGTCGCGCGGCCTCGCCGAAGCCGACGATGCCGGCGGTGTTGTACGTCCCGCAGCGCCGCCCCCGCTCCTGCCCGCCGCCGAGGATCATCGGCTGGAAGGGCGTCTTGCGCTTCACCCACAGCGCCCCCACGCCCTTCGGTCCATAGATCTTGTGGGACGAGATCGACATCAGGTCCACCCCGAGGCTCTTCACGTCGATGCGGTGCTTCCCGAGCGCGTTGACCGCGTCGGTGTGGAAGAGCACGCCCCGCTCATGGGCGATCTCGGCCATCTCGGCGACGGGGTTCAGGTTGCCGATCTCGTTGTTCGCGAGCATCACCGAGACGAGGATCGTGTCCTCCCGGATGGCGTCCCGCAGCTCGTCCAGGTCGTGGCGGCCGAAGGAGTCGACGCCCAGGAGCGTGACCTCGCAGTCGTGAGCCTTCTCGAGGTACTTGACCATGTCGAGGATGGCCTTGTGCTCGATGCCGCTGGTGATGATGTGGCGGCCCTTGTCCCGATGCGCCCACAGGATCCCGTGCAGGGCGGTGTTGTCCGCCTCGGTGCCGCCGCTCGTGAAGAAGAGGTCGCGGGGGCGCGCGCCGATGAGCCCCGCCACGGCGTCTCGCGCGTCGTCGATCGCGGCCGCCGGGGCCCGACCCGCCCAGTGGATCGAGGAGGCGTTGCCCCACTCGGTCTCGTAGTAGCGCCACATCGCTCGCATCACCTCGGCTCGCACGGAGGTGGTGGCGTTGTGATCCATGTAGATGCTGGTCATGGGGACTCCGAAGCCGGGGGGCACGCCCCGAGTCGGGGCGCGATCCGGGCCGCCATCTTTGACCCGAAACCGGGGATCCGCAACAGGTCCTCGGGGCCTCGGAGGGCGCCTGCGCGCGCGGCCTCCGCCAACGCGCGTCCGCGGGCCGGACCGACCCCGGGGAGCGCCTCGAAGACCCGGGGATCGGTGGTGCCGCAGGGCACGGGCAGACCCAGAGCGACCCGACGTCGCGGGGGCACGTCGCCGGGCAGGGCGGCGAGCAGCGCCTCGGGCGTCTCCACCGACGGCGGATCGGGCCTCGCCCCCGGCGCGAGGGAGATCAGGAGGAGGACGGCGAGGGCGGCGAGGCCGCGAGCGTCGGCGTCGGCGTGGCGGTCCATGGCTCGACTCCCTCGGCGGACGGGAGTTCGATGTCCGCCGCCCAGGACACGTCGCCGCCGTCCCCCTCCCACAGGAGGACGCGTCGCCCGGTCCCCTGCTCTTCCAGACGGATCCAGAGCGTGTGAGGGGGCAGAATTTCCGGGATCTTGTCGGCCCACTCGACGACGGCGAGGGTGTCGGGGTCGCCCAGCCGCTCGGGCAGGCCGATCTGCTCCGCCTCGTCGGCGGACTCGAGGCGGTAGAGGTCCACGTGGAGGAGGCCGGGGTCGCTCGGGTACTCGGCGCAGACCGCGAACGTCGGGCTGTTGACGGCCACGTGCGGCGGCACGCCCACGGCCTCGCCGATCCCTTGTACGAGCGTCGTCTTGCCCGCGCCGAGGGGACCGACCAGCGCGATGACGTCGCCCGCCGAGACGGCGCCGCCGAGCACGCGACCCAGCAGTCGGGTCGCGTCGGGATCGCGGAGGAAGGCGGCGCGCGCGTCAGCCACGACGGTCCGGTCGGAACGCGCAGCGGGGGAGGAAGCGCCGCTCGCCCGCGACGCGCCAGGCCCGACCCAGGTGCGCGAGCACGTCGCCCGCCGTGATCGACGGGAGCCCCACCGCCTCGGCGGCCAGGTCCCCGGCCATGCCGTGCCACACGACCGCGGCGCGGGTCGCCGTCCCGGGGTCCACCCCGCGCGCGAGCAGGCCCGCGACGACCCCCGTGAGCACGTCGCCGGTGCCCGCCGTGGCCATGCCCGGGTTGCCGGTCGGGTTCAGGCCCGCCGCCCCGCCGGGCTCCGCGACGACCGTCGACGAGCCCTTGAGGGCGACCACCGCGGACAGCTTGTGGACCAGCGCGCGGGCGATCTCCAGGCGAGAGCTCTGGACCGCCGCCGTGGGCATCGACGCGAGCCGGCCCGCCTCGCCGGGGTGCGGGGTGATGACGCGGGGGCCCGCGGGCGGCCCCGAGGGCACGCCCCCCAGCGCCAGGGCGTTGAGGCCGTCGGCGTCGAACACGGCGGGCACGGCGGCCTCCTTGAACAGCCGCCGGGCGACGTGAATGGTCTCGCGGTGCGTCCCCAGCCCGGGACCCACGGCGAGGGCCGTCTTGCCCTGGAGGGCTTGCAGCAGCTCCGGCGCCGAGCCCTTCCCGAAGGCGCCCGACGGTTCGCCGGGGACCCGATGGATCATGACCTCGTGGGCCAGCCCGGCGAGCTCGTCGCGCCCCACCGAGTCGGGGACCGCGAGCGTCACCAACCCCGCGCCGGCGCGCAGCACCGCCTCCGAGCACAGCTTCGCGGCGCCGTACTTGCCCGGCCCTCCGGCGACCACGAGCGCGTGGCCGAAGGTCCCCTTGTGGGCCGCCAGCGGGCCCGGCGGCACCGCCTGGCGAAGCACCTCGGGGCTCAGCAGCTCCAGCATCTGCGAGTCGTCCAGGCGGTCGATGTCCACCGGGATGCCGATGTCCGCGACCACGAGCGTGCCCCGCAGGTCGCGCCCCGGGGCGGTGAAGTGGCCCGTCTTCATGGCCGCGAAGGTCACGCAGAGATCGGCCTCGACCGCCGTCCCCATCACCTGCCCCGTGGTGCCGTGCACGCCGCTCGGGATGTCCACCGAGAGCACCCTCGCGCCCGCGGCCCGAGCCTGGTGGATGGCGTCGACGGCGGCGCGGTGGACGCCCTTGACCTCCCGGGCCAGCCCCGTGCCGAAGATCGCGTCCACGAGCACGCCGCGCTCGGGCCAGCTACGGGCGGCGAACCCCAGGGGTTGGGGATCCGGCGCCTCGCGGACGGCCACCCCGAGGGACGCCGCCAGCCGCGCCTGGAGGGCCGCGTCGCCCTCGAGGTCGTCCCCGCGCGCGAGGAGCACGGCCTCGACGGGCACCCCGAGGATGTGGAGGCGCCGCGCGATCGCGAGGCCGTCGGCCCCGTTGTTCCCGGGACCGCACGCGACCGCCACGCCACGCCCCAGGTGCTCGGACCAGCGCTCCAGGATCTCTTCCACGCAGGCCCACGCCGCCGACTCCATCAGCACCGCGCCGGGGACGCCGAGCACGTCGATGGTGTGGCGATCCAGCGAGGCCATGGCCTCGGCGGTCAGGAGGACCTTCGGCGGCTGGGCGGAGAGCCTCACCTCTGAAGTTTCACTTTCACTGTCGTCGGCATCTACGCGTCAAGCCAGAGCTTCTTGAGCGGACGCGGCCAGCCGATCCGCCCACGAGTCGACGAGCTCGCGGCGCGGCCCCTCCACGAGGATGCGCAACACGGGCTCCGTCCCGGAGTACCTCACGAGCCGCCGGCCACCCACGGCGCCCAAGGCTTCGTCGGCCTCGGCGAGCGTCGATTGGAACGAGGCCAGCGTCTCCAACGGGGGCTTGTCTCCGGCGGCGACCTTGCGGTTGGCCACCGGGAAGCGCGGGATGCGCCCGAGCAAGGACGACAGCGAGCTGCCGGTGGCCGCGGCGCCGGCGAGGATGCGCACGGCCACGCGGAGGCCGTCGCCCGTGGGGCACTCCTCGGGGGTGAGGACGTGGCCGGAGGTCTCGCCTCCGAGGACGGCGCCTCGCTCCTTCATCGCGGCGGCGATGTGGCGGTCCCCGACGGGGGCGCGGATCAGCCCCAGGCCCAGCTGCGTGAGCCACACCGCGAGCCCGCCGTTGGACATGACGCTGCCCACCACGATGCCCGCGGGGAGGCCGCCGGGGCGGCTCCGGTGCTCCTGCTCGGCGAGCAGACCCAGGATCGCGTCCCCGTCGTGAACGGCCCCGGCCTCGTCGACGAGCATGATCCGGTCGCCGTCTCCGTCGAGCGCGACGCCCGCCCAGGCCCCCTCGGCGGTCACGCGGGCCGCGAGGGCTTCGGGGTGGACCGCCCCCACGCCGCGGTTGATGTTTCTCCCGTCCGACGGTGGCGCGAACGACACGACGCGCGCCCCCAGCGCCTCCAGGAGCTGCTCCAGCAGCCCCTCCCCCGCCCCGGACGCCGAGTCCGCCACGATCGCGCGCCCCGCGAGCGCGTCCGCCGGCGCCGAGGCCACCAGATCCGCAAGGTAGGCCGCGCGGGCCTCCTCGGCGGCGGTCCCGATGCTGCCCGGGTCCCCGGCGTCGTCGCCCGCGGCCGCCTCGTACCGCGCCGCGCAGTCCGCCTGCACGGCGTCGTCGACCTTCCCCCCGTCCGCGCCGAACAGCTTCACGCCGTTGTCGTGCCACGGGTTGTGGCTGGCGGTGATCATCAGGCCCGCGGTGATGTCCGGCCGATGGGCGACGAACCAGGACAAGCCGGGCGTGGGGAGCACCCCCAGGTCCAGGACGTTCCCCCCGCGGGACGCGACCCCCGCGGCCACCGCCGAGGCGATCAGCGGCCCCGACGCGCGGGTGTCCCGGGCCACCGCGACGGTGTGAGGCCCCTCCCCGAGGGCGTCCGTGAACGCCGCCGCGAGCCGCAGCGCTCCGGCCGCCGACAGCGGTCCGATCCCGGCGCGCCCGCGCACCCCGTCCGTCCCGAACATGCCCATCAGTCCTCCTTCGGCGGGTCCGCCGGGGTCGCGTCCTCTTCCGGGGCGGGCGCCTGCCGCCTGATCGTGAACCGTCGAGGCTCCACCGCCCGGATCTTCACCTCGTCGGCGCGGGGGTGCAGCACCTGCACGAGCACCGCCGCGCCCTCCTCGGGGGCCGCGGTGGTCCAGCCGACGCGTTGGGTCGCGTCCGCCCGCCAAGCGTCCTCGTCCACGGCCCCGACCAAGCGGGCCTCGAGCCCCCGACGCGCGATCGCGTCGAGCACCGGGACCGGGCCCTCCAGCTCCACCTGGCACGAACCCGGGTCCACGACGATGCCCTCGAGGGATTCGTCCACCCCGATGGGCACGTCGCCCAGCGAACGCGGCGCGATCGCCTCCGTGAGCCGGTAGGTGAGGCGGATGGCGCGGGCGGTCTCGGGGAGCACGTGCAGCCGACGGAGGTCCAGGCCCCACTCCCCCTCGAAGTCCTCCTTGCGGCCGGCCAGGGGGAACGGGGACGTGCGCACCTGCTCCAGCACCGACAGCTCGGACTTGGCCCCGACCAGGCGCACCCGGTCGGGCGCGATCGTCACCTCGGTCTGCACGAAGCCGGTGGGCAGCTCGCCGGTGGTGCGCAGCTGGACGGGGAAGGTGTCGGTCATGCGCTCGTCGAACACGAGCTCGATCTCCGCCGGAGACACCGTCGCGATCGACACGTCCTGGGGGAGCCCCTCGGGGGGCGCGCGGAAGCTGTGCACGACGCGCCCGGGCCCCACGCTCTCGAGGTCCACGAGGTAGCGCAGGGAGGCGCGACGCAGCTTGTTCAGCCCGGCCCGCGTGCCCGACGCCACGATGACCACCCGCTCGGGGGGCGGCTGATCCGCGACGAGGATCAGCTCGGGCGGGAGCACGTACTCCACGGGCGTCTCCACCGCGCTCTTGTAGGTCCGCTCCCCCTGGACCGCGAACCACGCCACGACCGCCAGCGCGAGCGAGACGACCTTGAAGAGCAGGTTGTCGCCCAGGGAGCTCATTCGTCCGGCTCCTCGTCGCCGCTGTCCGACACGGTCGGGACCGTCTGGCTCATCACCGGCGTCAACGTGGCGGTGGCCGTCTGGAGGATGCTCGTGGCGGTGGCCTCTTCCTGCTGCTGCTCATCGAGGGAGAGCAGGCGCTGGACCTCCAGGCGCAGCTCGTCGGGCGAGTCGACGGGGTGGAGCTCTCCGCGGAAGGCGATGGTGACGGCGCGACGCTCCTCCGAGACGGTGAACACCATGCAGTCGGTGATCTCGGTCTGGCCCAGGGCGGCGCGGTGGCGGGTCCCGAGGTAGCGGGGCAGGTCCTCGCGCTTGGTCAGCGGCAGGAAGGCCCCGGCGATCCAGACGCGGTCGCCGCGCACGACGACGGCGCCGTCGTGGATGGGGGTCGACGGCTGGAAGATCGCGACGAGCAGCTCGACCGTCAGGGTGGCGTCCAGGGCGATCGACTCGCGACGCAGCTCCTCCAGGGCGGCGGCCCGCTCGAGCACCACCAAGGCCCCGTGCCCCTGGTCCGCGAGCCGGAAGCAGGCGCGACCGATGCGGTGCACCGCCCCGATCTCGTCGTGCGCCGACCCTCTCCCGAACAGCGGGTTGCCGACCCCCGCCAGCGCCCGGCGGATGTCCTCCTGGAACAGCACGATGACGGCCAACGCGAGGTACAGCGAGAACTCCTCGAGCATCCACGACACGGTGTGGAGTTCGAGGAGGCGGGCGACGGAGAAGAGCGCGACGACCGCGGCGAGCCCCACCAGCACCTGGACCGCGCGGGTGCCCCGGATGAGGAGCAGCGCCCGGTAGATGATGTAGGCGACGACGAAGATGTCGAGCGCGTCCGCCCATCGCAGCGTGTCCAGCAGCTCGCGCACGCACAGAGGTTAGCCCGGGCGCGAGGCGTTCCCAACCCGCGGGGCGTACTCCAGCACCCCGCACGCGACTTGGACGGCGGCGGCCGTCTCCGCGACGTCGTGCACCCGGAGGATGTCGGCCCCGTGGACGACGCCCAGGACGGCCGCCGCGACCGATCCGTGCAGGCGATCGTCCCCCTCCAGGCCGAACCGGCGGCCCAGGAAGGACTTGCGCGAGGCGCCCAGGAGGATCGGGCGGCCCAGCCGAGCCAGCTCCCCCAGCCTCCCGATGAGCTCCACGCACCCCTCCGGCGTCTTTGAGAAGCCGACGCCGGGGTCGACCGCTTGGTGCTCGGGGGGGATGCCCGCCGCCGTGGCCGCCGCGCAGCACGCCTCCAGCGCGTCGCCGACCTCGCTCATGAGGTCGTCATAGTCGGTTCGGGTCTGCATGTCCCGGGGCGTCCCGCGCATGTGCATGAGGACGACCGCCGCCCCCGCGTCCGCTGCGGCCTCCAGGAGGGTGGGATCGGAGCGCCCGCCGGTGACGTCGTTGACGATGCAGGCGCCCGCGGCCAGGGCGGCCGCCGCGACGGCCCCGGAGGTCGTGTCCACGGAGATGGGCAGCGGGAACGGGCCCCGGGGCCCGTCGGGATCGGCGAGCGCCTTCAGCAACGGCAGCAGGCGATCGATCTGCGCCTCGGGGGAGACGCCCTCGGAGCCCGGACGGGTGCTCTCGGCCCCGACGTCGAGGATCCCGGCCCCGGACAGCGCCATCGACCACGCGTGGGCGACCGCGGCGTCCACGTCCACGTACCGACCCCCGTCGAAGAACGAGTCCGGGGTGACGTTCAGGATCCCCATGATCGTGGGCCCCCCGAGGAGGCCGCCCCCTCGCCATGAGAGCCTCACCTCGAGCCCTCCCGAAGCAGGGAAGCAAGCGCCCCAAGCGCGCGCAACGGAGCGGAGCGGAGTGGAGTCATCCGGGGTACCGCGGGGCCCCCTGCGAGAAACGAGCGACCGACGGGAGCACGTTTGTCGAGAGGGGTGCTAGGCGGGCGCGGGGCTGGTCGGACCGCCGCCGACGCCGAGGTAGGACTGCACCACGCGGCGGACCTCGTCCCCGGTGATCGTCTCCCGCTCGAGCAGGGCGGTGCTCAGGTCGTGCAGCGCGGCGAGGTTCCCCTTGAGGATGTCCATCGCCTTCGCGTAGCCGCCGGTGACGATGCGCTTGACCTCGCTGTCGATGTCCCGCGCCGTCTGCTCGCTGAAGTCCTGGTGCTGGGCGAACTCACGCCCCAGGAAGATCTGCTCCTGCTTCTTGCCGAAGGCCAGCGGGCCCATCTCGGACATGCCCCACTCGCACACCATCTTCCGAGCCAGCTCGGTGGCGCGCTCGATGTCGTTCCCGGCGCCGGTCGTGACCTGGTCCAGGGCGATCTCCTCGGCCGCGCGGCCGCCCATGAGGATGGCGATGTTGTTGAGGAGGTCCGCCTTGTTTCGGGTGAACTTCTCCTCGCTGGGGAGCTGCTGGGTGAGCCCCAGAGCCTGCCCGCGGGGGATGATCGTGACGCGGTGGATCGGGTCCGCGTCCGGCAGCAGGGCGGCCACCAGGGCGTGCCCCGCCTCGTGGTAGGCGGTGGTGCGCTTCTCGTGGTCGGAGATGACCATCGAGCGCCGCTCGGAGCCCATCATCACCTTGTCCTTGGCGGCCTCGAGGTCGACCATCGTCACGCTGTCCTTGTCGGTGCGCGCGGCGAGCAGGGCGGCCTCGTTCATCATGTTGGCGAGGTCCGCGCCGGTGAACCCCGGGGTGCCCTTGGCGAGGACCTCGAGGTCGGCGTCGTCCGCCAGGGGCAGCGACTTGCTGTGGATGGCGAGGATCTTCTCGCGCCCGCGGATGTCGGGGCGCGGCACGATCACCCGCCGATCGAAGCGGCCCGGGCGCAGGAGCGCGGGGTCGAGGACGTCGGGCCGGTTCGTGGCGGCGATGAGGATCACGCCCTCGTTGCCTTCGAAGCCGTCCATCTCCACGAGGAGCTGGTTGAGCGTCTGCTCGCGCTCGTCGTGCCCGCCGCCGAGGCCTGCGCCGCGGTGCCGACCGACGGCGTCGATCTCGTCGATGAAGATGATGCAGGGGGCGTTCTTCTTGCCCTGCTCGAACAGGTCGCGCACGCGGGAGGCGCCGACGCCCACGAACATCTCCACGAAGTCCGAGCCGGAGATCGCGAAGAAGGGCACGCCCGCCTCGCCCGCGATGGCGCGCGCCAGCAAGGTCTTGCCGGTGCCCGGGGGACCCATGAGCAGGACGCCCTTGGGGATGCGGCCGCCGAGGCGGGTGACCTTCTTGGGCGACTTGAGGAAGTGCACGATCTCGGCGAGCTCCTCCTTCGCCTCCTCGACGCCCGCGACGTCGCTGAACGTGACCTGCTTGCCCTCGTCGCTGAGGAGCTTCGCGCGCGACTTGCCGAACTGCATGGCCTTGCCGCCGCCCGACTGGAGCTGCCGCATGACGAAGATGAAGATCAGGACGATGAGCAGCAGCGGCATCCACTGCAGGGCCGTCGTGCCCCAGCTCTTGTCGTTCCCCTCGACGAAGTTGGGGACGAGCCCCTTCTCGCGAAGGATGCCCGCGTAGTACTCCTCGGTGACGGGGCCGCGGGTGGTGAACAGCTGCCCGTTCAGGAGCTCGCCGGAGATCTCCTCCTTGCCCGTGACCGTGAGGCTCTCGCCGTCGACGTTGCCCTCCTCCACCTCGGTGATGAACTGACCGAAGGCGATGTGCTGGGCCTTGTTCGCGCCTTGGCCGCGCACCACCGCGAGCAGCAGCAGGAACAGCAGCGCGAGGAAGAGCCAGAAGGCGAAGGTCTTATGCGGTTTCTGCATGGCGTCCGGTCGGCGAGGTCCCACGGTTCACGTCGGGGGACTGTTCAGTATAGAGCAATAGGGCCTGCCGGGACCCTCTGTCGAGGGGCGCGACGTGGGCCGCTCGGACCCCCGGCAGCCAGAGGACGTTCCCGTCGCCGTCGACGATCGCCGGATGGGCGGCGCGACGGGAGCGGGGGACCCCTGCCTCCGCGAGCAAGCGCCGCACCGTAGCCGATCCGTCGAGCCCGTACGGGCGGAGGCGGCGGTCGTCCGGGGCGGCCACGACCGACAGCGGTCGTGCGAGCGCGTCGGCGTCGAAGAGGGCGAAGAGTCGACCCGCGCCGGGGTCGGCCACGAGGTCCCGCGCCTCCTCCGGGGAGAGCAGCCGTCGGCGGAAGCGCCAGCCGCCCGGCCAGGACGTCGCGTCCTCGGTCCAGAGCCGCTCCGTCGGGGCCGCCGACTCCAGGCTCAGCGGGGCGTCGCGGAGCAGTCGGAGCTCGTCCCGCTCCAGGCGCGCGGTCCACCCTCCCCCGAGATCGAGGCGACGGGAGCGGCCCGGGGGCAGCTCGATCAAGGCGGACAGGGCCGCTCGATTCGGGGGGCGGCGGGGCAGATCGCCGGGGTCGCAGATCCGCTGAAGCAGCGCGAGGGCCACGTCGGGCGGGGCGGCGCGGAGGACGTCGGGGCGGATCCGGGCGGCGCCGTCCACGGCGCGGACCACGGCGCGGGGAGCCAGCGCCTCCACCTCGACGTCCCGCGCGCCTCGACGCTCTTCGGCCTCGGCGGCGGCGAGCAGGAGCGCCTCGTCGAACCGCGGGTCCTCGGCGCGCAGGGCGGGGAGCACGGTGTGCCGGATCCGGTTGCGCGGGTGGGACTCGTCCCGGTTCGACGCGTCCTCCCGCCAGGCCCAGCCGTGCTCCTCGGCGAGGGCTCGCAGGCGGGCGCGGGGGACCGTGAGGAGGGGACGGGCGAACGGGCCCTGGAGCGCGCGCATGCCCGTCACCCGATCGGCGGGGGCGCCCTGCATCAAGCGGAGCACGACCGTCTCGATCTGGTCGTCGCGGTGGTGGCCCAGGTACACGTGCGTGGCCCCGTGCTGGGCCGCGACCGTGCGCAGGAACGCGCGGCGGGAGGCGCGCAGGGCAGCCTCGAGGCCCACCGCGTCCACGGCGTCGGCGTCCGGCGGCAGCGACGCCACCCGCAGGGGCAGGCCGAGCTCTTCGGCGAGGGCGACGACGAACGCGCGGTCGGCGTCCGAGTCGTCCCCGCGGAGCTCGTGATCGACGTGCGCGAGGACCGCGCGGCAGCCCCAACGCGCGAGCAGCGGCGCCCACGTCCGCGCCAGCACGGTCGAGTCGAGGCCCCCGGAGACGGCGACGACGGCGGTGCCCCCGGGCGGCGGCAGGAGGGCCGGGCGATCGGTCACTCCCCTCCCCCTTCTTCGGCGAGCAGGTCGGTCAGGCGCTCGAGCTCTCCCACCAGGCGACCCATCTTGGACTCCAGCTCCTGCACCTGCACACGCAGACCGTCGGTCTCGGCTTGGAGCTCCGCCGCCTTGCGCGCCACGAGAGGGGCCAGCAGCGGGCGCAGCAGACGCCGCAGGGCGCGACGGGGGAGCGAGGGACGCGCGGACATCGCCGCAGGGTAAGTCCTGATGCGGCTCGGTCAAGCAACTCGGAGACGCCGGCGGCAGCCGGCCCCGTGGACTACGATCGCGCCGTGCAGCGAGCGACGAAGCAGGCCGTGTTCCAAGCAGTGTCGGTCGGGGCCGCCGCCCTCACCTACCGGGTCTGGCTCTCGTGGCGCTACTTCGGCTGGGAAGAGTCCGACTACGGAAACCTGAAGAACGTGCGCGAGGTCATGGACTCCGGGTTCACCTGGTTCAACCCCGCCTACGGCCCCGGCTACTACTCCATGGCGGGCGCCGTGCGCCTCCTGGTCGAGGATCCCCGCGCGTCCGCCTTGGCCATGACGATCGCCTTCGCGGTCGTCGGCGTGCTGGCCGCGACGATGGTCACTCGCAAGCTCGCCGGGCCGTCCGCGAGCTGGCTCGTCGGCGCGTGGCTCGTGTTCCAGCCCGACATCGCGCTCGAGGGCGCCTCCACGCTGCGCTACCCCGTGTACGGCGCCCTCACGGCGGTGGCCGTGGCCGCCATGGTCTGGGGGCGATCCGCGGTGTCCTACGGGGCCGCGGGGCTGGGGGCGATGGTCCACCCCGTCGCCTGGTTCAACGATCCCCTGCCGTCGCTCCTGTCCCCGATCCTCGACCGCGGCCGGGGCTGGCGGGCGATCCTGGTCCCCCTGGCGTTCCTGGTGGGCCTCGGCGCGCTCTGGCAGCTGTACGTCACGTCCGTGTTCGACGAGGGCTTCTTCGTCACCGCGCCGGTCCGGCTCAACGTGGAGAGCGACTTCGAGCTGAGGGACGCGATCGATCGCACCTGGGCCCTCACGACCTGGCTGGTCCCGCGCAAGCTCGGCTGGACCTGGATCGTCCTGGCCGGCGTCGGCGCCTGGGGGGCCTTGGCGGGGGTCGCGCGACCGGGCGGCCGCACCGTGCTCCTGTGGGCGTTCCTGGTGGTCGGGGCGTGGACGGGCATGGGCTTCCTCGCGTCCTACGACCCGAACCACAACCTGTTCTGGGCCCGCCTGCAGCCCGTCGTCCCCCTGCTGGGGATCCTCGCGGGCGTCGGGTGGGCGGTGGTGGCCGGGAAGCTCGACGGGGCCCCCCGGGGGACGACGTGGGTGGCCTGGGCGGTCGCCCTCCTGTCCGTCGTCCCGACGTTCGCGGCGGAGACCCGCTACCAGATGGACCGCAGCGAGCGCTGGTACCGCCCCCAGCTCGAGCACTCGCGCTGGGTCGAGGAGCACGCGCCCCCCGGCACCGGCGTCCTCACCTCCGCGATCCCCGAGGTCTGGCTCACGCGTGTGTCCGACCCCGCGGTCGACGTGTACGCCTTCTCGAAGCTGCCGGCGCACCTCCGCGACGCTCCTCCCGAGGTCGTGGGCGACTTCCTCCTGCGGCGGAACATCCGCTACGTGTGGTGGTTCCGCGAGGGCTGGACCGAGGCGAGCGTCATCCTCCCGAGCCTCGCCGAGGGCGTCGCGGTGACCCTGGGCGACGCGGTGGCCGTTCCGCTGGATCGCGAAGACGAGTACGGGTGGATCCTGTACGGCGTCCACCGCGAAGGCGAGGCCCCGGCGCCCGCGCCTCCGCAATACGCGGCGGGCGAGTTCAAGGGCCCCGGGTGGTGGAAGTGAGCGGACCCGGGAAGGGTGCCGATCGCGGCGCGTGGGCCGCCGCCCGGGACGCGCTCGGGGACCCGGACCTGTCCTCCGACCGGCTCCTCGCGAACCTGCTGGAGCTCGCGGACGGATCCAAGGCGGCGCGTCGGGGCGTGGCGACGGCGCTGGTGGGCCACGCCGTCGTGGACACCTTGGCGGAGCTCGCGGGCGTCGATCCCTCCCCCGGCGTGAAGGGCGTCGAGCGGCTCCTGCGCAAGGCGGCGGGGCGCGAAGGCGAGGCCCGCCGGCGCAGCAACCCGATCCGACGGAACGAGGGGTTCGTGTGCGATCACTGCGGCCACGACGTGCGACCCGCCGTCGGGGGCGGGATCCGCAATCACTGCCCGCGCTGCCTGCGGAGCAAGCACGTGGACGGCGACGTGCCCGGGGACAGGGAGGCGCGCTGCGAGGGCGTCATGGATCCGGTGAGCTGGTCGACGGCGGGGGGCGTCTCCGCCGTACTCCAGCGGTGTCGGCGGTGCGGCCACGAGCGGCCCAACCGCCTGCGCTTCGACGGACCCGACGATCCCGACCGAGACGACGTCCTACGCGCCCTCGGCGGCGAGCGCGCCCTCCCCCGCTGACCCCCGGGCCGACTTCTTCCGCAGCCGGGCGAGGCGGTGCTCGAACTCGCGGATCTCGGCGTGCCAGAGCTTGCCCGCGTCCCCGGCGTCCTCGAGCAGGCGCTCCACCAGCGCGACCGCGTCGGGCACCCGGTCGAGCCGGTGCTCCAGGGCGATGGCCTCGGCTGTCCACGGACGGAGGTCCGAGAGCCCCGCGACCCGCCGCATGCGTCGCCACAGCGACACCGCCTCGTCGTACCGCTCCGTGCGTCGCAGGTGCTCGGCGAGCAGGTGCAGGCACCCGTAGACGACGGGCTCGGCGTCGTCCGCCGCTCCCTCCGAGAGCCGTCGCAGCAGCGCCTCGCCGCGGTCTTCGTCGCCCCGCTCGAGCAGCAGCTTGCCCGCGGCGGCGAGCGACGACGGGTGCAGGAGCCGGGCCCCCGGCGCGCGGACGCAGCGCACGAGGTGAGCGGACAGCGTGAGCAGCGTGAGCAGGTCGATCGTGTTGTGGTCGAGCACGGCCTCCACGCGCCGGTCGTCGCCGGACCGGGCGAACGAACGCCAACGTCGCGGGACCTCCGAGCCGGGGATGTCCTCGGACCGGAAGACGCCCAGGTGCGCCTCCTCGATCGCCTTGAGCGTGCACGAGTCCATAGCCCGCCGGTAGAGCCGCCGGGCGGGGTGGATCAGGTCCAGGTGCGGCATCTCGCGCAGCCGCTCCCCGTCCAGGCGCTGCATCGCGAAGCGGTCCGCGAGGACGTGACGGTCGAAGGACTTGCCGTTGAACGAGACCAGGGTGTCGATCCCGTCCAGCAGCTGCTCGAACGCGTGCAGCGCGGCGTACTCATCGCGCGCGTCGCGCATGAGGATCTGGTCGACGATCGCCCCGCCGTCCGGGCGCACGCGCACGGCTCCGATGAGGATGGCGAGGGTCGGCCCGGCGTCTTGGTCGAAGTCGATCTTCGCGCCCCCGCCCGGCAGGCCGGTGGTCTCGAGATCGAAGTACAGCGCCCGCGTGGGGTCGAAGTCGACGAGGTTCGAGTCGCCCCCCACCAGGACGGCCCCCGCGCCGTCCACCTGGAGAGCGCTCGCGAGCGTGAGGTCGCCGTGACCGTGGTCCGGCGGGAGCTCGACGCGGCCGTGGATGTACCCGCCGTAGTCGGTCTCCACCACCCGCCGCGGCACGGGCGCGGCCGCGGTCGGCTCTCGGTCACCGGGGACGGACGCCCGGGGGTTGCCGTACCCGTGGTGCAGCCCTTCGCCCGCCCGGGGGGTCTCGGGCGCCGGCCCGAAGTTCCAGCGTCGGTGCCCGCTGCCGCGGTGCAGACGACGCAGCCGATCCTTCACGGACGGCGGGGGCGGGATCGGGCGACTGGCGGGGGCCGCCTCCACGGGGGACGGATCGTCGGGCGGAGTCTCCGCCGGCGGGCTGCCGGAGACCGAGGTCCCGAGCTGCCTCTTCAGCCGGTCACGAAGGCTCGCCACGACTCACGCCGGCGGAGCCGACGGCCCCGCAGTCATCGACTCACGGTGCGACTCACGCAGCTCACGCGCTTGGGGGAGCCCCTGCATCCCGTAGACCTCTTCGGCCGACTCGGGGCCCCGGGGGCGCGGGATGCGACCGCTCAGCCAGTCCGCCAAGTCGATGGCGGCCAGTCGGGCCCCCTGCTCCACCTCGCCGATGGGCCCCACGCACGACGGGCACCCGCTCGCGCAGTCGCACCCGACGATCAGGTCGCGCGCCGCCTTCAACAGCACGTCCGTGAGTGCGAAGATCTGCTCCGAGAAGCCGACCCCGCCGGGCATGTTGTCGTACAGGAAGATCGTGGGCCGCTGGAGCTGCAGGGCGTCCGCGGCGCGAGGACTCCCCTGCCCCGTGATGTCCTGACCGAGGTCGCGCACGGTGCGCATCCCGCCGCGCTCCAGGCCCGCGACCCACGCATCCTCTGGGTCGGCGAGCGAGAGCCCGAGGTCCCGCACGTCGCACATGAGGTGGAGGGCGGCCAGAGACTTGAGGGCCGAGCCCAGACCCAAGAGGCCGTCCACGACGTCCAGCCCCCGGTACCCGGCCGCGCGGAGCGGCTCGCCCGGCAGCGACAGCCACCACCCCATGGTGTGCAGCTCGAGGTCCGGGAGATGCACGTCTCCGTACCCCACGTTGTCCGACGTGTAGAGCTTGATCTTCTTGTAGCCGACGGTCTTCCGCGCGACGTGCACCTCGCCGTGAGCCTTGAGCCCCCCCGACTCACGCTCCTCCTGCTCGAAGCAGTCGAGGACCCGCACCTTCGAGTACGACATGGCGGTGGTGAAGTGGTCCACGTCCACCTGCCGCACGTAGGCCTTCTGCTGCTCCCAGTCGAGGTGATCCACCTGGTAGGGGCGGCTCTCCACCATGTAGATGGCGCCCTCGTGCACGATGGTCTGCGCGCTGAGCCGGTCGGTCTCCGCGATGACCCGGTCCCCGGCGGACGTGTCGATGATCACGACGTTCTCGGCGTCCGCGCTGCGCAGGCTCACGCCGTCCGCGGGATACGACTCCTCCCGCCAGTGCCACTGGTCCCCCAGCTTGTGGGCGACGCCCGCCTCCACCAGGAAGTCGAGCATCTCGCCCAGGTCCTCGCCCCCGAAGTCCTCGCCGTCCTTGAACGGCATCTCGTACAGCGCGCACTTCACGTGGGCGATGAGCACCATGAGGTTGTCCGGGTCGATGCGCGCGTGCTCGGGCGGTCGATCGAACAGGTACTCGGGGTTCCGGATCACGAACTGGTCCAGCGGCGTGTTGCGCGCGATGAGGAGCACCAGGGAGCGACGATCCCCGCGACCCGCGCGCCCGCCTTGCTGGAACGTGGACGCGACCGAGCCCGGGTACCCCGCCAGGATCGCCACGTCCAGACGACCGATGTCGATGCCGAGCTCCAGCGCGTTCGTGGAGACCACGCAGGAGATGTCGCCCTCGCGCAGGCCCTCCTCGATCTTCCGACGCAGGCCCGGCAGGTAGCCGCCCCGGTAGCTCGCCACGAGGCCCCCCGTGCCCGGGCGCTTGCAGAACCGCTCCCGCAGGTACCGGGACAGGATCTCGGTGTGCAGGCGTGAGCCCGTGAAGCAGATCGTCGGGATCTTCTGCTCGAGGAACGGCCCCGCC
The DNA here is from genome assembly GCA_964620495.1 of uncultured Rickettsiales bacterium. GTDB lineage: Bacteria > Myxococcota_A > UBA796 > UBA9615 > UBA9615 > CAZEKB01. The sequence continues at coordinate 180,828 of CAZUHI010000003.1, read as the reverse complement.
ATCTTCCGCGCCTGGCTCAGCACGCCCTTGCGGATGCCCAGCTCCTCGTTCACCACCGGCGGGTTCACGAAGAGGTAGTCCTTGGGGCCCGACGGCGCCCCGTTCTCCTCCGCCGGGACCAGCGTGACCGGACGCCCCAGGAGGCGCTCGGCGTGCTGGTCGGGGTTCGCGATGGTGGCGGAGCTGCAGATGATCTGCGGGCGTGAGCCGTAGAACTCACACAGGCGCAGGAGGCGGCGCATCACGTTGCTCACGTGGCTGCCGAACACCCCGCGGTACGTGTGCATCTCGTCCACGACGATGTAGCGGAGGTCCTGGAGCACCTTCCGCCACCGGGGGTGGTTGGGGAGGATCCCGGCGTGCAGCATGTCCGGGTTCGTGACGATGACGTGCCCGCGGGTGCGGACCGCCGTGCGCGCGTCCGCGGGCGTGTCCCCGTCGTAGGTGAACGTGCGCACCGGCACGCCGAGCTGGTCGATGACGGACTGGAGGGACCCCACCTGATCCTGGCTCAGGGCCTTCGTGGGGAACAGATAGAAGGCGCGGGCGCGAGGGTCCTCGAGCACCGTCTGCAGGACGGGGAGGTTGTAACAGAGGGACTTGCCCGAGGCCGTGGGGGTGACGACCACCACGTCTTCGCCCCGACGGACCGCGTCCACGGCCAAGCGCTGGTGTCGATAGAGCTGCTCGATGCCGATGCCCTGGAGGGCGGTGACGAGCTTCGGAGCGAGCCAGTCCGGGAACTCTTCCAGGCGCGCTTCGCGGGCCGGGAACGTCACATGGCGCGTGATACAGTCCGCGCCCTTTCCGGTCGTGAGTTCCTCCAGGATTCGGTCGATGTCGCGTCTTCGGGGGATGTCCGGCACCCCTCGATCCTACCTGAACAGGTGTTCATGTGAAGTCCGCAGCGCAAATTCCTTTGCACATGCAACAAGGCTTCGCCACGACGGACGACGGGCTCGAGATCTTCTACCGATGCATCGGCGAGGGCGACCCCGCCATCGTGTGCTGCAACGGGATCGGGGTCTCCACTCACTTCTGGGAGTACGTCGTGCGGGGGCACTCCCCGAACCGGCGGGTCGTGGTGTGGGACTACCGGGGCCACGGGCGGTCGGCCGGGCCCGACGAGCACCACGACTTCGACGTCCGACGCCACGCCCTCGACCTCGGGTTCGTGTGCGACGCCCTCGGCCTCGAGGCCCCGGTCCTCGCGGGCCACTCGATGGGCAGTCAGGTCATCCTCGAGCGGTACCGCCACGCCCCCGACCGCGTGGGCGGGCTCGTCTCCGTGCTCGGCACGTACGGCCACCCCCTGGACACGTTCAGCGACCTCCCGTTCAGCCGCCAGCTCTTCGATCTCATCATCGCCGTGAGCCAGGGCCTGCCGAGGACGTTCGACACCTTCGGGAAGCTCCTCGTGAGCACGCCCATCGCCCACCGCGCGGCCCGCAAGCTCAAGCTCGTCGACCCCGACCGCTGCAACGAAGAGGACCTCTCGCAGTACCTACGCCACCTCGTGGACGTGGGCTTCCCCTTCTTCTTCAAGATGGCCGAGGTGCTCGGCGAACACAGCCGCCTCGACATCCTCACGCAGGTGCAGGTGCCCACCGTCGTCATCGCCGGGGAGTTCGACGCCTTCACCCCGCCGCACCTCGCGGAGAAGCTGCACGCAGCCCTGCCGGACAGCGAGTTGGTCTGGCTCCAAGGCGCGTCGCACGCCGGGATCATCGAGCAGCCGGGCCTCATCAACGAGGCGATCGACGACCTGCTCGCGCGGCTCTAACCGGCCGCGTGGGCCTCTTCGGCCCGGGCCTTGAAGGCGGCGAGCGTGGTCGGGAGCGTGGACCCCACCAAGCGCTTCGTGATCGAGCCCGGCACGAACACGCCGACGGCCACCTCGATGCGGTAGGTCGCCCGCGTGCGCCCGCCGTCCAGGGCCTCGAGGTTCCACCCCCCGTCGTTCGTCTGGAACATCCCCTCCACGAGCGTCCAGGACACGCCGCGGTCGGGCTCGCCGACCAGGCGGAGGGTGTACGTGAGGCGCTTGATGAGGTTCAGGGAGAACTGCACGTCGACGGTGTCGCCGTCTCGCTGCACGACCTCCGCGTTCTCGATCTCCGGGAGGAACTCGGGGTAGCGCCCGTAGTCCACGATCACGGCGTAGACCGTCTCTACGGGCGCGTCGATCTCGATTGTCTGGACGGCGGCGGACACGCGTGGACTCCGGTGCGAGGGCGCCGAATGGTACCACTCGAACCCCCGGCGACAGCCCGAGCGAGGCCCACTATCCTGCCCCTCCCGTGGCACTGATCGACCGATACGACGCCCTCGCTGTGGACGACGAGCTGCGCTCGATCCTCGACCGCATCCCGAACAAGGTGAACGAGTACGGGTACGACGCGTGGGGCATGAACCCCGAGACCGCGATCCGCACCGCCGCGGCCACGCGCTGGCTCTACCGCACCTGGTTCCGCGCCGAGGCCCACGGCATCGAGCACGTGCCCGCGGGCCGCGTCCTGCTCATCGCCAACCACGGCGGCCAGTTCCCCTTCGACGGCATCGTCATCGGGACCGCGTGCCTGCTCGAGGCCGATCCCCCGCGCGTGGTCCGCGCCATGGTCGAGCGCTGGGTCCCCAACCTCCCGTTCGTGTCCACGCTCTTCCAGCGGCTCGGCCAGATCGTCGGGAACCGGGACGACTGCCGGAAGCTGCTCGAGAACGACGAGGCCGTCCTCGTGTTCCCCGAGGGCGTGCGCGGCTCGGGCAAGACGATCTGGAAGCGGTACCAGCTGCAGCGCTTCGGGCTCGGCTTCATGCGGCTGGCGATGGAGACGAACACGCCCATCGTGCCCGTCGGGGTCGTGGGGTCCGAGGAGTCGATCCCCAGCGTCGCCGACCTCAAGACCCTCGCGCGCGCCGTCGGCGCCCCGTACCTGCCCGTGCCCGCGACGCTCCCGCTGCTGGGCCCCCTCGCCTTCGCCCCGCTCCCCACGAAGTTCATCCTCAACTTCGGCGAGCCGATGCGCTTCACGGGCCGCGCCGACGCCACCGACGCCCAGGTCGCCGACCGGGTGGAGCAGGTCAAGGAAGCCCTCGCCGCGCTGATCGAGAAGGGCCGGGGCGAGCGCGCGGGGGTCTTCGCGAAGTGAGCCCGCGCGCGAAGAAGACCAAGGAGCCGAAGGAGGCCCCGGAGGCCGACCGCCCCATCCTCGTCACCGGCGTGTGCGGGGGGCTCGGCCGCGCCTTCCTGCGCGGGCTGCTGGAGCACACCGAGCACCCGGTGGTGGGGCTCGACAAGCGCAACTGGGTCCTGGACGTCCCCGAGCGGTTCATCTTCCATCGCGTGGATCTGCGGCGGGGTGGCGCGGAGGACATCTTCCGCACCGAGAAGCCCTGGGGGGTGGTGCACCTCGCGTTCGTTTCGGACCAGCGCGTGGCCCAGAGCCGTCGCCACGAGGTGAACGTCCTCGGCACCGAGCGCCTCCTGGGGTGGTGCAAACGCCACGGGACGAAGCGCATCGTCGCGCTCAGTCGGGCCACCGTGTACGGCGCGCGGGCGGACAACCCGAGCCTCATCACCGAGGAGATGCCCATCAAGCTGGGCGCGGCGTACTCCGAGCTCGCGGACCTGGTCGAGTACGACCACCTGTGCCGCTCGTTCCTATGGGAACAACGCGACGTGGAGATGAAGCTGCTCCGGCCCGTGAGCGTCGTGGGGCCGAGCATCCGCGAGGGGATGCTGCACGGGTACCTCGACCGCGACCCGGTCTTCACCGCGCTGGGCTTCGACCCCATGGTGCAGCTGGTCCATGAAGATGACGTGGTGGACGCGATTCGGCTGGCGCTGCGCACGGCGGGTCGAGGCATCTACAACCTCACCGGCCCCGATCCGCTGCCGCTGTCCATCCTCCTGCGCGAGCTTCGGCGCCGCCGCGTGCCGCTCCCGCACCCCCTCCTCTCGCTCATGGACCGCGTGGCCTTCCGACTCGGGCTGTCCTCGCTGCCGCCCCACGCCATCGACTTCCTGCGGTTCAGCTGCCTGGTGGACGGCACCAAGCTACGAGACGAGCTGGGGTTCAACCCCCGACACAGCGCCCGCACCATCCTGGACGCCATCCGGACCCGCCCCGCCATCGTCCCCTAGAGCATCTCGTTGCATGCGGGCCGCATGCACATACCCCCAGAGTTATCCACAGGCGGAGCGCGCCCCCGCCGGGCGTGTAGCGCCCGAGTTACGTACGGACCTCGTCGCCTTTTCGCCAATACTGGCGCGATCTTGCGAGACATACATACGCGTTGGTATGTACCGAAATACCCGAGTAATTCCAGCTGGGTGGGGACAGGATTGGAATTCCCACGTACGCTGTTTCCGGGCCGGGACTTGGCCTACACTTGACACGAATTACCATCCATGGATAGTGTCGAAAGCGACAGTAGATGGCGCAGACCCTCCGCCATCATCCACACCATCCACAGCCCCTGACTCACGGGGCTTTCGGAGCGCCTCATGGGCAAGCTCACCCGCCGCGTGAAGTTCATCGCCAAGGAACGTCGGCTCAGCATCCCGGCCGAGTTCCTGCACCGTCACGGCATCGAGCGGGGCGACCACATCGTCCTGTCCTCCCACCGAGACCGGCTGTACGCGTTTCCCGTGCCCACCTACGAGCGATTCGAGGAGCTCGCGAGCCAGGCCGAGACCTGGTTCCCCGAGACCGCGCATCCGTTCCTCGAGCTGATCCGCACGGGCGTGCGCCTGCGCCTGGGTTCTCAGGACCGCATCGTGCTCCCGCGCGACTTCCCGTTCCGCCTCGAGCAGAGCGCGCGCCTGCGCTGGGATCTCGAGAACGGCGTCCTGCGCATGGAGCCCGAGCTCGCGCGCCCGCAGGTGCGTCCCCTCCTCTCCGTGCCCACCGGCCAGCGCAACCTGCTGGACCTCGTGGGCTCCCAGCCCGGCCCCGCGCCGGGGTTCGACCCCGACCGGGCGGCCACGGAGCTCGTCGAAGAGATCTCCGTCAGTCGCATCGACTGGCGCGACCGCACCTTCGCGTCCGGCAGCGTGGTCCCGGACGAGGCGCTCGTCCGCAGCATCCGCGTGGAGGGCATGCGCCGCCCCGTGGTCCTGCGGGAGATCGACGGCGGCTTCCAGGTGATCGACGGCTTCCGTCGGCTCGCCGGGGCTCGTCAGCTGCGCATGCGTGAGGTCCCCGCCGTCGTCTGGCGAGGCATCTCCGACGAAGACTGCGCGCGCCTGCGGCTCCTGCAGCCCAAGTCCGAGCCCACGACCTCCGGGTCCACGCTCCAGCGCCTCCAGTCCACCCTGCGATTGCACAACGACCAGGTCGCCCTGCGCGAGATCGAGCACATCACCGGTCGCCGCAAGCGCACCCTGCAGCGCTACCTCCGGGTCGCCCAGCACCCCAGGGTGCGCGACGCCGTGGAGGCGGGCCGCCTGTCCATCTTCAAGGCCGAAGAGATCCTCAAGGCCGGCATCGACGCCGACGAGGCGGTGCGCGAAGGCTGGACGGTCAAGCAGATCCGCGAGCGCGGTCGCAAGTCCGGCAAGCGCAAGGCCCGGCCGCGCCGCTCGGACGCCTGAGCCCGGAGCCGACCCGACGGGTCACCCCATGACCGAACCCACCGGTCCGCGAAACCCCTTCCCAACGGTCGACGTAATCGTCGAGCGGGGGGACGGCCGCGTGCTGCTCGTCCGGCGCTCGAACGAGCCCCTGGGCTGGGCGCTGCCGGGAGGGTTCATCGACTACGGCGAGTCCGCAGAGGCGGCCGCGCGCCGTGAGGTGCGTGAGGAGACCGGGGTCTCGGTGCTGCTCACGGATCTCCTCGGTGTCTACAGCCGCCCGGACCGCGACCCGCGTCATCACACGCTGACCGTCGTCTACATCGGGCGCAGTCGAGAGCCGGTCGCGGCGGGGGACGACGCCGCGGAGGTCCGGGAGTTCGCGCTCGACGCGCTCCCCGACGACTTGGCGTTCGACCACGCGCAGATCCTGCGCGACTACCGGCACTACAAGGACACGGGCGCGATTCCTCGACCGTCGCCCTGAGTCCGGCCTCTATTCGAGCTTGGCGACGGCCGCGGCCAACCGCCGGCCGGCCTCGCGGAGGATCTCGCTTCGCACCGGATAGGCCAACCGCACGCACCGCGGCTCCCCGAACCCCTCGCCGGGCACCGCGGCCACGCCCGCTTCGTGCAGGAACCAGCTCGCGACGTCCGCCCCGGTGGTGAGCACGTCTCCCGCCGGGGTCCTTCGCCCGAAGAGGCCGTCCACGCGCGGGAACAGGTAGAAGGCGCCGCCCGGGCGCACCGCCACGCTCACGCCGTCCAGGGCGTCGAGCGCGTCCGCGAGGATGTCGCGCCTTCGCCCCAACCCCCGGCGGATCGGACCCAGGAAAGACCGGTCGACGCTGAGCGCCCCGATGGCGGCCCGCTGCGACACGGACGCGACGCCCGAGGTGGCGTGGCCCTGGACCACCGAAGCGGCCTTCACCAAGGCCTCGGGAGCGACCATCCACCCCACGCGCCAGCCGGTCATCGCGAACGTCTTGCTCACGGCGTTGATGATGACCGTCCGTGCAGCGATCTCGGGGCCGAGCCCGGCGATGCACTGGGGCGGTTCGTCCGTGTAGTACAGCTCGTCGTAGATCTCGTCCGCGATGATCAGCAGATCCCGCTCGACCGCCAGCTGCGCGATGGCGCGCAGGCGATCCGGTGGAATCACCGCGCCCGTGGGGTTGTTCGGGCTGTTGACGATGATCCCGCGGGTGCGGTCGTCCACCGCCGCGCGGATGCGGTCCGGGTCCGGCAGGAACCCGTCTTCGGCCGCGCAGGGCACCACCACCGGGTCGACGCCGGCGATGAGCAGCTGAGGGACGTACGTCACCCACGCGGGCGTGAGGACGATGACGCGGTCGCCGGGATCGAACGCGGAGAGCGCGACGTTCATCAGCGCCTGCTTGCCGCCGTGGGTCACCAGCACGTTCCCCGGCACGCACGGCACGGACCAGCGCGTCCGATAGAAGCTCGCCACCGCTTCGCGCAGCGCGGGCAGGCCCGCGACCGGCGTGTACTTGTGCTCCCCGACCTCCAACGACGCCTTGGCGGCCTCCACCGCGGCGGCCGGAGGCAGCCCGTCGGGCTCCCCGGTGGAGAGGTTGATGATGTCGCGGCCGGCGTCGGCCAGCGCCCGCGCCTGCGCCTTGATGGCGAAGGTGGGGGACGGGGGGACGGCGGAGATTCGCTTCGAGGGCCCTGCGGTCACGCGCGCTCCGCCAGCTTCTTGTACATCGCTTCCTCCACCTCGGGAGGCACGAGCCCGGTGATGTCTCCGCCCAGGGCGGCGACCTCCTTCACGGTGCGCGAGGCGATGTAGAAGTGGTCCTCGTCGGTCATCACGAAGACGGTGTCGATCTCGGGCGCGAGCCGCCGGTTCATCATGGTCATCTGGAACTCGTACTCGAAGTCCTGAACGGCGCGGAGGCCGCGGACGACCACCGGTCGCTCACGCTGCCTCACGTAGTCCACGAGGAGCCCGTCGAAGTTGTCGACCTCCACCCCGGGCACGCCCGCGAACACCGTGCGGATCAGCTCGCTGCGCTCGGCGACGGTGAACATCCCCTGCTTGCTCGGGTTGCGCAGCGTCGCGACCACGACGTGCCCGAAGAGGTCCAGGGCGCGATGCACGATGTTCACGTGCCCCATGGTCAGGGGGTCGAAGCTGCCCGGGTAGATGGCGGTGCGGCCGAGGTGCTCGGTCATGAGGGCTCACTCGGCGCGGGAGCGCCTCGGTAGAAGGACAGGGTCGTGCTTCCGTAACGGCGTTCGTCGTCGCGCCGCAGGGGGCCGACGTCCGCGGGCAGGGGGTCGCCCGTGGCCGACTCGACCACCACGACGCCCTCGTCCCCCAGCACCTCGCCCTCGCCGAGCGCCTCCAGCGTCTGGAGCGCGAGCCCGCGACGGTAGGGAGGGTCCAGAAACACGAGGTCGAAGCGCTCTCCGCGGCGGTTCAGCCGGGCCGGGGCGCGGCGCGCGTCCATGCGCAGGATATCGGACTCGGCGACCCCCTCCAGGAGGGCGACGTTGCGCCGCAGGAGCTTCACGTGGGCGGGGTTCTCCTCCACGAAGACCACCCGGCGGGCGCCCCGCGAGGCGGCCTCGATCCCGAGCGTCCCGGCGCCCGCGAAGAGGTCCAGGACGTCGGCGTCCGACGCCCCGCCGAGGATCGAGAAGAGGGACTCCCGCACGCGGGAGGACGTGGGCCGGACCGCGTCGTCGCGCGGCGCCGCCAGCTTTCGCCCCTTGAGGCCGCCCCCGGTCACCCGCAACGCCATGGCTCGATCGGCCTCCTTCGTGCGACGGGAGGCCGTCGCGAAGGCGGATCTATACCATCATCGGAGGCCCATCCGACGGCGCAGGACCCACTCGATCCCGAGGGGCAGCATCAGCAGCCCGAGCATCCACGGGCGGGCCCAGAGAGGCTCGATCGTGCGGTCGAGCGCGCCCTCCACGTCCTCGTCGCGGCGGGTCATCTCGCGCGGGTCCGGAGCGGGGCCCTCGAGGACCACGCCGCCCGTCGCGGCGGCCACCGCGGCCATCAGCTCCGGACGCACCGCCGGGTCCTCGAGCTCGCCCTCGCGGTCGCTCACGGACACCCGCACCTCGGCCGTCCCGAACGGCGCGGCGATGGCGGCGACGTCCACGGAGATCACGTGCGTCCCCTCGACATCCCCCGCCACGGAGGCGCTCATCTGGCCGTCCGCGTCGGTGACGCCGTGGAAGACCGTCGCCTCCCCGCCCCCGGGCCGGTTGAGCGTGCCCACGACCTCCGTGCCGGGGCGCGGCGCGTAGTCCTCCCCGAGCACCTGCACCTGCACCCGAATCGGCTCGCCGAGGCGGTAATTCTCCCGGTCCGTGAGGACCTGGACCTGCTTCTGCTCCACGTCCTTGACCAGCCAGCGGACGGCGTTGCGCCAGAACTCCGAGTGGTCCTCGCCCGCCCCGGGGCCCGCGGTGCCGCCGAGCCCCCAGCGCCAGGTGGTGTCCGTCGCCACCACGAGCGTCCTCCCCTTCCCCACCGTGCGCGCGGCGGCGATGAGCGGGTCGGAGTCGGCGGGGCCCGCGCGGAAGAGGGGCACGGCGCCCTCCTGGAGGTCCCCGAGGGGGTTCCAGCCCTGGAGCCGAGGCAAGCCCTGCCAGCGGGCGTCGTTCTCGGCGGAGTCGCGGTCGAGGCGCGTGATCGGGTGACGTCGCCCGGTCTCGGTGAGGACCGGGGCGAACGTCGTGGCGGTGGACGAGCGGGTGGGCACGTCCGTCGGCAGCACCTCCGCCAGCGCCGTCTCGCCGTAGCCGACCTCCCCCAGGGAGCTGTCGCCGCCCACCATGAGGAACGCGCCGCCCTGCTTCACGAACTCGGAGAGGGCGTCCATGTAGCGGTCGCCGTCGAGGCTCGAGAAGGACGAGAAGGAGAAGTTCTGGAAGACGACGAGGTCGAACCCCTGCAGGTCCGTGGTGAAGAGGTCCTCGTAGGGGAAGGCGATGAGCGACAGGCGCTCGCTGCCGTTGGTCAGCGGGCCGCGCCAGCTGCTCGTGCGCAGGATGAAGAAGGAGACGAGATCGATGTTCGGATCGGTCTTGAGGAGCCGGCGCAGGAACTTCACGTCCCAGGACGGCCGGGACGTGACCTGCAGGACGCGCGTGCGGTCGCGCACGACCTTCACGGTGCGCTCCATCGTGTTGTTCGTGGGGACGGTGTCGCCCACCGGGGTGGGGACGACGGCCCGGTACGTGTGGTAGCCGACACGATCCGGCTTCACCTCGAACGTCGCCGTGAGGGTCTCGCCCGTGCCCACCTGAAGCTCGACGCTCCCCACGGCCTCGTCGTCGCGCCAGAGCGTGACGGGCACGGCACCCCCCGGGAGCGCGCGTCGCTCGATGTCCACGGAGACCGTGAGCGGGCGCCTCACGAACCCGAAGGGCGGGGCCTCGATCGTGCGGACGGCGAGGTCGCCGGGGCCCCCGGGATCGCCCACCGCGAAGGTCGACACGGGGTAGCCCAGCTCCCCCAGCAGCTCCTGGATCCGCGCGTCTCGAAGCTCGGGATCGGCGGCGGCGCGGCCCAGAGCGGCCCGATCGGCGCCGTCCGAGACGAGCAAGGCGCCCGCCGGGCGACGGCCGTCGAGGGCGTCCCGCAACGCGAACAGCGCGCCCCCCATGTCCGTGCCGGCCCCGTCCGCGGGGACCGGCTCGCCGCTGAGCGGACCTCCCCCGGCCGACGCCGCCAGGTCCGGGCGCCCGTCGCCGTCCGGATCGAACGCGTCCGAGGCCCCGTCGCCCGCGGGCAGGCCCCCTCCGCTCCAGGGCTCCAAATCCTCGTCGACGAGGAAGAACCGCAGGTCGTAGCGGGCGCGCAGCGCGTCGAACGCCGGCCCCGCCTGCTGGAGCCAGCTCCCCACGGCGGCGGCGCGGCTGCCTCCGTCCACGTCCTGCACCCGCATGCTCCGCGACGAGTCGATGAGCACGGCGAGGGGCTCACGCACCACCCGGTCCTCGGTCGTGACCCGGGCCGGCCCCGCGATCACGAACGCGAGCAGCGCGACGGCCGAGACCCGCAGCCCCAGCAGCGCCCAGCGCCGACGGGTCGAGATGCCGGCCGTGCTCCGCCATCCCAGGACGAGCACGAGGAACGCGAGGCCCCCCGCGGCCCACAGGCCCGGCTCCGAGAGCAGGGGCTCCCAGGCGAACATCACGCGCTCGACGAGGGCGCCGTTCATTCGACGTAACCGCCCTGCCGACGCATGCGCTTGAGCAGCGTGTCGACGTGCACCGCGTCCTTCTTGTAGTTCGACGTCAGGGCGAAGAGGACGAGGTTGATTCCGAGCTTGCGCGCTTCCCGCCGCTGGCCTTCGCCGCCGGGGATTACCTCCTCGGAGAACCCGCCGCCGGGAGCCCGCGCGCACGCCCCGAGCAGGTCGTTCCGCGAGTAGACGACGGGGGTGATGTCTCCCTGCCACATCGCCTCGAGGTAGGGGCGGACCGCCACGCGCCCCGCGACCGTCCTCATGAGGAAGAAGCTCCGGTAGATGGCGTGGTCGCGCCCCACGGTCTTGAGCTTCGTGCCCGGCAGGATGCGGCGCAGGTCGCGCCTCACGCAGGTGTCGAAGTCGCTCGTCTCGACGCCGGTGGCGTCGTCCACGAAGAGGAACCCGCCCTCGCGCAGGTACAGGCGCAGGTTGGAGACCGCCTCGTCGGGCAGCGGGTCGAAGCCGTCCGCGCCCGAGAGGACCACGAACGGCTGCTCGAACAGCTCGAACGACGCGGGATCCACGTCCCGAGGCGTCACGTCCGGCTGCACCGAGGTGTTCTTCTCCACTTCCGCCAGCAGCGCCGCGATCGCCCCGGGGTGGGGGTCCTCGAGGCCCTCGATCTTCAAGCGGGCGATCCCCACCGGGGCCTCGCCCAGCGCGTGAGCCGACCTCGCGCCGCCCAGGCTCACGCCCGCCGCGATGCCGACACCGCCTGCACTCACGCGCAGGAACTCACGCCGAGAGAGGCTCACGCGCGCCTCCCCGCGAGGACCGCTTCGCCGAGCATCGCCAGCCCCAGGAGGACGAGCACCCAGGGCCCCAGGGACGACGTCCTCACGACCTCGCCTCGCTCGTCGCCGGAGAGGACCGAGGCGCCGTCGTGCAGCACCAGGCCGGGGACGGCCGAGAGCAGCGCGGCGCGATCGAGGCGCGTGAGCCGAGACTCCAGCGGGCTCACGCGGGCCGCGAAGCCCATGCGCAGGACCCCTTCGGCCCCCTGACCGACCCCCCAGTAGAGGCGGTAGTGGCCGGGGATCTCGGTGCCCGCGAAGCGAACCCGGCCGTCGGCGTCGGCGGCGCCGAGGTCCAGGGCGATCCGACGGCCGTCGGGGCGCTCGACCCACGCTTCGTCGTCGGGATCCGGCGGCGCGGGCACCAGCACCGGCGCGCCGACGTCCACGGTCGCCCGACCGTCCAACATGAGCGTCCCCGTGAGGCTGCGCGCGAACTGGTGCATGAGCGGCACGAAGATGGAGCGTACGGGCAGGTCGGTCCAGTCGTCGTCGATGCTCGACGTGAAGAGCACCACGCGGCCGTCGCCCACGCGACGTTCGAGGAGGGCCGGGAGGCCGTCGGTGAAGCGCAGCAGGACCTCGGCGTTCTCCTGCACCCGCGGCTCGGTCCCCACCATGCGCCCGAAGCGCGCCTTGCCGAACACGCTCGCGCCGCCGCCGCGGAACACCTGGAACTCGTCCCGCTCGAGGGGTGGGATGCCGAGCCCGGTCGCGTTCTGCTCGAAGGTGCTCCCCCCGCGGGTCTTGATCTCCGTGAGGCGGGCGGGGAGCAGCGAGCCCAGCGTCTCGTTGTAGAGATCGGGGTCGACCCGGTTGCCGACGGTCACGAACAGGCCGCCGCCCCGCGCGACGAACGCCTCCAGCTCCGGCGCCAGGGTGCGCGGGTCGGCGACGTTGCACAGGAACACGAGGTCGCCCTGCCCCCCGTCGATGCGCCGCAGCTCCTCGGCCTGGACCACCCGAGGCCGGATGCGCGACAGCGACCCCGGCCCCGGCTGGAGCGCGCGCTCCAGGTAGTAGGTCTCGTCGTCCCGGGGGTGGGTCCCGCCGTCGCCGCTCACGAGCAGGACCTCGAGGTCGCTGTCGCCCTGGAGGAGGAAGGGGTGCCGGTCGTCCGCCGGGACCGCGTCGGCGGGCATCACGAGCTCGGCGGCGACACGCCCGGCCGGGGGGACGGGCAGCGTGAAGGTCCGCGCGCCCGCGCCGTCCGCGTCGAAGGCGACGTCCCCCACCACCTCCAGGCCGTCGCCGAGGCGCAGGGTCACGGGGACCGGCTCCTCGGGGCGCGGCCCCACCGCCCGGAACGTCGCCTCCACCCGCAGGCCCTCGCCCCGGCGGGCCCCGGTCTTCACGTCCGCGGTGACGGCGTACCGGTTGGAAACGGACCCGCGGGAGAGGTCGTGGTAGTGGACCGCGAAGCCCTCGGGCCAGTCGTCCCCGAGGCCCGCCGGCGGGGTGGTGGCGGTGCCGTCCGAGAGGACGAAGAGGTTGGCGCTCTCGATGCGGCCGTCGATCAGGAGGTCGCGAGCCCGACGGAGGGCGCGATCGAGGTCGGTGCGGTCGTAGCCCACGGTCACCTCCTCGAGCGCCGCCTTGAGCCGACCGCGGGCGTCGGTGAGGCCGGGGCCCAGGGGATCCGCCTTCCCGTCGAAGGCCACGACGGCCGCCGCGGTGCCGTCCGAGAGCCCGTCGAGCAGGTCGCGCGCCTCGTCCAGGGCGCGGGCGAAGAGGGCGCCGTCGTCGGCCGACATGGAGGCCGAACGGTCGATGAGCACCACCGACGGGCGCGCGGGGTCGAACCCGGCGAGGGCGGGAGCCGTCCACGTGAGGCTCGGCTGGGCGAACACGCCCACGATGGCCGCGACCGCGGCGAGGCGCAGGAGCAGCAGGATCAGCGACTCCAGCCGCGTGCGCTTGCGCACCTTGATCTGGGACGCGCGCAGGAACCGCAGCGTCGGGAAGTCCACGGCGCGGACCTCTCGGTACCCGGTGAGGTGCGCGACCACGGGCACGCCCAGCAGGACCATGCCCACGAGCATCCACGGCGCGGCGAAGGAGATGCCCACCCCTCAGCCCTCCAGGAACCGGCCGAGGGCGCCCGACAGGGGCTCGCCGGTGTTCACCCGCAGGTAGCGGATGCCGCGGTCCAGGCACGCCTCCCGACGGTCCTCGAGGAACGCCGCGAACTCCTCGCGGTAGCTGCGGCCGGCCTCCCGGGGGTTCAGCGACAGGTCCCCTGCCCCCTCGAGGTCCCGGAACAGCGTCGGCTCCTCGTACGGGAAGGAGATCTCGGCGGGGTCCACGACGTGGAGCACCCACGCCTCCCGACCGCGGGCGGTGTGCACGGCGAGGGAGTCGAGCCAGCGGTCCCCCTCCTCCACGAGCAGATCCGAGACGACCACCACCAGGTCCCGCCGCCCGCGCGCGGCCACGTCTTCGACGGCGCGTCGCAGGTCTCCGCGGCCCTCGGCGGGGCTCGCCAGGAGCCGGGACGCGAGCACGCCGAGGCGCGACTCCCCGCCCTTCGGGGGCAGCGCCGGGGGCGCGTGGGGCTGGATCATCGACAGCCCCACCGGGTCCCCCTGGCGGAGGAACGTGAAGCCGAGCGCGAGGGTCAGGAGGCGCGCAGCGTCCCACTTGGTGGCGGGCCACGGGCCCCAGTCCGCGGCGGCCCGCCCCCCCGTCGTGCCGAAGGCCATGGACCCCGAGCGATCGACCAGCACCCGCACCGCGGTCACGCGATCCGCGAGGTACCGACGCACCACGTACCGGTCCGTGCGCCCGAGCACCTTCCAGTCGAGGTGGCGCAGGTCGTCGCCGGGGCTGTAGGGGGTGTACTCGGAGAACTCCGATCCGCCCCCCCGCAGGCGGCTCCGGTGGATGCCGGTCCGCATGCCCAGCACGAGCGCCCGAGCCTGCGCCGAGAGCGCACGCGCGCCCTCGAGCAGCTCGGGGGGGATGTTCGGGCGTTGGGCCGGACCGAGGCTCACGTGGCTCCGGTGTCCTAGAGCGGGGCCACGGGGTCGACGAGGTCGAGCAGCTCGTCGACGACGTCGGTGGAGCGCACCCCCTCGGCCTGGGCCCGGAAGTTGAGGAGGACGCGGTGACCGAGCACCGGCCGGGCGAGGGCCCGGATGTCGCTGCGGTCGACGGCGGCGCGGCCGTGCAGGAGCGCCCTCGCCTTGCCCCCGAGGATCAGGAACTGCGAGGCGCGCGGCCCCGCTCCCCAGCTCACCCAGCGGTCGGTGACCTCCCGCGTCGGGCTCCCCTCCTCGGCCGCGACGGGCCGGGTCGCGCGCACCAGGTCGACGGCGAGACGCACGACCTCGGGCCCCGCGGGGACCTTGAGGACCTGCTCCTGGAGCGCCACCAGCTCCTCGGGCGTGATCTGCGGCCGGGGCGCGTCGGCCACGCCGCCGGTGGTCCGCTGCACGATGGCGACCTCCTCGTCCGCAGACGGGTAGTCGACCTCCACCAGGAACATGAAGCGGTCGAGCTGCGCCTCGGGCAGCGGGTAGGTCCCCTCCTGCTCCACCGGGTTCTGCGTCGCGAACACGAGGAAGGGCTGCGGGAGCGGGTAGGTGTGGCCCGCGGCGGTGACGCGCCCCTCCTGCATGGCCTGGAGCAGGGCCGCCTGCGTCTTCGGGGGGGTGCGGTTGATCTCGTCGGCGAGCACGAGGTTCGCGAACACGGGCCCCTGCACGAAGCGCGCGGCCCGGCGGCCGGTGGTGCGGTCCTCCTCGAGGAACTCGGTCCCGGTGATGTCCGCGGGCATGAGGTCGGGCGTGAACTGGATGCGGCTGAACGCACACCGCGTCGCCTGCGCGAGGCTCTGGATCAGCAGCGTCTTCGCGAGGCCGGGCACTCCCTGGAAGAGCCCGTGACCGCGGGCCAGGAGCGCGACGAGCAGGAGCTCCACCACGTCCTCCTGCCCCACGATCGCCCGCCCGATCTCTCGGCGCAGGCGGACCGCCAGGTCGGCCACGTGTTCGGCGCGGGGCCCCGCGGGAGCGGACTCCTCGGGGTCGGGGACGTCGGGCGCGTCCCCCCCGAGATCGGTGTCGATGTCGTTCATTCGGTGGAGGTCTCCTCGGCGGCGGGCTCGGGGGCCGACCGACCGACGGGGGTGATGGGACGGAGGCCCCGCATGCGCCGACCGAGGTGGTCGGCCAGGACCTGCAGGACCCGCTCCTCGTGAGCGGCGGCGGCTTCGTCGCCGAGCGCCCGGTGCGCTTGGAGCAGCACGTGATGGACGTCGGGATCGAAGGGGTTGAGGGCGATGGCGCGCGCTCCTCGGCGGACGACCTCGCGAGGGTCGTCGCCCTCGTAGGCCAGGCGCGCCAGCAGGCTCACGGTGGGGGTGTAGTCCGGGTACAGGTCGACGCTCGACAGCAGCACCTCGCGGGCGTCGTCGATGCGGCGGAGGGCGTGGAGCGTCCGGGCGATCTTGTTCGCCAGCTCGGGGCTGTGGAAGCGGCCCGCCCGCTCGGCCCTCCGGTACTCGATCAGCGCCGCGTTCATGCGGCTGCGGCTGCGCAGGAGGTCGCCCACGCGCGCGTGGTCCTGCATGCGTCGGTCCTCCTTGAGGACGCGGTCCATGCCCTTCGATCCGTCGTCGTCGGACACGGCCGCCCCGACGGTGATCTGCTCCCGGAGGTCGGCGACCTCGGCCCTCTCCTTCAGGTTCAACGTCTTCAGGTGGCGACGGAACCGGCCCTCGAAGCCGCCCGGCGCGGGCCCGAGCACCGTCAGGATCGCGCGCATCACGTCGCCGTGTCGCCGCGTCTCGTCGACGACCGACCGGTACCCCTTCGCCTCCCCGTGCTCGAGGAGGTAATCGATGGCCGTCGCCACCTCGGCGAACGCGAGGGCGGCGTCCTGAGACGAAGGCAGGGCCGCCATGGACGGGTGCATGTCGTCGAAGGAGATGAGCCGGTCCTCGGCCACCGCCCGGGCGAGCAGCGTCTCGGATCGGAGACCGAGGTGGTCTCCCCCGCGGGGGTCGCGCCATCGCCCCTCCAGGACCTTCGCCGAGCCCTCCTGGAACCACACCGGCAGGCGGTCGTGGGAGGCCCGAGACAGGGCGTAGTGCACGTACTCGTGGGCGAGCGTGTCCTTCCACGCGTACCCGCGGCGCATGTTCATGGGCGACAGGACGATCAGCCGGTCCCACTTGCTGATGGCGACGGTGTTGGTCGTCTCCACCCACGCGGCGGGGAGGCCGGAGGCCGCGAGGAAGGACTCCACGTCGGGCATGAACTCGATGAGGGTGGGCCCCCCGGGCACCACCCCGAGCAGGCGGCCCATGTACGTGCGCTGCCCCTCGAGCGCGTCGAGCGCGTAGTCCACGAGGATGGCGTCCGCGGTGGGGGCGAACCGGATCTTGAAGTTGCCCTCCACCCGCTCGAGCATCCCCTCGACGGCCCGCGCGGCGCCCTCGATGTTCCGGCGCAGGTACGCCAGCCGTCGCTCGATCTCGGGATGGCCCATCGGGTCGGGCAGCGCCTCCGCCGCGGCGTCGTAGTCCCCGCGGTGGAACGCGAGGGAGGCGCGCGCGTAGGGGGTCAGCGGATCGTCGTCGTCCAGCTTGCGCGCCTCCCTCGCCGCGTCCTCGATGCGCGAGTGCTGCAGCAGCTTCAGCACGCCGAACGCCGCGGTCTCCGGCAGCTCGGGCGGCTCGTCCTGCGCGTGGGCGGGGAGCGCGAGCAGACAGGCGGCGAGGAGGAGCGCGAGCCGCCTCATCGGACCAGCTCCTCGTAGTAGGAGCCGTTGAGGGGTCGATACCGCTCGGGGGTGTCGTCCTGGGCGCCTTCGAGCACGAGGGCGCGGAACGCGTCGGGCCCCAGGAAGTCTTCGGGCTCGGGCATCTCGACCTCGCCCTCGTCGTCGGAGCCCTGGAAGTCGTTCATGTTCTCCCACGGGTTCCGCCGGCCCGACTGCTGCCCTCCCGCCATCTGCGCGCCGCTCGGCATGCGCCCCTGCCCCATGGCTCCCTGCGCCTGCTGGAGCGACTCGCGGAATCGGCGCAGCTGCTGGAGCGCGCCGTCCTGGGCCCCCGCGGCGCGGCCCGGGCGACCCTGATCGAGCTTTGCGCCGGCGCGGAGCATCAGGTCCTCGGCCGACCGCAAGCTGTCCCGGCCGGCCACCGGGTTGAACGCCGATCCGCCCATCTCCTCCACCGTGCGACGGAGGCCCGCGGTGTCCATGGCGAGGCGGTTCTGGGCCTGATGCTGCGACGAGCTCCCGCCCCCCGCGGCGCGACGCTGGAGGTCGACCTTCTTCTGCGCCTGCTCCAGCAACCGGATGAGCTCGCCGGTCCGATCCGACGCGGCCTGCGCCTGCCCCTCCGCCCGGGCCGCGCCCGGCACGGCCAGCTCGCCCGAAGCGCGGACCTCGAGGCCTTGGCGCGCTCGCTGGAGCTCGCGTTGGGTCTGGACGCCGAGCGCGATGGCTTCCTCCACGCCCCCCTCGGCGAACGCGCCGCGCATCGCGTCGGCGGCCTGGTACGCCCGACGGGCCCAGCGCTCGGCCCGGGACCGGAGCGCATCCTCGCCGATCCCCACCGGGATCTCGGCGATGTCGCGCATCAAGGCGTCCATCTCCCGAAGGATCCGCTCCTGCTGGTTCGCGTCCATGCCGTCGCCCGAGCCGAACTGCTCGATCAGCCCGTCCGTCTCCTCCCGCAGCGCCGCCTGGCGGGCCTCCAGGGCGCGCGTCTGCTCGATGGCTTCGTTCAGGGCCTTCGCCAGCTCCTCGGACTCCTGGGAGCCGGACATGGAGTCCATCTCGCGCTGGAGGCCCTCGGACTGCTTCGCGAGCGCCTCCTGGGCCTGCTGGATCATGCGCATCGCGTCCTCGTACCGACCCTCCTCCAGGGCCTTCTCGATCGAGTCCAGCGCCTGCTGATCCGCGCCCGGCGGCAGCTTGTTCTGGAACCCGTCGTCGGGTCCTCCTCGCCGCTCCTGGAGCTTCTTGGCGGCCTCCGCCATCGCCTGCTTGAGCTCTTCGAGGGCCTCCTTGATGCGCTCGTCGTCGACGATCTCGCCGTCGGCCCCCTCGCGCACGAGGTCGGCGAGGCTCGCGAAGCTCTGGTCGAGCTCGGCGACCTCCGCCAGGGCGTCGGAGGCGCGATCGAGGTCGATGAAGTCCGCCAGATCGAGCACCGCCTGCTCCAGCTCCGAGATCGCGTCGTCCCGGAGCACCACCAGGCCGGCCACGACGCCCTGATTGACCATCGGGCTCTGCGCGTTCTCGATCTCCCGCTCCACGTACTCCTCGATGGGCGACCACCGCCGGGCGAGGTTCTCCATGAGCCGAGCGGTGCCGATGAACGAGTCCGGGCGGGCCAACGAGTCGCGCTGCATCGCCTCGGC
Organism: uncultured Rickettsiales bacterium; assembly: GCA_964620495.1. Classification (GTDB taxonomy): domain Bacteria; phylum Myxococcota_A; class UBA796; order UBA9615; family UBA9615; genus CAZEKB01. The sequence continues at coordinate 161,843 of CAZUHI010000003.1, read as the reverse complement.
CAGCCGCCGCGCCACCTCGAACAGCTGCCCCGCGACGCGCTGCTGGACGCGGTGATCACGCAGGACCCCCTCCCGGAGGACCGCGACGCGGCCGGGGTTCCGGAGGCCCTCGGTGTCCACCAGCATCTCGGCGAGCAGATCGAGGGCGGCCCCGAGCAGCTGCTCCTGGAGCGCGAGGACCTTGGCGTGCTGGTCGCGTGCGGTGGGGATGTAGATCTCCAGCGGGCGCGATCGCGTGCGCTTGGGGCCGTTGACGTCGTCGTTGTCGAAGGACTCGATCACCAGCGCGAGCTCGCCGCCCGCGTTCGGGAGATCCTGCATCGGGTCCCAGCGGAACCGCTCCACGACCTCGGCGCGGCCCGCCACGTCGGCTACCGGGGAGCGGGCGACCTCCACCCCGTTCCGCTCCACGACGCGCTCGAGGCGAGTGAGGGCGAAGTCGTCGGACGTCCGGATCTCGAGGGGGACCGTCTGCCCCGGCCGCAGCTCGATGCCTGTCGTCGGACCGACGACCTCCAGCTCGGGTGCCTTGTCCGGCAGGGCGTCCACCCGGAACGCCCGGGTGACGAGTTCATCCGACCCCATTCCCTTCGTCATTCTCACACGGTAGGTCCCGGAACCTTCGGCCGAACTCTTGAAGTTGAACTTCAGATGTTTTCCTTTAACTTTGCTCTCGGCGAGGACCACACCCTTCGAGACCAGGCGCGCGGTCTTGCCGGACACCGGGCTGTCCGCCTCGAACACCACGTGAGTCCCCGGCAGGGCCTGGAAGTCGCCGGTCGTGCCGGGCAGCTCGAGGGGCTCCCGCTCGGAGTACGCCGGGGGCGTCAGGGTGAGGGCGACGTTCCGCAGCACCAGGGTGACGGGCTCTTCTTCCTCGGCGGCCACGGTCGCGTCCACCTCGGGGCCCGGACCGAGCAGCCGATCGAGGCCCCGCCGCGCGTCGTCGGGCAGGCCCACGAAGACCGCGACGAGGAGCACGAGCCCCACCGGCCCCGCCTGACGCGCGGCGGCGAGCACGGACCAGGGCACGAGCGCCTTGGGATCGACGGCCTTCGCCTGATCCGCGGCGTGATCGAGGTGGCGGCGGGCGAGGCGGAGCGTCTCTTCGTCTTCGAGGCGGTCCAGCGCCCGGGACAGGTCGACGGCGGTCCAGAGCGCGTCGTCGGTGGCGGAGCGGTCGTCGATCGCGCGGGCGAGGGCGAGGGGATCCGCCGTGCGCCGCCAGGGGGGGACGACGAAGAGAGCGAACGGGAGCAGGAGCGAGCCCGCCAACCAGGCCCGCGCGGCCCAGCGCATGCCGTCCGAGAGGGGCTCGGGGCCCACCAGGACCGCGGCCCCGACCACCAGCACCGCCAGCCCGAGCGTGCTCCACGCGAGCGCCTGCACCACCGCCAAGACCCGTCGGCGACGACGGACGGCAGCGAGCGCGGCGAGGACGCGCGGGGGGAGCGGGGCCGGATCGGTCATGCGAGGCAAGATAACAACCCCCCGGCGCAGTCGCCCTTCCGGGAACCCTCCGGGAACCCTCCGGGAACCTCTCGGTTCCCTGCGGG
>CAZUHI010000003.1:131656-160187 GCA_964620495.1 uncultured Rickettsiales bacterium | reverse complement strand
TTCCTTGGCGAATCCCCGGCACTCGCCCCTTCGGGGCTCTCGGGATTCGTGGGGAGCTCAGGTCCTCGCCCCCCTCTCGGTTCCCGGCGGGTTCCTTGGCGAATCCCCGGCACTCGCCCCTTCGGGGCTCTCGGGATTCGTGGGGACCTCTTATATTCGCCGCGTGATTCGCTCTCTTTTCCTCGCTGCGGTGCTGCTGGCCGCCGTCTCCGTCCCTGCGGGACCCGTCCAGGCAGAGCAGCCGATGGACCGGTTCGAGCGCATGATCGCGACCGGCAAGGCCTCCGACGTGGTCGCCCAGGCCCGCAAGTGGCTCGAGCGGAACATCGTCGACGATCGCCGCGAGGCCGTCGTGGGGCTGCTGCACGAGGCGGCCTACGCGGTGGTCCTGGAGAAGCCCACGGTGGCGGGCGTGCAGGAGTACCAGTCTCAGTACCCGAGATCGGCCCGCTTGGAGGACGCGAAGCTGCTCGAGGCCAACTTGAGCCTCTACGACGCGGACGCGGAGGGCACCGAAGCGGCCTACTTGGACGTCGCGGACCGGTACTCGGGCACCCCCGCCGCCCAGGAGGCCCGATCGCGCGCGATGAACGCGGCCTACGCGGCGGCGGAGAAGACCGGGACCAGCGACGCCTGGGGCCGCTTCCTCAGCGACTACCGAGACTCGACCAAGGCCGACGGCGCGCGGGCCGTGTACCGCGATCTGCTGTGGTCGGAGGCCGAGGCGGCGGACACCGTGGACGGGTGGCTGGCGCTGCGTTCGTCCGACCCGGAGCACCCGCGGGTCGCCGAAGCGCTGGAGCGAGAGGCCCGCCTCGCCGTCGACGGGTTGGCCGACGACGCGGGCTTCCACGACCACAACAAGCTGGTGCGGCGCTACGTGGACACCGACGCGGGTCGCGACGCCTTGGCGCGGATGGCCGACTGGGCGCAGATCCGAGTGGAGGGCGGCCTGGCCCGGGGGACCGGCGACACGCACGACTACGCGTTCCTGCTCGCGAAGCAGCCGGTCGACCCGACGATCGCCGCGCTGCCCCAGGACACCGGCACCGTGTCGTCCATCGACGGGCTGACCCCCCATTGGCCGGGGCCGACGCCGCGGGGGTTGGCGCTCGTAGCCGATCTGCTGCATCGAGCCGAGCCCGGGGCCGAGCCGCGGCCGTGGCCGGAGGTCGCGGCCGAACTCGCCGTGCAGTGGGCCCCCGACGTCGCCCTGGACCCCGAGGTCTGGGCGGGCGGGGCCTGCCGCCGGAGCGAGGAGGAGTCCTTCTCGGTGCGCCTGGCGGTCCTGCGCGGCGACGAGGAGGTCGCCGAGCGCTGGTTCCCCGTCGAGGTGACCCAGCCGTGCGCCGGCCCCCTGCCCTTCGCGGTGGCGACGGACGGCGACGGCGCGGCGATCGGCTGGAGTCGCGTGGGCCGGAACTTCACGATGGGTGCGCTCGAGACGGTCCCGGCGCTGGGCGGCGTGGCCTGGCCGTGCACGTCGGACGTCGCCATGGACGCGACGGGGCTCTGGCTCTCGTGCGCAGGCCGCCGGGTGGCCGTCGACGGGCTCCCCGAGTACGCCGTGATCCGACCCGCGCGCGCCGAGGACCCGATGCTCGAGTTCGGGGACGTCGCCGACGCGGAGGGCGCCGGCCTGCCCGTCGTCGAGGACGTCGCGACCTGGCGGGGGCCGTTCCTGCCCCCGCGCGAGCTCCTCGCCCCGCGCGCGTTCTGCGCGCTGCCGGAGACGTCGGAGCCGGGAACCGAGGCCCCACCGCGGCCCGACTGGCTCCCTCCGGGCGTGGAGCCGAGCCTCGACGTGGTGGCGGACGCAGACCGCTCGGGCGCCCCCGATCGCGTCCTCGTCGTCCCCGGCGCGGGAGACGATCCTCCCTGGCTCCTGGTCGCGTTCGGGGAAGCCGTCCGCCGGGGCGCGGTGTGGGTGCAGCCCCTTCCCGAGGAGCTGGCGCCGGACGCCCTGCCGGCGTTCGGGGTCGGCTGCGCGCTGGCGCCCATGCCCCCGCCGCCCGAGGAGGCGCCGTCGTCCGGCGAAGAGACCCCCGCGCCCGCGGAGGAGACCCCGGCCCCCGCGGAGGAGACCCCGGCGCCCTTGACGGGGGGCGACGCTCCCCGGTAGGACTCGCGGCGAGCCGAAGTGGCGGAATCGGTAGACGCGCCGGATTCAAAATCCGGTTCCCGCAAGGGAGTGTGGGTTCGAGCCCCACCTTCGGTACCAGCGAACTCGAGAGACGCTTCGCGTCCATCGAGTTCGTTCTGCCAATCCTCGTCTCGCTCGCGCTGCGCGCTTGCTCGCGGGATTGGAGGCCTTTCTTGTAACGACGGCGCTGCTCCGGAGACGTACTCCCTGCAGGACTTCGGTCCATTGTTTGGAGTTCACGTTGGAGCCCATCGCCCCGGAAGACGTCACCGAGCTCGTCCGCCGCGCCCGAGAGGGCGACCGGCCCGCGTTCGACGCGCTCGCGAGCCGAAACTTCGGTCGCCTCTTCGGCCTCGCCCTGCGCATCTGCGGGGACGAGCAGCACGCCCGCGACGCCGTGCAGGAGGCCCTCCTCGCGGCCTGGCGCCACATCGGGACCTTCCGCGGCGAGGCCGCGTTCGACACGTGGATCTATCGGATCACGATCAACGCGACCTACCGCCGCATGCGGCGGCGCCGGGAGCAGCCGCTGGGCGAAGAGCTCGAGCGCATGCAGGCGCGATCGGACCTGGTGACGGCGTTCCGCCCCCAGGGGACCCCGGCCCCCCGGCCCGACGTGGACCTCGAGCGGGCGGAGATCCGCCGGATGATCGCCGAGATCGTGCCGACCCTGCCTCCCAAGTACCGGGAAGCGTTCACCATGCGCGACCTCGAGGGCCTGAACCTGCGCGAGATCGCGGACATGACCGGGCTGACCGTGCCCGCGGTGAAGACTCGCATCCACCGCGCCCGCCTGCGCGTCCGGGCCGCGCTCACGGATCGGTGGGACTACGCCCCCTACGGGCTGTCCGCCTGAGGTCCCCCAGCCCACGGGGCCCTCGCGGCGTGCGATCCTCCTCCCCGTGAAGTCCCCCTGGAGCACCCCCGTCGTCGTCCCCGGCGATCCCGACGACGCGCGCCTGCTGGAGCAGCTCCGCCCGGCCGGCCACGTGAACCCCGAGCCCCAAGACCGCTACGACCTCGTGGTGCTCGGCGGGGGGACCGCGGGGCTCGTGTGCGCCTTCGGGGCGGCGGGGCTCGGCGCCCGGGTGGCCATCGTCGAGCGCGACCTGCTCGGGGGGGACTGCCTCAACACGGGGTGCGTACCCAGCAAAGCCGTGATCGCCGCCGCCGCGAAGGTGAAGGCGCGGTACGGCGACGAACGCCCCCCTCAGGAGGAGTTCACGGCGGCGCTCGCGGGCATGCGCGAGGTGCGCGCGGACATCGCGGCCCACGACTCCGTCCGACGACTGCAGGGGGCGGGGATCGACGTGTTCCTGGGCCGCGGGATATTCACCGACGGCGAACGCCTGGAGGTGGCGGGCGCGATGCTCCGCTTCCGGGCCGCGGTCGTCGCGACGGGCGCGCGGGCCGCGATCCCCCCGGTGCCGGGCCTCGCCGACGTCGCCACGACGAACGAGACGATCTTCGCCCTCACCGAGCGCCCCGAGCGGCTGCTCGTGCTCGGGGCGGGGCCCATCGGCTGCGAGTTGTCCCAGTCCTTCGCGCGCCTGGGCTCGCAGGTCACGCTCGTGGACATGGCCGACCGGGTGCTGCCCATCGAGCACGCCGACGCGTCCGCCCTCGTGCTCGAGGCGCTCCGCGAGGACGGGGTGAAGGTGGTGCTCGGGACGCCCGCGGAGGGCGTGGCGACGCGGGACGGGACCATCGTGCTCACCGCCGGGGGGGAGCACGCCGGGGACGCGCTGCTGGTCGCGACGGGGAGGTCCCCGAACGTCGACGGCTTGGGGCTCGAGGCGGCCGGCGTGCGCGTGGACCGCACGGGAGTCGTGGTCGACGACCGCATGCGGACGACGAACCCCCGGATCTACGCGGCGGGCGACGTCGCGTCCGAGAAGAAGTTCACGCACGCCGCGGACGCCCAGGCGCGGATCGTCATCCGCAACGCCCTCTTCCCGGGCAGCTCGTCGGCGGCGGGGCTCGTGATCCCCTGGGCGACGTACACGGATCCGGCCGTCGCACACGTCGGCCCCCTGCCCCACGAACTGGAGAGCAGTCCATCACTCACGGCGCTCACGGTGCCCTTCTCGGACGTCGACCGAGCCCGCGCGGAGCTCGACACCCGGGGGTTCGCGCGGGCTTGGGTGGACCCCAAGGGCCGCATGGTCGGCGCGACGGTGGTGGGCCGGGGCGCGGGCGACTTGATCGGAGAGGCGACCCTCGCGATCACCAAGGGTCTCGAGATCGGCGACCTGTCGGCGACGATCCATCCCTACCCGACGCGGGCCGAGGTGTGGCGGAAGCTCGGGGACCAGGCGAACCGGGCGCGCCTCACACCCACCGCCCAGGGCTGGCTGCGGCGTTGGTTCCGCTTCCCCTGGCGCTGATCGCCACCTGAAGGGTCAGGCCGCGGTCCGACCGAGCCCCAGCGCGGCCACCGCCCCCACCGCGGCGCCGACCCCGAGACCCCGCAGCGGGGCGACAGGGCCCAGCACCAACACCCCCAGGCCGAGCCCCACGAGGACGAACGCCTGCAGCCGGTCCCGCTCGTCGCAGCGGGTGACGGCGAGGGACGTGCCCGCCACGATCGCGCCCGCGAGCAGCGCCTCGGGGCCCAGGCTCTTGCCCGCGAGGGCGGCCCCGCCGACCGCGACGCAGCCCGACGGCAACGCCACATGCACCGCCGCCAGCACCGACGAGAGCCGCTCGTCGAACGACGCGGCGCGGGTCGCACCCGACACCGGGACCCACAGCATCGCCCCCACGGCGACGACCAGGCCCAAGCCCAGCAGCAGCGCGAGGCTTCGCGTCGCGTACAGGCCGCCGAGGACGAGCGCCGCGGCCCGACCCGCGACGGCCGGCGCGCCCGTCCCCGCCGGGAGGCTCTCGACGAGCGCCGCGAGGCGACCGTCGGCCCCCGGCTTCAGGCGCACGAACCCCACGGCCACGGACTTGTCGGGCGCCACCAGCGGGCGCGTCTCGTCCGGGCGGTCGAACATCAGGAGGTACTGCTGCACGAGGTCGGCGCGATCGGGGAGCGTCCCCGCCTCGGCGCCCGACACGGCGGCGTGCAGCCCCGCGAGGAAGTCGGTCCAGCCCACGACCTCCTCCACCCCCGGATCCGCCTCGAGGCCCCGGGCCGCCCCCTCCAGCTCGGCCAGCTGGGCGGGGTCGGTCATGGCGCCCGGGCCGGCCGCCGAGACCACGTGCAGGGGCGTGCTGCCTCCGAGCTTCGCGTCCATCGTCTGCATGGCGATCCCCGCCGGATCGTGGTCCGAGAGCCAGTGGGAGGGCCGGATGCCGAACGGCGACCCGGTGGCGGCCCCCACCCCGATCCCGACGAGGATGCCCGCCGCCGCGATCGCCGCCCCACTGGGCCGCCGGGTGAGCCCCAGGAGCTCCGGATCGATGCCCGCCGGCACCTCCAGCCGCACCGCCCGGCCCGCCGTCCAGACGGTCGCCCAGGCGATGGCGAGGGCCGCCGAGAGGCCGAGGCCCGTGACCCCGTGGAGGTCGCGGCTGCACCACGGGAGCAGCAGGAGGAGCAGCAGCTCCAATCGCGGCGGGCGGGGGCTCCCGGCTCCCAGGAGCCCCAAGGTCGTGAGCACCGCCGCGCCGACGATCAGGCCCGCCGAGATCGGGTGCAGGGGGACGCCGAACCAGCCCATGACCCCCGCCGCTCCACCCATCGCGACGCCCGCGGCCCCCACCGCGACGATCGCGGTCTTCCACGACTCCCGCCGGGTCGCGACGAGCACCGGCAAGGCCGCGAAGAGGCCGAGGACGGCCAACGCGAGGTGCTCGGCGTAGCGGGCAGAGACGGCGCGCTCCACCAACGGCGCCCCCACCGGGAGGCGGCGAATGCCGTCGGGAGCCGCCCCGGCGACCGCGGCGGCGACCGCGTGCTCGGCGGCCCCCTCGGGGGCCTCGGCCTGGTCGGACGCGTGGGCCCACAGGAAGGCGAGACGCTCGGCCGCCGGGCCGTCCCCTACACGCGCGTCGCGGAGCGCCGCCGCCACCGCCGCGTCGGGAGGCCCGGCCCGGTCCCCCATCATCACGTCCAGCCTCGCCTGGTCCACGAGGGCCCGCAGCGCCTCGCCCGCGGGCGTCGCGCGGAAGTCGGGATCGGCGAGATCAGCGGTCGCGGCGTCGACGAACCGGGCCTCGGCCCCATCGCGGCGGATCCAGCTCACCACCAGGGCGGCGCGACCGTCGTCCGAGAGCAGACCGCCGGTGAACGGATCCGCCGTGAGGCGCGTCTGCGCCGCGGCCCATCCGGCCGCGTCCACCGGCGGCGGATCGAGGGGGGTCTCTCCCGTCACCAGCCCGTCGCGCGCCGTCAGGAGGGTCAGGGTCGTGAAGTCCCGGGCCCCCGTGACCCCGGCGACGGGCACGAGCTCGGCCCGAACCGCCGCCGCCGCCGCGACCCCGGCGGGCGACACCAGCGTGTCCTCGGAGAGGAGCAGCACGCCCACGACGTCGTCGCCGCCCGTAGCCGCCGTGAAACGCTCGTTGAGCTTGAGGAGCGCGTGGTCCGCGGGGAGCCGATAGGCGGCCTCCCCGTCCTCGACGAGGCGAGGGATCCCGGTGGCGCCCAAGACCAGGGCGACGGCGACGACGGCCGCGGCGATCCCTCGGTCGCGGGTCTCCCGCGCGGCGCTCGCTTCGTCTTCGCCCATCGGCACCCTTGAAGGTCAGAAGTTGTAGCGGAGGCCCAGCTCGACGCGGTGGTTGTCCCGGTACGGCGCGAACAGTGTGCCCTCTGCTCCGCGGATCACCATCCATCCGCCGCTGACCTCGAACCGGTCGAGGAAGAGGTACGCGAGCTTGCCCGTGAAGAGCACGCTCGGGGCGCGGGGGTCGCCGCCGAGCAGCGTGTCGGGCCCGTGCAGGCCCACGAATCCGCGCAGGTCGAGGGACAGCTCGTCCGTGAAGCCGAGGTTCACGTTCCAATAGACGGCGTGCTTGTACGGATGCCGGATCGCACCGACGGCCGTGGATCCACGCTCGTAGTCGGTGGCCTGCAGCTCCTCGCGCTCCGGGTCCGCGGACACCACGAGGGTCGCGTCCGCGTCCGCGTTCAGCACGTCGTCTCCGTCCTTGCGGATCTCGACGTCGCCGTTGTACTGGGCGCGGATCGCCAGGTCGAAGTTCCCCACGACGTTCTGGAGCATCAACTCCACCCCGGCCGCGTACTTGATGTACGGGTCGTCGATGAGGTCGCTCTCGTGCTGCATGTCCTCGGTGAGGAACCCGGCGACCTCCCCGCGGAGCACGAGGGGCCCGGCGTTGACCGCGACGTCGAACCCCGGCACGAACAGCCGGGCGTGGCGCGGATCGATGCGCAGATCGGCGTGGATCGCGTCGATCCCGCCCTCCTCCTCGCCCGTGAAGAAGCCGGCGAGGTCGTTGGTCGCCTCGAAGTCGGTCCACGTGGGGAGGCGGTCGTGGACCGTGGAGAACGAGAAGCCGACGTCCGCGGACGGCAGGAACAGGTCCAACCGGATGCCCCCCTCGAAGCCCCGCCCGATCGCGTCGCTCGCGCCCGTGGGGGTCCCGTCCAGGAACTCCTGGTAGTTCAGGGGGACGTCGTATTCGCCCGCCAGCGGCAGCGGGACCTGCTGCGTCTCCGGGAGGAACCGCGTCATGTCCCACCGGGACGGCGCCGCGTGGCGGAAGCGGGCGGGGCGGAAGGCGGGGACGAAGACGCCCTTCACGGACACGGGGCCGCGGGCGTAGCCGAGCACGATCCCCGGCACGGGCAGCGGCTCCGGGAAGAACAGCTCCTCGTAGTCCGGGACCATGAACGTGTCGGTCGGCGACGCGACGTCCATCTTCCCCCAGCGCTCCTGGAGGGCGCCGCCCTCGAGCCGGAAGCCCTTGTGCTGGATCCCGAGGGTGGCCTCGCGCAGGATCACGCGCCCGCCGCGCCCGGGGTCTCCGAAGTCGTGCCGGAACTCCACCTCGGCGGCGGCCCGCAGGAGCTTGTAGCGAGCGCGCACCCGCGGGGCGAGGCGCAGCATCGTCGTGGCCCGCACCGCGTCGGGCATGTCGAGCACGTACTGGTGATGGTCGAAGGCCGCGAAGCCGCCCACGCGGACCTCCGGGGGCGCCGCCTCCGCGACGGACACGCCCCCGAGCAGGACGGCCGCGGCGAGCGCGATCCTCACGGCGCTACCAAGCCTCGAGCGCGGACGGAGAGAACACCGAGTCGTCGACGGCCCCGGCGGGCCGATCGGTGACGGTCATGACGGTCTTGCTGCCCTTCTGCACGTCCGCGATCGTGGCCGACGTCCAGCGCCAACCGTCCCCCACCTTCACCATGCCGTCGCTGCTCATGACCTTCAGGAGCGCGTCCGACTTGTCGTAGAACTGGACCATCGCGACGAGACTCGTCTCCTTGTCCACCTTCAGCACCACCCGCCCGTAGCCCGACTGCTTCGCGGCCTTGTCGTTGGCGGGCTTGTCCTCCACCACGATGCAGGTGCGATCGCCGCACGCCTCCTCGCCCTGGAGCGTGTAGAGGCGATTCTCGGTGTCCACCACCACCGAGAGGTCCTCGATGGTGAAGTCGCTCTTCACGAACGACTGCGTCCGGTTCTGGGGCGCGATGCGGCGCACCTGGTCCAGGGCGGGGACGTACAGCCAGTTGTCCTGGGCCTTGCCGGGCGGACGGATCGTGAGCAGCGCGGTGCCCGCGATGGCCGCCGGCTCCTGGAACCGGATCAGCGTCTTCGCGGCCTTCCCCTCGAGGTGGAGGCTCCACATGTTGAGGGTGCGCGACTCGGTGCCGCCGTCGGCCGAGGTGATCTCCATCTTCACCACGACCTGTTCGCCGGGGCTGAGCATCGCCTTCTCGACGGCGTGCATGACGGCGTCTCCATCCCCCGCCACGGCGGGGGCGGCGAGGAGCGCGACGACGGAGAGGAGGAGGAACGGGGAGCGAGGCATTCGGGTCTCCAGCAGGTCGGTCAGGTGCCACCTTCAACGCCGACCGAGGCGGATTTTCCAAAATCGGTGCGCTTTGCGTAGTCGAGGATCGCCTCGAAGTAGTCCCGCACCTTCGGCGCGGGCACGCCGAGCTCGGCCAACGCCCCGTGAGACCGGCTCACGTCGAACACCGGGTTACCGTCGAAGTACGGGATGAAGAACTTGCCGCCCTCGCGGATCACGCGGCGCTTCTTGCCCCACACGAACATGTCCGCCACCGGCCGACCCCAGCGCCAGAACGTCTTCGTGGACATGAACCGCGCGGGCTTGCCGCCGAAGTAGGACTGGGTGATCTCGGCGAGCTCGCCGATCGTGAGGACGCCCTCGGGGCCCGCCGCGAGGTGGTAGTTGCCGCCCACGGGGGAGTCGTCCCGCGAGAGGGCCTCGATGCCGTCCGCCACGAAGTCGACGGGCACGATGTCCAGCGTCGTCTCCGCGCGGCCGATGATGGTGCGCCACCAACCCTGGGCATAGACGCGCAGCGGCCAGTACAGCATCCCGAAGTTCGTCGTCGCGCCGGTGGTGCTCTCGCCCACGATGATCGACGGACGGAAGACCGTCAGCGGCAGATCCGCGGCGATCTCCGAGAGCAGCACCTCGGCCTCGTACTTCGTCTGCTCGTAGGGGTTCTTCCACCCCGCGTCGTGCACGAGGTCGAACTCGGAGACGACGTCCCGGCGCAGGCCCGCCACGTAGGTGGTGCTCACGTAGTCGAAGCGCGCGAGGCCCCCCGCCGCCTGGGCGGCGTGCGCGAGGTCCACCACCTGGCGGGTGCCGAACACGTTGTACGCGCGGGACTCCTCGAGATCCCGGTTGAACCGGACGTCGGCGGCGCAGTGGAGGATGCCGTCGGTGGCGGCCGCGAGCTCGGCCCAAGCCGCGTCGTCGAGCCCGAACCGCTCCTTCATGAGGTCGCCGGGGAGGGCGTCCACGCGCTCCATCAACGCGGCGCACTCCTGCTCCGTGGCGGCGCGGCCCAGCGAGCGCGCGAGCCGCTGACGTCCGTGCTCCGGGGAGTCGCAGCGCACGAGGCACACGAGGCGATCCACGCCCGCCCGGCGCAGGAGGCGGGCCGCGGTGTAGCGCCCCAGGAAGCCGGTCACGCCGGTCACGAAGAGGGTCGTCATTCAGACCTCCGTTCGGGGACGCGCTCGGTCGCTGCTCCGCGCGCGTCTCCCGGACCCGACAAACTCGGCCGATCCGCCCCGACGAACCAGGGAGGATTCGACCCGATCACATCTTGAATCCACCGTCCACGGCGAGCACCTGCCCGGTCATGTAGCTGGACCCGTCTTCGGCGAGGAAGGCGACCACCTCGGCCACCTCCTCGGGCTCGCCGAAGCGCTTCTGGAGGATCTCGCCGAGGATGATGTCCCCCGCAGCCTCGCGGACCCGCGCCGACATCTCCGTGGCGATGACCCCCGGGGCGACCGCGTTCACGCGGATCTTCTTCTTGGCGAACTCGACCGCCATCGCGCGGGTCATGGCCTCGACCGCGCCCTTCGAGGCCGCGTAGTTGGCGTGCCCGCGTCCGGCCTTCTGCCCGGCGACGGACGAGAGCAGCACGATCGCGCCCCGCCGCCGCAGGAGCATGTATCGACCGACGGCCTTGCAGACCCGGTAGGTGCCCCCGGCGTTGGTGTCCAGGACGGTCGCCCAGTCGTCCTCCTCCATCACGAGGAGGAGCTTGTCGCGGGTGACGCCGGCGCTGTGCACGAGCACGTCGATGCGCTTCTCGGCCTCCCACACGGCCTCGACGGCGGCCTGCACGGAGGCCGCGTCCCGGACGTCCAGCTGCACGACCCGGGCCTCGCCGCCCGCGGACTCGACGTCCACCCGCACGGCGTCGGCCGCCTCGGAGCGCTCGTGGTAACCGATCCAGACCCGGTGCCCGCTCCGCGCGAGGCGACGCGAGACGGCGGCGCCGATGCCCCGGGACCCCCCGGTGACGAGGGCGACGCGGCGGTCCTGCTCGTGAAGGTCGCTCATGGCGCCGGAGAGTAGCAAGGGCCAGAACGTAAGGCGGGCCGACCCGGGAAACCCGGATCGGCCCTGCTCGGCATCGATCATCGAAAGTCGCTCGCGGGCCGCGCCTCTCCAGAGACTGCAACGAACCGGAACCTTGCAGGCGCGGTGCCCCCCGCCTGCGGAACGCTCTCAGAGTTGGTCTGTCCTTCAGAGTCTTGGTCGTCGTGACGAGTAGCGAGCCCATTGCTTCGGCTCGCCCCGCCCATGGGCTTGCACCTCTCGGCGCGCCCTTCGGCGTATTCCCCGTCTCGACGCACCCCGGGGTCAGGTCCGAGGTGTGGTCATCCTCTCGTGGACTTCGGCCTCTCTCTCAGCGTTCGGTTTCCGGGTCGCGGCGCTCGTCTCGTCGTGCTCCCGCAGCGGCACTCGAACATGTCCCGAGGGGCATCTCCGCGTCCCGTCGCCGTCCCACGACGCTCGTGGCGCCGTCCTCTCCTGAGGTTTCTCGCCCCTTCGACGCTTCAGGTACCGCCAGTCCCGCGCGAGGGAGTCGGTTGCTCTCCGACTCCGGGGTCCGCCTTCGCCGTTTCTCACGACCTTGACGGTTTGATCCTGGACGGTCCGTCCCGGTGTGTTTCAACCGGAGACGCCCTTGGGGTTCGATGGCCGCCGAGGTGAATCCCCGAGATCCGGCCCAGCGGCTGCGTCTCCGCATCCGTGGTCCATCCCCCGGTCCGTCTCCGCCGGCACTCCCTCTTGAGGAGCGCCGGGGCTCGAGCCCTCGTCGGCTGTTGGTTGCACCTCGTCTCCCGGAGGAGTGTCGGTGCCGACCCGCGTTTTCAATGAGCAGTGCGTCGCTGGGAAGAAGCTATTCGCTGGACACAGCCCCGGTCAACGGCCGGATCGGGCGCAAATACTCCCAACCGGCAAGTGTCCGCGCGAGCACCGGGAAAGCGGGAGATTTCCGATTTCAGAACCTTTTTCCGGCCGCGATTCCCCCGGGATCCATCTCCGCAAGATCCTGGATCCACTAGGCTTTTAGAGTTTCCAACAGACTATCCACACTGTGGAGATCTCCGGCGGACGCGCGGGCCGGCCCGCCCAAGTGCCCGCGACGACGAAGAAACCGCCCCGAAGGGCGCGATCGAGTGCTCGAAATCGGGCACCCCGCGACCCGCTCTAGTCGGTCGCGTCGTTCTCGAAGTGCTGGGCCACGGATCGGCTGTAGTAGCGGAGCAGTTCGCGCCCGGAGGGGCGCACTTCGACGCTGGCGGGCCCCAGGATCAGGGCCCGCCGGTGAGCCAGGATCGTGGTCGCCAGCTCGTAGACTCCGGAGGCCTCCTCGTTCCCGATGAAGTCCTTCTCGAAGTCCAGGAGCCCGCCCCGCCGCACGCCCTGGTCGATCGCGTCCCGCTGCCCCGACAGCTCCTGGAACTCCGGCCCGAGCATCACCGGCACCCGGGCCGCCCGCGCCTGCTCCAGACGGGCGCGGATGGCCGCCAGCACGAGCTTCCGGTCCACCGGCCGGTCCACCTCCAGGGCTCCGGTGTCCTCGAGCGCCGTGACGAAGAGCGGCACCGACGTCAGCGGGACCTCGCCGCCGATGCGCTCCATCAGCACCTCCGCGAAGCGCAGGAGGTGATCCCGTCGCTCCTTCCGAGGCAGCTCGGCGATGGCGGCCACGTCGTCGCCGAAGAACTCACGCATGCCCAGCGTGGGCCCGGCGTGCACCGCCGCGACGCCGAAGGTCCACCGACGCTTCTTCGCGAGCCGCCACGCGCCCTTGGCCATGCGGCGAAGCCGATGCAGGGCGAGTCGCGGGAGCATCTTCGCGAGGAAGCCCAGCGAGCGCACCTTGTCGACCGCGCGCGGCGCCTCCGCCTTCCCCTTCTTCTCCCCGAGCAGGTTCACGTCCTCGAGCACCCGGTCGAAGTTGAGCCCCACCGGCACGAAGCGCACGTCGCCCGTGAAGCCGGGATCGGACACGACCTGCAGGAGCGAGTCCAGCAGCCCCACCTTGGGGGGCCGCAGGTGCCCGTCGCGGCTGAGCCCGCCCTCGATGAAGATGCCCTGCGTGAGGCCCCCCCGCGTCACCAGCTGGAGGTAGCGGCTGAGCACCGCGTGGTACAGCGGGTCCTTCTCGCCGCGCCGCACGAAGTAGCTGCCGAAGCTCTTGAAGAGCGTCTCCAGCGGCCACACGCGGGCCCACTCCCCCACGGCGTAGGAGAGGGCCACCTCGCGCGACATCACGTAGGCGAAGAGCACGTAGTCGGCGTTGCTGCGGTGGTTCATGACGAAGACGACCGCGTCCTCTTCGGCCGCCGACTCGGCCGCGTCGTGCAGGTTGTCGTGCACGCGGACGACGTCGTAGAGCAGCCGCAGGACCGGCTTGGCGACGCCGAAGCCGAGCTTGTAGTAGGACACCAGGGAGAAGTACGGGACGATCTCCTCGATGTAGGACTCCGCCCGAAGTCGCAGGGCTTCGGTACCCTCTCCCTCTTCGGCGGCCCGGTCGGCGATGAAGCCGCCCAGGTCGGGGTCGTTCAGCAACGCCTCGCGGATGTAGTGCTTGTGGGTGAACTTGAAGCGGTCGAGCTTGACCCGGTGCCTCGCCAGGTAGCGGCTCACGCTGTGTTCGAGGCGGATGCGGGCCCCGCGCAGGAGCGACGCGCGCAGCAGCTCGTAGGCCACGACCGCGAGCACCACGCCCGTCGTCCAGAGCGCCACCTCGACCAGCGTCGCGACCATCCGGCTCCCCTCGTGCTTCTCGCCCTCGCGGGCGCGCTCTGCCTCGTCGGCTGCCGGCCGCGCACCGCGACGCCGACCCTCGACCCGGCGACGTGCCGGGCGGAGATCGACGACGTCTTCGGCCCCCAGGATACGGCAGTGGTCGCCCTGCGCTCCACCGACGGCGGCGGCGTGTTCCGCCCCGACGTCCTGGAGGCGATCGACCGCGTGTGCGTGGCCTTCGAGGACGCGCAGGTGGACCACGACGTGATGACCAAGTGCCTGACCAACGTGCCGCTCATGGAGGCTCGCCCCGGCGGCGCCCGGCTGGTCATGCCCCGCGACGAGCTCCCCGTCGATCCGCCGGGCGCCGTCCGCATCCAGACGCTGATGCTCGAGCTGGAGTTCGCGGTGGGCGACGTCGTCGACGGCTCGGGGACGCGCAGCTACATCCACGTCAACCGCGGGATGTTCGACGGCGTGGACCTGCGCGCGCTGTTCGAGGCGCAGCAGGCGGCCGAGCCGAGCCTCGAGATGGCGATCGACCTGGAGCCGGGCGACCTCGCCGCCTACCGCAAGGTGGCGGGGGCGGGGCCGTCGGCGGCGGCGGTGCTGGGGCTGCTCGACACCGGGCAGGACGGCGGCATCAAGGAGCCCTCCGCGCTGCAGGCCCTGGATCGCTTCCAAGTGGCCGCCGAAGGGACCCCGAAGGTCGCGCAGTCGTTCACCATCGTCGACGACCTGAAGGTCACTCGGCGGGGGCTGCGGCGCGGCAACCCGGCGGAGGCCGTCATCCCCCCGAAGCGGTCGGAGGTCGCGCAGCTTCTGCTCGCGATGACGATGGCCCCCACGGGGGACATGTTCGGGCCTCGGATCGACTCCGCCCAGCGCGTGGCGCTCGTGCGCGTCAACCTCATGCCCACGACTCCGGAGATGCGCAAACGGGTGACCAAGCGCCTGGAGGACGCGCTGCTGCTCGAGGCCCCCGAAGGCGCCCGCGCGATCGTCTGCGAGGAGTAGTTACTCCGAGCCGGGCCGCGACGCGACATTCGTCGCTCTCAAGCGACCTTCGGTCTCGTCTTCGTCGCCCGCGATGATCAGGTAGCGGATCAGCCCGTAGCCCGGGGCCCACGTCTCGTGGCGGACCTGGGTGGTGATGAGCTCGCCGTTGTTGTGGTCGGTCGTCTTCGTGCGGATGATCTCGAGGCAGCCGTCGTAGGTGCCGTAGGACGTCTGCAGGGGCTCCGTGCACCACGACTGGGTCACCTCCATGGTGACCTCCGAGTCGGACTCGCCGGGCACGTCGTACTCCCAGGAGTCCGAGTAGTCCGGGTTGCTCGGCTCCGGAACCTTCACGAACCACTCGTTGCGGTCGCCCTCGTCCGCGGGCACGTCCTTGTACTGCCAACCCAGCAGCTCGCCTTCGACGGTGCTCTCCGTCGAGACGTTGAAGTTCCGCATCTGGATCTCGATGTCGGGGAGCGCGGTGTCCGGGTTCGGGTACGTGCGCACCATGCGGAACATGATGTCGCCGCGGCCGCTGCGCGCGTCGTCGTTGTCGTCCGGGTCGTCGCTGATCGCGTTCCACCGCTCGCCGTCCTCGCCGCCCGAGAGGACTATGTACTCCCACGAGTTGCCGACGGCGAGCTGGAAGAAGTCGCTCTCGCCCGCCGCGGGGCAGCCCGCGAAGACTGCGGCGAGCGCCGCGATGGTGATGGTGCGAAGGAGTGTCATCGTCGAATCCTCAGAAGCCGACGCTCGGCTTGAAACGGAACGGGTACTCGATGTCCGTGGGCGACTCGGCCTCGGCGAAGCGCCACCGCGAGACTACCCGAGTGATGCAGGAGAGCATCGCGCGATTCCCCGTCGAGTTCCGCACCACCCGCGGGGCCCGGACCTTGCCGTCGGCGCCGATGGTCCAGCCCACCACGACCTTGCCCCCGAAGTCCGCGCCCTTCTTGAGCTCCTTCTCGTAACACGCGCGCACCTGCGGGAGGTTGGGGCGGATGCCCGCCTGGACCTGCTCGCCGCTGAGCGTACGCCCGCCCGCGTCTCCCAGGCCCGGGTCGGAGGAGACCTTGTTGCTCTTCGACGCCTGGGGGGCGGGCGTCTCGTCGGACCTCCCCGAGCCCTTCGTGAGCATGGCGAACGCCCCCGGAGTGGCGTCCTCGACGCCGCCCTCCTCCACGGAGCTGCCGAGCTCGATCTCCGCCATGGCGGCCTCGATCGCGGCGGCGTCGGGCTCCTCCGGGGTGGAGTCGACGGGCTCCGGCAAGGGTTCGACGACCTCCCCGCAGGCGAACAGCAGAGCGAGGACGGGGCTGAGAAGCAGGAGTCGATTCAGTCGCATGGTCCCAGGGGGGTCGGGAGTCGGGTGGGCCGATCGGCGGCCACATATCATCCGGTAGGATGCCGCCGAATGTCTACTCGCCCCACGGCACGCATCGTCGTCATCGGCAACGAAGTGCTCAGCGGCAAGGTCATCGATCGCAACACGCCGTTCCTGCTCGGCCGCTTCCGGACCCTCGGCGTGGAGTGCGTGGGGGTGGACATCGTTCCGGACGACCTGGACCGCATCGCGGACGCCGTGCGCGCGGCCTCCGAGGGGGCGGACTTCGTCATCACGACGGGCGGGGTGGGCCCGACGCACGACGATCTCACGATCGAGGGGGTCGCGCGCGCGTTCGGGTTGCAGGTGGTCGAGGACCCCACCCTCCGCGAGCTCATAGAGACCCACTGGACCCGCAGCCGGGGCGCCGCGCGCTTCCGCATGGCCCGGGTGCCCGACGGCGCCGCGCTGGACGGCGACCCGACCTTCCCCACGGTCCGGTGCCGCAACGTCTACATCCTCCCCGGCGTCCCCCGGCTGGTGGTCGGCCGATTCGCCGCCCTGCAGGAGCGCTTCCGCGGCCCCGAGGTGCACTGCCAGTCGGTGTGGACGAAGCAGGGCGAGAGCGAGTCGGCGGACACCGTGGAGCGGATCGTCGCGGCCCACCCGGCGGTGGAGATCGGGTCCTACCCCCAGTGGGGTCGCGAGGACGTGCGCGTCATCCTCACGGTCGAGGGCACGGACCCGACCGCCGTCACCGCCGCGGCCGACGCCCTCGCGGGCGCGCTCGATCCCGATCGATTGGTACGGATCGAGCGAGAGCACCGCGCGGAGGCCGTGGATGCGCTGTCCCCCCAAGGGCCTTGACATTCCCTTGACAAAACGAGGCGTAGGACTTGTGATTCGGTCCGGCGGAGGCTGCGTATCATCCACGCACAGCACGCCTGCTCAGGAGTATCGATGCGACGTCTGATGATCCCGGCCGCCCTCGCGGCCACTCTCCTCTCGACGGGGACCGCGGAGGCCACCGCCCCCGCCGAGGACCTCCTCGAGGCGATGGAGATCGACCGCTCCTGGATCGTGCCCGGCACGGTCTCGACCCCCGGCTCCACGGCGACGATGTTCACCGTCCTGCAGCAGCTGGGCGTCCTCTTCCCGATGGATCCGCAGACGATGGCCCTCATCTCGACGGGCAATACGAAGAACATCACCGAGCTGCGCGACTACGACTACCCGGGCGACCCCCAGCTGGACGACTCGGACGGCGACCACGCCACGCTGCGCGTCGAGCTCACCGTCCCGGAGTTCGCGAACTCCTTCTCCTTCGACTTCTACTTCCTCTCGCGTGAGTACCCCGAGTGGGTCGGCGAGGAGTTCAACGACACCTTCGAGGTGTGGCTGAGCTCGGGCGCGTTCAACGGCCAGATCGTCTTCGACAGCGCCGGCAACGCCGTGAACGTCAACAACGGCCTGTTCACGGTCGTCTATGACGAGGACGACTCGCCGGACGTGCTCGCGGGCACCGGCTTCGACGTGGACGGGGGCACCGGCTGGGTGACGACCGTCGCGCCGTGCGTGCCGGGCGAGCAGATGAGCCTGTCCTTCGAGATCTACGACGTCGCCGACGGAATCTGGGACTCGGCCGTGCTGCTCGACCGCTTCCGGTTCAGCAGCGACGAGCAGAAGGACCCCACCTCCGACCACACGCCCAACGACGACCTGGAGATCGGCTACGTGTCGCCCAAGGAAGCGGACGTGGGCGGCGGGGGCGAGGTCCTCATCCACGGCGGCGGGTTCAACGAGAACACCGTCATCCTGTGGGGCGACCACGCCATCACCGCGCCCGGCATCGACTCGGGCGACGTCCTGATCGTGAACTCCATCCCCACCGCCGCGGAGGCCGGGGTGCCCGACGGCGGGACGATCGACATCACCATCCAGCGCGGCGACGAGGCCGTCGTCCTGGGCAGCGGGTTCACCTACCACCGCCCCGCCGAGGGCGAGACGAAGCCGTGGGTCACCTCGGTGCTGCCGGGCTCCGTCCACCCCGACGGTGAGACCGAGATGCGGGTCCGCGGCAGCGGGATGCGCTCGGGGCTGACGGTGTGGTTCGTCGCCGACGACGGGACCGAGACCGAGGCGCGCGTGGAGCTGGTCCAGCCCGCCGAGGGCGGCCAGATGGCGACCGTCATGACGCCCCCGCACGCCGAAGGCTGGGTCGAGGTCGTCGTGGAGAACCCCAGCGGGCTGCGGTCCACCCCGGGCTACCCCGTGGAGGTCACCACCAACGCCATCAATACGAACCTCACCGGCGGAGGCGCGGGCAGCGGCTCGAACTGCTCCGTCGCGGGCGCGGGCTCCGCGGGGCTCGGCCTCGGGCTCCTGCTCCTGGGCTTGATCGGCGTACGTCGCCGGGAAGGGAGCGTCCGATGAAGCGCTTCGTGGCCTCCTGCCTCCCCCTCCTGCTCGCCGTGCCCCTGATGATGGGGACGCAGTGCAGCGAATCGGGCCTCCAGCAGGTCCCCAACCGCGCCCCCGTGGCCGTCGCGTTCGTCTGGGAGGGCGCCGGCATCGAGTCGACCAAGCGCCTCGGCTACGTGCTCGAGGGCGACACGGCCACGCTCGACGGCTCGCAGTCCTTCGACGAGGACGCCCGCGGCACCATGACCTTCGACTGGACCCTGCTCTCCTCGCCCGAGGGCAGCACCGTCCTGCTCGAGGTCCCCGAAGACGACCCCGCGACCGACGACGTCGAGAGCGCCTTCCCCTACTTCGTGCCGGACATGCTCGGGACGTACCGCATCGAGCTGGTCGTGTCGGACACCCGCGAGGGCGTCTCCAACCCGGCCATCGTGAACGTGCAGGCGGTGCCGCCGTCGCAGCTCTCGGTGACCCTGGAGTGGGACGTCAGCGGCGTGGACCTGGACCTGCACCTCGTGCGTGACGGCGGCGCCTACTTCGACCGCGCCGGCGGCAGCGACTGCTTCTCCTGGTCTCCCAACCCGGACTGGGGCGACCCCACGTCCGCCGAGGACAACCCCGTGCTCGACCGCGACCTCGACGGCGAGGGCCAGGGCCCGTTCCGCGAGACCATCCTGCTGCCCGAGCCCGCGGACGGGACGTACGCGCTGTACATCCACTACTACGCGGACCACGTGGCCATGGACGGCGGCAACGACCAGGTCGCGGACGCGACCATCGACGTGAAGGTGCTCGGTCGCACGATCACGGAGACCATCGCGACCCCCGCGCCCATGCAGGCGGGGCAGGTCTGGGCCGTCCGCGAGCTGACCTGGCCCGCCCAGGGCCTCATCTCGCTCGGCGACACCTACACGTCGCACGGGGCGCTGAACGGCCCCGACTACAACACCGACGAGTAGCCGCTACTCGGCTCGCTTGCGGAAGAGCACGACCCAGTAGCCGGCGTTGCGCTTCCAGTACTTCTCGAAGACGTAGTCCCGGGCGAAGCGAGGGTCCTGGTACATGCCGTGGGCGTGGCTGTTGGCCTTGAGCCGCGGGGCGAAGATCGGCTCGACGGACTCGCCCGCCTTCTCGGCCTTCTTGATCCTGGCCGCGAAGGCCCGCCGCTTGCGCTGGGGCTTGCTCACGTAGGCGATGTACGCGACCCACTCGGGGTCCTGGTCGAACGCGTAGTCGCGGACCCGCTTGTCGAACTGCTGGATCTCCTCGCGCCCCCCCGGGAGGCTGCGCTTCTGAGACCTCATGAATGGGTTCAAGCCTATGGCCGCAAGTTCAGTCGCTACAAAGCGATTCAGGATCCCGATCGTGTCGATCCAGACGATATCCGGCGACGTCCACGGCGCCCCGCCCATGTCCTGGAAGACCGCCACGTCGCCGGGCTCGGACCGCTCGGCGACGTACGCCCCCATCGCCTGGAACGAGTCCTGGGACCAGGTCACGAAGTTGCTGTTCCAGCGCTGCTTCGAGGCCGTGAACTGGACGCACACGACGACGCCCGCCCAGGTAAGCAGCGCGGCCGTCCCGACGGCGACGAGCCGCCCGCGGTCCCCTCCCCCGACGAGCCTCCCCAGGCCCCCGAACAGCGTGCGCGCGCCGTCCGCGGCCAGCGCCAGGGCGATGGGGTACACCGGCAGGAAGAGCCGGTAGTACTTCATCTCGTCGCGCCCGATCTTCACGAGGTACACGAGGTACGCGACCGTGAGGAGCAGCCCCCACGCCTTCACGAGGCGCCGGCTGCCCGCGAACGGAGCGAGCAGCGCCAGGAGGAAGACCGCGGGGTTCACGTTGAAGCCGAGCAGGCCGCGCACGTACTTCACGCCCTCGGCCCAGACCTCGGGGCCCGCGCCCGCCTTCACCAGCGCCGTGTTGGGGAGCAGCCCGCCGAAGTAGAGGAAGCGCCACAGGTGGTAGGGCGCGAGGACGGCCACGAAGACGCCCGCCCACAGCAGCCAGTGCGGCGCGACGCGACGCTCGCGCAGGACCTGCAGCCCGACGAACGCGGCGGCGACCAGGAAGATCGCGTGCGCGTCCGGGCGACAGAGCGCGGCCCCGGCGAGCAGGAGCGCGGAGAACAGCGCGTGGCGCCGGGCCTCGGCCGGGTCCTCGGCGACGTACGCCTTCATCGCGAGGAGGGTCCCGCCCCCGCCGACGACGGCCATGAAGGTCGGCTCGAGGCCGCCCATGCTCCACAGGACGACCGAGGTGGACGACGCCCAGAGCGCGGCCGCCACGTAGCTCGCCCAGTCGTTCCGGTCGCCGCCGAAGAAGCGCGCCGCCGAGTACGTGACGACGAGCGCCAGCTGCCCGAACAGGCACCCGAGGCCCTTCACCCAGGACAGGGGGTCGATCCCGAGCGCGAACGCGGGCGTCGACAGCAGGATCCACAGGAAGTTCGTGTACCCCTCGAGGCGGTCGCCGTGGTTGAAGACGAGGCCGTGACCCTCGACGAGGTTGCGGGCGTACCGGAGCGAGATGTACGCGTCGTCCTTGACGTATCCGCGGTACTCCCACTGCCACCAGGCGAGCAGGATCGCGAGCGGGAGCAGCAGGAGGAGGTCGAGACGCCGGCGCATGGGCGCGCGAGGCTATCACCACTTCTCGACGCACGGCGGGGAGGTCGTTAGGGTCGGCCCGTGACCCTCCTGCGCCCCCTCCTGTTGGCCTGCCTCGCCGCCCTGATCGCGTGCCCGGTCCCCCGCGGCCCGTCCGGAGACGACGACGACGCGACCGACGACGACGACGGCGCGGACGACGACGACGCGACCGACGACGACGACGCGGCCGACGACGACGACGCGGCCGACGACGACGACGCGGCGGGATCGCCCCCGGTCCTCCAGAACGTGGTCGCGTGCGAGCGGACCGTGGTCGGCCAGTCCTTCATCGTCTTCACGGCCTTCGTGACGGACGACGACGGCGACCTCCTGGCCCCGGTGCAGTACTCCATCGCCCTCGACATCGCGCCCCCCCGCGCCTACTCGTCGGGCACCAAGATCGGCGGCGGCGGCGAGCTCCCGCACTCCTGGGAGATCGGCGCGGACGGGGTGAACGAGGGCGAGACCCACGACTTCCACTGGCTGGTGTTCGACGCCGCCCAGAACGTCTCGAACATGGTCACCGTCACCTTCACCGCCGACGGCGGAGACCCCTGCTGAGCCCATGCAGGTCGGCTCCGTCTCCATCCCGCGCGTCGCGATCCTGGCCCCCATGGCCGGGATCACGGACCTGAACTTCCGGCGGCTGTGCCGGGAGCTCCGCTGCGGCCTGGTCTACACGGAGCTGGTGTCGGCCTCCACGCTCCTCGCGGGCGTCCGTCGCTCGCTGCAGCTGGTGGAGACCACCGAGGTCGAGCGACCCGTCGGCGTGCAGCTGTTCGGACCCGAGCCCGGCCCGCTCGCCGAGGCCGCGCGCTGGGTCGTCGAGCACGTGCCCTGCGACCTCATCGACCTGAACATGGGCTGCCCCGTCGCCAAGGTCGTCAGCCGGGGCGCGGGGGCCGCGCTGATGCGGGACCCGGACCTCGTCGGGCGCCTCGTGGAGGCCGTCGTGGACGCGGTGGACGTCCCCGTGACGGCGAAGACGCGGTCGGGCTGGACCGACGCGGAGGTCAACGCCGTGGAGGTCGCCCAGGCGGTCGAGGCCGCAGGAGGCGAGGCGATCGCGATCCACGCGCGGACCCGCGCCCAGCGGCACGAGGGGCCGGTGGACTGGGCCCTCCTCGCGCGCATCAAGGAGTCGGTGAACATCCCGGTGATCGGCAACGGCGGCATCGGCGACGCGGCGACGGCCCTGCGCATGCGCGAGCAGACCGGCGTGGACGCGGTGATGGTGGGCCGCGGCGCGATCGGCAACCCCTGGATCTTCGAGCAGATCGACGACGCGTGGCACGGCCGCCTCGTGCGTCGGCCGTCCTGGGAGGAGCGCCTCGACGTCGTGCGTCGGCACCTCGCCGAGGCCATGGCGTCGTTCCATCGCTGGAGCCGCAAGCAGCGGGAGAGGGAAGGCGCCGATCAGCGCGCCGTCCGATTCCTGCGCGGCCACCTGGTGCGCTACTGCGCGGACCTTCCGGGGGGCGAGGCGTTCAAGCGAGGGGTCAACTCGCTCCACGGCCCGGAGGCCTTGCTCGCCGCCCTCGAGGACCTCATGGGGCCCGCCGCCGCCGCCCGGCACCCGGACCTGTCGTGCGAGCGATGGGACGCCCCCACGCGCCCCGCCTCCGCCGCGTGAGGGCCGCACCGAGCGCCGCCCTCGCGCTGATCCTGGGGGGCTGCGTGGGAGCCCTCGGCCCCGACCCGACCCCCGAACCCGAGCCGCCGCGCCTCCTGTTCTCGCTCCCGATCGCGGACGGCGGGCTGATCTCCGAGGTGGTGGGCGTCGACCACGACCCCGAAGTGCACGAGGGCACCCTCGGCCGCATCCAGTGCACGAACTACGCGGGGGACGGCTTCCCGGCCTGCTACGACGAGCACGACGGCACCGACTACATCCTCGACGGGGGGTTCCGGGCGATGGACGCCGGGAGCGTCGCGGTCGTGGCGGCGGCGACGGCGACCGTGGTGGAGGTGGACGACGCTCACTACGACCGCTGCCACGCCGACGTGAACGAGCCCAGCGGGGTCAGCTGCGACGGCCACCCGATCGTCGCGAACCGCGTGGTGCTGGAGCACGAGGATCCGGGCTCGGGCGACGTCGTCCACACGCGGTACCTCCACCTGATGCAGGACTCGGCCGCCGTCTCCGAGGGCGAGGGCGTGGACTGCGGCGACGTCCTCGGGATCGTGGGCAGCTCCGGGCGCAGCTCGCTGCCCCACCTGCACTTCGAGGTGAGCGGCCCGGACGGCGACGAGGACGTCGTGGACCCCTACGCCGGGCCGGAGTCGCAGCCGGAGTCGTGGTGGCGCGTGCAGCTCGCGGAACACGGGCTGCCCGAGCCCTGTCCATGACCTCGAACCTCTTCGCCGGGCGGCTCGGTCCTACCCCTGAGGAGCCGTCCTCCCGCTGCTCGATCCGCGAGCCCTGATGTATGCTCCCGCCGCCCCGAAGCCGGCGGCAAACCCCGGAGTCGAACGCACCATGCGCACCCTGCTCTCCTTGATTTTCGTGCTCGCCCTCTCCGGCCCCGCGGCCGCCACAGGCGGAGCGGCGGTCGACACGATCACCGCCTCCGCGGACCACGACCGTCTCGCCTTCGGAAAGAAGAAGAAGAAGAAGAAGAAGAAGGGCAAGAAGGGCCAGGAGGAGACGCCCCCGCCCCCGCCGCCGGACTCGGACGGGGACGGCGTGACCGACGACGTGGACAAGTGCGTCGAGGAGGCCGAGGACGCCGACGGCCACGAGGACGAGGACGGCTGTCCGGATCCCGACAACGACGGCGACGAGATCGCGGACGTGGACGACGCGTGCCCCGACGAGGCCGAGAACAAGGACGGCTGGGACGACGACGACGGCTGCCCCGAGGCCGACCCCGCCATCAGCCCCTTCATGATCGACGCCACGCTGGTGGACGGCACGAAGGTCAAGGGAAAGGTCATCCGCATCATCGCCACGGACGAAGACGTGGAGAACCCCGAGCCGCACGAGCCGGCCGAGGTCGGCGTCATCGTGGGCGACGTGGACGAGTTCACGACGCCTTGGAGCAACCTCGCCTCCATGAGCACGCCGAAGATCAACGTCACGGACGGCACCGACTGCTACTCCGAGGGCGTCCAGGAGCTCGGCGAGCCGATGATGTGGGAGTGCACGCTCAAGAACCCCACCACCTTCAAGCTGCGTGAGACCACCCGCAAGGGCACCCACTCCGGCAACGACAGCAAGATGCACCGCTACGACCTCAAGATCGACGAGCTGAGCTGCGAGGGCGACTCCTGCGAGAAGGTCGAGACCGACCGTGGGTTGTCGATCTACATCTACAAGGTCCTGACGTTCGTGAAGAACGACGATGAGTACAAGGCCGTGAAGGAACTCAACGAGCGCCTGCGCGCGATGCAGAAGCTGCAGATCCGCAAGGCCACCTTCTCCGCCGTCGAGTAGCCGAACGTGCGCGGGGGAGCCCCGAGGGCAGGAGCGATCGCGTTCGCGGTGGTGCTGCTCACGTCCGCCCTCGGGTCGGCGCAAGAAGAGCCCTTCGAACCCAGCCCGCTGCTCGACGCGGATGTCTCCACCGTCACCCGGGCGGAGATCGACGCGGCGCTGCCCGCGCGGGCGGCGTGCCACAACGCGGTGGAGGTGCTCAACGAGCGGGGGCTTCGCTGGGAGCGCGTGCGCGCGGGGCTGGTCGACCTCAAGGAGTTCGAGCGACAGCTGAAGAACGCCGAGGACGACTGGCCGGTCGCGCGAGGGCTCTGCGGGCAGGCTCGGAAGGCGCTCGGGCTGCCGCAGGATCTGCTCACGAGGCGCGTCCTCGACCACGACGCACGCCGTCTCGACCGGCTGAGCGACACGATGAAGGGCATCGAGAAGGGCTGGCTCGAACAGATCGACGTCGAGGACATCAACGCGCGCCTCGCGGCCTACCGCGCGGAAGCCGCCGACTACGCCGCCTGGACACGAGCGGCGGCGGAGTTCTGGCAGGTAGAGTGGCTGCGGGAGGGGACGAAAGGGTGCGTGGACGACGTCGACGCCGAGGTCCGCAAGGCCGCGACGAGCCTGCGCATGCTGCTCGTCGAGCCCGAGAGCGAACGCGACGACGCCGTGATGAGCCTCGTCGGGAAGGTCGGCGCCATCGATTCAGCGCGTCTCGCCTGCAGCCCCGAGCCGGCGACCGAACGCATGGACCTCGAGCTGCTCGGGAAGCTGTTGGCGGTCTACCGAGACGCCTTGGAGGGGCTCGCGGCGGGGGACGACGAGCGCGTTCGCGACGCCATGAAGGCGGAGCAGGCCCACACCGCCCGCCGCGCCCGCTGCGCGAAGGAGCACGCCGCAGGGGACCCGAGCACGCTGTGCCGCCCCTCGCCGAAGGTCGACGAGACGGACGACGAAACGGGGGCGCCCGACTCTAAGTAGTGAGGCGGCGGTAGATGGAGGGCAGCCGTGACGGCAGCGCGGCGACGCTGTCGATGACCGCGTACCGCACGGCCCCGTACATCTCCTTGAGGTAGTCCTCGCCCTGGGGGTCGACGGTGATGCAGAAGGGGTGGATCCGCTGGGCGCGGGCCTCGCGCAGGGCGGTGCGGGTGTCGGCCTGGGCGTACGACGCCTGGTAGAGGTCGCAGCCGCAGTCGAGCGGCTTTCCGTCCGACAGCAGGATCAGCAGACGCGACCGCGCGTCCACGTCCATGAGGCGCTGGGTGGCGTGGCGGATGGCGGCCCCATCGCGGTTCTCCATGCGGTACGTCATGGCGCCGATGCGCCCCTTCACGTCCCCGCCGTAGCGCTCGCCGAAGTCCTTGAAGACGTCGAACGTCACCATCTGCCGGCCCCGGCCGGAGAAGCCGAAGATCCCGTAGCGGTCGCCGAGGGCCTCGAGGGCCTCGCACATGAGGACGAGGGCCTCCTTCTCGACTTCGATGACGGACTTGCCCGACTCGCCCACGCTCTCCCGGGTGCTCGCGCTGAGGTCGACCAGGAACGCCACCGCCACGTCGCGCGTCGAGTAGCGACGACGCTGGTAGACACGCCCGTCCGCGGGCAGGCCGACGCGGCGGTCGACCAGATCCGCCACGAGCGCGTCCAGGTCGAGTTCTTCGCCGTCCCGCGCCCGACGTTCGCGACCGAGGCCGGTGGGGCGGAGCATCTGGAACTCCCGCCGGAGCTGGGCGACCATCGGGCCGTGCTCGGCGAGGACGGCGTCGACGAACGCGCCCGCGTTCCCCTCGGCGCGGCGCTCCCACACGGTCGTCCAGCGGGGCCGGTAGTCGCCGATCTGCTCATCCCACTCGGGGTACCGGTGCAGCACGGCGCCGGTGTCCGCCTCGCCCTGGCGCGCCCCGGTGCGGTCGCTCTTCTCGTTGCGGCGGAGCCCCTCTCGGAACCCGTCGATGATCGACTGCTCCAGCGCTCGGTCCGAGAGCTCCGGATCGAGCTCCAGGGCGTTCATGATCTCGCGGAGAGAGGCGGGGATGCCGCGGGCGTCGAGGGCCCGCTGGATGCGGGCGGCGCGCTGCTCGAGGGCGCGCTGGGCTGCGTCCTCCACGTCGGGCACGACGCCGCCGTGGAAGGGCCGCGTGGTCCCCGGGGGCGCCCCGTCGCCGCTGCCCGCGTCGCCGCCCCGCGGATCGCCGCGTCCGCTGCCCGCGCCCGACTCCGGCCCGTCTCCGCTCCCGTCGTCGAGCAGACCCTCGGGATCGAGGACGATCGACGGCCCGCCGCCCGGGGGTCCTTCGCCCGCCTCGTCGCCCTCGCCGCCGCGTCGAAGCACGCCGATGGACATCCCCTCGCCCGGGGTCTCCGGGGGCGGCTCCGGCACGTCGCCGGGCTCCCCTTCCCCGCCGAGCAGCCGATAGAGCCGCGTGGCCGCCCCGGCGGAGTCCTGCACGCCCGCGCCGGGGTGCCGGAGGGCCTCGAGCAGCCAGGCGGACTCCCGGAAGCGTCGCCAGACGTCGCCCTCGGGGAGCGACTCGCCGTACCAGAGGCGCCGCGCGAGCAGCTCCAGCAGCTGCTCGGGGCCCTCGAGGTCGTCGATGTCGGGCCGGTCCTCCCGCTCCACGCGGGCCATCTCTTCGATGTCGCGGGCGAGCCCCGGGTACTCCCGGCGCAGGCAGGCGTCGACGCGCAGGTCCTCGGCGAACAGCAGCAGGCGCTGGGCGAGGGGCGGGTCGTCGAAGCGCGACGCGAACACGAGGACGGGGTTGCCGTCGCCGTCCCCCGGCGGGGACTCGACGTCGATGGGATCGAGGCCGGGGACGCCGTGGGGGTCGAGGTCGAACGTGCCGAACTCGATGCGGCCGACCTCGTGGGCCGTCGCGACCTTGTAGAGGCGAAAGTTGGCCTCGGGGTCTTCGAACCGGTCGAGGCGCGGGACCAGGAAGATGCGGCGCCCGTCGGTGATGGCGATGGCGCCCGGCGGCATCCCCATGCCCGCGGGGAGGTCGGTGGCGGCGCGCACCTCGATGTGCTCCCCGACGTGCGACTCCGCGTAGAACTGCAGGGTGCGAGCGACGGTCTGCAGGGCGAGGCCGTCGCGCTGGTTGTCCCAGGCGTGCTGCCCGGCGCTCGACTCCCGCAGGAGGAAGCTTCGGGCCACGACCTCCGAACGACCGGCGAGGGTCAGCGCCTCTTCGAGGAACTTCGCGAGGCCCTCGGCCGAGCCCTCGTCGAGCAGCGCCTCGACGGTCGGGAGCGCGGCGAGGCCGAGCCCCGGGAAACGTCGGCAGAGGTCGGAGAGGGCGGAGATGACGCGGAGGCGGGCGTCGCGATCGTCGATGCGACCGGCGCACCCGGGGAGGATGCGGGCGAGCTGACGGGCGAGGGTGCGGTCGGCCTGGATGGCGCGGGCGATGGCCTCCCCGACCCAGTCCAGGGTGTCGGGGTGCTCGCGGGCCAGGGGCGGCGCGCACTCGGCGAGGTAGGCGGCGGCGGTCCAGTCTCGACGGGCGACGAGCAGCACCGCGCGCCGGAGGGCCTGGAAGGCGTCGGAGGGAAGGCCGGGGCGGACGTCGCTGAGGGCGCGGGTGACGTCGGCGGCGGCCTTGGCGTGCTCGACGGGCGACTCGCGGATGCGTGAGCGGGCGAGGACGAGCAGCTCGGCGGCTTCGCCCACCGGCAGCGACGCGATGCGCTTCAACCAGCGGCGGCCCGCATCCGATCCCTTGCCGTCGTCACCGTTCCCAGAGGCCATCGTCCCCCAGTGTAGTGCCGAACTCACGCGACCGCCGGGGCCGTCGTGGACACGAGCAGCAACGCAAGCGCCCCAAGCGCGCGCAGGGAGGCGCTCGGAACGAGGCCGACCGGAGGTC
>CAZUHI010000003.1:0-131556 GCA_964620495.1 uncultured Rickettsiales bacterium | reverse complement strand
GGCCCCCGCCGAAGAATCGCCGCAGGCGAAACGGAGTGGTTCTTCGGTGGGGTGCAAGCGCCCCAAGCGCGCGCAGGGAGGCGCTCGGAACGAGGCCGACCGGAGGTCGGGAGGCACTGCGGGGCCCCCGCCGAAGAATCGCCGCAGGCGAAACGGAGTGGTTCTTCGGTGGGGTGCCTAGAAAAAGTCGCGGATGATCTCGGTCATCGATCTTTGAAGATCGGCGTCGTCGGACAGCGGCTCGACGACCGCCGCGGCGCAGGCTGCGCTGGGGTCGAGGCCCGCCGCGATGAGGCGACCGGCGTAGATGAGCAGCCGCGTGGACACGCCCTCGTCCAGCCCGTGGTTCTTCAGCTTGCGGATGCGCTGCCCCACCCGCACGAGCCGCAGCGCCGTCTCCTCGTCGATGCCTGCCTCGTGCCCCACCACCTCGGCCTCCACGTCCCGCTCGAGGTAGTCGAACGGGATGGCGATGAACCGCTGCCGCGTCGACTGCTTGAGGTCCTTGATGACGGACTGGTAGGCGGGGTTGTAGGAGACGACGAGCATGAAGTCGTCCGGCGCCCTGAGCACCTCGCTGCGCTTCTCCACGGGGAGGATGCGCCGGTCGTCGGCCAGGGGATGGATGACGACCAGGCTGTCGTTCCGAGCCTCCACGACCTCGTCCAGGTAGCAGATGCCGCCCATCTTCACGGCCGCAGTGAGCGGACCGTCGACCCACTGCGTCTCGCCGTCGCGGAACAGGAACCGACCCACGAGATCGCTGGCGGTGAGGTCCTCGTGGCACGCGACCGTTACGAGCGGTCGACTCAGCCGGTGCGCCATGTAGGACACGAACCGCGTCTTGCCGCACCCCGTGGGCCCCTTGAGCAGGACGGGGATCTTGTTGTGGAAGGCCTGCTCGAAGAGCTCCACTTCGACGCCGCTGGGGCGGTAGTAGGGCGACTCCGGCGTCGAGTACTGGCCCGGATCGTGGGGTGCGTCGCTCACGTGCAGAACTCCTCGATGGCTTCTCGGTACAGGACCTCGGCGGCCCCCAGCGCGTCCATGGCGACCCACTCGTCCACCCGGTGGGCCTGCGCGATCTCGCCCGGACCGCAGACGCAGACCTCGGCGCCCATCATCTGGAAGAAGGCGGCCTCGGTGTAGAAGGGCACGCTCGCCACGTCCGACGACGTCTTCTCCCGCAGCCACGCCACGAGGGGGCCGTGGGGGTCGGCGCCGAAGGGACGGTCGAGCTCCTTGCGCACGAAGGTGGGCGTCACGCCGGACACCGTAGCCGCTGCCGCGACGACGTCCGCCTCGAGCTGGTCCAACATCGCCGAGGGATCGCTCCCGGGGAGGGGCCGCATCTCGATCGTGAACCGCGCCGCTTCGGGCACGACGTTGCGGGCCGTCCCCCCGGAGATCAGACCGACATTGACCGTCGGATAGGGCGGCACCAACGGGGTCGCAGGCACGTCTTCACGCCACTGGAGGCCCCGGGCCAGCACCGCGTCCACGGCCCGCGCCGCGGCGTGTACGGCCGAGGCGCCGGCGTCCGGATCCGAGGAGTGGCAAGGAGTGCCCGCGAACCGGGCCTCGGCGATGACGTAGCCCTTGTGCAGCGTCACGGGGCGCAGGCCCGTCGGCTCCCCGATGATGCAGCGCTCCACCCCCAGCGGCGCGACCTCGGCGAGGTGCTTGGCCCCGTGGCAGCCGATCTCTTCTTCGAACGTGAACGCGAGCCACAAGGGCTTCTTGAGGCGGGCCCGCTCGGTGCCCGCGGCGGCGCACACCATCGCCGCGATCGCGCCCTTCATGTCGCATGTCCCGCGCCCGTAGAGCTTCCCGCCCGAGCGCTCCGGCGACGTGGTGGCGCGCATGGAGTCGTCCCAGGGGACGGTGTCCGCGTGACCGGCCAGCGCGAGGCCCCCGGGCCGGTCGGGGCCGAACCGCACGAGGACGTTCACGTGCCCCGGGTCGCCGGGCTTCGGCACCCAGCGGACCACCCCGCCGAGGGGCTCCACGGCCTCCGCGATGCGCTCGCAGACGGACCGGTTGGGGCGCGCGGAGACGGAGTCCTCGGCGACGAGCCGCTCGGTGAGCGTGAGGGGGTTCACGGCGTCACTTCGGGAGATCGACGCCCTTCATCTCGACGCTCGACTTCTGCTCCAGGATCGTGAACTCGACCCGACGGTTTCGCTCGCGCCCGTCCTCGGTCTTGTTCGTATCGATCGGCTTCGCCTCGCCGTAGCCGACGGCCTCGAGGCGATCGGGATCGATGCCGTTCTTCACCAGGAAGCGCAGGATGGCGTTGGCCCGCTTCTCGCTGAGGCGCTGGTTGTACGTGTCCGAGCCGCGGTCGTCGGTGTGGCCTTCGATGCGCACCTTCGTGATGCCGGGGCTCTCGTTCAGCCGGTCCTTGACCGCCTGGAGCACGTTCTCGCTGCGCTTGAGGATCTTGTCCTTCGCGGTCACGAACAGGACCTTCTCGAGGATGACGATCTTGCCCTCGCGCACGACGGCGATGACGTCGTCGGGGCAGCCGTCGTCGTCCTTGAAGTCGTTGACGTTCTCGGGCTTGTCCGGGCAGAGGTCGTCCGCGTCCAAGAAGCCGTCCTCGTCGTTGTCCGGGTCCGGGCAGCCGTCGTCGTCGTCCCAGCCGTCCATGTCCTCGGCGTCCATGGGGCAGAGGTCGTTTCGGTCGAGCACGCCGTCCTGGTCGTTGTCGACGTCCGGGCAGCCGTCCTCGTCCTCGAACCGGTCCTGGTCCTCGGCCTCGTCGGGGCAGCCGTCCTGCAGATCCAGGATGCCGTCCGCGTCGTTGTCGGGGTCGGGGCAGCCGTCCTCGTCCTGGAACGAGTCGCGGTCCTCCGGATCGACCGGGCACTTGTCGTTGTCGTCGAGCAGGCCGTCGCCGTCGTTGTCGTCCTCGGGGCAGCCGTCCGTGTCCTCGAAGTCGTCGAAGTCCTCGGGGTCGTCCACGCAGGCGTCGTCGGGGTCGAGGATGCCGTCGCGGTCGCGGTCCCGGGAGGGCGCGTAGGAGACGCCCGCGAAGAACCGCGCGGTGGGGGTGCCCGCGCCGGGGGTGAGGCCGGGGCCGCCGCCGACGACGATGTCGATCCCCTTGTCCGTCTGGATCCGGGCGTCGAGGAACAGCTCCAGGGGGCTGTGCGCGGCGCCGCGGCCGTCGTACACGCCCACCGCCGAGAGGCCCGGGCCCACCACGCCGACCCCGTCGAGCTCGAGGTTGATGTCGAGCCGGTCGGGGATGACCTGGAAGCCCACGCCGAGGCCGTAGAGGATCTCGTCGTCCGCCGCGAGGTTGACGCCCACCTGGGCGAACCCGGGCTCCTTCAGCCGGTACCCGATGTGCCCGGCGAGGTTGAAGCGCCACAGGGTCCGCGACACGGTGACGTCGACGCCGACCGTGGGCACCCCGGACGTGAGGAACAGCTTGCGGTTGCCCGTGGGGAACGTGACGAACGGCCGGATCATCAGGCTGATGAAGTGCTTCTCCTCGAACAGCGGCTTGAACCGCCCCTCGATCTGCAGATCGCCGAAGGAGAAGACCTCGGACGCGTCGCCCCCGATGACGGCCAGCCCCGCGTCGGTGCGCGCGAACTGCAGGAAGGCCCACGTGAGATCGATCTCGGCCCACTTGGCGAAGGCGAAGCCGACCCGGCCGTGAAACGCCACGAGGGTGTCGATCGCGCCGATCTCACGGGTGAAGTCGGAGGTGCTCTGCTGGAGGGGGTTCGCGGCGACGTTGAAGATGACGTCGAAGCCGAAGCGCTTCTCGGGCAGGAGCTGCGCGGTCGGCACGACGACGAAGCCGTGGTAGCTGCCCGAAGGCATGAACCGCTGGGCGTCGAGGGAGGGCTCGAGCTGGGCGTGGGCGGGCGCCGGGAGGGACGTCGCGAAGAGGGCGACGAGGGCGGCGAGCAGCAGGGAGGCGGGGCGGGGCCGAGGAAACATCGAGACTCCGGCGATGCCGACGAGGCCGGCGACGCCCGGATGATACCAGCCCCCCACGGGCCACGATCCGGCCCTCCGCGGTTGCAAAACGGCGCGTTTGGTGCCACTCACAGGGTCATGTCCGCGCTCGCAAGCTTCTCCGAACACGCCCTGCCCTCGGTCCTCGACGAGGCCCGCCGCACCGCGGCCGCCGGCCCCATCGATCTCTCCCCGCTCGACGGCGCCGTCCTCATCGACCTCAACGACCACGACCGGCTGATCGTGAGCGGACGCGACCGCGTGCGCTTCCTCCACGCGATGCTCAGCAACGACGTGAAGACCCTGGAGCCGGGCGGCGGCCGCTGGCTCACGTTCAACGACATCCGCGGCAAGACCGTGGCCGACGTCCGCCTGTTCGTGCTCGACGACGACCGCAAGACGGGGACGATGCTCGCCGTCCTCGAGCCCGGCGCGGCGGGTCCCTTCGTGGAGGGCCTGGACAAGTACCTGATCTCCGAGAAGGTCTACTTCGAGCCCGCGGAGGGCACGGCCCTGTGGCTGCTGGCGGGCGCGACCGGCGCCGCCGCCCTGGAAGCAGCGGGGGCGGAGGTGCCGCCGCCGGGCCTCTACAACCACCTGGAGACGACCCTCGGCGACGCGACCGTCCGCGTGCTCCGCGTCGAAGGCGCCACGGGCGACGACCTCGCCCTGTGGACGTCCGACGAGCCCGCGCTGCTGGAGGCCCTCTCGGCCCTCGCCCGCGGCTCCCGCGACCTCCTCGAGGCGGGCCGGATCGCCGCCGGTCGCGCCCGCTACGGGATCGACTTCCACGGGGCCCACATCCCGCTCGAGGCGGGCCTGTCGAACCTCGCGATCTCCTTCACGAAGGGCTGCTACATCGGCCAGGAGGTGATCTGCCGGGTGGACTCCATGGGCGAGCCGAAGCGGCGCCTGGTCCGACTGGACCTGGAGGGCCTCGACGCCGCCCCGGCCCCCGGTACGCCGCTGCTGGCGGGGCCCAAGACGGTCGGGTTCACGACGTCGTCGTTCCTGGGGACGACCGGCCCCGCCGCGTTCGGCTACGTCAAGAAGAAGAAGAACGCGCCCGGGACCGAGCTGTCCCTCGGCGAAGGGGGCCCCACGGTCCGCGTCGGCGCCCCGATCGGGAAGCTCTCCTCCCAGGATCGATAGCCGCGCGCCCCCTATTCGAGGGTCCCGACCTCTCCGATCAGGGACATGACCTCGGCGTGCAGGCCCGTCGACGCGGACACGACCCCGCGACAGAGCGGATCCGGGCGGTTGAACGTGTGGGGGCTGCCCCCGAGATCGGTGACGGCGGCGCCCGCCTCGCGGCACAGCAGGATCCCGGCGGCGACGTCCCACTCGTTCCGCGGCTTCCGCGTGAAGTAGACGTCCCCTTCGCCGGACGCCAGCAGCGCCAGCTTGTAGGCGGTCGACCCCACCGGCCTGAGGGTCATGCGGTCTTCGAAGATCGCGAACTCGCCGCGCTTCATCTCGGTGTTGCTGGCGAGCAGCACCGCCCCGGTGAGATCGGTGCGCGTCGAGGCCGTCAGCACCTCGCCGTCGCGACGCGCCCCGGCCCCGCGGACGGCCGTGTACAGCTCCTCCTTCGCCGGGTTCAGCAGCACCGCCAAGGCGACCTCGCCGTCGATCGAGAGGCCCACCGAGATGGCGAACTCGGGGACGCCGTCGACGTATTCCCGGGTGCCGTCGATCGGGTCGACCACCCACGTCGCCGCGCGCTGGAGCCGGTCCGGACTGTCCACGGTCTCCTCGGAGAGCCACCCCGACCCCGGGAGCAGGGCGGTCAGCTCCTGGTGCAGCACCTCGTCCGCGAGCAGGTCGGCCTCGGAGAGCGGGTTGCCGGCGGATGGGCCGGTGACCGAGCGCTCGGCGTCCTTGTCCCATACGGTCTGGCGGGTCTGGAATCGAGCCATGACGGGCTCGGCGGCGAGGCGGACGGCCGCCACCGTCCCGGGGAGCAAGGAGTGCAGGTCGATCATGGGCGCCGGACCTTACCGGAGCGCCGCTGCGGCCGCGTGGGCCACCTCCAGGCTCGGGGGGATCGCCCGCGCCAACGCCCGCTTCGCGCGACGCCCCCCCTGCACGAAGTTGTAGGCCTCGAGGGCCGCCGCCGGGCGCGCGGCCCACCGACCGAACCGCGCGAGGCCGCCGGATCGCAGGGCTCCCTTCAGGCTCAGGGGCGGCACGCTCTCGTGCTCGGCGTCGGAGATGGCGCGCACGCCCAGGTACCGGGCGCCCGCCTCGTCGCACGCGGCCTTGACGACGCAGGCCTCCATCTCGCAGGCGATGTACGGCGTGGACCGGCCCAAGGCGCCCTTCTGCGCGGCCCGGTCGACGAACCGGTCGACCGTCAGCAGGGGACCCTGGGCGAGGCGATCGGGCAGCACCGCGAGGGCGGCGCGGAGCCGGTCGACGAGGCCTGCGTCCAGCGGCTCCGCGGCCGGCGCGTCCCCTCCCCCGTCCACCGCGAAGACGTCGGCCGAGACCGCCGTCACGAGCAGCACGCCGCCCGCCGTGACGCCGGTGCGCAGCCCCCCCGCGAAGCCGATGTGGACGACGATCGCCGGCCGCGCCTCGCGGATCTCGGCGCAGGACCGGCGGGTGGCGTCGAGGCCCACGCCTACGCGCAGCAACCCGAGATCGCCTCGCCCCGGCACGATCCGGCCGACGGGCGGGGCGGACGTCACGCCGAGCTCGGAGCGGACGGCCGCCCACTCCGCGTCGCACGCGGCCACCAGGAGGACGCGGCTCACAGGAGGTCGATCGTGACGTCGGCGGCGCGCTCGAGGTCGCCGCGATCGACGTACAGCCGGCTCATGGTCAGGCGGCGCCCGTAGCGGTCGAACAGGTCGGTGGAGTCCTGGAGCACGTCCGCGCGGACCTCCTTGGACCCGCGGTGGGGCTTGCGGACGACGTAGATCGGCGTCGTGGGCGCGCGCGAGGCGGACTCCAGCCCCCCGAGCGGGAGCACGGCCTGGTGAGGATCCAAGGGCCCGGAGTTGCTGAAGTACTTGCTCAGGATTCCCTCGGAGAGAGACGGAATCACTTCGATTCCTTCGTCCTCGAGACGCTCGATCACGTTCGTGAGGTCGACGTGCGCCGACTCGCCGTGCCGCTCCACGAACAGGCGAATGTGGCGACGCTCGACGATGCGGCGCGCCCACCGGTTGTCGCTCGCGCGCAGGGCGTTGGTGAGGTGGACGTCGTCGATCCGGGCGTAGCTCTCGACGTCCGCGGGGAGGCGATACCCGTCGCCGCCATCTTGAAACCAAAGCCTCAACATTTCCTCGTAAGCCATGCTCCGATAATGGAAATAGACCATCAGGAACATGTGATATCTGGCGATGAGGAAGTCGTCGAACGTGTAGATGGCCCGGTCCATCAGGGCCAGGTAGGCGCGACCGTCGATCACGTGGGCTCGCAGCGAACCCATGAGCCAGCCCACGTCGAACACGCCGTACTGGACGCCCGAGAAGTGCGAGTCCCGGCTCAGGTAGTCCATGCGGTCGACGTCCAGCTCGGAGCTGATCACCTGCTGGAGGAGCGGTCGCCAGTCCACCCCGCCCGCCTCGAACCAGGCCGGATCGGGGACGCGATCGGGGTCGATCAGGGCGGCGACCGCCTCGGGCTCGACCCCCGAACCCCGGAGCGCGTCGGCCAGGGACGAGTCGGTGACGATCTTGACCGTGTAGTCCTCGTGGGTGGCCTGGCGATCCGGCTGCCCCTCGCACCCGGGGATCGCGAGCTCCGACAGCATCGGCATCGCGAACTCGGAGGCGTGGGAGAAGGGCGCGTGCCCCACGTCGTGCAGCAGCGCGGCGGCACGCAGGATCCGCCGCAGACCCCGACGGCGGCCCTCCGGGAGCGGGGTGTCCAGGTGGTCGAAGATCGCGTCGAAGGCGCGCCCGGCCAGGTGCATGACGCCGATGGAGTGCAGGTAGCGGTGGTGCGTCGCCCCCGGGAATGACAGGGATGTGAAGCCCAGCTGTTGGATGTTCCGCAGGCGCTGATACAACGGGTGGTCGAGGATCGGGAGTTCCCGACGCTCCACTGAAATGGCCCCGTGAAGGGGGTCACGTACCTCGGTTACGGCAACCCGCACGACCCGATGTTAGGCTCCCGCGCCCATGACTGCCTCCCCCGCCCCTCCAAAGCCTCGCCGTACCCCGATTCGCACGCTGCTCGAGGGCGCCTCCGAGGGGGACTCGGTGGTGATCACCGGCTGGGTGAGGAACAAGCGAGTCTCGAAGAAGATCGGCTTCCTGGAGGTCAACGACGGGTCGCAGCTGGCGAACCTGCAGCTGGTCTTCAAGGACTCGCCGGGCCCGGACGTCGCCGACACGGTCGACAAGGGCAGCTCGATCCGCGCCGAGGGGACGATCGTCCCCAGCAAGGGCAAGGGCCAGTCGTGGGAGGTGATCGTCACCGCGATCAAGGTCTTCGGCGGCGCGGCCGCGGACTACCCGCTGCAGACCAAGCGCCACTCCTTCGAGTTCCTGCGCGAGAAGGCTCACCTGCGCCCCCGCACCCGCACGTTCTCGGCCGTGTTCCGCGTGCGCAACGCCCTCGCGGCGGCGATCCACGACTACTACCAGTCGCGGGGGTTCCTCTGGGTGCACACCCCGATCATCGCGGCGAGCGACTGCGAGGGGGCGGGCGAGCTCTTCAAGATCACGGACCTGGAGGGCAAGGACTTCTTCGGCAAGGAGAGCTACCTGACGGTGTCGGGGCAGCTCAACGTCGAGGGGTACGCGTCCGCGTTCACGGACGTCTACACCTTCGGGCCGACCTTCCGCGCGGAGAACTCGAACACGGCGCGTCACGCGGCGGAGTTCTGGATGATCGAGCCGGAGATCGCCTTCGCCGACCTCGGGGATCTGCTCGACCTGGCCGAAGACTTCATCCGCACGATCGCCCTGCAGGTCCACGACCGCTGCGGGGAGGACATGGCCTTCTTCGACAAGTGGATCGAGGAGGGCGTGATCGACAAGGTCGCCTCCACCCTGAACCGCCCCTTCGAGCGGATGACCTACGGCGAGGCCATGAAGGCCCTGGAATCGTCGGGTGAATCCTTCGAATATCCGGTGGGTTGGGGCGAAGCACTTCAGACGGAACATGAGAAGTGGCTGGCCGAGTCCTACGTCCAGGGGCCGGTCTTCGTGACCGACTACCCGACGGACCAGAAGGCCTTCTACATGCGGCTCTCCGACGACGGGGAGACCGTCGCGGCGACCGATCTGCTGGTCCCCCGCCTCGGCGAGATCATCGGCGGGAGCCAGCGCGAGGAGCGGCTGGACGTCCTCGAGTCCGAGCTGGTGCGGCGCGGCATGGAGACGGCCCCGTACTGGTGGTACGCGGACCTGCGTCGCTACGGCTCCGTCCCCCACGCCGGCTTCGGGCTCGGCTTCGAGCGGATGCTCATGTACCTGACGGGCATGGCGAACATCCGCGACGTCATCCCCTACCCCCGCACCCCGGGCACGGCCGACTTCTAGACCGACGGTGCGCTAGGCGAGGGCGGCCTCCCGCTCCTCTTCGACGTACGGGTCGGGATCGCGGTGGCCCTCCAGCGCGGCCCGCGCGGCCTCGCCCCCGAGCACCCCGAGCGCCCAGGCCGCGTGCCCCCGCACCAGCGGCTCGTGCTCCTCGCGCAGCGTGCGGATCAGCGTCGGCACCGCCCCCCGATCGCCGGCGTTCCCGAGCGCGACGGCCACGTTCCGGAGGAGGCCCCGCCGCTTCGTGCGCTTGATCGGGCTGCCCTTCATGAGGCGGCTGAACGTCGCCTGGTCCCAGGCGAGCAGGTCCTCCAAGACCGGCGCCGTGAGGGCGTCGCGGGGGCGGAGGCGCTCCTCCCGGGTGGGCTCGGCGAAGCGGTTCCAGGGGCACACGTCGAGGCAGAGGTCGCACCCGAAGATCCAGGTCCCGATCAGCGGACGCAGATCGCGGGGGATCGGGCCCCGCAGCTCGATCGTCAGGTACGAGATGCACCGACGGGCGTCGATCTCGTAGGGGCGATCCGGGTGGATGGCGCCGGTCGGGCAGGCGTCGAGGCAGGCGCGACATGTGCCGCAGTGGTCCTCGTGTTCGACGCCCGGCTCGACCTCCGTCCGCGTGATGACGGCGCCCAGGAAGTGCCAGGACCCGTGCCTCCGGGACACGAGGTTGGTGTGCTTGCCCGTCCACCCGAGGCCCGCCCGCATGGCCCGCGGCTTCTCCATCACGGGGCCCGTGTCCACGTAGGGCCGAGCAGCGGGGTCGTCGAGCAGGTCGGCCAGCGCCCGGACGCGCTCGAGCATGACGTCGTGGTAGTCGTCGCCGAGGGCGTAGCGGGCGACCCGGCCCACGGGGCGGTCCCCGGGGCCGTCGGGCAGCGGTCCCTGGTAGTAGGGCATCCCCACCGAGACGACCGATCGGGCCCCCTCGAGCACGAGGTTGGGGTCGCTACGCCTCGCGGGGTCGCGGGCCAGCCACCTCATCTCGCCGTGCCGACCGTCGGCGAGCCACGCCTCGAGGTCGTCGGCCTCGGGGCCGGGGGGGGCGGCGGAGGCGCCGATGTCGAGCGCGATCCCGGCGTCCGCGGCGCGCGCGCGGAGCGTCTCCAAGCTGAGGAAGTTTCGGGGGACCGGTTTCAAGACGGGCAGACCTCGGCCCTTTCGACGCGTCGCGCGATTTACAACACTCCGCGCAGGGGCGATGATGCCTCGTCCGTCGGCGTGCGCACGCTCGCGTCGACTCGATTTCGGAGACCCCGGATGCCCCGCTCCCTTTGGACGATCCTGCTGCTCGCGCTCAACCTGGTCTTCGTCGTCGGCTGTCCCACGCGCGGCGACGACGACGACAGCGAGCCGGACGACGACGACACCGCGGACGTGGAGCCCGACTCCGAAGACGCCGACGGCGACGGCTTCTGCCGCGGCGCCGAGTGTGAAGACGAGGAGCTCGAGCCGGGCGACTGCGACGACAACGACGCCGAGGTCAACCCCGATCACGTCGAGCTCTGCGACGCCAAGGACAACGACTGCGACGACCAGATCGACGAGATCTTCGACGCGGACGGCGACGGGTACGTGGACGCCAACGGCGACGGCTGCCCCCTCGCCTACGACTCCACCGAGCTCGACTGCAACGACCTCATCGCCACCATCTACCCCACGGCCCCCGAGCTGTGCGACGGCAACGACAACGACTGCAACAACCTGATCGACGACGGCCTCGACGAGGACCGCGACGGGTTCCTGGTGTGCGTCAACGACTGCGACGACACCGAAGCCTCGGTGAACCCCGAGGAGATCGAGAACGACCCGTCGCACATCTGCGACGGCCTGGACAACGACTGCAACGGCCTCGTGGACGACGGCGGCAACGGCGCCCCCTGGGACGGCATCGGCGACGAGTTCGAAGACAGCGACCTCGACGGCTACACCGGCTGCGAGGGCGACTGCGACGACACGAACCTCAACATCAACCCCGACGGCATCGAGGGGTGCGACGAAGAGGACAACGACTGCGACGGTCTGGTCGACGAGGACCTCGACCTGGACGAGGACGGCTGGCCGGACGCCTACCCGAACTGCGCGGCCGTGTTCGGCGAGGTCGACTGCGACGACACCGACCCGACGGTCTTCCCGGGCGCCCCCGAGATCTGTGACCTGGACGACA
The DNA here is from genome assembly GCA_964620495.1 of uncultured Rickettsiales bacterium. Lineage (GTDB taxonomy): Bacteria > Myxococcota_A > UBA796 > UBA9615 > UBA9615 > CAZEKB01. The sequence goes on along the minus strand of CAZUHI010000003.1, from coordinate 119,913 downwards.
ACAACTGCAACGGCCAGATCGACGAGAACCTCGACTTCGACAACGACGGGTTCACGTCCTGCGAGGGCGACTGCCAGCCGCTGAACAGCGCGATCAACCCCACCGCCACGGAGGCCTGCGACGGCCTCGACAACAACTGCGACGGCACGATCGACAACGGCTTCGACCTCGACCTGGACGGCGTCTCGTCGTGCGGCGGCGACTGCGACGACAACGACCCGACGGTGTACGCGGGCGCGCCGCTCATCTGCAACGACGGCATCTCGGACAACGACTGCGACGGCAACACCGACGTGGTGGACGTGGACGTGGACGGCGACGGCGAGACCGAGTGCGAAGGCGACTGCGACGAGACCAACGACGAGGTGAACACCTCCGCGGTGGAGTCCTGCAACACCTTCGACGACGACTGCGACGGCGTGGTGCCCGCGGGCGAGCTCGACGACGACAACGACGGCTACATCTCCTGCACCCCGTGGGGCTGCAACATCGCCGTGGTGGCCGACCAGAACGAGGCCGCCTTCTGGACGAACTTCACCGGGTTCGGCCCGCTCGGCGTCGACACCCTCGACTTCGTGGACGCGGCGACCACCGACGTCCTCGAGGACACGTCGAACTTCGACGGGGCGCAGATCCTCGTGGTCTACACCTCGGCGCGCGGCTTCACGAACGACGAGCACGGCGCCCTGGTCGCCTGGGTGAACTCGGGCAACTCCCTGATCGTCACCGGCCCGGACGCCATGTCCGAGCTCGCGGGCGGCGGCTTCCTCAACGGCGGCTCGGCGGCGCAGCTCGACAACGTGGCGGACCTGGTCCGCTCCGTGGGTACCGGCGACGCGAACCCCCCGACCGACCAGTGCACCGTCAGCAACCTGACGAGCGACCTGACCAACGGTCCCTACGGCGCGTTCGGCCTCTCCACGACGTTCACGGCCGAGAGCACCAACCACGACAACGCGACTCCGGACACGTCCCGCGGCGCGGTGCGCGTGGCCTCGGTGGGCAACAAGTCGAAGATCCTGTGGACCAACGTCATCGGCGGTGGCTACACGCTCTTCTGGAACGGCAACGCCGGCCTCACCGAGTGGGACGGCTTCTTCAACACCGACCTCCAGAACATGCTGCTCAACGGCCTGCACGTCATGAACGCGGGCTGCAACGACGCCGGCCTCCTCGGCGGCGACTGCGACGACACCGACGCCACCGCCTACCCCGGCACCTGCCCCTAAGCACCCCAACGAAGAACCACTTCGTTTCGCCTCCGGCGATTCTTCGCCGGGGGCCCCGCAGTACCTCCTGAACTCCGGTCGGCCTCGTGCCGAGGGCCTCCCTGCGCGCGCTTAGAGCGCTTGCCGCCCCCGACCCGCCTCCCTTCCTCCGGCACCTCGGGCCGACTTCGGCGTATTTCAATACGCCTTCACCCGGACCCTCGGCACCGTCGTCGCGATCCGGCCCAGGTCCTCGCCGATTCTCTTCAGGCGTCGAACGCGGCGTCGAGGTCGGCGATCAGATCGTCGATGTGCTCGATGCCCGCGCTGAGGCGGACGAGGCCGTCCGCGATGCCGATCTCTTCGCGCAGCTCCTTCGGGACCGACGCGTGCGTCATGGCCGCGGGGAGCTCGATGAGGCTCTCCACCCCGCCCAGGCTCTCGGCCAGCGTGAAGACCTCGGTCGACGCCACGAACCGCTCGGCGCGGGCCAGGTCGCCGTCCAGCTCGAAGCTGACCATGCCGCCGAAGCCGCGCATCTGCCGCGCCGCGACCTCGTGCTGCGGGTGGGACGGCAGCCCCGGGTAGATCACCTTCCGCACGTCGGCCCGCTCCTCGAGCCAGGTCGCCAGGGTCGCAGCGTTCCGGGCGTGGGCGTCCATGCGCACGTGCAGCGTCTTGATGCCGCGCAGCTGCAGGAAGCAGTCCTGGGGCCCCGGGGTGGCGCCGATGGAGTTCTGGAGGCGGAACAGGTCCGCGGCGAGGGCGTCGTCGTCGCACACCACCGCGCCGCCCACCACGTCCGAGTGGCCGCCGATGTACTTCGTCGTGGAGTGGAGCACCGCGTCCGCGCCGAGGGCGAGCGGGCTCTGGAAGTAGGGCGTGGCGAACGTGTTGTCGACGATGCACTTCGCGCCCACGGCGCGCGACAGGCGCGCCATGGACGCGATGTCCACGACCTTCAGGAGCGGGTTCGTGGGCGTCTCCACCCACAGCATCTTCGTGGCGCCCGGCCGGACGGCCGCGTTCACCGCCTCCTCGTCCGTCATGTCGACGAAGGTGAAGTCGATGTTCAGGGGCTTGAAGACCGAGTCGAAGATGCGCCAGGTGCCGCCGTACACGTCGTCCGAGGACACGACGTGGTCCCCCGGGCGCAGCGTGTGGAGGAGCGTCGTGGTGGCGGCGCAGCCCGACGCGAAGCACACGCCGTGGCGGGCTCCCTCGAGCGACGCCAGGCACGTCTCCAAGGCGGTGCGGGTGGGGTTGCCCGTGCGCGAGTACTCGTACCCGAAGTGGCCCCCGACCCCGTCCTGGGCGTACGTCGACGTCTGGTAGATGGGCACCATCACCGCGCCCGTCACCGGCTCGTAGGGCTGGCCGGCGTGGATGGCGCGGGTGCCGAAGGCCTTCTCCTGGAAGAGGAGGTCGCGCGGCGGCCAGGGCGTCGGCGTGTCGCTGCTCATGCGACGCCCGTGGCCATGTAGTCGATGAGGTCGATCTTGGTGAGCACGTTGATGATCTCGCCCTTCTCGAGCACGAACACGATGCGAACGCGCGTGAACAGCTCGCTCAGCACCGGGACGGTCGTGTCGAGATCGATGACGGAGTAGGCGATCTCTACGAGCCCGTCGACCGGCTCCTCGGCCGCGCCGGGGTGGTTCACCAGGTGGTTGAGGACCTTGCGCTCCTGGACGATCCCGGCGACCTCGCCCTCCGCGTCGTACACCGGCACCTGGCTGAGGTCGTGCTTGCGCATCCGGAGCGCCACCTCACGCACCGTCTCGCCCATCCGCGCGGAGATGATCTTGCGCCGCGGCGAAGACCCGAGGATGTCCCGGACGTTGCCGAGGTCGGTGGGAGCGTCCAGGTAGCGGTTCTCCCGCATCCAATCGTCGTTGAAGATCTTGCCGAGGTACTGGCGGCCCGTGTCGGGCAGCAGGATCAGGACCTGCTTGCCCGCGGTGTCGTTGTTCCGCAGCCACTTCAGGGCGCCGCAGATCGCCGCGCCGGAGGACCCGCCCGCGAAGATCCCCTCCTTGCGGACGAGGTCGCGGGTCATCAGGTAGCACTCCTTGTCCGAGACGCGGACGATGTCGTCGAGCACGTCCATGTGCATCGTCGACGGCAGGAAGTCCTCGCCGATGCCCTCGAGGCTGTACGCGTACGCCTCCGTCAGCTTCCCGGTCTTGAAGAAGTCGTAGTAGATGGAGCCGACCGGGTCCACGCCCACGATCTGGATGTTCGGGTTCTTCTCCTTGAGGTACTTGCCGACCCCGGAGAGCGTGCCGCCGGTCCCCATGCCCGCGATGAAGACGTCGATCTCGCCGCCCATCTGCTCCCAGATCTCGGGGCCGGTGGACTCGTAGTGCGTCTGCGGGTTGTCGGGGTTGTGATACTGGTTGGCGAAGAGCGCGTTGGGGGTCTCCGTGCCGAGCTTGTTCGACACCGAGTAGTACGAGCGCGGGTCCTCGGGCTCCACGGCCGTGGGCGTCACCACCACCTGGGCACCGAACGCGCGTAGGGCCTTCACCTTCTCCATGGACTGCTTGTCGGGCATCACGAAGATGGCCTTGTAACCCTTGATGGCGGCCGTCAGCGCGAGGCCCATGCCGGTGTTCCCGGACGTGCCTTCGACGATCGTCGCCCCGGTGGAGATCTCGCCGCGCGCCTCGGCCTTCTCGATCATGTACTTCGCGATGCGGTCCTTGACCGAGCCGCCCGGGTTCATGAACTCGAGCTTGACGTAGACGTCCGACTGCAGGCCCTTCGTGAGCCGATTGAGGCGGACGATCGGGGTGTCGCCGATCGTGTCGAGGATGCTGTCGTGAATGCGGCGGGGCTTGGCCATCGACGGGACTCCGGCCGCGCACAGGGCGCACGCGGGGGCGCCTGAATATCACGGGCGCGCGAGGCCTCGCCAGCGGCAGTCAGTAGTGCGGGGGCACGTCTTCCAGCGCAGGCGGCATGTCGTCGGCCGGCTCCTCCAGGAGGGACTTCATGCGCTTCAGGGACGCCTCCAGGGTGCGGATGCGGTCCTCGTATCCCCCCACGAACGCTTCGAGGCGCCGGATCTCGGCGATGCGCTCTTCGGAGCGGATCTCGACCTCCATGAGTCGAGCCTCCAGGGCGGCGATGCGGTCGTCGGTCATGCGCGGAGCGTAGCCGGCCCGAGCCGGCTGCGCTATACGAGCGCCTCCCCCCGACCCGCGGAGCCCGCCGATGTTCGGTCCCTTCCAGAACGAGCCCCTCACCGACTTCTCCGACCCCGCCGTCGCGGCCGACTTCCAGGCCGCCATCGACCTCGTCCGGTCGCGCCTCGGGGAGACCCACCCCAACGTGGTCGGGGGCGCCGACCGCACGGCGTCGAACACCTTCGCGTCCATCGATCCGAGCCACAACGCGACGGTGATCGGCCGCTTCCAGGACGGCACCACGGACGACGCAGAGGACGCCCTCGCCGCCGCCTGGGCCGCGTTCCCGAGCTGGTCCGCGACCCCCGTGCGCGAGCGCGCGGCCGTCCTCCTTCGGGCGGCCCACGCCATGCGGCGCCGCAAGCACGAGTTCTCGGCGGCGATGGTGCTCGAGGCCGGCAAGACCTGGCCCGAGGCGGACGGCGACACCGCCGAGGCCATCGACTTCCTGGAGTTCTACGCGCGCGAGGCGATCCGCTGGGACCAGCCCCAGCCGACCACGCCGTACCCCGGCGAGACGAACACCGTGCAGTACATCGCGCTGGGCGCGGGCGTCGTCATCCCCCCGTGGAACTTCCCGGTGGCGATCGCGGCGGGCATGACCACCGCGCCCGTGGTGGCGGGCAACACCGTCGTCCTCAAGCCCGCCGAGCAGACGCCGTACACCGCCTGGATGGTGTTCCAGCTCCTGCGCGACGCGGGGCTGCCCGACGGCGTGGTCAACTTCGTGACGTCGGCCGACGGCGCGGTCGTGGGCGGCCACCTGGTCACGCACCCCAAGACGCGGTTCATCTCCTTCACCGGGAGCAAGGCCGTCGGCTGCTGGATCCATGCCGAGGCCGCGAAGGTGCGGCCGGGTCAGATCTGGCTCAAGCGGGTGGTCGCGGAGATGGGCGGCAAGGACGCGATCCTCGTGGACGCGGACGCCGACGTGGACGCCGCCGCCGACGGCATCGTGCGCGCCGCCTTCGGCTTCCAGGGCCAGAAGTGCTCCGCCTGCAGCCGGGCCCTCATCCACGGCGACGTGTACGACGCCCTCGAGGCGAAGGTCGCGGCCGCGGCGAAGAAGATCGTCGTGGGGCACCCGTCCGACCCGGCCTCGAACATGGGCGCGGTCATCGACCGCGAGGCCGAGGCCCGCATTCTGTCCTACCTCGACGTCGGGCGGAGCGAGGGCACCCTCCTGGCGGGCGGCGGCGCGGCGGGCGCGGGCGGCCACTTCCTCCAGGCCTCGGTGTTCGGGAGCGTGAGCAAGGACGCGCGCCTGGCCAACGAGGAGATCTTCGGGCCCGTCCTCGCGCTCGTGCGCGTGGACTCCTACGAAGAGGGCGTCGAGGTGTTCAACAACACCGAGTACGGCCTCACCGGCTCCTACTTCGGCACCGCCAACATCGACGACGCGAAGCGGCGCCTGCACTGCGGGAACCTCTACATCAACCGCAAGTGCACGGGCGCCCTGGTGGACGTGCAGCCCTTCGGCGGCTTCAACATGAGCGGCACGGACACGAAGGCGGGCGGCCGAGAGCACCTGCTGGCGTTCCTGCAGGCCAAGACGATCTGCGAGCGGCTCTGACGACCGGTCGGTGAAGACGGTCCGCCTCCGGGTCCCCTCCCCCGCCGATCCGCCGCGCCTCGACCGGTTCCTGGCCGCCAACCTTCACCGGCTCTCCCGGAAGCAGGTCAAGGGGCTGATCGACGCCGGACAGGTGCGTATAGGACGCCGGACGGAGCGCCGCGCGGGGCGGGCGGTGCGGCCGGCGGAGGTCGTCGAGGTCGACTGGCGACCGTCGCTGGGCGGTGAGCCTCCGAGACTGAGGGAGGAGCACGTGATCGCGCGCGGCGACGGCTGGTGGGCGATCCAGAAACCGTCGGGGCTCCCGTCGCACCGCACCGAGGAGGACGGGGTCGCGGCGCCGGAGCGCCTGGCCGACGTCCTGGGCGTGACCGCGCAGCCCGTCCACCGCCTCGACCGGGGGACCTCCGGGGTGTTGGTGCTCGCGGTGGGAGAGGCGGTCGGCGCGCTGTCGTCACGGTTCGAGGCCCGGGAGGTCGCGAAGAGATACCTGGCCGTCGTGCACCCGCCCCCGGCCGACGGCGATCTCGTGGACGAGGAGGCCGACATGCACGCCTCGGTGCGGGTGCTGCGGCGGTCTCGGGACGGCACCCGGGCCGAGGTGGAGGTGCGACCGCGGGAGGGCCGGACCCACCAGGTACGACGCCTGCTCGCCGCCGCGGGCAGCCCGGTGATCGGCGACTTGGAGTACGGAGACCCGCTCCCCGGCGGCGCCCCTCGCCTCGCGCTGCACTGCGCGCGCTTGGCGTGGGGCCACGTGGTGGTGGAGGCCCCCGCGCCGGACGGCTGGGACGCCCTGCTCGAGCCCCCCGCCGAGGTCCCCTCGAAGCGTCCGAGGGAGACCCCGCGTGAGCCGCGTGAGCGACGGACGTCGCGACGGACGACCCTCCGCGTGAGCAAGGCGACGGCCCGCATCCTGAGGGGCGGTCACCCCTGGGTCCTGCGCGACCGCGACACCGGCCCCACGGCGAAGCTTCGCCCCGGCGCGCTCGTGGAGCTCGTGGACCCCCGCGGCGACTGGGTGGCGACGGCCGTCGTCGACCCGGCGGCCGCGGTGTGCGCGCGGGTGGTCTCCCTGCGTGCCGGGACGGGGCTCGGACCCGACGACTGGAGGCGTCGCGCCGCCCGCGCCCTGGAGCGCCGCGAGGGCCTGCTCTCGGATCCCGCGACGACCGCGTACCGTCTGATTCACGGGGAGGCGGACGGGCTCCCGGGGCTGTTCGTGGACCAGTGGGGCCCGGTGCTGGTGGCGACTCGAACCTCGATGGCCGTGGCGGCGTTCCGGTCCGAGGTCCACGAGGTCCTCCGCGGACGCTTCCGGGACCTCCCGTTGTACGAGAAGGACCACCTCGTGGACCTTCGCCGTCGCGCCGACGCGGGGTCGGGCGACGACCTGCCGGGGCGCTGGATCCACGGGCGTCACGACGGCGACGTCGACGTGTCCGAGGCCGGGCTGACCTTCCGCGCCGCCCCCTTCGCCGGCCTCACGACGGGGTTCTACCCGGACCAGCGGGCCAACCGGGCGCTGCTCCGGGGGCTCGACGATCTGCCCGGGGCGACGGTCGCCAACCTGTTCGCGCACACCGGCGCGTTCTCGGTCGCGCTCGCGGCGGCGGGGGCGGCGAAGGTCTTCTCGGTCGACCTCTCCCCCCGCTACCTGGCCGCCGCCGCCGACAACCTCCGGCGCAACGGGCTGGACCCGGACGGGCACCCGTGCGTCGCCGAGGACGCCGTGAAGTGGCTCGACGAGGCGCCCCCCCTGGACGGCGTGGTGCTCGATCCGCCCGTGTTCGCCCAGGGTCGGGGCCGAGGCCGGGGGTTCAGCGCCCGCGGCGACTACCGCGCGATGGTCGCGACCGCCGCGAAGAGGCTGCGCGACGGGGGCTGGATGCTCTGCTGCCGGAACCTGCGGGCCGAGCGCGGGGGCAAGCTGCGAGGCGAGGTCGAGGCCGGGATCCGGGACGCGGGCAGACGCGTGGCGGCCGTCCGCCGGGCGGGCCCGTCGCCCGACTTCCCGGTGGTGCGGGGCTTCCCCGAGGGGACGTCCTTTCACGGCGTCTTCGCGCGCGTGAGCGCCTGAGGCCGGGTAGGGTGCCCCGCATGCGTGAGACCGACCCCATCGACCCCATGTGGGAGGGCGCGGGCGACGTGAAGCCCGGCCCCCGCCTCGCCTCGGCGGGCGTGCGACGGCTCGGCGCACTCGCCGGAAAGCTGGCCCCCAACGTCGTGAGCTGGGCGTCCGGCATGGCCCCCGAGCTGCGCCTCTCCTGGGGAGCGCGGGTGTACCACCTCCGTCGGGACGGGATGGTCTCGGTCCGTCGCGCCGGCGAGGGGTACGAGGACAACCCCCGCCGCAACTACAACGACGCCGTCGAGAAGCGACAGGCGCGCGCGGCGAAGGTCGTGGAGGAGGCCCCGCCCGAGCCGGTCGCCGCCCCGCAGCCGGCGCCCGAGCCCGAGCCCTCAGCGGCGCCCGTCGTGGACCTCAGCGCGGAAGCGATGGCCGCGGAGGTCCAGCACACGATGGGAATGAGCGTGGACGCCGAGGGGTCCGATCCCGACGACGCGCCCCCCACGGCGGAGTCGGTGAAGGAGCGCCTGGTCGCGATGCGGTCGCTGCTGCAGAGCCTGGACGACGTCGGTGACTACGACCTCGTGGAAGCCGTGGACGAGGAGCTGTACCTGCTGCACAAGGCGGTCGACTACAAGCTCAAGAACCACAAGGCCTCCGAGGCGAAGGCCAAGCTCGACACGCTCTTCAAGTGAGCGACGCGCCCCCGAGCCCCCCGCGCGTCCTCATCGTCGACGACGAACCCAACATCCGCACCACGCTGGGGCGCGCGCTGGACCTCGAAGGCTTCGCCGTCAGCGCCGCGGAGGACGCCGCCTCGGGCGTGGCCGCCGCCGAGGCCGAGCAGCCCGACCTCGTCCTGCTGGATCTGCGCCTCCCGGACCACGACGGCCTCTGGGTCCTCGAGCGCGTCACCGCGATGGAGCCCGCGCCGACCGTCGTGATGATGAGCGGGCACGGCACCCTCGACGCGGCGGTGAAGGCCACGCGCCTCGGGGCCGTGGACTTCCTGGAGAAGCCCGTCCAGATCGACCGCCTGGTGGTGACCATCCGCAACGCGCTGCGGCTGGACGCCCTGGACCGCGCGGTGGGAGCCCTCACGCGCACGATCGAGCGACGCCACGGCATGGTCGGGCGCTCGCCGGCGCTCACGCGGGTCATCGAGGCGGTGCGCCGCATCGCGCCGACCAGGGCCCGGGTGCTGATCACGGGCGAGTCCGGGGTCGGCAAGGAGCTGGTCGCCGAGGCGATCCACGACCTGTCCCGGCGGAGCCACGGCCCGTTCATCAAGCTGAACTGCGCGGCGATCCCCGAGAACCTGGTGGAGTCGGAGCTCTTCGGCCACGAGCGCGGGGCGTTCACGGGCGCCGATCGGCGCCGCGTCGGGCGGTTCGAGCGGGCGGACGGGGGCACGCTGTTCCTCGACGAGATCGGGGAGATGCCGGCCGCCCTGCAGGCCCGGCTCCTGCGCGTCCTCCAGGAGGGGGAGCTCGAGCGGGTCGGCGGCAGCGCCGTCATCCCTGTGGACGTGCGCGTGATCGCGGCCACCAACCGCGATCTCCAGGCCGAGGTCGACGCGGGGCGGTTTCGCCAGGATCTCTACTACCGCCTCGCCGTCCTGCCCATCGCGGTCCCGACCCTCCGGGCCCGTCGTGACGACGTCCCGGACCTCGCCCGGTTCCTGCTCGGCCGCAGCTGCGACAACCACGGGCTCTCGGCGAAGGAGTGGACGGCGGAGGCCTTGGGCGCCCTCCAGGCCCACGACTGGCCGGGGAACGTCCGGGAGCTGGCGGCCCTCGTCGACCGCCTCGCGATCCTCACCATAGGCCGGGTGATCGACGCCCCCCACGTGCGCGGGGCGCTGCCCGGGGCGTCGGCCGCCCTCGGCGCCGAGATCCCCGCCGAGGGCCCGCTGTACGGCGTCCTCGAGTCCCTGGAGCGGCGCATCATCGAGGACCGAATCCGCCGCTTCGACGGCAACATGACCCAGGCCGCCCAGGACCTCGGGCTCGAGCGCAGCCACCTCTACAAGAAGGTGCGACGCCTGGGGATCGACCGCGAATAGGGCCGTGCCCCGAGGGACACAGTCCCGGCTCCCGGCGTGGCCCCCCAGCCACGCCGGGCCTGCCGCGATCCCCCGTGATCGCACGACGCAACCTCGATCGACGAGCCGGCACGCCGCGTGCTCAGGGAAGGGACCGAACCTGCTGAAGGAGGTCCTGATGAAGACCCTCGCCACGCCCGCCCTGATCACGCTCCTGCTCACCCTCGTCGCCTGCCCGTCGAGCGAGCCCACCGCCTGGACGACCACGTCGTCCGGACCCACCCGAGTCGACTCCGACCTCGCGTTCCTCGACGAGGTCCCCATGGACGTGGACGCGATCACGGAGTCCCTCGAGTCTCCCTCGCCCATGACCCTCTTCGAGAAGGAGGCCGTCCCGCACCACGATCCGAAGTTCCACGACCACCTGGAGGAGGCGATCATGTTCCAGGAGGAGGGGCGCGCGGGCGAGGCCATCGACGCGCTCCGGCTGGCCCTCTTCGACGCCCCGGGGTCCGCCACCGTGTGGATGAACCTGGGCCTCGCCTACGACGGCGTGGGCCGCGGCACCCGCGCCGAGGACTGCGCCCGGCAGGCCCTCATCCACGAGCCGCGCATGGCCGACGCCCACCGGTTCCTGGCCCGGCGGATGCTCGACTCGGGTGAGCCCGAGGCGGCCCGTCCCCACGCCCAGAAGCTCGTCGGCCTCGCTCGGGGCGACTCCGAGGCGGAGCACCTCCTGGGGCGCACCTACGTCGCCCTGTCCATGTGGAGCGAGGCGATTGCCCAGAACCGGCGGGCCGTGGCCGCGGACCCGAGCAACGTGTACGCGTACAACAACCTGGGCTTCGCCGCGCTGCAGGTCGGGCGCACCGAGCTCGCGCTGCAGTACCTGGAGGCCGCCCTGGAGCTGGACGGCGTCGAGCCCTACATGCTCAACAACCTCGGGATCGCCTACGAGCGGACCGGGCGCGACACCGACGCGCTGTCCGTCTACGCGCGGGCCGTGGACCTCGATCCGGGGTACGTGAAGGCCCGCGCGAACCGCGACCGCGTGCGCGCCGTGGTGGACGCCGCGGTGGCGGACGAGGTGAGTCGAATCCTCGCCGAGCAGGCGCGGAAGCGGCGCGGCGTCGAGAGCACGCCCCACGCCGCCGCGGGTAGTCTCCGGGAGTGACCCTTCGAGCCGCCGTCCTCGGTCTGCTGCTGCTCTCGGCCTCGCCCGTGGGGGGTCAGGAGCGCAGCGACCACGCGGACAGCTCGATGCTCGCGTGGACCGAGGCGGTCGCCGACGCCCTCGTGAGCCGGCTGCCCGAAGGCGTGGACGGGGCTCGCATCCGCTACGAAGGGGGCCGCGGCGTCGACTCACGCAAGGTGAGCAGCGTGTTTCGGGCCCACCTCCAGAGCGCCCTGAAGGGGCGCATCCCCACCCTCTCGCGGGGCCCCGAGGTGGCCGTGAGCGTCTCCCTGGAGGGGGCCCGGATCTGGGCCGTCGGGCTGGTGCAGACCGACCCCGAGGCCGCGTTCGCCGTGTCCTGGCCCGTGGATCGAGAGCTCGAGGCCCTGCTGGGGGCCACGAAGTCGTCGAGCGGGAGCGCGAGGTGGCGCCTCGAGCGCATCGGGACGGTCCCGGCCGGCGTCCTTGACGTCGCGCTGCTCGACCTCGACGACGACGGCTCCGACGACATCGCGCTGCTCGGGGTGGACGGCGTGCGCACCTACCGCTTCGACGCCGGCGACGCCCGCCCGACCCCCCTCGGCGGCCCCTTCGCGCTGCCCACGCGGCCCTGGCCACGCACCATCGCCGGGCGCCTCGCGGCCGACGGAGATGGGCTCGTCGCGGCGACGACGGCGGGGCACTACCTCTCGATCGATCCCCGCCGCGGGACGGTCCGCGTGAGGGAGTCGGTGGTCCCGGCCGTGCAGCCGCACGACCCCGCGTGGCCGGACTGGATCCCCGCGCGCTGGGTGCTGGGCGGACCCGACCTGCGCCCCGTGGCCGACGCGACGCTGCTGCCCGAGGAGGGGGTGCGCGACCTGCAGCACTTCCCGGGGAGCGAGGACGCCTGGGTCTGGGTCGACGCCGGGGGCGACCTCGGCGGGGGCGACGCGCGGGTGGGCTCCGCCGCGTTCGAGGGGTCCGAGGCCGTGGGCGACCGCCTGCTCCTCGTCGAGCTGGAGGGGGCCGGGCGACCCGAGCTCGTCACGACCGGCGCGGCGCCCTTCGGGGAGCCGGACCAGGTGACCATCCATCGCCTGGAGGGGACGCCTCCGCGGCTCTCGGTCCTGTTCCGCTCGACGTTCGCGGGCACGATCCGCGCGCTCGCCGCGGGGGATCTCGACTTCGACGGGCGGGCGGATCTCGTCCTGGTGGAGGAGGACGCCTCGGACGAGGCGGTCCTGTGGCGCTTGGAGCGGGCTCGATGAGGGCACGTCGCGGGCTCGGCACAGCCCTCGCGATCGGGGCGGCGTGCATCGCTCACGCGGCTCACGCGGGGCGGCTCCCCGCGCCGGGAGGAGAGGTCGCGGTGGCCGTCCCCGCCGAGTGGGCCGAGGCGTTCCGGGCCGCGCACACCGGGGTCGCGGTGCTCGAGGCGGCGGCGATCGACCCCCGGGAACGGCTCGCGCGACCGGGGCTCGCGGGGACCGACCTCCGCTCCCGCGTCCTCACCGCCATCGACGTCGTCGATCCCGCGCAGTGGCGCCTCACGGTCGCGGGGTCGGTGGAGGCCGAGGCCGTCGCCGACGCGCTGCGGGGGTGCCTCGGGAGCGGCGACGCGTGGCCCGGGCGGCTCCTCGAGGCCGCGGGACGACGCCTGGAGATCCTGCGCGCGGGAGCCGAGCTCACCCTGCGCTTCTCCGCCCCCGTGGGGCCGCTGCTCCCGCTCCTCGAGGGCTGCGTGATCCCGGGCCGACTCGCCCCCGGCGCGTTTCGGCCGCACGCCCGCGAAGACGGCCTCTGGACGGCGACGTCCGAGGGCCCCGGCGGCGGCCCCCTCCTCGACGCGCTCCGGCTGCGCGCGGGGGACGAGACCGCGGACGTCGTGTTCAACGCGACGCCCGACGGTCCCCGCGGGGACGAGATCCAGGCCCCTTCCCCGGACGTCGTGCTCCTGCTGCAGTCCACCCCCGCGCGGGAGCGCGACCCGCTCCGACTGAACGACGAGGCCGGCGTCGCCCGGTTCCTGGATCACGTGCAGCCGGAGCTGCTGACGGCCGTCTTCTGGGACGGTCGCGGGGCTCGCGCCGCGGGCATCCTCCCCCCGGGGCTGGGCCCGTCGCGTCCCCTGCCCCGGGGCGAGGCCCCCGCCGACGCGCCTCCCCTCACCATGCGCACGCTGCCCCCCGACGCGCCGACCGTCCGGGTGGACGGAGGCGGCGGGATCCTGGAGGCCGCCACCCGGGAGCGGCTGGTGGCCGTCCTCCGGGCGGGCGGCGTGCGGACCGACGCCGACGCGGACGTGGGCCTGCGGGTGCTGCGCTGGCGCCCCCCCACGATGGAGCCCGCCCTCGCGTTGCTGCACCTCGCGGCGGAGCACCCCGACGTCTTCGGGGCGATCCCCGCCGAGACGGGATCGGCCCTGCTGTCGCCGGATCCCGTCGCCCGATCGGCGGCCGCCGTGAGCGTCGAGGCGACCTGGCTGCGCGAGCGACGGGTCGTGCCTCTGTTCACCGCAGAGCGCTGGATCTCCGTGAGCCCGAGGGTGCGCGGCGTCCGTGTGCGGACCGACGGCGTCCCGCTGCTGCACGACGCCTGGCTGGCGGGTCCGCGATGACCACGCTCCGCGCGCGCGTGGTCGGCGCCCTCGTGGGGACCGTCGTGCTCGCGGTGGCGGGGGCCGCGGTGCTGTCGGTCACGCAGGTCACCGGGCGCTTGGAGGCGGAGGTCGCCGGGCGCGGAGACGCGGCCGCCCGCTCCCTGGAGGCCGAGCTCGAGCAGGCCGCGGAGGTGCTCGACGGCGAACTGCGCAAGGTGTTCGAGGACCGCGGAGAACGCACGTCGGCGGCGCGGTACCTGTGGGCGCGCGGGCGCATCGAGCGCGGGCGGCTCGAGGTGCTGAAGGTGCTCGACGGCCGGGGCGCGATCCTCACGTCGGGCCACTGGCCGGCGTCGGTGGGGTTCCTCGACCCCCAGGCGACGCTCTACGAGGCCTCGGCCGACGGGCGCCCGCGGGTCGTCATGGAGCCCGTCCCCTACGGCGACGCCCCCTCGCTGCAGCGATGGACGCGGGGCCGCTGGGGAGGAGACGAGGTGGTCGCCGTCGCCGGTCGCACGCTGGACGAGGAGGCCCTCGAGCGGATCCGGGCGCGCCTCGGGGTGGGCGTCCTGTACTTCTGCGCGACGCCCGAGGGCGAGTGCATCGCGGCCGCCGACGCGGGCCTCCGCGAGGACCTCCCGAGCCGGCTCCCGTCCGTCGATCCGTCCCTGCTCAGCCTGCACCCGGTGGCGCTCGGGCCCGCCGACGGACCCCGCCTCGTCGTGGGCGTCGACCGCGGCCGCATCGACCGCCTCACCCGCGCCCTGCGCCTGCGCGCCGCCCTGCTGGCGCTCGGGGGCGCCCTCCTCGTGATCGTCCCCGGCGGCCTGTTCGCGGCCCGCATCACCCGGCCCATCGAGGCCCTCGCCGGACAAGCCGAGTCGCTCTCGAAGGGCGACTTCGAGGCCCGGGTGGAGGCGGAGCCCGGCGTCACCGAGGTCGACGCCCTGGTGCGCGCGTTCAATCGCATGGCGGAGGACATGGAGCAGAGCCGCACGCGCCTCGTGCAGGCCGAGCGGGTGGCGGCGTGGCGGGAGATCGCGCGCGGCCTGGCCCACGAACTCAAGAACCCGCTGACGCCGATCCTGGGGGCCATGGATGTGCTGCGGCGAGCGCACAGCCTGGGGCGGGAGGACTTCCCCGCCATCCTCGAGGAGCAGGCCGGCGCAGTCGTTGACGAGGTGATGCGCCTCAAGGAGCTCTCCGACTCGTTCGCCCGGTTCGCCCGCCTTCCCGATCCGGCGCCCGAGCCCGTGGACGTGGCCGGCGTCGTGGACGGGATCACCGCCCTCTACGCAGCCTCGCCGGACCTCACGGTCGAGCGGTCCTGGAGCGAACAACGGCCCCCGCCGGTGTACGCGGACCCCACCCAGCTCCGCACGGCCCTCGCCAACCTCGTCAAGAACGCGGTCGAAGCCATGCACGGGACCGGCACGCTGCGGATCGCGCTGGACTCCACGGCGTCGGAGCTCACGATCCGAGTGATGGACAGCGGTCCGGGCATCCCCGCGGAGATCCGGGACCGCCTCTTCACGCCGTACTTCACGACCAAGGGCAGCCGGGGCACCGGCCTGGGGCTGGCGCTCGTGCACCGCATCGTGATCGAGCACGGCGGCTCGGTGTCCGCGGGAGACGCGCCGGGCGGCGGCGCAGAGTTCAGGGTGACTCTGCCGCGACGACCTTCGGAGCCTGCTCCAGCGCCGCGCGGCAGTGCTCCAGCGACACCCGGATCGCCTCCACCCACGGCTGCGGAATGAGGAGGCGCTCCGCGTCCCGGAGTACCCAGGCGTAGTCCTCGGCGGCCTTCTCGAGGAACTGCCGCGTGCGCTGCTCGACGAGCTCCCGATAGACCTGCCGCGCGTCGGGGGCGAGGTCCGTCGGCTCGGGGGCCGTGAGGAGGGCGAGCCGGAAGTGCTCCATCATCCCCCCGATCGCCTTCGCCGACGGCCCGCTCCACTCCGCGCGCCCGACCTGCAGCGCGCGCTTGTAGTGGTGCCGGGCCTCCAGCAGATCGTCCGCCTTGCCGTTGAGGACCTCCCGCACGACCTCCACGTCGTCCGTGCTCCCGATCTGCCGGCGCTCGCCCTGGACGCGATACAGCTCGCCCGCGAAGTACCAGACCATGGCCGCGTGGTACGGGTAGCGGACGCCCTCCCGCCGGGAGCGACGGCGGATGTCGCCCCGAACGCCCTCGAGCCCCCACTCCGCCTCCTTGTAGCGGCCCACCTCGGTCCACCCGCGGGCGGTGTGGGCGCGCACCTCCCAGCCCAGCGTCGTCTCCAGATCCGCGCGACGGAGCAGCTGCTCCAGGTGCACGAGGGACCCCTCGAAGTCCCCCGCCCGCTGGAGGACCTTCGCCAGGTGCAGGCGCCCCTCGGCGGCCTCCTTCGGCTCGTCGGCCTCGATGGCGGCGATGTACGTCAGGAGGTGGGGCACGCCGTCCAGGGGCGAGCCCTGCTGCTCGGCGGCGAGGGCGTAGTTCCAGTGCGCGCGGGGCACGGAAGGATCGTCCGGGAACTCGGCGACGAGCCGCGCGTAGAGGACCCGCGCGATGCCGAACTCGGCCCGCTCGAACGCGGCGAGGCCCTGCTCGAAGAGGTCGCGGCTGTCGTAGCCGTCGAGGCCGGTGAGGGGGTCTCCGCCCGCCCGGATGCGCACGTCCTCCCCGACCACGACCTGCATGGGGCGAGGGGCGGCGGCGGTGACGGGGCGACGGGCGGCGCAGCCCGCGACGGAGAGGGCGAGGAGGACGACCAGGGCTCGATGCATGGCGGTCAGGACACCTCCGCGGGGTCGCTGGTTCCCAGGGCGGCGTCCAGCGCCTCCCACTCGGCCCACCCATCGGCGGCTTTGGCGGCGACTCGAGTCCGCTCTTCGACGACGGTCGCGAGCTTCTCCCAGCCGCCCTCGCCCGCAGCGAGCTCGGCGTCCAGGGCCTCCACCCGGGCTTCCAACCGTTCGATCTCGACCATCAGCTCCTCGGCCCGACGCTCCATCCGACGACGATCCGCGGAGCGCTTCTTCCGATCCTTCCACGCCCCGCGGCCGGCGTCTCCCGCCGATCGCGCCGCGATCTTCGGGCCCTCCCCCGCCTCGGCGCCCTCCGGAAGCCCCACGAGCAGCCAGTGGTCCGGCGCGGTCTCCCCGGGCGCGCGCCGGGTGGCGATCCCCGCGGCCATCGCCTTGCCCCACAGGAAGTCGTCGAGGTCGCCCCGGTGCACCTGCACGCGGCCGCCGCCGACCTCCCACACGTGCGTGGCGAGCCGGTTGGCGAACTCGCGGTCGTGAGAGACGAAGATCACCGTCCCCGCGTACGCCTCCAAGGCCTCGGCGAGGACCTCCTTGCTGTGGATGTCGAGGTGGTTGGTGGGCTCGTCCAGGAGCAGCAGGTTCGCCCGACGGAGCAGCACCCGGCCGAGCGCGACGCGGCTCTTCTCCCCGCCGGAGAGGACCCCGCACGGCTTCTTGACGTCGTCCCCGGTGAAGAGCAGCGCCCCGAGCACCGCGCGCAGCCTCGCCTCGCCGAGCAGCGGATCGATCCGGGCGAGGGCGGACAGCACCGTCTCGTCGTCCCCGAGCTCCTTGGCCTGGTCCTGCGCGAAGTACGCGGCGCGTGTCCCCGGCAGCTCCTGCACGACGCCGGCGTCCGGGCGCACGTGCCCCGCCAGCACGCCCAGGAGGGTCGACTTTCCCGCGCCGTTGGGCCCCACCAGGAGGATGCGCTCGCCGGGGTACACGGACGCATCGACCTCCTCCAGGACGCGCTTGACGCCGTAGGACTTGGCGAGGTCGCGCAGCTCGAGCATCGGGGACGCCGCGGGCGGGGGCTCGGGGAACCGGAGCCGCACCTTCGGCAGGGGATCCGGAACCACGATCGGCTCCATCTTCTCGATCATCCGCACGCGGGACTGGACCTGCGCGGCCTTGGTGGGCTTCGCGCGGAAGCGGTCGACGAACGCCTGCAGCCGCGCCCGCTCCTCGGCCTGCGCCTCCGCCTTGGCGCGCAGCCCGGCGATCGCCTCGTCCCGCTGGCGGACGTACGACGTGTACCCGCCGGTGTAGGACCACAGGCGCCCGCGCGCGATCTCCACCGTCCGCGCGCAGAGGCGGTCCAGGAAGTCGCGGTCGTGGCTGATGACGAGCACGCCGCCGGGCCACCCCTTGAGCTCCTGCATCAGCCAGGTGCGCGTCTCGATGTCGAGGTGGTTCGTCGGCTCGTCGAGGAGCAGGAACGTGGGCCGCTGAAGCAGCAGGCGAGCGAGCCCGACCACGATCTGTCGGCCGCCGGAGAGCTCCTCGGCCGGGAGATCCCACTCCTCGCGGCGGAACCCGAGGCCGGACAGGATGCGTCCGCAGCGGGCATCGAGCTGCCAGCCGTCCTCCCGTCGAAAGCGCTCCAGGAGCTGCTCCGCCTGGTCCAGCATCTTGTCGCGGGCCGCGCCGTCGGACTCCTCGGCCTGGGCCAGCAGGGCGTTGGCCCGCTCCTCGAGCGCCCGGATGGGGTCCAGGACGCCGGAGGCCTCCTGCCAGAGCGTCTTGCCCGGGGACACGAGGTGCTCCTGGGACAGGTACCCCATCGACTGACCCTTGCCCACCGCGATCTCGCCGCCGTCGGTGGACAGCAGCCCGGCGGCGGCCTTCAGGAGGGTCGTCTTGCCCGCGCCGTTGAGGCCGACGAGGGCGGTGCGATCGCGCTCGGACAGGCGCAGGTCGACGCGGTCGAGGATCACGCGGTCGCCCAGCTGGACGGTGACCGAGTCCAGCCGGAGCACGCGCTACTGCAGGACGGTCAGAGGCGACGTGCGCGGGGCGTCCACCCCGGCCGCCCGACCCTGGAAGCTGTTCGAGAAGGCGGTCTCGATGTCCACGTCCACTGTCGAGCCCACGAGCCGCTCGGGGCCCGCGAAGTTCACGATCCAGTTCTGCGAGATGCGGCCGCTGAGCCACGTCGAGTCGCGCTTGCTCGGACCCTCCACGAGCACCGGCGCCGTCACGCCCTCCCACGCCTTCATGCGCTCCCGCGTGATCCGCGCCTGGAGGCCCTGCACGTCGGCGAGACGACGCTTCTTGGTGGGGCCGTCGACGTCGTCCTCGAGGCGCATCGCGGGCGTGTGCGGACGCCGCGAATACTTGAAGGAGTAGATGAAGTCGTATCGAACTTCCTCAAGCAGACTCAATGTCTGCTCGTGCTCTACCTCGGTCTGCCCCGGGAACCCTGCGATGATGTCCGTGGACAACGCCAGGTCCGGGCGCGCCTCCCGCAGGCGCCCCACGAGCTCGACGTACTCCTCCCGCGTGTGTCGCCGCCGCATGCGCGTGAGCTCGGAGTCGGACCCGGCCTGCACCGGCAGGTGGAAGTAGGACGTGAGCTTCGGCTCCGACGCGAACAGGTCGATCAGCCCGTCGGCGAGGTCCCAGGGGTTGGACGTGGTGAAGCGGATCCGGTCGATCCCGTCCACCTCGGCGATGCGCGCTAGGAGCTCGTGGAACGGGGGCTCGGTCGTCTTCTTGACGCCGTACGAGTTCACGTTCTGGCCGAGGACCGTCACCTCCCGCACCCCGGTGTCGGCCAGCCGCCGCACCTCGCCCACGACCTCATCGGCCGAGCGGGACACCTCGCGGCCGCGGGTGAACGGGACGATGCAGAAGGAGCAGAGGTTGTCGCACCCCTTCTGGATGGTCACGAAGGCCGTCACCTTGCGGCCGTCGCGGAAGACGAGGTCGTTGGTGAACGGGTAGTCCTGTCGATCCAGCTGCTCGGTGGCGAGCTTCCGGGCCCCGCCCAGCTGCACGTCCAGGAGCAGCGCGGGCAGCCGCGGGATGGCGTCCGGGCCCATCACCAGATCGAGGTAGGGGAACTGCCTCAGCAGCGCGCCGCCCGCCTGCTGGGCGAAGCAGCCCGTCACCCCGAGCACGACGCCCTCGCGGTTCTCCTTGAGCGGCCGGAACCGCCCCAGCAGCGAACGGACCTTCTGCTCGGGCTTCTCGCGCACCGAGCAGGTGTTGATGAGGATGACGTCCGCGTCGTCGGCCCGATCGGTGCCCCGATACCCCTCGCCCTCGAGCAGGCGCAGCATCTTGCCGCTGTCCTGGTCGTTCATCTGGCAGCCGAAGGTCTGGATGAAGACGCGCTTCTCGGAGCTCTCCGTCATGGGCGCCGGAGGGTCAGGCCCGCCACTTCTCGGACTCGAAGGTCACGGCGTTCGCCTTGCGCTCGAAGCGCTTCACGAGGCCCACGAGGGTGCGACCCGCGCCCACCTCGACCCAGCGGTCGACGGCGTGCTCCTTCATGACCTCCATCGTCTGCTGCCAGCGGACGGCCTTGCAGACCTGCTCCACGAGCCGGGCGGAGATGGACTCGCCCGTCGCGTCCCCGGGCTCGGTCCAGGCCGCCGTGGCGTTGGGCACGTACGCGCACCGGGGGGTGGAGAAGGAGACGTCCGCCAGCGCCGCCCCGAGCTTGTCGCCCGCGGGCGCGAGCAGGGAGCAGTGGAAGGGGGCGGAGACCGTCAGCTTCTTGCCCACGCCGCGGCGGTCGCCGACCCTCGCGACCGCGCGATCGACGGCCTCGACGTTGCCCGCGATGACGATCTGGCCGGGCGTGTTGTAACCCGCGGGCTCGAGGACCTGTCCCTCGGCCGCGTCGACGCAGAGCTGCTCCACGACCGTCGGGTCCTTGATCCCGATGATGGCCGCCATCGTGCCCACGCCCAGCGGCACGGCCGACTGCATGGCCTCGCCGCGCAGGCGGGTGAGGCGGACCGCGTCTTCGAACGCGAGCGCTCCCGCCGCCACCAGCGCCGAGTACTCGCCCAGCGAGTGGCCTGCCACGACGTCCGGGAGCATCCCCTCGGCCTCGAGCACGCGGTAGTACGCCACCGAGACCGTCAGCAGCGCGGGCTGGGTGTTCTCGGTGCGGGTGAGGTCCTCGGTCGGGCCCTCTAGGATCGTCTTGGAGAGCGCCTCTCCCAGGGCCTCGTCGGCCTCCGCGAAGGTCTGCTTCACCAGGTCGCTGCGGCCCAGCCAATCCGAGCCCATCCCCACCGTCTGACTCCCCTGTCCGGGGAAGACGTACGCCGTCGCCATCACTTCACCTCGACTTCGATGCAGGCCACCCCGAGCAGCTTTCGACCGTCCGCGCACTTCGCGTAGCGGTGCATGGCGAGCCCGTGCACGCCGAGGTAGCGGTTGTCCACGTCCATCCCCCAGTTCAGGTCGTCGCCCTTCTCCTCGACCGTGGCGACGTTGTACGCGTCGCCCTCACCGTCGAGGTAGAGGTCGAAGATCGGGTCGCAACCAGCTGGAAGATCGGACTTCTTCGACCACGCGCCGACGGGCATGGACGACGCCCGAATCGCGGGAACCTCGCCATCCTTGGGCGGCTTCGCCCGCACCTTGCGCTTGGCCCCCGCCTGGATGAACAGGGGCTCGCTGCAGGGCTCGTAGTCGTAGTTCGCGATCTCGCCGAAGGGCGCGAAGATCAGGGGCTCGCCGGGGTCCATGACCTCCTTGCCGCCGTCCTTGCGCCCGGGCTCGACCGTGAGCCGGCAGTCGTCGTTCAGGCCGGCCTTGATGAACCGGTCCCCGCCCGTCTCCTGGAACGTCATCTGCTCGTGGCCGGCCGGGCTCCCGACCATCGCCCACCGCTCGAATCCACCGAGGACGAACTTTCCCGATATCTCTCCGTTCTCGGTAGAGAACTTGATCCGAAACTTCGGGTTGATGTTGTTCTCGGCCTGGATGCGACCGAAGGTCCCGCTCAGGTCCGTGAAGTTCACGTCGCCGCACCGGTGGACCACGGTCACCACGGGCTCGTTGTTCGGGCAGCCCAGCGCGAAGGCCAGGCACATCATCAAGAGGGGGGTCGCGCGCATCGCGCGGGGTATAGCAGCGTTTCTCAGTGCGAGCCGCGGCGCATCGACACCGAGAGCAGCATCCCGATCCCGAGGAGGATCGTGATCACGCTCGAGCCGCCGTAGGACATGAGCGGCAGCGTGACGCCGGTGATCGGCAGCAGGCCGAGGACCCCGCCGAGGTTGATGCCGATCTGACACATCAGGATCGTGACCACCCCGGCCGCGAGGATCGACCCGAACCGGTCCCGCGCGTTCCACGCCACGAGCAGGCCCAACATCAACAGGGCGAAGTAGAGGCCGACCCCCACGAGGCACCCCAGGAACCCCCGCTCCTCGGCGTAGACGCTGAAGATGAAGTCCGTGTGCTGCTCGGGGAGGAACCGCAGTCGTCCCTGCGTGCCCTGCGTCCAGCCCTTGCCCGTCCACTCGCCCGAGCCGATCGCCCAGCGGCCCTGGATCGCCTGGTAGCCCTTGCCCTTCGGATCGGCGTCCGGCGCGAACAGGATGTCCACACGCTCGCGTTGGTAGTCGTCGAGCACGAACCGGTAGGCCACGGGGGCCGCCAAGGCGCCGATGAGGGCCAGCGCCAGCAGCGTGCGCCAACGCAAGCCGACGACGAAGCTGATGCCCGCGAAGATGAAGACCAGGAACAGGGTCGTCCCGAGGTCGGGCTCGAGGAACGTCAAGGAACACAGCGGGATCAGCAGCAGCGCGGCGGGGGTCAGCAGCTGCCGAATGCCCCACCCGTCCTCGCGCACGTTGGACGCGAAGTAGCGGGCGCAAGCGAGCACGAGGGCGAGCTTCGCGAGCTCGCTGGGCTGCAGGTTGAAGGGGCCGATGGGCAGCCATCGCTGGGAGCCGCCCCGCACCGGTCCGATGAGGAGGACGAGGAGCAGCATCACGATCACGCCCGCGTAGGCGACGTACGCGCTCCGCTCGAAGAACCGGCTGTCGACGAACGCCAACCCGATCATCGCGACGGACCCCAGGCACATGAAGAGGGCCTGCATGACGACCGGTCGCGGGAGCCCCTCCTGCATCGGCGCCGAGGCGGCGGCGTAGAGCGTGATCAGCCCGAGGATCATCAGCGTACCGGTGACCGCCAGGATCGGCCAGTCGATGTGGCGCTTCGGGTGTCGAACGACGGTGTCGAGGGCGGGCATCAGGGCGCCTCCGCCGGGGTCGGATCCGGGGGCAGTCGATCCTTGAAGTATTCCTTGAACATTCCCTTCGCGATCGGGGTGCCGTGCACGCCTCGCGCCTTGCCGTTCTCCACGAGGACGCACAGCGCGACCTCCGGCTCGTCGTAGGGCGCGAAGCCCACGAACCACTTGTGGTGACCCAGCTTCTCGGACGTCGCGGCGCCGAGCCGGACGACCTGAGCGGTGCCGGTCTTGCCTGCGTACTCGATCTCCTTGATGCGGTGACGGAACGCCGTCCCGCCCAGCTCGTTGACCACCCGCCACATCCCCTCCTGGATGTGCGCGAAGGCCTCGGGGGCGAGGTCCACGTGGCCGAGGACCTCGGGCTCGCCGCGCAGCACCACGCGGCCGTCGGGGGCGACCACGCGGTCGACGAGCAGCGGCCGGTACAGCGTGCCGCCGTTGGCGAGGGTGGCCGTCATGCGCGCGAGCTGGAGAGGCGTCGCGCCGGTGTACCCCTGGCCGATGACGGCGGAGGCCGTGTCGCCCGCCGTCCAGCGCCCCGCGGTGGGGTTGGTGGGGTAGCGCTTCTTCTTCCACTCGGTGGTGGGGTTGAGGCCGCCGCGCTCGCTGTTGATGCCGATGCCGGTGGGACGACCGAGCCCGAACATGTCCGCGTACCGCGCCACCGTGTCGATGCCGAGCGCGATGCCGGCGCGATAGAAGTAGACGTTGCAGGAGCCCTTGATCGCCGCCGCCATGTCCACGGTCCCGTGGCCGCCGTCCTTCCAGCAGCGGAACCGGCGCGTGCCGACCATCGTCGAGCCGCGGCAGCTCACCGTCTGCTCGGGCGTCCACGTCTTCGTCCCGAGGAGCGCCGCGGCCACGACGATCTTGTAGGTGCTGCCGGGGGGATAGACGCCCTGCACGGCCTTGTCCGACAGGGGCCGGCTGGGGTCGTCGGCGAGGGCGCGCCACGTCTCGGGGGGGATCGGCCGGGAGAAGATCTCGGGGTCGAACGAGGGCGCGTTGGCCATGGCCAGGACGCGGCCCGTGTCGACCTCGATCATCACGACGGACCCCGACTCTTCCCCCATCAGCTCCTTGGCCTTGAGCTGCAGGTCGCGGCGCAACGTCAGGTGGAGGTCGTGTCCCGGCACCTCCGGGATCACGGCGTTGTCGAGGAAGTGCGCGATGGAACGGAAGTACTCGCCGCCCGGCACGTCCGGGGCCGCGGAGCGGCCGAGCTCCCGGCCGTGCACGTCGACCTGCACCCAGAAGGCTCCGTCGTCTCCTCGCAGCCACGACTCGTACGCGCGCTCGAGGCCGTACTTGCCGATTCGATCCCCCGACTCGTAGTAGTTCTCGCCCTTGTCGCTGGCCCGGTACCGCTCCCGCAGGGTGTCCAGCTCGTCCTTGCGCACCTCGCGGCGGTAGCCCACGACGTGCGCGAAGAGATCCCCGTCGGGATAGGACCGACGGTGGCGGCTCACGATCGACACACCGGGGAGCCGCGGGCGCGAGGCCATCACGCGCTCGATCGCCTCGCGGCTCAGGTCCGAGGCGAGCACGGCGTTGCGGTAGCGGTCGTGCTTGCGGGCTTCGTCGTACCGTTCGACGATCTCGTCGGCCGTGACCCCGTCCAGGAGCGGCACGAGGCGGCGGGCGAGCGTCCCGATGTCGGCCCTCACCGCGAGATCGTCGGTCTCCTCGGCGGGGCCGCCCAAGGCGGACGAGGCCACCGCGGGGACGGCGTCGGGCGCCGGATCGACGTCCTTCGGCACCACCACGAGGTCGAACGACGCCCGAACTTCGGCGATGCGGTGCTCGTCGGCCGTCCAGATCAGGCCCCGAGGGGCCGGGATCTCGCGCTGCTTGAGGTGGTTCGCCTGCGCCTCCGCCGCGTACTCGTCGCCGTGGACGATCTGGAGCATCCAGAGGCGGCCCAGGATCGCGAGGAAGATCGCCGCGATGAGCCCCGCGAACGCCGCCAACCGGGGCCGCAGGTCGCGCTTGCGGGCCTCCCCCCGGATCTCGAGGCCGCTCACCGGATCGTCCGCCCGCGGCCGACGCTGCGCTCGTCCGTCCAGCCCGCGACGCGGCGGTAGATGGGCCAGAAGATCGCCGTCGCGGCGGCCGTCCCCAGCACCTCGACCGCCAAGGCCCTCCCCTCGCCCGCCGAGCCGCCGCCCATGAGGGCGACGAACAGCAGCACGATCGCCCCGGAGATCGCCCCGAGCATCGCGACGCCCACCACCGGCACCCAACGGTCCCGGAGGATCACCCGCCCGTGCAGCGGCAGCCCGAAGCCGACGACGAGGGCGTACTGCATCATCGGGCGACCGCTCGGGACCCCGGAGAAGAAGTCGGTGAGGAGGCCGAGGCCGATCGCGAGGACCCAGGACTCGACCCGCCGGCCCGCCAGCGCAGAGGCCGCCAAGAGGGGCAACAGCGGGTCCAGGGGGAGCCCGCCGAGCCCGGTGACGGACTCGAGCAGCAGCCACGCCCACCCCACGGTCAGCGCGGCGACGGCGCGATGGGGGCGAAGGCCGGATCGAGACCGCTCGCCCGGCAGCAACAGGCCCCGGGCCGCGGTCAAGGGAGGGCTCCGAGGCCGTCGTCCTCGACGGACGGCTCGGGGGGCATCACGTCTTGGGAGGGCTCGGGCAGGGCGAACGGGCCGCCCCCGGCGTCGAGGACCACGAGCAGCTCCTCGAGGCGGTCCAGGGGCGCGGCCGGCGTCAGCTCGACCTCGAGGAAGAGGCCGGTCTCGGGCATGTCGATGGCCGCGATGCGCCCCAGGGGGACGCCCGACGGGAAGACCCCGTCGTCGCCGCTGGTGACCACGAGATCACCCTCCTTGACGTCCGAGCGATCGGTGCGGCGGACGAAGCCGAGCTGCAGCGTGGCCCCGCCGTCGCCCGCCGCCACGGCGCGGAGGCGAGAGTCCTGGACGCGGGCCCCGGCGGCGCTGAGGCCGTCGGTGAGGAGGAGGACGTCGGCGTGCCCCGCGCCGGCGCGGAGGATCTGCCCGACCGCGCCGTCCACGGAGAGCACGGCGTCCCCCGCCGAGACCCCGCTCTCGGTGCCCTGATCGATGCGCACCGTGCGGAATCGAGCCGACGTGGAGCGGCCGATCACGGTGGCGCCGACCGTCCGCCCCGCTTGGCGCTCCCGGAGCTCGTTGAGGCGACGCAAGCGGTCGTTCTCGAGGCGCAGCTCGCCGAGCTCGGCGATGGCGGCGTGGGCGGAAGAGAGCTCCGTGCTCAGGCGCTCGTTCTCCTCCGCGACCCCCACGAGGGCGAAGTAGCCGGTGAAGACGCCGCGGGTGCCGTCGATGATGGAGTCGAGGCCGCCCTGCACGGGGCCGGTCACGGCGAGGAGCGCGCGGTCGACGCCGCCCAGGTCCTCCGGGGGCTTCATGCCCGCGTGGACCCGCAGCCCGAGCAGGGCCAGCAGACCCAGGATGGCTGCTCCTCTGAACCCTTGTCGCGACACGCTCTCCCCTCGCGGTCCCCCCGGGCCGCCTCGAACTCAGACCAGGGCGACGTCGCGCAGGAGGTCGATCTCTTCCAGCATCTTCCCGGAGCCCATGGCCACGGCCTCGAGCGGGTCGTCGCACACCACCACGGGGAGCCCCGTGCGATCGCTCAGCAGCAGGTCGAGGCCCACCAGGTTGGCGCCGCCGCCCGCGAGCACGATGCCCTTGTCGACGATGTCCGCGGCCAGCTCGGGGGGCGTCTGCTCGAGCGTCGAGAGGACGGCCTCGACGACCATCTCCACCGGATCGGAGAGCGCCTCTCGGATCTCGTCCGAGTCGATCGTGATCTCCTTCGGGATGCCGGCCATGAGGTCGCGCCCCTTGACGTGCATCTGCGCGGGCTCGCCCATGGACCAGGCGTTGCCGATCGTCATCTTGATGCGCTCGGCGGTGCGCTCGCCGATGAGCAGGTTGTGGCGACGCCGCACGTGGTTGACGATGGCGTCGTCCCACTTGTCCCCGCCGACCTTCACCGACCGGCTGACGACGATCCCCGCCAGGGAGATGACCGCAACCTCGGTGGTGCCGCCGCCGATGTCGACGATCATGTTGCCGCTCGGCTCGGTGATGGGGAGGTTGGCGCCGATGGCGGCCGCCAGGGGCTCCTCGATCAGGTAGACCTCGGAGGCGCCGGCGTTCTCGGCGGACTCGCGCACGGCCCGCTTCTCCACCTCGGTGACGCCGAACGGGATGCAGATGACCATCCGCGGCTTCACGAACGTGCGCCGGTTGTGCGCCTTCTGGATGAAGTAGCGGAGCATCGCCTCGGTGACCGCGAAGTCGGCGATCACGCCGTCCTTGAGGGGGCGGACCGCCCGGATCTCGCCGGGGGTCTTGCCGAGCATCTCCTTGGCCTCGTGCCCGACCGCGAGCACCTGCTGGGTGCCGCCTCGACCGGGCGCGACCGCGACCACCGAAGGTTCGTTGCTGACGATCCCGCGACCCTTGACGTACAGCAGCGTGTTCGCCGTGCCGAGGTCGATCGCGATGTCCTTGGAGAAGAGGCCGAAGAGAGCGTTGAACACAGCAAGCCCCAAGACCCGGACGTGCCGAGCCGAAACGAATGGTTGGACGCGTCGGGGATTTCCCCTCGCGCCGATGTCGACGTCAATTACCGGAAGAGCAACCGGTACAAGGAGTCTGATAGGGCGAACCGGGGGTGTCAACGGAGAAAACGACGGTTCGGAAGATTCCGATTTCCGCGCCGGGACGGGGTTTTTCCCATGACGCGCGCCGGCCCGGCGCGGGGCCGATCCGCGGGCCGCCGAGGTCCTTGACGGGGGGCGCCCGTGCGCCTACTTTTCCACGCCCCTCGCGCGCGACGTATCTGTGCGACGGTCCTCGGAGAATCCATGCTCGGCTACATCCGGAAGAACTCCGGCTCCTTCATGAGCAACCTGCTCGTGGTGTTCCTCAGCCTCCTGTTCGTCTTCTTCTTCGGCTCGGCGGCGCTCAACTCCGCCCGCACCGAGGTGGTGGCGGACGTCAACGGCACCGTGATCCGCGACGTCGAGCTCGACCGCCGCGTGCGCAACCAGATGCGCTACCTCGGCGGCCAGACGTCCGAGGGCGACCGGGAGCGCATCCAGGCGCAGATCCTCGACCAGATGATCGAGCGCGAGCTGCTGCTCCAGGCGGCGGACCGCGAAGGCATCCGCGTGGCGCCCAAGGAGATCCAGCGCGAGGTGCTGAAGCTCGACGGGTTCAGGGACGAGGAGGGCAACTTCGACCTCGAGGGGTACCGGAAGTACCTCGACAAGGACAAGCGGCGGGCCCGCGACCTGCAGGACGGGCTCCGGGAGGACCTGCTCGTGCGCAAGGTGCAGGACTTCATCCGGCGCTCCGTCCAGGTGACGCCCGCCGAGGTGCAGGAGGCATACGTCGCCGAGTCCTCGGACCGCAACGTCGAGTACGTCCGCGTGACCACGAGCGCCTTCATGGACGAGATCGCCCTCACGGACGAGGAGATCGACGCCTGGGCCGAGGAGAACGCGGCCGAGGTGCGGGAGCGCTACGACCGGGACTTCGACCGCAAGTACCACGAGGCCGAGCAGGTCAGCGCGCGCCACATCCTGCTCAAGTTCGACGAGGCCGACGGCAGCGACGTGCGCGCCTCCCTCAAGACCCGCATCGAGGCGATCCTGGCGGAGGCCAAGGCCGAAGGCGCCGACTTCGAGGCGCTCGCCCGCGAGCACTCCGAGGACAGCAGCGCCACCTCCGGCGGAGACCTCGGCTTCTTCGACGCGACCGCCATGGTCAAGCCGTTCAGCGACGCCGCGTTCGCCATGCAGCCCGGCGAGATCTCGGACGTCGTGGAGTCGAAGTTCGGCTACCACATCATCAAGGTCGAGGAGCGCAAGGACGCGGTCGTGAAGCAGCTCGACGACGTGCGCCGCGAGGTCGCGGGCGGCCTGATGAAGGAAGCCGAGGCGCCCGACCTGGCGCGCGAGTTCGCGAACAAGCTGGTGATGGCCCTCAACGGCACGATGGCGGACGCCGAGCGCGACGAGCTCCTCGCGAGCAAGTCCCTGAGCATCGACGAGTCCGGCACGTTCACGAAGCGCGATCGGCGCGTCCCGAAGGTCGGCGCCTCGCCCGAGGTCGTCTCGGCGGCGTTCGCGCTCGCGAGCGTCGGCGACACCACCCCGGAGCCGCTCGAGCTTCCGTCGGGCTGGGTCGTCATGCGGCTCAAGGAGAAGAGCGAGGCCGACATGGCCGAGTTCGAGACCAAGAAGGACCAGATCCGCAGCCGCCTGCTCCTGTCGAAGCAGTCCACCGCGATCCAGGACTGGAAGGCCGACCTGAAGGCGAGCGGGAAGATCCTCGTCCGCGAAGGGGTCTGAGCCCCGCATGAGCCGCAGCCGCCTCTTCGTCCTCCTCCTCGTCGCGTTCCTCCTGTTCGTGATGGTCGGCTCGGTCGTCGCCATCGTGGCGATGCTCCGGGACGGCGGGGGCACCACGGACGTCGAGGACGGGTCCGTGCTGGTCATCGGCCTCGGCGGCGAGTTCCCCGAGCAGCCCGATCCGGAAGCGCCCCTGCCGGGCCTCGGCGCCTCGCGTCTCTCCATGATCGAGGTGGACTCGGCGTTCCGCCGCGCCGCCGTCGACGACCGCATCGCCCGGGTCCTGATCAAGGTCCAACCGATGGCCACCGGCTACGCGAAGGTCCAGGAGCTCCGGGACATCCTCACGCGCTTCTCGGCCGACTCGGGCAAGCCCACCACCTGCTGGATGGAGCAGGCGAGCAACAAGGAGTACTACCTCGCCACCGCCTGCGACGAGATCTACATGCCGCCCGCGGGCTTCTTCCTCGTCAACGGGCTGCACCTCGGGGTGACCTTCTACAAGGGCACGCTCGACAAGCTCGGGATCGAGGCGGAGTTCACCCGCGCGGGCAAGTACAAGAGCGCGATCGAGCCGATGACGAGCACCGAGATGTCCGAGCCGTTCCGGGAGATGTTGAACGCCATGGCGGACAGCCTCTTCGACCGCTTGGTGGAGGCCATCGCGGTCGCGCGGAAGATCGACGAGGCGGACGTCCGCGCGATGATCGACGACCCGCCCCTCACCGCCGGGGCGGCGTGGAAGGCGGGCCTGATCGACGGGCTGTACTACCGCGACCAGCTCATGGCGCACCTCACCGGCGAGACCGTCGCCTCCAGCGATCCCTCTTCGCTGCCGAAGCGGACGGGGGTCCCGCCCGTCCCCGGCGCGGACGACGACGACTCGGCCGCGGCCGTCGCGGACGCGGGGGACGACGACTCCGCGGGAGCCAATGACGACGACTCCGGGGACGACGACGACACCGCCGGGGCCGCCGACGCCGACGCGACGGCCGACGAGGAGCCCGCCGCCAAGAAGCCGAAGCTCATCAAGCTGGGCGACTACGACACCACGCCCAAGTCCCTCGGCCTGGGCGGCGGCCCCGAGGTCGCGGTCATCTACTGCGAGGGCTCGATCACCGGCGGTACGAGCAACCCCGGCCGCTCCATGGGCTCCACGACCATCGCCGGGGCCATCCGCAAGGCGCGCAACGATGAGGCCACGAAGGCGATCATCCTTCGCGTCGACAGCCCCGGCGGCAGCGGCCTGGCCTCGGACCTGATCCACCGCGAGATCGAGCTCGCGCAGACCGAGAACGGGCTCCCGGTGGTCGTGAGCATGAGCGACTACGCGGCGTCCGGCGGCTACTACATCGCCATGGGCGCGGACGCGATCGTCGCCCAGCCGAGCACCCTCACGGGGTCCATCGGCGTGTTCGCGGGCAAGTACAACCTGGAGTCGCTGTACGAGAAGATCGGGCTCAAGACCGAGTCGATCGACCGCGGCGAGATGGCGGACATCTTCGCGGCCGACCAGAGCCTCGGCGAAGAGGGCCGCGCGAAGCTGTCCGAGTTCGTCGACGAGTTCTACGACACGTTCATCGCCAAGGTCGGCGCGGGCCGCTCCATGACGCCGGACGAAGTCCACGCCCTCGCCCAGGGCCGCGTGTGGACGGGCGAGCAGGCCAAGGAGGTCGGGCTGGTGGACGAGCTGGGCTCGTTCCGCACCGCGCTCCGCCTCGCCAAGGAGAAGGCCGACATCGAGGGCGAGGTCACCCTCACGCTCTACCCGCGCCAGCCGACGTTCCTCGAGCAGCTGCTCGGGCAGGACACCTCCGACGCCCGCATGGACTTCGCGGGGATGGTCGAGGCCGTGCTGCGCCGCACCCCCGTGGGCTCCGAGGGCGCGAGCGCGCTGCTCGACGCCGCCCCCTTCTTCGCTTCAGGTGTCCCGGTGCTCATCGCGCCCTACCATCTGTACGCCGAATGAAGAACACGCTCCCGTCCCCCGCCCTCGCCGTCGCCGCCCTCGCGGTCCTCACGGCCCCCGGCTGCATCTGCGGCAACTCCTGCTTCGACATCTTCTCGAACGTCGCCGTCGAGGGCCTCGTGCTCGGGGTGGACGAGCCCATCGAGGGCATCGATCTCGGCGCCGCGGCGGGCGCGACGGCGTTCTTGGCCGAGGCCGAGTCGCTGAGCAGCTTCGAGGCGAACCTGTTGGACGACGCGGACCGGGTGTGGGTGGAGACCGAGACCACCTCCGCGGTGAACCTCGAGGCGGTCGGCGACGGCCTTTACGAGGTCACGTCGGACACCGTCCCCGGCTTCGCGTACAGCGTGGGCGCCACCTACACGATCGCGGTGCAGGACGGCGGCCAGAGCTTCTCCGTCTCGGGCGTCGCGCCGCCTCCGCCCACGCTCACGGGCGTCCCCGCCGCGGGCACCCACCCGGCCGGCGGCGGCCTCACGTTCGACCTGTCCGGGCAGAACTTCGACAACCATCTCGCGGTGGTCGCGGACCAGGACGGCAACCTCACGTACGACAACCGCCCGGACACCGCCGGCGACTACATCGACTGGATCGGCGGCGACGACGTCTCGACGATCACGATCCCCGGCAGCGCCTTCCCGTCGGCCGGGACCGCCTATGTGCTCGGCGTCGCGGGGATCCGCAAGGGGGACGACTTCGACGGGTTCAACCCGCTCGTCTCGAACCTCGCCGTCGGCTCCCTGGCGGTAGAGGCGGTCGCGACCGCGCCCTGACGTCGTGAGGTCCGTCGCCTGGCTCTGCGTCGCCCTCGCGGGCTGCGGCGTGACCGACCCCCTCGTCACCGTCCCCGAGAGCTGCCGCGACGGCGTGATCGCCGCGGGCATGGTGCTCGCCACCGAAGAGTCGATCCCGGAAGTGCGCGACCCCCTGGAGGTGGTCGCCTTCCTCGCCCGCTGGTCCCTGACCGGGGAGAACCGAGACGCCCTGATCGTGGACGCGGACGTCGTCGCGTCCACCGGCGAGGCGGAGCTCCCGATGCCTCACGCGGGCGACGGCGTGTACTCCGCCGCAGACGAGGACCCCGCGGTCTACGTCTCGGGTGAGCCCTGGACGCTCGCCATCGACTCGTCTCTTGGCGCCGGGACCATCACCGCCGTCGCGCCCCAGGACACCCGGTTCGTGCTCCCGGATCCGGGCGAGCACCCGGCCGGGGTGGAGCTCGCCGTGGACCTCTCCGATCAGGGCTTCGACATCGCCCGCGCGGTAGTGATCGACGGCGTCGGCGACCTGGTGTGGCGCTCGATCGAGCCCAACGTGTGGCAGCACCACGCGTGGCTCCGAGGGGACGGCCCGGTGACGTCCGTGACCCTGCCCGCGGAGGCCCTGCCCGAGGCGGACGCGGGCTACCACGTGGGCATCGCGGGCCTCGTGCGCGCCTCGCCGGACGGCTTCGACGGCCTCGACCCGGAGTGCAGCGTCTTCGCCGTCGGCCGCATGGCCGTGCGCACGATTCGGACGGCGCCGTGAAGACGTTGGTGGTCCCGGCCCACGTGTCTCGCGCCTTCGCGGCGGCGGCGGAGGGCGCCGATCCTCGCGAGGCCTGCGGGCTGCTCCTGGGGATCCCGGGCGACGTCGCCGAGGTCACCGACTGGCGTGCGACGACCAACCGGGCGACGCGGGACGACCGGTTCGCCGTCGATCCCGGAGACCTCGTGGCCGCCCGTCGTGAGGGCCGGCTCCTGGGCGTCGCCCACAGCCACCCACGCGGCCCCGCCGAGCCGTCCATCCTCGACGCCGCGTACGCCGCCCTCTGGCGCCCCTGGGTGTGGCTGATCCGGGGGCAGGGCGGCGATCAGGCGGCGTTCACCATCGACGCCGAGGGTCGGTGGAGCCGGGTCCGCGTGGTATCTTCCGCGCCCCCATGAAGCCCGGTCGTTTCATCACCTTCGAGGGCATCGAGGGCAGCGGGAAGTCCACCCAGATCGCCCGCCTGGCCCGCCGCTTGAGCGACGCGGGGGTGGACGTCGTGCGCGTGCGTGAGCCCGGCGGCACGGCCATCGGAGACCGCATCCGCGGGGTGCTCCTGGACCCGGCCTGCACCGGCATGAGCGACGAGACCGAGATGTACCTGTTCGCGGCGTCCCGGGCGCAGCTGGTGCGCGAGGTGATCCGCCCCGCGCTGGCCGCGGGCAAGGTCGTGCTCTGCGACCGCTTCGTGCACAGCTCCCTCGCCTACCAGGCCACGGGCCGTGGGCTCGGCCGGGAGCGGGTGGCCGCCGTGAACGCCGCCGCCGTGGACGGCTTGGAGCCCGACCGCGTGGTGGTGCTCGACATGGCGCCCGTCGCGGCGATGCGTCGGGCGGCCGAGCGGGCCTCCCTGGATCGCATCGAGCAGGAGCGAGTCGACTTCTTCGAGGCGGTGCGGGCCGCGTTTCTCGCCGAGGCGCAGCGGACGCCCGACCGGTTCGTGGTGGTGCCCGCGGGCGACTCGCAAGACGCGGTCGAGGCGGCCGTGTGGGCGGGGCTGGCCGACCTCGCCCTGGACCGATCCCCCGGGAGCGCCGCGTGACCGACGAAGGCGAGCTCCCCGCGGAGATCCGGTTCGGGTGGGACCGCGTCGTGGGCCACGCCGCGACGGTCGCGGCGCTCCGCCGGGCGTCCTCCGCCGACCGACCGCACCCGGCCTACCTGTTGATGGGGCCGGCGGGGATCGGCAAGACGCTCGTCGCCCACACCGTGGCGGCCTCGCTGGTGTGCGAAGCCGCCGCGGACCGACGACCCTGTGGGGCCTGCGGACCCTGCCGCAAGGTCGCCGTGCGCGCCCACACCGACGTCTGGACCGAGCTGCCCACGGGGCGCTCCAAGACCATCACCGTCGACCAGGTCGCGGGCGTGCAGCGACGCCTGGGGTTCCGTCGCCTGGAGGGCCGACACCGGGTCGTGCTGTTCCTCGGCGCCGGGACCATGAACGAGCACGCCCAGAACAAGCTGCTCAAGACCCTCGAGGAGCCCCCCGAGGGGACGGTCCTCATCCTCACGGCCCTGCACCCCGGCCTGATGCTCCAGACGGTGCGGTCCCGCTGCCAGAAGCTGGCGTTCGGGGCCGTCGCGGCCGGGCCCCTCGCGGAGTGGCTGGTGCGTGAGCACGGCGCGGAGTCGGCAGCGGCGGCGGTGGCGGCCGCCGCGTCGGGGGGGCTCCCGGGGCGGGCGGTGGCCCTCCTGGAGCCGGAGCTGGCGGAGGCGCGGGCGTCGCGGGTGTCGACCGTCGCGGCCGCGCTGGACGGCGACGGCGAGGCCCGAAGCCGCCTGCTCAAGGAGTTCGACCGGGACCGCGAGGGCGCTCGCGAGATCGTGTCGCTGATGCAGGAGCTCCTCCGCGACGCCATGGCCCGGGCCGCAGGCGCGAACGCCGACTCCATCCACCCCGACGCCGCGTCCCCCGAGTCGTTGCTGGTCCTCGGCCCGGACCGGCTCGCGCGCCTGATGCTGCACGCCGAAGCCGTCCAGGACCGCCTCGTGCGCAACGTCCACCCGGGCGGGGTGGTCGAGGACTTCCTGCGCGCCGTGAGGGACGCGCCGTGAACCGCACCGTGGTCTCGGTCGCCTTCGACCTCGCGGGCCGACGGGGCGACTACTCCGTCGACCCCAAGCAGCTCGACCCCGCCGTCGGCGACCTCGTGGTGGTGGAGAGCCGACGAGGCCAGGCCCTGGGGCGCGTCGTGAGGCCCGCTCACAAGCCCGAGCGCAAGGGCGGCGGGCGCATCCGCAAGGTCCTCCGCGTCGCCCGGGAGCAGGACATCGCCACCCAGCGAGCGGCCGAGGCGCGGATCCCGGAGCTCTTCCGGACGGCGCTGCAGGAGCTCCGCGCGCGGGACTGCAAGCTGAAGCTGATCGCCGCGGTGCCCGACGGCCTGGCGAGGCGGGTGACCTACTACACCGTCGGCTCGGAGCGGGTCGATCCCGAGGAGATCGCCGTCGCGCTCGAGGACCGACTGCGCCTGCGCGTCGACCTCAAGCAGCTCGGCATGAGGGACGAGACCAAGGCCCTCGGGGGTCTGGGGCGGTGCGGTCAGGAGCTGTGCTGCGCCACGTTCCTGCCGTCGTACCCGGCGGTGTCCATCCGTCAGGCGAAGGACCAGGGCATGGCGCTCACGTCGGACCGGACCGCGGGGGTGTGCGGCAAGACCATGTGCTGCCTCGCCTACGAGGCGGACCTCTACAAGGAGCGCCGGGGCTTCCTCCCGAAGCTCGGCAAGCGGGCGACGACCGTCGACGGCGTGGAGGGCAAGGTCATCGGCGTCGACGTGATGCGGGGCACGTTCACGCTCCTGGATCTCGACCGCGGCCGGCGCACCGTCCTGCCCGCCGAGGCCTGGAACAAGAATGTGGACCGAGAGGTGCCGCCGCCGGAGTTTCCGCGTACGCTCGCGGCCCCCAAGACCGGGGGGCTGCGCGACCGCATCGGCGACCCCGCGGCCCTCCCGTCGGCGCCCCCGCCCACGGAGCCGGCGCCGCCCGACGGCAAGCGACGAACGAACAAGCGACGACGGGGCCGAGGCAAACGCTCGACCGGGCCCCGCGAGGAATCCTGATGGCCGCCCCCTTCTACATCACCTGCGCGATCGACTATGTGAACGGCACCCCGCACCTCGGGCACGCCTACGAGAAGATCACCGCCGACGTCATCGCCCGCTGGCGCCGGCTCCGGGGCGACGACGTCCGCTTCCTCGTGGGGACGGACGAGCACGGCAGCAAGATCGAGAAGACGGCCGCCGAGGAGGGCATCTCGCCCCAGGAGTACGTCGACCGGCTCGCGCCCCAGTTCCAGGAGACGTACGACCTCCTGAACATCTCCTACGACCGCTTCATCCGCACGACCGACGCCGATCACGAGCGGACGGTCGTGTCGCTCCTCGAGGCCATCCGCGACGCCGGGCACCTGCGCAAAGGCACCTACAAGGGGTGGTACTGCGACGGCTGCGAGGCGTTCAAGACGGAGAAGGAGCTTCAGGGCGGCAAGTGCCCCGACCACCCGACCCGTGACCCGAAGTGGATCGAAGAGGAGAACCTCTTCTTCTCGCTCTCCCGCTTCCAGCAGCCGCTGCTCGATCACATCGCGGCGAACCCGTCCTTCATCGAGCCCGCGACCCGCCGCAACGAGGTGCTCGCGATGCTCAAGGACGACCTGCGGGACATCTCGATCTCCCGCAGCAAGTCCGCCGTGTCCTGGGGCATCGACATCCCCTTCCACGACGACGCGGTCATCTACGTCTGGTACGACGCGCTGATCAACTACCTGACGGGGGTCGGCTACGGCACCGACGAGGCGCTCTACGGCACCTACTGGCCCGCGGCGCACCACATCATCGGCAAGGACATCACGCGGTTCCACTGCATCCTGTGGCCCGCGATGCTGCTCGCCGCCGGCGTCCCGCTGCCCCAGCAGGTGTTCGCTCACGGCTTCGTCCTGCTCGGGGGCGAGCGCATGTCCAAGTCCTCGGGCGTGAAGGTCGATCCCGCCGACGTGGCCCGCCGCTACGGGCCGGACCCGCTCCGCTACTTCCTCGTGGCCGAGATCACGCACGGGCGCGACGGCGAGTTCTCCTGGGAGCGGTTCGAGGAGATCTACACGGCGCACCTCGCCAACGGCCTCGGCAACCTGCTCAGCCGGTCCATCGGCATGACCGTGAAGTACTTCGGGGGCGTCCCGGAGGGCGCGGGCGTCGACGATCTGCTCAAGCAGCTGACGGACGAGGCGGTCGCCGGCGCGCTCGAGGCCCACGACGCGCTCCGCCTGCACGACGGCGTGGCCGCGGCCTGGCGGATCGTGACGACGTGCAACGAACAGGTGCAGGCCCGTGAGCCCTGGAAGATGGCCAAGGACGACTCGCAGCGGGAGGCGCTGGCGACGTTCCTGTACGGGCTGCTGGAGAGCGTGCGGATCGCCGCGCTGCTGCTATACCCGGTCATCCCGGGGAAGGCGGCGGACATCCTGGCTGCGCTGGGGGTCCCCCTCGACGGCGAACCGGAGTGGGGCGCGACGGCCTGGGGCGGGCTGCCCTCCGGCCTCACGCTGGAGCGACCGTCACCGCTGTTCCCGCGGCTCGATCAGCTCCTGGCCGACTAGGCCCTAGGCCTTCTTCGGGGCGCCGTCCTTGTGGATGGCGAACGCCGGCGTCGTGCCGTTCTTGGCGAGCGCCTTCTTGCGCAAGCGCCCTTGGTTCTTCTTCTTGTTGGCGCGAACCGCCTTCGTGCGCTTGGCGAGGGAAGCCATGAGTCTCTCCTGAGGAAGGGCGCGGGGCCCGGATCCGAGCCGGCGGACTGTAGGGGGCGCCTCCGGGAGTGTCAAGCGCTTCCGGGGGCCTCGAACGGGCGGCGGTGTTCGGCGCACGGGAGTCGCTCACGTACGTCGGCCGTGAGGGCGGGATCGACCACCGCGGTCGTCACGCCCACGCCGTCCGAGCAGCGCCCGACCACGAACCCCCAGGGGTCGACGACCATACTGTGACCGTGACTCACGCGGACGGGGTTGTGCCGCCCCCCCTGGTCGGCGGCCACCACCCACACCTGCTGCTCGATGGCGCGCGCCCGGAGCAACACCTCCCAGTGCGCCTTGCCCGTGGTGGCGGTGAACGCGGCGGGCACGAGGACGACGTCGGCCCCGGCGTCCCGCAGCGCCTGGTAGAGCGCCGGGAACCGCAGATCGTAGCAGACCGTCATCCCGAACTTGCCGAAGGGCGTCTCGGCGACGACGGCGCGGTCTCCGGGGGCGACGGTCGCCGACTCCTGGAACGTGGGCCCGGTCGCCATGTCGATGTCGAACAGGTGGATCTTCCGGTAGACGGCCCGCACCGCGCCGTCGGGGCCGATGCACGGGCTGCAGTTGTAGACGCGTCCGGGGACGGGGGCGATCTCCGCGAAGGACCCCGGGAACAGCCAGATGCCGAGCCCCTGGGCGAGGGTCTTCATGGCCGTCATCGACGGTCCGTCGAGCGTCTCGGCGCCGGCGATCTTGTCGGCGTCCCGCCCCACGAACGGCCACATCTCGGGCAGGCACACGACGTCCGCGCCCCGGTCCGCGGCCTCCCGGACGAGGCGGCCGGCGGTGGCGAGGTTGGCGTCTCGGTCGTCGCCGGCGCACACCTGGCACGCGGCGATGGTGAACCTGCTCATGCGCCTTCGGTCTCCGCGTCCGCGTTCTGGGCCGGCTCGTCCAGGGTGTCGTGCTCGAACACCCCCGCCCGGGTCTCGTCCACGAGCATGTCCACCACGGCCGCGAAGCTGCCCGTCTCCTCGTAGATGGCGATCTGCCGATCGGCCGACGTCCCCTCGTCGCAGATGGTCAGGGCGTGCTCGCACTCCGCCCGCGATCCCAGCTCGTCCACGACCGGATCCACGAACTGCAGGAGCTCGACCACCAGCTGCTTGAACTCCACCTCTTCGCGCTTGCCGAAGTCGATCAGCTTCGCGTTGACCCCCTGGCGCATCGCGCGCCACTTGTTCTCCTCGATGAGGGCCGCGGGGTAGGTCCGGAACCCGAGGTTCCGCTGCCGCAGGCGACGCAGGCGGGCGACGATCCCCTGGACCAGCGCGACGATGCACAGGGTGTCCTCCACGCGACTCGGCAGGTCGCAGATGCGGAACTCGACCGTGGGGTACTTGTGGTGGGCGCGCAGGTCCCACCAGATCTTGCTGGCGTCCGGGATGGACCCCGTGTTCACGAGCGTGTCGACGAACCGGCGGAGCTCGGCCGACGACTCGAAGCGGGCGGGGATGCCGGTCCGCGGGAAGCGACGGAAGATGCCCGCGCGGGTGGACATCATCCCGGTGCGGCGGCCCAGCCAGAACGGCGAGCTGGTGGACAGCGCGAGCAGGTGCGGCAGGAAGTACCGCGCCTCGTTCATGACCTCCACGGCCGCCTCGTCGTTGGGGACGCCCACGTGCACGTGGAGGCCGAAGATCAGGTTCGCGCGGGCCATGTCACCCATGTCCGCGACGATCTGCAGGTACCGCTTTCGGTTGGTGACCTTCTGGTCCTTCCAGTCCGAGAACGGGTGGGTGGAGACGGCCGCGATGCGGGCGCCGGTCTTCTCGGCCTTGCGGATCACGCGGCGACGCAGGTCGATGATGTCGCGGCGGGCGTCCGCGACGGAGTGGCACACCGGCGTCGCCACCTCCACCACCGACTGGTGCAGCTCGGGCATCCACACGATGTTCTCGCCGATGACCCGCTGCCAGTTGTTCATCCGCATCATCGTGTTGATGTGCGACTTCAGCTCCCGGGTCTCCGGGTGGACGATCGCGTACTCCTCCTCGACGCCCAGCGTAAGTTCGTGCTCGCCCATCGCTCCCTCCCGGTGGGTTGGGTCCTCGGCACGATTCTACCGCCCCCGGCCCCGAAGACGCTTGACCCGGCCCGCTGCCCGCTTCAGGCTCCCGACCCTTGGAGCGAGCATGAGCAACGTCCCCCGATTCGACCAGGCCATCCTGGCCGGCCACGTCGAGACCGTCCCCCAACGGTACGACGAGCACGGCAGGCCCGTGCGCTGCCTCCTGATGTACTCGGGAGGCCTCGACTCGACCCTCGCGGGCGTCCTCATGAGGATGCAGGGCGTGGACGTGGTGGCCATCAACATGTTCACGGGCTTCTGCCTCACCGACCACAAGCGGAAGATGGGGCACACCCACAAGGACGGCACCCGCTACCAGAACGAGGCGCTCGTGGGCGCCGCGGGCCTGGCGATCCCGGTCGAGGTCGTGGACGTGCGCGAGGGCTACCTCAAGGTCCTCACCGAGCCGAAGTACGGCTGGGGGAGCGCCGTGAACCCCTGCATCGACTGCCGCATCCACATGTTCTCGCACGCCGAGCGGGAGCTGATGGAGGAGTACGAGGCGCACTTCCTCGTCACCGGCGAGGTCATGGGTCAGCGCCCGATGACGCAGATGAAGAAGAAGCTGCGTCTGATCGAGAAGGAGGCCGGCCTCGAGGGGCTCATCGTCCGTCCGCTCTGTCAGGCCGCGCTGTGGCGGACCATCCCCGAGGAGAAGGGGTGGATCGACACGGAGAAGCTCATGTCGATCACCGGACGCGGCCGCAAGCCCCAGATCCAGCTGGCGAAGGACCTGGGCGTCGTCGACTACCCCCAGCCCGCGGGCGGGTGCTGCTTCCTCACGGACGGCAACTACGGGAAGCGCCTCAAGGACGTCATCGAGCACCGCGCCAAGGAGGAGCTCGACTTCCAGGACGTGCTCGTCTTGAAGCTGGGCCGCCACTTCCGACTGCCCGAGGGCAACAAGCTGATCGTGGGCCGCAACCACGAAGAGAACGAGATGCTCAAGGGGCACTGGAACATGGGCAAGTTCCTGCGCGTCCGCGGCTTCAAGGGGCCGCTCTCGCTGTACCAGGGAGACGTCGCGTCCCCGGACTTCCGGCTCGCGATGGAGATCACGGCCCGCTACAGCGACTGCCCGGCGGAGACGCCGGTGCCCGTGGACGTCCTGCATCAGGACGACGTGCAGGACATGCGCCGCGTGACCGCGCTCACGCGAGGCGACGAGACCACCTGGAAGATCCAGTAGGCCGCGGCCGGCTAGGCGATCGGCAGCCCCAGGAGCGGGCGCAGGTCGCCGACGAGGTAGAGGCTGCCTGCGACGAGGACCTCGTCGTGCGGGCCGAGGTGCCGGTCGACGAGCTCGAGGGCGTGCGCCGCGTCCTCCGCCGTGAGCACGATCTTCGGCGCGTGAGTGTGTGACGAAACACGGTCGGCGACCTCACGCGGAGGCACGAACTTGTCGCTCGTGAGTCCCCGCGTGGCGATCACGCCGTCCACGTGCGGGAGGAGCGGGTCGAGCAGATCGGGCAGCCGCTTGTCCCGCTTCGTCGCGAGCACCCACCACCGCCGACCCGACCGTGAGCGTCGCGTGAGCGCACGACGAAGCTCCATCGCGCCGGCCGGGTTGTGGGCCCCGTCCAAGAGAAAGCCGGGGCGATCGTCCGTCGGCGGCACCTCTTCCAGGCGCCCCGCGAACCGGGTCTCGGCCAGCGCCAGGGCGGCCTGCTCCGACGTCGGCAGTGGGATCCCGACGCGGTCGTGCAGGGCCTCGACGGCGGCCAGCGCGCAGGCCGCATTCTGCGCCTGGTGGACGCCCCCGAGGCCGAGACGCACGTCGCTCACGGTGAGGTGGCGGCCCGCGTACGAGAAGGAGCGATCGTCGCCGGAGACGCGCAGGTCCCGCAGGGGCTCCCGAAGCTCCGCGCCGGCCGCAGTAGCCTCTCCTCGGAGCACGCGGGCGCGGTCCTCTCGCTGCTCCCCCAGAACGAGGACTCCGCCGGGCGTGGCGATGCGGGCCTTGGTGCGCGCCACGTCCTGGACGGTCGGCCCGAGGTGGGCCAGGTGGTCCTCGTCCACCGACACGACGACCCCCACGTCGGGCTCGCACCCTCGAGTGGCGTCGAACTCCCCGCCCATGCCGACCTCGACGACGGCGACGTCCACCCCCTGCGCCGCGAAGAGCGACAGGGCCATCGACGCTCCGAGCTCGAAGAAGGTGAGCTTGTCGAGCTCCGGGAGCCTGGTGAGGACGGAGTGCACGTGAGCCGCGTGAGCGTGCAACATCTCGGCACTCACGGGGACGCCGTCGAGTCGGAACCGCTCCCGGTACTCGGTGAGGTGAGGCGAGATCGTCGACCCCACGCGGTGACCGGCGGCGACGAGCAGCGAGGTCGCGAAGGCGACGGTCGATCCCTTGCCGTTGGTGCCCGCGACCAGGATCGACGGGAACGCCCGCTGGGGCTCTCCCAAGGCGGTCAGGGCCCGCCGGGTGTTGTCGAGTCCGAGCTTGATGCCGTGGGTCTGGACGTGCTCCAGCCAGGCGTCGAGATCGAGGGGCGCGGCCGGGGTCGCGGTCACCCCACCATCATGTCGAGCAGCGCCGAGAGGCGACCGCGGAGCTCCCGACGGTCGACGATCTGGTCGATCATCCCGTGCTCGAGCAGGAACTCCGAGCGCTGGAACCCCTCGGGCAGCACCTCGCGGATGGTCTGCTCGATGACGCGCTGACCCGCGAAGCCGATGAGGGACTTGGGCTCGGCGAGGATGATGTCTCCGAGCATCGCGAAGGAGGCCGCCACGCCGCCCGTCGTGGGGTGCGTGAGGATCGAGATGTAGGGGACGCCCTCGTCTCGGAGGCGCCCGAGCGCGGCCGTGGAGCGCGCCATCTGCATCAGGGAGAGGACGCCCTCCTGCATGCGCGCGCCGCCGCTGCTGTTGATGATGATCGCGGGCTTCCGCTCCTTCAGCGCGAGCTCGAACAGGCGCGTGACCTTCTCGCCCACGACCGAGCCCATGGAGCCGCCCATGAACTTGAACAGGAACGTGCCGATGAGGACGGGGCGGGTCTCGAGGTTCGCGCGGCCGTAGACGAAGGCCGACTTGTGGCCCGACTTCTTCATCGACCCCGCGAGGCGCGCCGTGTAGGCCCGACTGTCTACGAAGCCGAGCGGGTCCTCGGACGTGAGCTCCTCGTCCAGCTCCTCGAAGGAGTCTTCGTCCACCATGCCCAGCAGGCGCTCGACCCCGCCGATCTTGTGGTGGGCCCCGCAGTGCTCGCAGACCTGCAGCGACTCCTCGAGCGTGGAGCTCCGCAGGAACTCGCCGCACCCGTCGCACTTGACCCACATGCCCGAGATGGCCTGGTTGTCGCGGCGCGTGCCTGCGCCGGGGACCTTGCCGCCGTGCTGGCGATGGAACCAGCTGGAGCCTGCGTCGTTCTCTTCGTTGGCCAAGGCGCTCTCCGAGAGTGGGGTCTTCCCCGAGGAAGGGCCCGCCGCGAGGGCGGGACGGGGAATCTAACGAACGGAGCGGTCCGCGTCGACGAATGCCGCGGCGGCGTCGTGTACACGCGGGCGGAGGGCCCGGATGCGGTCGTCGTCGCGCGACGGGTGGACTCGGTTCGTGAGCAGGACGACCGACACCCCGCGCTCGGGATCGATCCACAGCGACGTGCCGGTGAACCCCAGGTGGCCGACGCTGTTCCGAGAGAGGAGCGCCCCCGCGGACGAGGCGCCGGGGGAGACCGTGTCCCAGCCGAGGACGTGCGTCCCCTCCCCCTTCGGCGGCGTCCAGGCCGCCTCGCGGATCGCGCGCGTCAGGAAGCCGCTGCGGGGGGCCGTCCACCACGCCCGGGCGAGGGCCGCGACCGTGGCCGCCGAGCCGAACAGGCCCGCGTGAGGTGCGACGCCGCCCATGGCCCACGCGTTCCCGTCGTGCACCTCCCCGCAGAGCAGGCCCCGCCGGGGGCAGAGCTCCGTCGCGGCGAGCCCGCCACGGGCGATGAGCTCCTTCGCCGCCTCTTCTCCCGCGCCCACCCCGCGATAGGACGGGGTCGGGAGCTCGGCCGCTGCGCCCACCGGCTCCATCACCTCCTCGGCCACGAGGTCCTCCAGGGGCGTCTTCGTGGCCGCCTCGAGGACGGTCTGCAGCACCAGGAAGCCGACGTCCGAGTAGACCTCGCGCCCGCTGCGGCCCTTGAGCGGCAGCCGGGCGGCGGCGCGTCGGATCGCGACGGACCCCTCCTGATCTTCGAAGAACGGCCTCCACGCGGCGGCGCCCGAGGTGTGGCCGAGCAGCTGGGCGACCGTGGCGCGACCGA
Organism: uncultured Rickettsiales bacterium; assembly: GCA_964620495.1. GTDB lineage: Bacteria > Myxococcota_A > UBA796 > UBA9615 > UBA9615 > CAZEKB01. Next base: position 76,069 of record CAZUHI010000003.1, on the reverse strand, counting down.
GCGGGGATCGCCGCAGGGAGCGGTCGATCTGGACGAGCGCCCGGTCGGGATCGAGGTACCCGCGCGAAGCGAGGCGCAGCGCGGCGGTGGCCGTGTAGAGCTTCGTCAGCGACGCCAGATCGAACGACGTGGACGGATCGACCGGCGGGCCCAGGGGCTCCCGGGACACGGTCCCTGCCGCCCACTCCCGCAGCAGACGCCCGCGCTCGAGGTCGTCGATCCGGAGCACGGCCCCCGACCCGATGCCCTCGGCGACGGCCTCCTCCAGGAGGTCCTCGAGGTTCGTGTAGGCGCCGTCAATCGGCAAGCAGCGCCTCGCGGAAGGTCACGGTGCCCTCGTTCGCGTCCACCTGCACCTGCACGCCCACGGGGAACGCGAGGTTGGGGCTCCCGTGGCCGAACGGCACCCCCGCCATCACGGGGATGGCGAGCTCGCGGAAGACGCGGGTGACGGCGTCGCGCCAGGTGACGGCTCCCCCCGGTTCGTCGCAGCCGGTGAAGTCCCCCAGGACGACCGCGCGGGCGTTCTCGAAGGTCCCCGCTTGGGCCAGCTGCAGGAGCAGGCGGTCGATGCGGTAGGGGCGCTCGCCCACGTCCTCCAGGAAGACCACGGCGTCGTCGGTGCGGACCTGCCAGGGAGTGCCGCAGAGGGACGCGAGGATCGACAGGGACCCGCCCACGGCGCGACCCCGGGCCACGCCGGGGGACACGCACCACTGGAGGGGGTCCTCGAACGCGGACCGGAGCCCCTCGGGCTTGTCCGTCGACGTGAGCAGGGTGCGCAGGCGCTCGGCTCCCGCGTCGTCGTTCCCGCGGCCGAGGCCCACGACCATGGGTCCGTGCAGCGCCCGCACCCCCGCCTCCTGCACGCACCAGGACAGCAGCGCGGTGAGGTCCGAGCAGCCGCAGATCAGCTTCGGGGTGCGCATGGCCGCGGGATCGAGCAGGGGCAGGACCGTCGCCACGCCGTACCCGCCCCGCACAGCGAGGATGGCGGCGGCGTCGTCGTCCTCGAACGCCTCGTGCAGCTCCGCCGCGCGCCGTCGGGCCGACCCGGCGAAGTAGTGACGGCGCTCGAACAGGTCGTCGCGATGCCGCGGCTCGAAGCCCCACCCGCGCAGGACCTCCAGCCCCGCCTCCAGCCCCGCCGGATCGAAGGGCGAGGAGGGCGCGACCACGCGGATCACGTCCCCCTTGCGGAGGGGACGAGGCGCGCGCAGAGAGTCGGTGGACGAGCTCATGGAGGTCCTATGGGGACTCGAATGGCGCTCCCGGCAGGATTCGCACCGAAGGACCGGAATCGTGCCGGGGGCGGCGAATGGCGCTCCCGGCAGGATTCGAACCTGCGGCCCCTCGCTTAGGAGGCGAGTGCTCTATCCTACTGAGCTACGGGAGCGGGCGAACAAGCGTGGCCCACGACCGTGGGGTTTGCAACCACCCCCGAGTCCTCGGGCCGGCGGGCGCAACCCCCCGCGACCACAGGATTTCCGGGCCCGGGAGGAGCCTTGACCCGGTCCTACCCGAGTGATAGGCATCCGCACATGCTCCGATCGCCCCGATTCCTGCTCCTCTCCCTGTCCACCACCGCGCTGCTCTTCGCCGGCGGCTGCCAGTGCGACGACGACGACGACTCGACGGAGGCGACGCCGCCCCCCCAGGCGCGGCAATACGACCGCGGCTACTACCTCTCCATGGCCGTGGACAGCGCGGGCCGACCGTGGCTCGCCTACCAGGATCGGGACGGCATCGACGAGGGCGACGCCCCGCTCCTGTCGGTCGCGCGCGGGTCGGGCGACCCCCCGGAGTGGACGACGTGGCAGGTGGACGGCGCCCCCGATCGCTCGGCGGCCATCCCCACCGGCGGCTTCGACGGCGGCTTCTACGCGGGCATCGCCATCGACGCCTCGGACGTGCCGCACACGACGCACTGGAACCAGAGCGACAACGTGCTCCGCTACGCCACGCGTTCGGGCGACGCCTGGGTGGCCGAGGACGTGGAGAGCGGCGTCGGCGAGTTCGCGACCATCGCCATCGACGGCGACGGCTCGCCCATCATCGCCTACTACAACCGCTCGGGCGGCGACCTGCGGGTCGCGGTGCGCAGCGGCTCCGACTGGGACAACGAGGTGGTGGACGCGGGCGACGGCGACGCGGCGGACGTGGGCCGGTACCCGAACATCCTCGTCGAGGACTCCGGCACCATCCACATCGCCTACCTGGACGTCGCGAACGGCGACTTGAAGGTGGCGTCCGGCGGGCCCGGCAACTGGAGCGTCGCCACCTGGGCGTCCGAGGGCGAGGTCGGCGCCTGGCCGACGCTGAGCGTCCACCAGGGCGACCTGCACGTGGCCTTCTCGGACATGGGCAACCAGGACCTCCTCTGGGGTCGCTGGGACGGCGCGGACCTCTCGACGCAGGTCGTCGACGACCGCGACTTCGTGGGCCCGGACAGCGCGGTGGCGTGGGTCGGCGACGAGCCGGTCGTCATCTACCATGACGGCATGAACAACGACGCCCTCATGGCCGTGCGCACCGGCGGCACCGACTGGAACCGGACCGTGCACATGGAGAGCGGCGCCGTCGGGTTCCACAACAACGTCGCCCTGGACCCGGGCGGCCGCCTCGCCTGGGCCTGCTTCGACCACACGACCACGGACTTCGTCTTCCAGCGCCTCGAGCTCGGCGGCGAATGAAGCTCCGCCTCCTCTTCGTCGGGTTGCTCGCGGCGGCGCTGATCGGCCCCGCCGCGTCCACCAGTGACGCCGCCGATGAGGAGGAGGACGAGGAGAAGCCGAAGGAGGACGAGTCCACCTCGGTGGACTACGGCCGCACCAAGAAGAAGAAGAAGAACAAGCGCGACCGGCGCAGCACCCGGTACGGACCTCGTGTCCTCAAGAACCGACAGCAGGCCCTCAAGGAGGACCTCGACCGGGACGGCATCCCCGACAAGTTCGATCGCTGCCCCGGCCAGCGCGAGGACTTCGACGGGTTCGAGGACCAGGACGGCTGCCCCGAGATGGACAACGACGGGGACCTGATCCCCGATGCCTACGACCAGTGCGCCAACCAGCGCGAGGACGTCGACGGCTTCCAGGACGACGACGGCTGCCCCGAAGACGACAACGACTTCGACGGGATCCCCGACATGCTCGACGCCTGCCCCAACGCGGCCGAGGACGTCGACGGCTTCGAGGACCTGGGCGGCTGCCCGGACCACGACAACGACCAGGACGGCATCCCCGACACCAACGACTTCTGTCCCATGGATCCCGAGACCAAGAACGGGCGGGACGACGAGGACGGCTGCCCCGACTGAGCGGGGCTGAGGCTCGCGATGGGAGCTGGAACTCCTACAGCGCGGCCGTCTTGACGCCTTCGCAGGCCTTGAGGGCCCGGTTCATCTTCGCCAGGAACGTGTCCGCGGGCTCGAAGCCCTTGAGCGTGAGGTTCTCGACGACCTCGCCGCCGGGGCAGATGAAGTAGACCGCCGGGAGGCCCTGGAAGCCGTACTTTTCGCGCAGGTCGCTGAACATCGGGGTGTCCTCGGTGCCGTCGACCATCACGGGCACGAAGTCGGCCGCGCAGGAGACGACCGCCGGATCCGTGTAGGTCAGGTGCTCCAGCTCCTTGCAGGCGGCGCACCAGTCGGCGGTGAAGTCCAAGATGACGGGCCGATCCTCGCTGGCCGCCGTCGTGAGCCCCTCGCCCTCGTCGTCCGACCACTCGACGCGCACCGTCGGCTCGTCCGGCGCGGGCTCGAAGATCACGAACCCGCCGAGGGCGAGCAGGGCGAGGGCGCCGGCGAGGCGCTTCGGGGACCGCGGCCCCTTGAAGATCGCGACGCGTCCCCCGATCACGAAGGCGCCGCCGACGACGATCGCGGCCCACAGGAACGGCATCACCTCGGCCGGGAGGACCTGGTCGAGGTAGTAGGCCGCCGCGGCCAACATGACGACCCCGAACACGTGCTTCACCTCGACCATCCACGCGCCGGAGCGCGGCATGGCGGCGAGGACGCCGGAGAAGGTGCCCACGGCCAGGAAGAGCATCCCGAGGCCCAGCGAGTAGGAGAGCATCACGAGGATGCCCTGCGCGGGCGTGAACCGGTTCGCGATCTCGACGAGCAGGAACGCCACGACGGGGCCCGTGCACGGCGCCGCGACGATGCCCGCCACGGTGCCCACGATGAAGGCGCCGACGAAGCCGCCGCCGCCCGCCTGGGACGCCTTGGTGGTCACCGACTCCGGGAGCGCGAACTCGTACACGCCGAACATCGCCAGGGACAGCAGCCCGAAGACGGCCGCCACGCCCACGATGACCCACGCGCTCTGGAGCATGCTCCCGAACATCCCGCCGGAGCTGCCGACGACGAACCCGAGGATGGTGTACGTCGCGCAGATGCCCGCCACGTACACGACCGACATCAGGAACGCGCGCATGCGGCCCTGGTCCCCGGACGCGCCGATGACGGCGATGGTGATGGGGATCATCGGGTAGACGCACGGCGTGAGGCTGCTCGCGATGCCGCCCAGGAACACCAGGAAGAGGAAGAAGAAGAAGGAGCTTCCGGCGCTGCCCGAGATGAGGTCGGTGGCCCACGCCCCCGCGGCCGCCCCCGACGCACCACGATCCCCGGCGGTGCCCGCGCACGCCTCGCTGGACGGCGTCCCGTCGTACTCGGGCGCCTGGATCGTCGCGAGCCCGGCCGCCGCCCCTCGCTCGGCGGGCTCGGCGTCCACGGCCCCGTCGCCTTCGCCGGCCTCCGAGGGCTCCCCAGCGCCGCCGCCGCCTTCTTCCACCGGAGCGACGGCCGCGGGCCCGGTCTCGGAGCCGACCTGCAGCGCGTAGATCAGGGCGTCGCTGGTCTCCGGGAAGAGGCAGTAGTTCTCGGGGATGTTGCAGCCCTGGAGCTTCGCCGCGAGCTTGACGGTGTGTACGCCGGGGGCCGCGTCGGCGGGCACGGTGACGGGCACGTCCACGAGGAACGTCTCGCGGAAGATCTCCTTGTCCTCCTCGGAGATCTTGTCGTACTTGACCTTGCCCTTCGGGAACTTCGCCTCACCGATCGTGAGTCCGGCGGCGTCGTCGACGAGGATCTCGGAGCGCTCCCGGTAGATGAAGTAGTCCTCGCTGAAGACCCGGTACTCGACCCGCAGCGTCGTCTCGGAGCCGGCCTCGACGGGGCCTGCCACGGGCTTCGCGACCATCTCGAACGGGTCGTCCTTGTCGAGGGCCACCGCCGAGACGGGCAGCAGAAACGTCGCGATGAGGGCGAGGGAGCGGACGACAGAGGGGGGCATGCGGCGAACTCCGGACAAACGAGGGCCTCCGCGACGCGGACGCCTCCCCTTTCCTAGTTCATAGAAGCGCCCGCTTCAACCCCTCACTACACTCGTCGACCGTGCGCGTGGCGATCGTCATCCCGGCCCTCGACGAAGAGGGGTCTCTGCCGGCCGTCCTGGAGGCGATCCCGGAGGCCCTCGAGGCGCGCGTGGTGGTCGTCGACAACGGCAGCCGAGACCGCACCCGCGAGGTCGCGCGCGAAGGCGGCGCGGAGGTCGTCGAGGAGGCGACCAAGGGATACGGATCGGCGTGCGCGGCCGGCATCCGTCACTGCGCGACGAGCGAGCCTCGGCCCGACGTCCTCGTGATCCTGGACGCCGATCACGCCGACGACCCCGTCGCCCTCACAGGCTTCGTGGGCCGCATCGAGCGCGGCGAGGCGGACTTCGTGCTGTCCACGCGCACCCGCGGCGGCGCCGAGCCGGGCGCCCTCACCCCTGTGCAGGTCTGGGGCAATCGGCTCCAGACGGTCGTGATCAACGCGCGGTTCGGCACCGCCTTGACGGACATGGGGCCCATGCGCGCGATCCGGATGGACGCGCTGCTCGCCCTCGACATGGTCGATCCGACCTGGGGCTGGAACGTGGAGATGGCGTGCAAGGCCGCGCGGGCCGGGCTGCGCATCGTCGAGGTGCCCGTCGTGTATCGAAACCGCGTCGCGGGCGACTCGAAGATCAGCGGCAACTGGCGCGGCGTCGCACGGGCCGGAGCGCGGATCCTCCAGGCCCTCTACACCTACGCGCGCTGATACTCTCCGCCGGTCTTCACGCCCCCCTCTGCACAGGACGACGATGCCCCACCGGATCCCCGACCCGGACTCGATCGAGACCATCCACCTCATGGCCATCTGCGGGACGGCGATGGGCGCCTACGCGGGCCTGCTCCAGGAGGCCGGCTACCGCGTGACGGGCTCCGACGCGGGCGTGTACCCCCCCATGTCGACCCAGCTCGAGAAGGCCGGCATCGCGCTCATGGAGGGCTTCAAGGCGGAGAACCTGGACCACGATCCCGACCTCGTGATCGTCGGGAACGCCATCAGCTCGCCCAACCCCGAGGCCGTCGCCATGCGCGAGCGGGACCTCGACTACGCGTCCTTCCCCGAGACGCTCGGCGCGCTGTTCCTGGCTCAGCGCCACCCCGTCGTGGTTGCCGGCACCCACGGCAAGACGACGACCAGCTCCATCCTCGCCCACTGCCTGCACCACCTGGGCGACGACCCCGGCTTCCTCGTGGGCGGCGTGCTCGAGAACTTCGGCCGCAACTACCGCGTGGGGCGCCCCGGCGCGCACTTCGTCGTCGAAGGCGACGAGTACGACACGGCCTACTTCGACAAGGTCCCGAAGTTCGTCCACTACCGCCCCCGGACAGCGGTCATCACGTCGGTCGAGTTCGACCACGCGGACATCTACCGGGACCTGGACCACGTGCGCGACGCGTTCCGCTCGTTCGTGGCGCTCATCCCCGAGGACGGCGTCCTGCTGGCCTGCGCCGACGGCGAGCACGTGCCGCCGATCGCGGACGAGGGCCGCTGCGCCGTGGAGTACTACTCGACGCGGGGGGATGCGCGGGCGTCCTGGCAGGCCGAGGTCGTGGACGCGGGCCCCGACGGGATGACCTTCACCGTCACGTTGGCGGGCGAGCCCGTGGGGACCTTCCGCTGCATGCTCGTGGGGGAGCACAACCTCGCCAACTTGACCGCCGTCGTCGGCGTGCTCGTCCGTCGCGGGTTCGCGGCGCCGGACATCGCCGACGCCCTCGCGGCCTACGCGGGGGTGAAGCGACGCCAGACGATCTTCGGCGAGGTCGAGGGCGTCACCCTCATCGACGACTTCGCCCACCACCCCACGGCCGTCAAGGCGACGATCGAGGCCACCCGGCTCCGCTTCGGCGCCGACCGCCGCCTGTGGACGGTCTTCGAGCCCCGCACCAACACGACCCGCCGCAACATCTTCCAGGCCGACTACGGCCGCGCGTTCGACGGCACGGACCAGCTGCTGGTGGCGCCGGTGGACCGGCCGGAGAAGGTGGCCGACCCGGCGGAGCGTTTCTCGGTCGACGTGCTCGTTTCGGACGTGCGCGAGGGCGGCGTGCAGGCGCGGACGACGGGCGGGGTGGACGAGATCGTCGCGACGCTCGCCGCCGAGGCGAGATCGGGGGACGTCGTGCTGATCCTGAGCAACGGCGGCTTCGGCGGCATCTACCGACGCCTCCCCGAAGCCCTCTCCGGACGCGTGTGAGCGCCTCCGGCGTCGACGCCAGCCGGCTCCGTCGGGCGTTCGCCGTGGCGCGGGCCCTTCCCCGCCGTCGGCTGGCCCTGCAGCGCGCGCGGGCGTCCGGCCACCCCACCCGTCGCTCCCACCACTGGCTGACCACGGCGGCCGGGTACCGCGTCCACGTGCACGTGCACGAACCCGACGACGATCAGCCGCGGCCCGCCCTCGTCCTCGTGCCCGGGCGCGACAAGCCGGGCTCGGTGTTCTGCGGCGAGTACTACGTGCTCGGGGCCGAGGAGACCGCCGTGCGCGGCGTCCGCACGGTGCACTTCGACCCGGTGGGGCGAGGCAGGTCCTGGGGGCACGACGACTTCTGCGGATCCGAGGGCCAGGACTCGTTCCGCGCGGTCCTGGAGTTCGTCCAGAGCCTGCGCAATGTCCGCCCCGGCGCCATCGGCGTGGCCACCTTCTCCATGGGGCTCGCCCTCGCGGCGCCGGTGCTCGCCCGCCACAGAGGCCACCTCCGCGTCCGCTTCCTGCTGGACTGGGAGGGCCCGGCGGACCGGGGCGCCATCCTCCGCGGCGGTCCCCTCCCCCCCGCCGCGCGCACGGCCCTGGCGCGGGACGCCGACGCCTTCTGGGCCCGCCGAGAGCCCACCGCCTGGATCGCCCAGGTCCCCTGCCGATACATCCGCATCCAGGCGGAGCAGGACCACGCGTCCGGGCCCGGAGGCGTGGACGGGGCCCTCGCGCTGATCGCGGCCGCCACGCGCGGCGCCACCCCGTCCACGCGCCTCAACGACAACGCCCCCGACACGGCCTGGCGGCTCGACCAGGCCCGCACCATCCGGTGGGCCCCGAGCGAAGCGGGCGCCCTGAACCGACTCCTGATCGACACCCTCGTGGGCCTGCTCGAGGAGGACCCGTGACCGACACTCTCGCCCTGGAGACCCGGGGCCTCACGAAGTCCTACAGCGGCAAGGCCGTCGTGGCGGACCTCGATCTCCAGGTCCGTCCGGGCTGCATCTACGGCTTCCTGGGCCCCAACGGGGCCGGCAAGACCACGACCATGCGCATGATCCTGGGGCTCATCAGCCGAGACGCGGGCACGGTGCGCCTGTTCGGCGACGACGACCCGATCGCCGGACGTCGCCACCTCGGCGGCATCGTCGAGGGGCCGCGGTTCTACGAGTACCTGTCCGGGATGGAGAACCTCCGCATCCTCGCCTCCTACGGCCCGGAGGCGTCCGACGACGAGCTCCGCGAGCTGCTCGCGCTCGTCCGCCTCGCCGATCGCGCCGAGGACCGCGTGAAGACCTACAGCCTCGGCATGAAGCAGCGACTCGGCATCGCCCAGGCCCTCCTGAGCCGCCCCAAGCTGCTGTTGCTCGACGAGCCCACCAACGGCCTGGACCCGGCGGGCATGAAGGAGGTGCGCGAGCTCATTCGGTCGATGCAGACCGAGCGCGGCCTCACCGTCTTCGTGTCCTCTCACCTCCTCGCGGAGGTCGAGCTGCTGTGCGACGAGGTCGGCATCATCCAGGAGGGCCGCAAGGTCGCCGACGGGCGGGTGGACGAGCTCATCGAGTCGGGCGAGTCCCTCGAGGACTGCTTCCTGCGGCTGACCGCGGGGGGAGGACAGATCCGATGAGGATGCTGCGGATGATCGGCGCCGAGTGGCGCAAGGTGCAGGGACGCGGGCTCGTGTGGGCCGTCCTGGTGTTCGGGCTCCTCCACGGCGCGGCCGCGGTCGCGCTGCTCTACGCCATGGGCGCGGCCGCCGACCAGATGCAGGAGGGCAGCAGCGACGGCCTCGACTGGCTGCTCGCTGCCGACGTGTCCGTGGGCCTCGCCAGCTACCCGCTGAACGGGCTGATCCTGTTGATCCTCTTCGCGATCCTGTGGGCCGAGGACCTCTCGATCGGCACCGCCGCGATGATCCTCGCCCGCCCCGTGCGCCGCGCCGAGCTGTTCCTCGCGAAGGCCGTGCTCGGCACCGGGGTCGCCTTCGCCTCGATCCTGCTCGCGCTCGTCACGGGCGCCGCGCTGGGCATGGTCGTCTTCGGGTTCGACGGGGACGCCACGAAGTTCCCGATCCAGGCCGCCCAGTGGATGGCGGACGTCGACGGCACCGGCGGCAAGACCCTCCGCATCGTCTACGGCGCGGTCCTCGCCACCGCGATCATGCTCCCGGCGCTCGCCTGCGCCGCCCTCGTCGCCGCCCTCACGAAGTCGCCGCTGCTCACCCTCGCGGGCAGCCTGTTGGTGCTCGTGGCGGACGCGGGCGTCACCGCCATCCTGTGGGCTTGGGCCCAGACCGAGCTCGCGTCGGCGGCCACGGCGGAGACCCTCCAGGGGTGGACGCTGTGGGCGTCCCGCGACCTCTACTCGCACCACGGCACGCTCACCACGCTGACCGACGGCCTCCCCGACCTCGGGCGGACCCTCGGCTACAGCCTCGGCATGCTCGTCTTCGCGCTGCTGATCTTCCAGCGCCGCGACATCCGCTAGGGCGCGGGCGCGGGAGGCCTCAGGGGGGCCCGACCGACGGCCTTGCCGCCCACGATCAGGTCGGTCCCGGCCGCGGCCCAGGTGCCGGTGGACGCGGTGTTCGCCCGGGCCCCGGCGGTCCACCCCGACTCGCCCTTGGTGTAGGCCGTCACCCGCAGGTTCCCGCCCGCGACCACCGCCCCGCCCACGACGCCGATCTGCTCGACGGCGTACTGCTCGGCCGACTCCTCGATCAGCTCGGTCTCCCAGCCGCCGGACCAGCGGAGCACGCTCGGGCGGTACCGAGCCAGCTTCCCGTAGTTCTTGTGCCACCCGTCTCCGAACAGCAGCTCGACGCGCCCGTCGCCGTCGACGTCGCCGCTCCCGACCGCGCGCACGCCGCGGAGGACCGGGACCATGTCCACGGTCCCGTCGTGGTGGACGACGCGCAGGTCTCCGTCCGCGCCCTTCTCGTCGCCGTACAGACGCCCGATGGCCGTCTCGACCTCCCCGTCCCCGTCGAAGTCGCCCACCGCGCGGTACATCCCCATGCGCAGGCGGTGGCCGTCCACCCAAGCCGGGGGCGCCGTCCCGTCCCGCGGCAGGACGCCCCCGACAACATGAAAGCGATCCTCGAAGGCGGCGACGTAAATATCGAAGGTTCCATCCTTTTTCGGCCACGGCTGGATCGCGGTCACCTGGGTCCGGGGCCCCTCGTGCTTCCACAGCGGCAGGGCGATCGTGCCCCCCTCCGCGGAGCGCAGCAGATCGACCCGCAGGGCCGCGTGGGCGAAGCCCCTCCCCATGCCGAAGGCCATGACGACCTCGTCCTTGCCGTCGCCGTCGAGGTCGTGGGCCATCCACCGCTGCAGCATCCCCTTGCCCACGTGGCGTCCGTTCAGGGTCGGCGCCGCCGCCCCCGCCGGCCACTCGCCCCACCGCACCTCGTTGCCCGAGGCCACGAAGACCTCCGGCTCCCCGTCGCCCTGCAGGTCCGCGACGAGCACGCGGTCGGCGCTCGCGAGATCGGCGGCCGGGGCGTCGGGATCGTCGGCGTCGAGCGCGTCGGTGCCCACGGGCGCGGGGGTCGGGTTCGTGCCCGTGACCACGATCTTCGGCCCGGCGGGGATGTCCGCGAGGCTGTGCTCCTTGTGAGGCGGCTTCGGCGCGTCGCGACCGCACCCCGAGGCGAGGACGAAGGCGACGAGGGGGAGGGCGAGGCGCATGGGAACTCCGAGCACGACCGGCGGGGGGCGTGCGAGAGTGCTCCCCATGTCCTGCCGACGTCAACCGATCCGCGCGGTGTGCCTGGCGGGCTTCGGAGCCGCCCTCGCGACCCTCGTCGCGCCGTCCGCGCAGGCCGACACCCTCACCGTGGGCGACCTGGCCGGCAACGACTTCACGACGATCCAGGCAGCCATCGACGCCGCCTCCAACGGGGATGAAATCCTCGTGGCACCAGGTACTTATGAGGAAAACATCGACTTCCTCACGAAGTCCATCATCGTGCGGGGAGACGGCGGGCCGAAGACCACGCAGCTCGTGGGGACGGGGAGCGGCCCGGTCGTGATCGTCGGGCCCCTCGCGGGGGCCTCCACCGTGTTCGACGGGTTCAGCGTGACGGGCGGCGACTCCCGCGCCGATCCCGCGCGGCCCGGCGGCTGCGTGCACATCGAGGGCAGCTCCCCCACCCTGCGCGACCTCGTCCTGTTCGAGTGCTCCGCCCGGCTCGGCGGCGGCCTTCAGCTGGTCGCGTCGGAGTCGAGGGTGGAGGACGTCGCCATCTTCGACACCACCGCCGAGGCCGACGGCGACGAGTGGGGGTTGGGCGGCGGCATCTACGTCCTGGGGGGCGCGCCCACCTTCGAGCGCATCACGATCACCGAGACCACCGCCCGGACCGGGGGCGGCGCGTTCCTCCAGTCCACGAGCGTGACGGCCACGGAGGTCGTGATCACGGACGCCGTCGCCGAGCGGACGGGCGGCCTGCACGTCGCGGGGGACGGCACCCCCGGCCTCAACTCCTTCACGACCCTCGAGATCACGGGCAACCGCGCCAACGAGGGCGCGGGCGGCCTGCGCGCGCTCGGGGGGGGCACCCTCTCCGTGACGGCCGGGCGAATCGTCGACAACTCGGCGGATCGCGGCGGCGGGGCCCGGTTCTCGGGGGTGGACTTCAGCCTCGCGCGGACCTTCGTCGCGGACAACCGGGCCACGTCCGCGGCGGGGGGCGGCGGGCTGCGCATCGACGGCGCGGCGGTGGGCACCTGCGACCGGTGCGTGGTGGCGGGCAACACGGCGGAGTTCGGCGCGGGCGCGCTCGTGGAGGACGCGTCGCCGACCTTCGTGCGCTCCCGCTTCGTGGCGAACCGCGCGGAGGGCGGGGCCGGGGGCTTCGGCGGCGCGCTCTACCTCCTGGGCGCCGACGTGGTGGTGCGCACGACCCTCTTCGACGGCAACCGGGCCCAGCGGGAGGGGGGCGCGATCCGGGTCGAGGGGAGCGGCATCTCGCGGGTGAGCAGCTCGTTGTTCGTGCACAACCGCGCCGACGCGGGGGCCACCGCCCACGTGCTCAGCGGGTCCCTCGACCTCACCCACGTGACCCTCGCGGGCAACCGCAGCGACGAGGGCGCCGACCTGCGCGTCACCGGCGACGGCTCCTTGTCGATGCTGCACGGCATCGTCGCCTTCCCCGAGCGCGGCGACGGCATCTCGGCAGGCGCCGGGGCGGTCACGTCCCTGCGTTGGTCCAACGTCTTCGTGCCGGACGGATCCCCCTACGCCGGGGACCTGGCGGACCTCACCGGCACGGTCGGGAACGTGTCGGTCAACCCGTCCTTCGTCGACTTCACCGCCGGCGACGACTACGACGACCGCCTCGAGCTCGGCGCCCAGAGCCCCCTCCGCGACGCCGGGGACGCCGCGGCGCCCCCCGATCCCGACGGCTCACGCCCGGACCTGGGGGCCTTCGGCGGGCCCGACGGCGGGACCTGGGAAGACGTGGACCAGGACGGGGACGGCTGGAACCCCCTCCTGGGCGACTGCGACGACGCGAACCCCGCGCGCCACCCCGGGCGGGAGAAGGGCTGCGAGGGCACGGACGAGGACTGCGACCACCTGGTCGACGAGGAGTGCGGCGGGGACGACGACGACGTGGCCGACGACGACGACGGAGCCGACGACGACGACGCGGTGGACCGCAACCCCTACATCCCGCCGCGCGAGGACGATTGCGGCTGCACCACGGCCGTCGCGAGCGCCTCGGCGGTCGGCCCGTGCCTCGTCGGGTTGTTCGTGTATCTTTCCGCCGCCCGTCGCCGCCGGCGGGCCTGATCGGGAGTACGAAATCATGGCCATGCTCAGTCACGTGGACCTCCGCAAGGGCGTCAAGGTCGAGATCGACGGCCAACCTTGGGTGATCATCGACGCCGACTTCGTGAAGCCCGGCAAGGGCTCCGCCTTCACGCGCGTGCGCATCCGCAACTTCCTCACGGGCAACACCATCGAGCGCACGTTCAAGGCGTCCGACAAGGTCAGCCCGGCGGACGTGGAGCAGAAGAGCTGCCAGTACCTCTACAACGAGGGCGAAGACTTCCACTTCATGGACAACGAGACCTACGACCAGATCATGATCCCCAAGGAGAACCTGGGCGACTCCTGGAAGTGGATGGCGGAGAACATGGAGACGCAGGTCCTCTTCTGGAAGGGCCGCGCGCTCTCCTGCGACCTGCCGAAGGCCGTGGTGCTGCAGATCACCCAGTGCGACCCCGGGGAGCGCGGCAACACGGCCCAGGGGGCGTCGAAGCCGGCGACCGTGAGCACCGGCGCCACGGTGAACGTCCCGCTGTTCATCAACGAGGGCGACTGGATCAAGATCGACACCTCCAGCGGCAAGTACTCCGAGCGCGTCAACAAGTAGCGCCGGGTCTCCCCCCAAGGGTTCATGACCGAGCGTCTTCACCGGCTGCGCGTCCGCGCGCGGGTCTTGGCCGACGTGCGTCGGTTCTTCGAGGCCACGGGCTCCCTCGAGGTCGAGACCCCGGCCATCGTCGCGTGTCCCGGGGTGGACGCCCACCTCGACGGCGTCCCCGTGGAGCTGCGCCCGGGCGGCCGCGGCTCGGACCCGATCCGACGGGCGCTGGTGACCAGCCCCGAGCTGCACATGAAGCGGCTGCTCTGCGAAGGCGTGGGCTCGATCCACCAGATCGGCAAGGCCTGGCGGGACGGCGAGGTCGGCGACCTGCACGAGCCCGAGTTCACGATGCTCGAGTGGTACCGGGTCGACGCCGACGCCGACGAGCTCATGGACGACACGGAGCGCCTCGTGCGCGAGCTCGCCGCGGAGCACGCGGGGGCCGTCCTTCGGTTTCGCGGACGTGAGGCGCCCACCGCGGGCCCGTTCCGCCGGGTGACCTTCGCCGAGGCGTTCGACGAACACGCGGGCATCGACCCGTTCGAGGACGACGAGCGCCGCATGGGGCGGATGCTGCGCGCGGCGGGGGTGCGACCCCCGCGCACGGCGACCCGCGACGAGATGCTCGATCTGCTGCTGGGCGCGGTGGTGGCCCCGAAGCTCGGCGTCGGCGTCCCCGTGTTCGTGACCGACTGGCCCAAAGGCCGCGCCTCGCTGGCGCGCGTGGTCCCGGGGCCCGACGGGGACCGGGCGGCGCGGTTCGAGCTGTTCGCGTGCGGCGTCGAGCTCTGCAACGGGTACTGGGAGCTCACCGATCCCGACGAGCACCGCGCCCGCTTCGCCGCCGAGAACGCGGCCCGGGAGGCGGCAGGCGCGGCCCCGTCCCCCGCCGACGACGAGCTGCTCGCCGCCCTGGACGCCGCGGGAGGCCTCCCCCCGTGCTCGGGCAACGCCTTGGGCCTCGACCGCCTCCTCATGCTTCTGCTGGACGCGGAGTCCATCCGCGAGGTACGCACGTTCCCATGTCCCGTCCGCTGACCGCGCCGATCCGGCTCGTCCTGCTGTGGCACATGCACCAGCCGGACTACCGCCTCGCGACGGACCGCTCGAGGGCCGCGATGCCGTGGACCCGGCTGCACGCCGCGAAGGACTACGTCGACATCGTGGAGCTGCTCGCGCGCCGCCCCGACGTGCGGATGGCGGTGAACGTCGTGCCGGTGCTCCTCGATCAACTCGACGACATCGGCGCGGGCGGGACCGACCCCCTGGTCGACGCGGCCCGGGCGGCTGCCTCGGGGGCCGCGAGCCTCGAGCAGCGCGACCTGCTCGTGCGATCGGCGACCACGCTCCCCTACGGGCGGATGCTGCCCGAGTCGAGCACCCTCGCCCGCCTGTGCGACCGCCTGGCGGGGGGCGACGGGACCCACGCGGAGCTCCTCGACCTGGCGGTCCTGCTCCACCTGGCGTGGACCGGCCCGCTCCTCCGTCGGGACCCCCGGATCGCCGTGCTGATCGCCCGCGACGGGGGGTTCACGTCGGCCGACATCGAGACGCTGCTCGCGATCGTCGCGGGGCGCGCCCGGGTCACCCCCTCGGAGTGGGCGCGCGTCGCCGCGACCGGGACCGTCGAGTTCTCCACCACCCCGTACAACCACCCGATCCTGCCCCTGCTCTGCGATCTCCGATCGGCCGAGGAGGCCCGCCCGGGCTGCTCCGTGGAGGGCATCTCGTTCCGCAGGCCCGAGGACGCCGCGCTGCAGGTCCGTCGGGGAGTCGCGCGCGCCGGCGCCGCCCTCGGCCGCCCCGTCGTCGGCATGTGGCCAAGTGAGGGCTCCGTGTCCGAGGCCGCCCTGGCCGCCGTCCGCGCGGGCGCCCCCGACCTGGCCTGGCTCGCGACGGACCGCGCCATCCTGGCGAAGTCGCTCGGGCGAACGGACGACCGAGACCCCCTGCGGCCCTGGCGGGTCCGAGGCGAGGGGCCCGCGCTCTTCTTCCGCGACACCGAGCTCTCCGACCGCATCGGGTTCGTCTACGCGGGCATGCCCGCCCACGAGGCGGTGGCCGACTTCCTCGCGGGCGTGCGCCGCAAGGCCGCGGCGACGGACGGCCCCGCGACGGTCTGCGTCTTCCTCGACGGAGAGAACTGCTGGGAGCACTACGAAGGCGGGGGGGAGCCGTTCCTCACCGCCTTGGTGGACGCGCTCGGGGCCGCCGAGGACATCGACGCCGTCACCCCGTCCGAGGCCCTGGCGGCCGCCGACGTCGCGGGCCTCACGGGTCGGCTCGAGCGCCTCGCCCCGGGCAGCTGGATCCGCGGCGATCTGGACACCTGGGCGGGTCACCCCGAGAAGAACGCGGCGTGGCGACGTCTCGCCGCGGCGGCGGACGCCATGGAGGCCGCCCTGGGGGAGGGCGTGGAGCCGGCCCGGGCCGCGGAGGCGCACGACCGGCTGCTCCGGGCCGAGGGATCCGACTGGTTCTGGTGGCTGGGCGACGACCACCCGACCCCCTGGAAGCGGGAGTTCGACGCCCTGTTTCGGGCGCACGTCGCGTCCGTGTACACCGCGCTGGGGATGGACCCGCCCCCGGACGTGGACGCCGTGAGCGTCGCCCGCAGGCCGCCGCCGCCCCCGGTCGTGGACGTGCCCTTCGCGCCGATCCGCCCCCGCGTGGACGGGGAGAGCCGCGGGCACTTCTCCTGGTACGGAGCCGCCCGCCTCCCCGAGGGGCACGAGGACGGCGCCATGCACGGCTGCACGGACGGCCCGGTCCGCGAGCTGCAGTACGGCTGGAGCGACGAGCGGCTCTTCGTGCGGCTGCTCCCCCGGGAGGGGCGAATGGAGCAGGCCCTGGCGGGCGGGACGGTCGACATCGAGATCGACGACCAGGCCCTCGACCCGTCCACCACGCGGGCGGCCTGCGGGGCCGTCTGGGAGGCCGCCCTCCCGCGCCCCCCGGAGGGCGCGACCCTGCGCCTGGTCCTCCGCGGCGGCGACGGCTCGGTCGTCCGGGTCCCGGCCCGCGGTCCGGCGACCCTGCACGCACCTGCCGGCCTCCCCGCGTGGACCGCATGAGGAGGATCATCCTCGCGATCGCGGTGCTCGCGGCGGGCTGCCCGGAGAGCGGACTCCTGGACGACGACGACACCGTGGACGACGACGACGCCGGGGACGACGACGACTGGGAGGACCTGCTCGACCGCCGCGATCAGGCCCTGATCGACCTCGGCGAGCCGGTGGTCGACTGCGTGGCCCGCGTCGACACCGACCACCCCGCGTTCCACGGCTGCATCGACTGGCACTCCTCGGTGCACGGGACCTGGGCGCTGCACGTCCTCGCGCGCCTGCTCGAGGACGACTCCTACCTCGACGCCGCCGACGCGGTGCTCGACGCGGCGGCCGTGGCAGGGGAGCTCGCCGACCTCGACCAGAACGCCCTGGGATGGGAGATCCCGTACGGGTACTCGTGGTTCTTGGACCTCGCCCGGGAGCGGGAGGCCGCGGGCCGGGACGACCTGGCGCCCCTCGCGCAGACCGTCGCCACCGACCTCGGGATCTGGCTCTTCGGCCTCGAAGACGACGCGCTGATCCAGCAGGTCTTCAACGACGCCTACGGGAACGCCTCCTGGGCCCTCCTGGGGCTCTGGCGGTGGGCCGAGCACGTGGGGGACGTCACCCTCGCGGAGCGGCTCGTCGACCGCGCGATCGACATCTGGCTCCCGCTGGGCGACGTCTGCCTGGTCGCGGACGAGGCCGATCACACGGTGCAGTTCTTCCCGCCGTGCCTCCACCGGATGATGGCGCTCGACGCGCTCCTCCCGGTGGGCGCCGCGCGGGACACCTGGCTCGAACAGATCGACACCCAGGGGGTGCCGGACCTGCAGGTCGTGGACGACCCCACGACGGATCACGGCGCGGGCCTGAACTTCAGCCGCGCGTGGGGGCTGTGGTCCCTCTACGACGCGACCGGCGACACGGCCTGGCGATCGCTGTACGTCGACCACGTCGTGACCCACCTGGACCGCCCGGAGTACTGGGCCGAGGACTACCGCGCGCACAGCCACTGGATCCCCCAGTTCGGCATCCGCGCGCTGTCCCTGACCTACGAGTAGTCGTGTCCGAGCTGCGCACCGATCCCTTCACGGGCCGCTGGGTCGTCGTCGCCGACGAGCGCGCGCGACGTCCCCTGCCCCTCGCCCCACCGCCGCGGCTCCCCCGGGTCGCCCCCGAGGACTGCCCGTTCTGCCCCGGCAACGAGGCGCGCACCGGCCCCGTGATCGCACGACACGAGGGGGTTCGGGTGGTCGCCAACCGCTTCCCGGCCCTCGCGGTGGAGGCGTCCGGGGAGCCCTTCGGGGCCGCGGTCGTCCAGGGGCGCACCGGCCTCGGGGCGCACGAGGTCGTGATCGAGACCGCGGACCACGACGCGGCGTTCGCCGACCTGAGCGACGACGCGCTGTTCGCGGTGCTCGCCGCCTGGCGGCAGCGGGTCGGGGATCTCCTGCGGGACGCCCGGCTCGCGCACGTGCTCGTCTACAAGAACCACGAAGCGGCGGCCGGGGCCACCCTCGCTCACCCCCACAGCCAGGTCGTCGCCACGCCGATGGTCCCGCCGCTGCCCGACGCCATGGCCCGTCGCGCGGAGGCCCACCACGCAGGCACCGGACGCTGTCTGCGATGCGACGCCGTGGCCGAGGCCCGACGCACGGGCGCGCGGGTGGTCGGCGAGCGCGGCGGGGTCCTGGCGGTCGCGCCGTTCGCCGCGCGCGTGCCCTTCGAGACGACGATCACGCCCGTCGCTCACGCGCCCCGCTTCGAGCACGCGGACGACGACGCCCTCCGCGGCTGCGCCTCGCTCCTGGGCACGGTGCTGCGCCGGATCCGGGTGGCCCTGGACGACCCCGCCTACACCCTCGTCGTCCAGACCGCCCCCCGGGGCGCCGACGCGGGGGCCTCCCACTGGCACCTGGACGTCGTCCCGCGCCTCGTCCCCCTGGCGGGCTTCGAGTGGGGCGCGGGGACCTACATCAACCCCACCCGCCCGGAGGATTCGGCGGCCTCGCTGCGGGCCCTCTCGGACGTCGACTGATGCCGCGCCGTCGCGCTTTGACACCGCTCCTTGGGGCGGAGTACTGTTCCCCGTTCGCGGACGGACCTGCGATCACCACGAGGCACAAATGACCAAGGGGTTCTTCAGAAGTCTCATCGGGCTGGGGCTCCTGGCCCTCCTGCTGGTCGTGACCGCGGTCAACGTCTGGCAGTCCGAGCGAATCGAGCGCAACCAGATCGAGCTGGGGCAGCGCGTCGGCGACATGGAGAAGCAGCTCGCCGAGGGCGTGGTCGTCAAGGGCAGCAACGCCTCCACCGGGACCATGGGCGCCCCGACGGGCGGCATCCACCCCGTCCCCGAGCCCGACTACATCGCCGCCGCGTACAACGACTCGGCGAACCTCCTGGTCCGGGACTCGCCGTACCTGCCCTCGAACGCGCAGCAGGGCGACGTGCTCAACCTCAAGTTCGGCAGCAACCCCAAGGGCTTGAACTTCGTGGCGGAGAACGGGGCGGACGTCACCGAGATCCAGAACTACGTCAGCATGTTCCTCGTCAAGCCGTACCGGGAAGACCCGAGCCGATACGCGGGCGATTTCGCTTACAGGTTGACTACTTCAGACGATCATCTCACGTATGTCTTCAACCTCCGGAAGGACGTGTACTGGCACGAACCGGCGGTGGACATGGCCGACGAGCGCTACGCGTGGCTCGAGGGCGACCACCAGGTCACGGCCCACGACGTCGTCTTCATGATGGACATGCTCATGAACGAGCAGGTCTCCGGCGCGGCCCCCCTCCGGTCCTACTTCGAGGGCCTCGAGTCCTACCGAGCGGTCGACGACTTCACCTTCGAGCTCAAGTTCAAGGAGAAGAAGTTCTCCCAATACATGATCCTCGAGAACCTCTACCCCATGCCGAAGTTCCTCTACGGCTTCGACGAGGACGGCGAGGCCTACGAGGACGCCATCCTCGGCCAGCGGGTCCAGGACCACTGGTACAACCCGCGCGCCATCGGCTGCGGCCCCTATCGGTTCGTGCGGTACGAGCCGGGCGTGGTCATCGAGCTCGAGCGCAACCCGCGCTACCCCCTGGGCGGCAACGCGCACGGGAAGGTCGTCTTCTCGATCCTGCGCGACTACAGCTCCTGGCCGCGGAAGCTGCGGACGGGCGAGCTGCACCTGAGCCAGCTGCAGCCGGGGCAGTACCGGTCCGAGGTCCTCATCGGCGAGCCCGACTCCCCGTTCAAGGACGGGACCCTCCAGGCGGGCGAGTTCTGGACCCACAGCTACTTCTACATCGGCTGGAACGCGGACAAGCCCTGGTTCGGAGACAAGAACGTGCGCTGGGCGATGTCCCACGCGTTCAACGCGGACCTGCTGCTCAAGGAGGTCTTCATGGACCTCGGCAGCCGCACCACGGGCCCCATGCCCAACTTCCTGCCCTTCTACGACAAGAGCATCCCGGCCATCCCGTTCGACCTGGAGCGGGCCGCGACGTTGCTGGACGAGGCGGGCTGGACCGACACCAACGGCAACGGCATCCGCGACAAGGAGATCGACGGACAGGTCCACGAGTTCGACTTCACCCTGACCGTCTACGGGAGCTCGGACGAGTACAAGACCGTCGGCAACATCTACAAGGAAGACCTCGCGAAGGTCGGCGTGGCCATGACGGTCCGGCCGATGGACTGGGCGAACCTGCTGAAGAAGGTCGACGACCGCGATTTCGACGCGGTGACGCTGGCTTGGGTCAGCTCCCCTCAAGTGGACTTCTATCAGATCTGGCACAGCAGCCAGGCGGACGTCGCCAAGGGCAGCAACCGCGTCGGGTTCCGCAACCCCGAAGCGGACGTCCTCATCGAGAAGCTGCAGCGTGAGTTCGACCACGACGAGCGCGTCCGCCTCGCGCACGCGTTCCACAAGCTCACCTACGACGAGCAGCCGTACACCTTCTTCTACACGCGCAAGCGCAAGGTCTACTGGCAGCCCGAGCTGAAGAACGTCGAGTTCTCCAAGACGCGGCCGTACATGAACCCCCGTCCGTGGTTCCTCGCGGGCGCGGCCCAGCCCTGATCCCGCCCCGAACCCCCGCGAAGAGGTAGAGACGTGGCCGGTTACATCATCAAGCGCATCCTGCTGATGATCCCCACGTTCTTCGTGATCTCTCTGCTCGTGTTCGTGGTGCTGAACTTCGCCCCGGGCAACCCGGGCGCGGACATCCTGGGCGCCGGCGACGGGGGCCAGAGCGCCAACCTGGCGGGCCAGCAGAACGAGTCGTATCGGCTGTTCAAGCAGCAGTTCAACCTCGACAAGCCGATCCTGCTGAATACGCGGTTCAACCTGTCGGTCGCGGACGTCACCGCGGTGGCCGAGAACGACGTGAACCTCGCGGGCGACGTGTCCCCCGGCGACCGCATCGACGCCCAGGAGCAGATCGACAACTGGGGGAAGTACGCCATCCCGGCGCTCGTGGACATCCTCCAGAACCACCCCGAGCGACGGGTGCGGAGCTACGCGGCCCTGCGCCTCGCGTCGGGCGGCCAGCGGCCCCTCCTGAACCAGTACAGCGGCAAGCGCCTGACGCCCGAAGAGAAGGTCATCAACAACGCGCTGTACGCGGAGAACAACACCATCCGTCAGTGGACCTTCGGGCCGAGCGACTCCGAGGCGAAGGAGCTGGACGTCCGCGGCAAGTGGGTCGAGTGGTTCGAGACCAACCACGACCGCTGGGACTACTCGAGCACGGGCACGAAGGTGTCGATCCTGCTGTTCGACACCCGCTTCGCGAAGTACTGGCAGAACCTCCTGAAGCTCGACTTCGGCGTGTCCCACGTGGACAAGCGGCCGGTGCTCGCGACCGTCCTGAGCAAGCTCAAGTACTCCATCACGCTCAGCTTCACCTCGGTCATCCTCGTGTACCTGCTCTCGGTCCCGCTCGGCATCTGGTCGGCGGTGAAGCAGAACTCGGCGGCCGACCGCGTCGTCACGGTCGTGCTGTTCATGATGTACAGCCTGCCCAGCTTCTTCGTGGGCGTGTTCCTGCTGAACCTGCTCACGCGCGGGACACCATGGCAAGCGTTCCCGACATCCGGGTTCGAGAGCCTGGACGTGTCTCAGATGACCACGCTGCAGTACCTCGGCGACGTGGTGTGGCACATCGCCCTGCCCATCCTGTGCCTCTCGTACGCGGCCCTCGCCGTCCTGTCCCGCTACGCGCGGACGGGCCTGCTGGACGTCATCCGCGCCGACTACATCCGCACCGCCCGCGCCAAGGGCCTGCCCGAGTCGATCGTGATCATGAAGCACGCGGCCCGGAACGGGATGATCCCGATCATCACGCTGCTCGCCACGCTGCTGCCGACGCTCATCGGCGGCTCGGTCGTGGTCGAGGTGATCTTCGGCATCCCGGGCATGGGCCTCTTCATGTTCGACTCCATCACCATCCGCGATTACAACGCGGTGATGGCCGTCCTCTTGATCTCGTCCTCGCTGACGCTGGTCGGGATGCTGCTCGCGGACCTCGCGTACGTGCTCGTGGATCCCCGGATCACGTTCGACTGATGTCCGAAGGCACCCACGAGACTCCGGACCCGACCGAGGCGCCCACCGAGCGCGTCGCGGCGCCCACGACCGCCGTGCCCACGGACGATCTCACGTACTTCGACATCGTCTGGACCCAGTTCAAGAAGAACAAGGTCTCGTACTTCAGCCTCTACGCCCTCGCGTTCTTGTTCCTGCTGGCGATCTTCGCGCCGGTGGTGAGCTCGACCCACCCGTTCGTGTGGACGACCGCCGAGGGCACGTCGTTCCCGTGGTTCGAGGGCCTCTTCAACCGCCGCTACTACGAGAACCCGGTCGACACCTTCTTCAACCTGGTGATGGTCTTCGGCCTGCCTCTGCTGATCGCCTTCCTGCTGATCGTGAAGCGGCTCGGCAAGACGATGCCGGAGAAGCGTCCGCGCCGGACGAAGATGCGGCGCATCGGCCAGACGCTGATCGGCGTCTTCGCGATCTCGTTCGTCGCCATCCTCGCCAAGCCGTACGAAGCCGAGTACGTCGACTACCCGACGATGCAGGCCCAAGCGGAGGCGGACGGGCAGGCGGTGTCGGCCACGTACCCGCTCTTCAAGTTCGACGCCCGCCAGACCACCTTCCCGTCCCTCGAGGGGCCCAGCAGCGAGCACATCCTCGGCGTGGACCGCAGCAAGCGCGACGTGGCGGTGCGCATCCTGTTCGGCACCCGGGTCTCGCTCACGATCGGGTTCATCGCCGTCGCCATCTACGTGACGATCGGCATCCTCCTGGGAGCCACCGCCGGGTTCTTCGGCGGCCGCGTGGACATGGGCATCCAGCGGATGATCGAGATCACGATGGCGTTGCCCACGTTCTTCGTGATCTTGACCCTCGTGGCGTTCTTGGAAGAACCGAGCATCTTCCACATCATGCTGATCATCGGATTGGTGAGATGGACCGGCGTCGCGCGCCTCGTACGCGGCGAGTTCCTCCGGCTGCGGAACCTCGACTTCGTCACGGCCGCGGTGTCGCTCGGCTACTCCCGTCGGCGGATCATCTTCGAGCAGATCCTCCCCAACGCGCTGGGCCCCGTGCTGGTGGCGGCGACCTTCGGCGTCGCGTCGGCCATCCTCGTGGAGTCCACCCTGTCCTTCCTGGGCCTCGGCGACCTCTCCGCCCCGTCCTGGGGGCAGACGCTGGACGAGGGCTACAAGAGCGGCGCGTGGCACCTGATCCTCGCGCCCGGCTTCGCGATCTTCATCACCGTCTCCCTCCTGAACCTCGTGGGTGAGGGCCTCCGCGACGCCCTCGACCCGAAGCTGCGGAAGTGACCGTGCACACCGACGACGAGGTCCTGCTCGAGCTCGAGAACCTGAAGACCTGGTTCTTCACGGACATCGGCACGGCGAAGTCGGTGGACGGGGTGTCCTACGTCATCCGCCCGGGCGAGACCTTGGGCGTGGTGGGCGAGTCCGGCTGCGGCAAGTCGGTGACCGCGCTGTCGATCATGGGCCTCGTGCCCACGCCTCCCGGGCGCCACATGGGCGGCCGCATCCTGTTCAAGGGCCGGGACCTCACGAAGCTGTCCGCGGCGGAGATGCGCGCCCTGCGCGGGCAGGCCATCTCCATGATCTTCCAGGAGCCGATGACGTCGCTGAACCCGGTCTACACGATCGGCGATCAGATCATCGAGGGCATCCAGGTCCACCAGGAGGACGTGACCGCGGAGGAGGCCCGCCGCCGCACGATCGAGATGCTGGAGAAGGTCGGCATCCCCTCCCCCGCCCAGCGCGTGGACGAGTACCCGCACCAGCTCTCGGGCGGCATGCGCCAGCGCGTGATGATCGCCATGGCCCTCGCCTGCGGGCCGGAGCTGCTGATCGCGGACGAGCCCACCACGGCCCTGGACGTGACAATCCAGGCGCAGATCCTCGAGCTCCTCAACGGGCTGCAGGAGGATCTGGGCATGAGCATCCTGCTCATCACCCACGACCTGGGCGTCGTCGCGGAGACGTGCGACTCCGTGGTGGTGATGTACGCGGGCAAGGTCGTCGAGTACACGGACGTGCACCGCCTCTTCGAGCGGCCCGCCCACCCCTACACCGTCGCGCTGTTCCGCTCGCTGCCGGACCTCGGCCCGCGCACCGGCGGCCGGCTCCCGACGATCGAGGGCATGGTCCCGTCCGCCGTGGACTTCCCCGAAGGCTGCCGCTTCCGCGACCGCTGCATGTTCGCCACGGACGTGTGCACCACCGAGCCCGCGATCGAGGAATTGGAGCCCGGACACCTCGCCGCCTGCCATCATCTGGATCGCGTCAAGGCGGCCCGAGGAGGTACCGCGTGAAAGACCGGCTCGTCGCGGGGGGAGCGCCCATCAAGCCGCTCCTCGAGGTGCGCGACCTCAAGAAGTACTTCCCGATCCACAAGGGGTTCTTCGGTCGCAAGGTCGGGGACGTGAAGGCCGTGGACGGCGTGTCGTTGGACGTCTACCCCCGAGAGACCCTCGGCGTCGTGGGCGAGTCGGGCTGCGGCAAGACCACCGTCGGACGCACCATCCTGCGGCTCATCGAGCCCACGGCGGGCTCGGCGGTGTTCGACGGCCGGGACGTGTTCGCCCTCAAGGAGAACGACCTGCGCGGCCTGCGCCGCCACATGCAGATCATCTTCCAGGACCCGTACAGCTCGCTGAACCCGCGCATGACGGTCGGCTCGATCATCGCCGACGCGCTCGAGCTTCACGGCCTCGCGAAGGGCGAGGAGCGCTTCGATCGCGCGAAGCAGCTGCTCGAGCGGGTGGGCCTGCAGGCGTCCTACGTGAACCGCTACCCCCACGAGTTCTCGGGCGGCCAGCGCCAGCGCATCGGCATCGCCCGCGCGGTCGCCCTGCAGCCCCGGTTCGTGGTGTGCGACGAGGCGGTGTCCGCGCTGGACGTGTCCGTGCAGGCGCAGGTGCTGAACCTGCTGCAGGACCTCCAGGAGGAGTACCAGCTCTCCTACATGTTCATCGCTCACGACCTCGCCGTCGTGCGCCACATCGCGGACCGCATCGCGGTGATGTACCTCGGCCGCGTGGTCGAGTTGGCGACGTGCGACGACCTGTTCGAGGCGCCGCTGCATCCCTACACGCAGGCCCTGCTGTCGGCGGTGCCGATCCCGAAGCCGGGACGCAAGCACCGTCGGGTCATCCTCGAGGGGGACGTCCCCAACCCGATCAACCCGCCCCGCGGCTGCCACTTCCACACCCGCTGCCCCCTGGCCTTCGACCGGTGCGCGGTGGAGGTGCCCGCGATGCACGACGCGCGGCCCGGTCACAAGGTCCAGTGCCACCTCTACGAGGACGCCGACTTCCCGGCCGAGCCCGTCCCCATCGACGGTCCTCAGGCCCACGCCGCCCGGGCCGCCCGGGCCGCGGCCGCGCCCGACGTGAACGTGAGCGACGAGACGCCCGGCGCCTGGGACGGCGACACCGGGGGCTTCGACGACTTCGAAGGCACCGAGGACATGGACAGCCGGAACATCGGCATCCCCGCGGTGCTCGCCGACCGGAGCGACATCGGCCTCGGCCCGTTCGGGGAGGTCATCGACCCCGAGGAGACGTACGTCGGCGAGCTCGACGTGCCGACCCTGGGGAGCATGATCGGCGAGCCCGACACGACGATGCGGCGGGTGCCGGCCGACGCGGCGCTCGCCGCCGACGAGGGCACCGCGCCCGCCGCCCCGGACGCCGCGGCCGAGGACACCGAGCCCCTCGCGGACTCCCCGCCCAAGGCCGCCGGGAGCGACGAGGACGCCACGGCGACGATCGCCGACCTGCCGACCCTCGAGGACGACGTCGCCGAGGACACGGACAAGATGGGCGAGCCGGACATGGAGCTGAGCCTCGGGCCCGCGCTCACCGACTCGATCCCGCCGATCCACGACGACGAGGGCATTCCGGACGACGTCTCGCTGCACGCCCTCACGGGGGGCGGCGTGGAGGTGCTCGAGGAGCAGGAGACCGTGCCCCTGACGGGCGTGGCCTCCCCCGTCCCGCAGCGCTCGGACCCGCCCACCGAGGACGATCCGACGGTCGTCACGGACCTGCCGCCGAAGCCCTCCGGAGACGATGGCTGAGCGCGTCGTCCTCGTCGCGGCGCTGCTCGCGATCCTCACGGTCGGCTCGGCGTCGGCCGCCCCGGACGAGCCGCCGGACGGAATCCGCTGCGACTGGGGCGACATCGAGCCCATCGAACGTCGGACGCACGCCGTGGAGTCGGCGGTCCTCACGCGCGAGTTCATGGAGCTGCGCCTCACCACGGGCACCCTGCACGTCCTCGGGGCGTGCGGACAGGAGGTGGGCCTCGTCTTCACGGGGATCGGCGAGATCGACGTGCGCGACGCCGGCCCTCTGCGCGGCCCGCGACTCCACAACACGTTCGAGGAGCTGCCCGGGACGGCGGACATCGACCGCGCGCTGGTGTGGGCGTCCGACGGCGCCGTCCAAGAGCTGCTCGCGCAGGCGTCGCCCGCGACGGAGGACCCGGTCCCGACGGGGGTGCGCGCCGTCGTCGCGACCCGCCAGGGACCCTTCCGACCGCAGTCGGATCGGTTCCTGCCGCCTCCCGGCAACGTGCTCCATGCGCCCACGCCGGAGCTCGGCGGCGTGCTCGTCGACGTCCACGCCCTCAGCCTGAAGCGGCGACGGAAGCGAGAGAACCTCGAGATCCGGTCCCAGTGGATGTCGTACCTGTGGAGCCCGCTCGCGGCCGGGGACTCGGGCGACGGCGGGACCTGGTACCAGCGTCGCGTCGGCTCGACGGTGGGCGCGACCTACAGCAGCTTCCCCCGCGAGAGCGCCGCGGCGGACGCGGGATCGCCCTTCGCGGAGGAGCGCATCCACATCCCCTGGGACGTCCTCGACGCGCGGATCGGCGTCGACATCCAGGACGTGCCGGGCATGGACCGCGATCTCGCGATGGCGACCTTCAACGTCGTGCTCCGGGTCCGCGCGAAGGACGGCGTGGAGCGAGTGGAGGGCGTCCTCCCGCTCCGCCTCCAGCAAGGGATTCAGCGCTATCTGGGCGAGCCGTGGGCACCGCTGAAGGTGTTCGGCGTGCGGCGGGTGGCGGCCGACGGCGACGAGCCGGGCCTCGTCTTCGATCGGGTCGCCGACGCGCTGTTCGTTCGGCTCCCCGAGGACGACCGCCCGGCCCCCGGCGAAGAGGTGAGCGTGCGCGTCCTCTACCGGGGGCTGGTCCTCCAGCCCACGAGCACGTCGACGTTCGCGACTGTCGCGGGCTGGCCCTGGTATCCCCTGCCGCACGTCGGCGACCGCCACACCACCACGCTGTCGATCCGGGCGCCGAAGTTCTGGAAGGTCGCGGCCACGGGATCACGCATCGAGGAGCTCACGTCCGGTCGGATGCGCACGAGCACGTTCCGCGAGCTGCGCCCGGTGGTGCAGGCCGGCTGGCAGCTGTTCGAGGGCAAGGAGAAGACGACCGCCTCGCCCGGCGAGGGGCTGCCCACTCTGCGCGTCTACCAGTCGCCCCGGGGGAACGCTCCGGACGCCGTGATCGAGGACGAGGTCTACGAGCACCTGCGCGTGCTGAATGGGTTGTTGGGGCCGTTCCCGTACGACGAGCTGGAGATCGTCGAGCTGGGGGTGAGCGGCCGACCGGACGTCCCCGGGATGATCCCCCTCGCCCGCTACGACTCGCCGCCCGCCCAGGTGGTGACGAGTCGGTCCGGGGCGACGTCCCTGCTGGGCGCGCTGGTGCGGCAGTACGTCGCGGCGGACATGGGCCCGGCGACGTCGCACGACGAGTGGCTCATCGAGGGGCTCACGCTGGTCGCCGAGTGCCACGCGCTCGAGGCGCTGCAGCTCGCCGGGCGCTGTCGGAGCCTGGTCCGCGGGCTGCGCGACGAGTGGGTCGACTCGCTGGAGGGCCTGGGGTACGCGTCGGCGGACTCGCTGCGCGATCCGGTGGTGGGCTCGGTGTGGCTCGGGAGCCGGAGCGGCCACGGCGGCAGCGGCACGATCCGCGGGCCGCTGGTGCTCGACTCGCTGAGGCTCCTGGTCGGCGACGAGGTGCTCTGGGCAACGGTCCGCCGGGTGGCCAAGTCCTATCGTGGGCAGGGGCTGAGCACGAAGTCGTTCGTGCTGCAGGCGCAGGCCGCGGCGGGCACCGATCTGCGGACCTTCTTCGCGTGGTGGATCTACGCCACGCCGCAGCTGCCGACGCTGCGCTTGGACTACACCGTGACGGACGAGGCGGACGGGACGTTCACGCTCGACGGCAGCGTGTGGGTCGAGACGGGCAGCAGCGCGCTGCCGATCCCCGCGGTGATCCCGGCGGTGCTCCAAGTGAACGTCGCGGGCGCCGACCCGCTGCTGAGGCGGGTGATCATCACCGAGTCCCCTCGCCCGATCCGCATCGAAGGGATGCCGGGCAAGATCCGCAAGCTGGTCCTGGACCCCGCCAAGGCGTTCCCCGGCCGCACGAAGGTCGCCGAAGCAGATTGACGGGGGCCCCGTGCGGCCTCGCTCTCGTGACGCCGCGCTCGAACCCGGAGTGCGGGCTCCTCACGGCTCCGCTCCCTCCGGTCGCTCCCTGACGCCGTGGAGAGCCCGCATCCAGGCGCGCGGCTCCCGTGGGCTCGCCCGTCCACCCCGGGATTGCAGAGGGGGGCCCTTGGAAAGCCAAGAGTCGAACGGAGGTCCCTTGGATCCGGAAAGGGAGGCTCCCCGCCCGAGGGGTCGGGACGCGCGGCGTCAGGGAGAGAGCGAAGCGAACGGAGCCGCGGCGGGCCGAGCCCCTCGGGTTCGAGGGGAGCCGTCCGGTGCCGATGAGGAGAGACCGGCGGTCAGCAACCACCCAAGCCGGAGCAGGCGGTGATGGTGCCGCTCGGCCAGTCGATCTCGGCCACGTAGTACGCGTCGTTCTCGCCGGAGATCGAGAAGTTGTACGTCTGCATCAGGATGCCGTTGAGGTAGATGTTCACCGTGCAATCGGTGGCCGAGTAGTCGTCGACCGTGCCCTGATAGTCGTGGACGATGATCGTGTAGTCGTTGCCGTTGGCGGGGGCCGCGATGTTCGTGTTCTCGGGGCCCGTGCCGTTGATGTCGTCCAGGTCGAGGCTCGGGTCGTCGGCGGTGCCGGAGCCGCCCCAGTTCGGGCCGCCGCCCACGCAGTTTGCGTAGTAGCAGTCCGTGCCGCCGAAGATGTCCTGGTACGTGCCGCCGGGGGCGAGCAGGTGCAGGTCCATGTCGTCCGGCTTCGACCAGAAGAGCTCGACGCGGAAGTTCTCGTTCGGCGTCGCGATGATCTCCTGCACGCAGGGGGTGAGCGACGCGGTGCCCTGGGAGTTGGTCACCGTGAGGACGCCCGTGTAGGTGCCCGCGAGGTCGATGCCGAAGCTCTCGAACGGGATGGTCGTGACCGGGGACGCCGACGAGGTGTCGCTCAGCGTCGAGTTCGAGCCCGGGGGCGGCGTGAACGTCCAGCTGTAGGTCAGCGGCAGGCCGCCGGGGTCGTAGGACGCGGTGCCGTCCAGCTGCTCGGTGGAGAAGGGCGCCGACTGGATCGTGGGGCCGCAGACCGCGATCGGCGCCTTGCCGACCTTCTCGGCGTTCGCCACGCCGAACACGGGGATCTCGAGGGGGCTGTCGTTGGGGTCGTTGCTGTAGACGCTGACGACGGTGCTCAGGTTGCCCTGGGCGGCGGGGTGGAAGTCCACGCTGATCTCGGCGTTCTCGCCCATGTTGAACTCGCCGTTCTCGAGCGCCGAGGCGTCGAGGCTGAAGTTCGTGGAGTCGCCGATGGTCACGTTGGCGACGCTGAGCAGCCCGGGGCCGCTGTTCCCCACGATCGAGGTGAGCGTCTGGGTGGTGCCGTCGCCCAGCTGAACCTCGGAGAACTCGAGGGACGCAGGGTTCGCGTAGATGTCGGGGACCGGCTCGCCATCGCCCGCGCCGAAGATCGGGATGTAGAGGCCCTCGCCCGTGCCCGCTTCTTCGTCGTCCACGGCGTCGCAGTCCCAGTTCAGGTCGTGCTTCACGGAGAGGTAGAGGTCCGTGGGGAGCGGCTCACCGAACAGCGGCGTGAACACCACCTCGAACGTGAACGTCTCGCCCTTGCCGATGGGGCCGGTGGTCCCGCTCTGGCGAATCTCGGTGGACTCGGTCCGCATCTCGTTGGCGAGCTCGCGCTCCTCGCCTTCGCCCTCGAAGGTCAGCTGGACGAGATCGAGGCCGCAGAGCTCCAAGCCCTTCGAGCCGGGGTTCGAGATCTGCACCTCGGTGCCGCGCACTTCGCCGGTGGTGACGTCGCCGAACGTGATCGTCGACTCGGTCAGGATGCCCACATGGTCGACGTCCGGGTTGAAGCCGAGGTCCGTGTCCCACACGATGTTGAACTCGGCGTGCAGCCGGGTCAGCTCGCTCTCCGTGCATGCGAGGGAGCCGGTCGTCAGAGCGACGGCAGCAGCGAGGCCGACGGCGGAGCGGAACAACTTCGAGGGCGCGTCAGCGGCGGTGCGAATCATGGTCAGGAGACTCCGAGTACAATTCTGAGGGTCCAGCGCGCGCCATTCTGATGCGCTGGAGCGCCCACCGCAAGGCCTTTCCTCGGCCCGAAGCGCCGACCACATCGCCGCAACAACTCCCGACCACGAACACGGAACCGACCGTTCGGTAGATTACTGCGGCCCGCGCGCGCGTTCCCGGGCGCTCACGGGCGCACGTCGACCAAGACCCCGGCCAGGGCCTCGGCTCCCGGCGCCGCCCGGAGCGGGCCGAGAATCTCGGCGGACCTCACCAGATCCCGCCACGGGACGCGGTCGCCGCCCCGCAGCTGGATCACTCCGACGCCCCCGCCCAGGAGGTCCCGTGCCGTCGCGAGCAGCACGCGCTCGCCGGCCGGCCCGGTCGCCGGGACGTACGCCCGGTCGGGACCCAGGCGACGGGCGGAGTCGGGGTCCAGGGGCGGATCCCATCCCCGCGCGAGGGGCCGCGCGCGACGGAGGACCCAGCCGTCGGCGAGGACGAGGACCTCGAGCCGGGGGGTGGTCTGGACGGCCGCGGCGGGGGCGGCCCCGGCGCTGACCCCCGGGGCCGGAAAGAGCGTCGGGGCGAGCAGGGCGAGGGCGGCGACGAGGGCCGCCGGCCGGAGCGCGTGGAGCCGCGCGAAGAGAGGTGCGCCAGGCCAGGCCCGGGGCGACTGGCAGCCGGTAGAGGGGAATCGCCACACGGACATGTCGAACCCTCCTGCCACTCGTCCCGGACCTGGTCCCCCTCGCGGGGGTCCTGACGTCCGACACACAAAAACATACATACGTGTATGCCGTCAACAAGGTCTTGAAAGAAAAACCCTACATACTTGTGTTAGGGTGTCGACATGGCACGCAAGAAGAAGCTCGGGACGATCCTGAAGGAACGACGCAAGGCCCTCGGGCTCACGCTCGCGCAAGTCGGCGCCGCGCTGGATCTCGCCAACGGGAACTTCGTGGGCATGGTCGAGCGCGGAGAGCGGATGCCCTCCGACCCGAAGCTCCTGGAGGTCGCCGAGGTCCTGCAGCTGGACGGTCGGGAGCTGCTGTCGCTCAAGTACGAGAGCGCCCATCGCTCGGCCGTCCCCGCCCTGCTGCGGCCGCCGCCGCCGGAGCTCCCCCGCCTCCGCCGCCTCCTCCTGGACACCTGCAGCAACCGCTCGGACATGGCCCGGGAGCTGGCCCGCGGCGAGCGGACCGCCCTCGAGCGCGTGATCTTCCAGGCGCTGTACGAGTACGTGTTCGGCCCGGCCTTCGACTCCGACCGCTACGCGCCCAAGCGCCTGCGCAAGAAGCTCGCGGTGTTCACCAAGCGCCGCGGGAGCGACCCGCTGGTGGAGCTCGATCCCTGGTGGTTCGAGGAAGAGGCCGCCGACTTCGCGCCCTGGGCGCGCGACCAGCTCCACTCCTGGGCCTTCGACCTCGCCACGCTGACGCTCCGCATCCGCCACACGGACGAGGAGGGCGACGTCTCCACCCTCCCCCTCGTGCCCGTGGAGCTGCGCGAGCGCATGCTCTCCGTCCAGGAGGCCGCGGCCGAGGACTCGCCCCCCGATCTGGCCGCCGTCCTGCGCTCCGAGGGCCTGCTCGAAGACGACGTGGAGGAGATCCTCGCGCTCGTGGCCATCAAGAAGGCCCGCGCGGCCCGCTCCCGGGCGTCCTGACCACTACGCGGATCGGGCCACGTCGCGCCGATCCGCAGAAAACTCCGAGGTTCCGCGAATGTTCGCGGGTGACCCCCCGTCCTACTTCGTGACTGCGGCGAGAGAAGCCGCCTCACGGAGGGTTACCCCATGACCACGACCATCAAGCTCCTCGCCGCCCTGACCACGATCGCGCTGCTCCCCGGCTGCTTCATCTTCGTGGACGACTACGACGACGACGACGACACCGTGATCATCGTCGAGGAGAGCAACGCCGCCCCCGAGATCCTCGCCGCCGACACCTGGTGGACCTGCGACTACGACGGACCCGCCAACGCCTACTTCTTCGAGTTCCAGGCCCACGTCGACGACCTCGACGGCCTCGGCGACGTCCGCTTCGTGGACGTGACCGTGGAGGACGCCATCACCGGCGAGTACCTGGACGCGTTCGGGCTGATCTACGAAGGCGACGGCATCTGGGGCGGGCTCGTCTGGGAAGACGAATCCAACCTGCTGTGCGGCGAGGAGATCGACGTCATCGTCGAGGCCTGGGACGCGGCCGACGCCTACGACCGGCTCGTCATCCAGTACTAGGCGCGCTGGACCCCTTGCTCTTGCAGCAGGGGGTCCAGCTTGCCCTTGCGGTGCAGCTTCGCGAGCTGGTCGTAGCCGCCCACGTGCACGTCCCCGACGAAGATCTGGGGGACCGTGCGCAGCCCCCCCGACATCTGCACGAGCTCCTGGCGACCGGCGTGGTCGCCGTCGAGGTTGATCTCGGTGTACGGGATGCGCTCGCCCTTGAGCAGGCGCTTCGCCATCACGCAGTAGCCGCAGAAGGTCGTCGTGTAGACCTTTACCTGTCCGCTCGTCATCGCTCAGTCCTTTCGGGGTCCGCGCGCGTCCAGCGCCTCGCGAAGCCAGGTCGCGATCGCCTCCGTGGAGGTCCCGGGCCCGAAGATCTCGGACGCAGACGTGCCTCGCAGCGCCTCGGCGTCCCGCTCCGGGATGATTCCGCCTCCGAAGAGCAATACGTCCTGCAACCCCGCCTCGTCCAGTGCCGTCCGCACGGCCGGGAAGAGGACGTTGTGCGCCCCCGACAGGATCGAGAGACCGACGGCGTCCACGTCCTCCTGCAAGGCGGTGGCCGCGACGGCGGCGGCGCTCTGGTGCAGGCCCGTGTAGATGACCTCGAACCCCGCGTCGCGAAGGGCCCGGGCGACGACCTTGGCGCCCCGATCGTGCCCGTCCAGGCCCGGCTTCGCGACGACGACGCGGTAGCGAGAGGCCACGTCAGGAGCCCGTGAACGCGGCGGGCCGCTTCTCGAGGAAGGCGGTCATGCCCTCGGTCTGGTCGGACGTGGCGAAGCACTTGCCGAACAAGGCGGCCTCGGCGTCGAGCCCCTCGCGGAGCGTGCCGTCGGGGGCGGTCTGGAGCGCCTGCTTCGCGTACTCGATGGCCACCGGCCCCTTCGAGGCGACGGCCTTCACGATCTCGAAGGCGCGCTCCACCACGACGCTCGGTG
This sequence comes from uncultured Rickettsiales bacterium, assembly GCA_964620495.1. GTDB lineage: Bacteria > Myxococcota_A > UBA796 > UBA9615 > UBA9615 > CAZEKB01. The sequence goes on along the minus strand of CAZUHI010000003.1, from coordinate 41,852 downwards.
GACGCTCGCCCTCGGCGGCCTCGGGCCGCGGCACGACCTCCAAGGCCACGCCGAGGCGCACGGCCTCCTCGGCCCCGATCATCCGACCGGTGAGCACCAGCTCGCGGGCCCGCTGAAGCCCCACCAGCCGCACCAACCGTTGGGTGCCGCCGAACCCGGGGATGACGCCCAGGTCGACCTCGGGCTGTCCGAACTTCGCCTTCGCGTCCGCGAGGATGAGATCGCAGGACATCGCCAGCTCCATGCCCCCGCCGAGGGCGAACCCGTTGACGGCCGCGATGGTCACGCCCGGGAAGGCGGCGAACCCGTCCAGGACGCGCTGTCCCCGCTTGGCGAAGGCCTCGGCCTCGCGCGGGGTGAGCGACTGCATGGCGGAGATGTCGGCGCCCGCGACGAAGGACTTCGGCCCCGCCCCCGACAGCACGATGTGCCGCACGCCGTCCGCTCGAAGCTGCTCGAGGGCGGCTCCGAGCGCGTCGATGACCGCCGGGTTCAGCGCGTTGAGCGCCTTCGGGCGGTTGATCAGCACGAGCGCCGCGTCGTCGCCGCGCTTCTCGACCAGGACCACGTCGCTCACGGTGCCTCCCCTGCCCTACCGGCTGTAGTCGTAGACGCCGCGGCCGGTCTTGCGGCCGTGCAGCCCCGCCTCGACGTACTGCCGCAGCAGCGGGCACGGGCGGTACTTCGTGTCGCCGAGGCCGACGTTCAGGACCTCCATGATGGCGAGGCACGTGTCGAGGCCGATGAAGTCGGCGAGGGTCAGCGGGCCCATCGGCTGGTTGGTGCCCAGCTTCATGGCGGCGTCGATGCCCTCGGCCGTCGCGATGCCTTCGTACAGCGCGTAGAAGGCCTCGTTGATCATCGGCATGAGGATGCGGTTGACGGCGAAGCCCGGGAAGTCCCTCGCGGCGACGCACGTCTTGCCCATGCCCTCGGCCAGCGCGAGCGTGGTGGTGAGCGTCTCCTCGGACGTGCGCAGCCCGGAGATGACCTCCACCAGCTTCATGATCGGCACGGGGTTCATGAAGTGCATGCCGATGACGAGCTCGGGGCGCGACGTGGCCGCGGCGATCTTCGTGATGGAGATGGACGACGTGTTCGTGGCCAGGATCCGGCCCGCGGGGACGATCGAGTCCAGGTCGCGGAAGATCTTCAGCTTCAGGTCGACGTTCTCGGTGGCCGCCTCGACCACGAAGTCGGCCTCCGCCATCGCGGCCATGGACCCGGCCGTCGCGATGCGCCCGAGGGCGGCGTCTGCGTCCTCCTGGGTGGCGCGGCCCTTGGCCACCGCGCGGCTGAGGAACTTGGCGATCTTCGCCTTGCCGGCCTCGGCCGCGGCGTCGGAGATGTCCGACAGGATGACGTTCAGGCCGGACTGCGCCGCCACCTGGGCGATGCCCCCGCCCATCTGCCCGGCGCCCACGACGCCGAGGGTCTTGATCGAGCTCACTTGAGGTTCTCCACGATGACGGCGACGGCCTCGCCGCCCCCGATGCACAGGGACGCCGCGCCGCGCCTCTTGCCGGTGTCGGCGAGCTGGTGCAGCAGGGTCACGAGGATGCGCGCGCCGGAGCAGCCGATCGGGTGCCCGAGGGCCACCGCGCCGCCCCAGATGTTCACGTTCGCGGCGTCGTAGCCGACCTTGTCCTCCACGGCGAGGGAGACGACCGAGAAGGCCTCGTTGACCTCCCAGAGGTCGATGTCGCCGACGGCCAGCTCGGCCTTCTCGAGGGTCTTCGTGATGGCGTAGGCGGGGGCCGTGGTGAACCACTCGGGGGCCTGCGCGTGCGTGCCCTGAGCCACGAGGCGCGCCAGCGGGGTGACGCCGAGCTCCTTCGCCTTTTCGGCCGACATGACGACGAGCGCAGCGGCCCCGTCGTTGATGGACGAGGCGTTGGCGGCGGTGATGGTGCCGTCCTTCTTGAAGGCGGTGCGCAGGGTCGGGATCTTCTCGGGGCGGCCGTTGCCGGGCTCCTCGTCCTGATCGACGACGGTGACGGCGCCGCGACGACCCTTGACCTCCACCGGAGCGATCTCGGCGGCGAACTTGCCGTCGGCCTGGGCCGCGAGCGCCCGGCGGTAGGACTCGGCCGCGAATCGGTCCTGGCGGTCGCGCGGGACGTCGCACTCGGTGGCGCAGAGCTCGCCCGCGATGCCCATGTGGTAGTCGTTGTAGACGTCCCAGAGGCCGTCCTTGATCATCGAATCGGTGAGCTCGCCGTGGCCCATCCGGTAGCCGGTGCGCGCCTTCGGGAGCAGGTACGGCGCCTGGGACATGTTCTCCATGCCGCCCGCGACGATGACGTCCGCCTCGCCGCAGCGGATCGAGTTCGCGGCGAGCATCAGCGCCTTGAGGCCGGAGCCGCAGACCTTGTTGATGGTCATGCAGGCCGTCCTCTGGGGGAGCCCCGCGAAGATGGCGGCCTGGCGCGCCGGGGCCTGGCCCACGCCCGCGGGCAGGACGCAGCCCATGATGCACTCGTCCACGTCGTCCGCGGAGATGCCCGCGCGCTCGACTGCGGCGGCGATGGCCACGGCGCCGAGCTTCGGCGACGGGATGGAAGACAGCGCGCCCTGGAAGCTCCCGATGGGCGTGCGGGCGGCGGATGCGATGACGACTTCGACCATTTCGATCCTCGGGGGTGAGACGGGCGCGCGAGTGTAGACCTTGGCGGTCGACTTCGCAGCGGCTTCCCCAAGCAGCGGACCGCCGAGGCCGAAGCCCCGACGCTCGCCGGTCGTCTCCGCAGATCGCGATGATCTGCGCGGCGTTGCAGCCCTGGGAGTCGCTCATGTCGTAGCAGCGGCCGAGTTGTTGCCGTTCGTGTGGAAGACGCCGTCGCCGTCCAGGTCGGCCCAGCGGTTCTTGCCGAGGCCCTTGCTGGGGACGCCCTCGTCCAGGTCGCTGGGGGCGCTGAAGGGGCACAGGTCGACCCCGTCGTCCACGCCGTCCGCGTCGCAGTCCGCGTCGCAGTCGCCGCCCGCGTCGTCGGGGTCGCCGTCGAGATCTTCCTGACCGGCGTTCGCGTCGGCCGGGCAGTTGTCGTTCGCGTGGGCCACGCCGTCGCCGTCCGCGGCCTGGATGGACACGGGCGGTGTAGAAGCCGTGCCACCAGCCGGTGGTCACCGGCCCTGCTGCTGCGCGAGCGCCGGCTCCTGCGGGCACGGGACCTGCTCGCGCGGGGGACCTACGAGACGGTGTCGGAGGTGGCCGTGGCGGTGGGACTCAGCCGCGCGTACCTGTCGCGGCTCTACAAGGCCCGCTTCGGGAAGTCGCCGTCCGACGCCCCTCCCGCTCAGTAGACGATCGGCGCGAAGGTCGGCACGTCGATGGCGCCCAGCACCTCTCGGCCCGCCAGGAAGCCGAGCTCGACCAGGAAGGCGGCCTCGACCACCTCGCCGCCGAGTTCTCGGATGAGCTCCACGGTGGCGCGCGCGGTGCCGCCCGTGGCGAGCAGATCGTCGACGATCACCACTCGGTCGCCGCTGGAGATGGCGTCCACGTGGGCTTCGAGCGTGGCGCTGCCGTACTCGAGGTCGTAGCTGCGCGAGATGCGCTCGTAGGGCAGCTTGCCCGCCTTGCGCACCAGGGACAGGCCCATGCCGAGCCCCACCGCCACGGGCGCGCCGAGCAGGAACCCGCGGCTCTCGATGCCCACGATCTTGTCGATCCCGGCGTCCCTCCAGTGGTCCACGAACACCGTGGTCACCGCCGCCAGCCCCGCGGGCGACTGCAGCACGGGGGTGATGTCCTTGAACAGGATCCCGGGCTTCGGGAAGTCGGGGACGTCGCGGATCAGGGACTGGATCAGGTCGAGAGACATGGGCTTCTCCAGGGGGGAGTCGGCATGAACCGATACTTCATGTTTTCCATCCGAACATGCCGAGAAGCGGCACGAATCGACATGCTTCGAAGCGCTCTTCGCGCACCTCTCCGTCGGGCGCGCTCGGGGCGGTGACGCGCACGAGCGTCTGGGACTTGTGGTCCCCCACCGGGACGACGAGGCGGCCGCCGGGGAGGAGCTGCTGCGTGAGCGGGCGCGGCACCGAGGGCGCACCCGCCGTCACGAGGATCGCGTCGAAGGGGCCGTAGTCGCTGCGCCCGAGCGTGCCGTCGGCCACGAGGACGGTCACGTTCGTCACCCCCATGCCCGAGAGGCGCTTGCGCGCGGCCTGGGCAAGCTCGCCGTGACGCTCGATCGTGAAGACCCGCTTGCACAGGCGCGCGAGGACGGCCGCCTGGTACCCGCTCCCCGTGCCGATCTCCAGGACGGTCTCGCCGCCGCGCAGCTCGAGCAGCTGGGTCATGCGGGCGACGATCCAGGGCTGGGAGATCGTCTGGGCGAGCCCGATGGGGAGAGGGCGATCGTCGTAGGCGCTGCCCTGCAGGACGGGCTCCACGAACAGGTGCCGGGGCACCTCCGCCATCGCCTCACGCACGCGCGCGTCCTCGATGTCGACCAGCTGGCGGTCGACCATGCGGCGACGCTGCACGGCGAAGCGACTCACCGCTCGATCCCCCAGCCCCGGAGCAGCTCGGTGCCGCCCGCGGCCTGGGGCCGACAGGTGAGGGCGCAGACGGAGATCCAGCCGTCGACGACCGCGTTGCAGTCGGACCCGGGGATGTCGTCGTGGTGGAAGCCGTCGCCGCCGATCCAGTAGTACGGCGTGCCTCGCGGGTCTTCCTTGACGATGATCTTGTTGTCGTAGAAGCGGCGCCCCAGCTCGGTCACCTTCACGCCCTTCGCCTCCCCGGCCGCCACGGCGGGGAAGTTGACGTTCAGGTGCACGCCGTCGGGCAGGCCTCGATCGAGGACCTCGCGGGCGATGTGGGTCGCGTAGGCGGCGCCGTCGGTGAAGTCCGGGGCGCGGTGGTCCAGGTGGGAGAAGGCGATCCCGGGCAGCCCCATGAGCGCCGCCTCGAGGACCGCCGCGACGGTGCCCGAGTACGTCACGTCGCTGCCGATGTTCGCGCCGTGGTTGATGCCCGAGACGACCAGATCCGGGGGGCGAGGCAGCAGGTGATTCACGGCCAGGAAGACGCAGTCGGTGGGCGTCCCCGACGCGGCCCATCGGCGCTCCCCGCGGGGCTTGAGGCGGAGCGGCTTGTGGAGAGTGAGCGAGTGCGACTGCGCCGACTGCGGCCCTTCGGGGGCGATCGTCCAGACGTCGCCGACCTCCGCCAGGGCGGCCTCCAACATGCGCAGCCCGGGGGCGTGAACGCCGTCGTCGTTGGTGGCGAGGATGAGGGGGCGAGCGGCGTCCGGCACGGCGGCCGGAGAGTATCAGCCGCGGCCCCGGGACGGAGCCCGACCGATGCAGGACCGCGCCCCTTTGATCCGGCCCCTCGGGGACCCTATACTCCGCCGCCGTTCGCTCCCGTGATGGAGCGCGGTCCAGCAACCCCGACGCACAGGCAGCCATGATCGAAGTCAGCGGCCTCACGAAGTACTACGGCGAGACGCGGGCGATCTCCGACCTGAGCTTCTCGATCGAGAAGGGACAGGTCGTCGGATTCCTCGGGCTCAACGGAGCCGGGAAGTCCACCGCCCTCAAGATCCTCGCCGGGTTTCTCCTCCCCACATCCGGCTCCGTACGCATCGACGGCGTGGACACCGTCGCCGACCCGGAGGCCCTGCGCGCGCGCATCGGGTTCCTGCCGGAGCGGCCGGCCCTCTACGACGAGATGACCGTGTCGGGGTTCCTGACCTACCTCGCGAAGCTCCGCGGCGTGTCGCCTGCGGTGCTCACCGACCGGCTCCCGGCCGTCCTCGCGAAGACGGCGCTGACCGGCAAGGAAGACCAGGTCGTCGGGACGCTGTCCCTCGGTTACCGGAAGCGGCTCGGCATCGCCCAAGCGATCATCCACGACCCCGCCCTCGTCATCCTCGACGAGCCGATCGGCGGGCTCGATCCCCAGCAGATCCGGGAGATGCGCGGGCTCGTGCGCGACCTCGGCGGCGAGCACACCGTGCTGATCTCTTCCCACATCCTCCCCGAGGTCGAGGAGACCTGCGACCAGCTGCTGGTCCTGCGGGAGGGCGAGCTGGTCGTCGTGGGCACCGAAGAGGAGCTCCTCGAGCGCGCCGGCGGCGGCTTCGACGTCTCGGCCACCGTGCGGGGGGACGCGGGCGCGGCCCAGGGGCTGTTCGACGACCTCGCGGCCGTGGAGTCGGCGTCGCTCGCCGAGTCCGAGGGCGATCTGCACACGTTCCGGCTGCGCCTCGAGGACGACGACGTCGAGGGCGTCGCCGCCGCCATCGTGGGGGCGGGGCTCGGCCTCAGGCGGCTCGCCGACGCGGCCGGCGAGCTCGAGGACGCCTTCCTCGCAGTCATCGGATCGGGAGGTGCATCGTGAACGCGGTCCTGCTCATCGCGAAGCGAGACTTCGCGTCCTACTTCCAGGGCCTCACGGGCTACGCGATCATCGCGGTCCTGCTGCTCGTCGACGGCCTGATCTTCCAGGGGATCGCCCTGGGGGGGCGTGAACAGCTCTCCAGCCAGGTGCTCGGGACCTTCTTCCTGAACAGCCACGGCGTGACGTTCGCGGCGGGGGTCCTCCTCACGATGCGGCTGCTCGCCGAGGAGCAGCACGACGGCACGATCGTCCTCCTCTTCACGGCCCCCGTGAACGACTGGCAGATCGTCCTCGGCAAGTGGCTCGCGGGGGTCTGGGTGGTCCTGATCTTCCTCGCGCTGACCACGTACATGCCCGCGATGATCTTCGCCCACGGGTCGGTGCACCTCGGCCACGTGGCCGCGGGGTACCTGGGCCTCGTCCTGACCGGCATGGCGGCCGTCGCCATCGGCCTGCTGACGTCCGCCCTCACGAAGCACCAGGTGCTCGCGGCGGTGTCGGGCGCGGCCATCGGCATCGGGTTCACGTTCCTCAACTGGGTCGCCAAGAAGGTCGACGGGCCCTTCGACGAGGTGTTCGCCTACCTCTCGATGTACGACAAGCACTTCCTGTCGTCGTTCAGCAAGGGCGCCATCCACACCCGCGACATCGTCTTCTTCCTGTCCATCACTTTCTTCTTCCTCCTCGGGACCCGCCAGGTCCTGGGGGCCCGGAGGTGGCGCTGATGTACTCCGCCCTCGCTCCCCTCGCCTTCCTCGGCGGGCTCCTCCTCTTCCTGCTCGGCGAGCGCATGTTCGGGATCGGACACGCCCTGCGCCTGCCGGTAACCGGGGCCGCGGTCCTGGTGCTGCTCCTCGCGGGCGGCCTGCGCGCGAAGGCGTGGCTGAGCGCCTTCGGCGACGTGAAGTCCGTCCTCTTCCGCCTCTGCGGCGCCTACGACCTCGCCTTCCTGGGGCTCGCCCTGTACGGCTGGACCACGATGGTGGAGGACCCGTCGGTCGACTCCGTGGTCCTGGCCCGCGTCGCGTGGCCGATCGTCTTCCTGTGCGGCACCACGGCGGTGCTGTTCATGGAGCTCAGCCTGCGGTCCATGGCGGGCTCCGAGCGGCTCGAGACCCGCCGCCTGCTGGACTCCGGCCGCGCCGGGCTCGCCCTCGCGCTGGCCACCAGCTGGCTGTTCGCGCTCAACTACGTGGCGGACGAGAAGGACGAGCGCATCGACCTCCGCTCGCTCAAGACGCTCGAGCCCTCGAGCAACACCGTCGAGATGGTCCGCAACGTCAGCGAGCCGACCACCATCACGCTCTTCTTCCCCCCGGGGAACGACGTCGCCGAGCAGGTCGAGCCCTACTTCAAGGAGCTCGACGACGCGGGCTCGGACGTCACCCTGGAGCGGCTCGATCGCGACATGCACCCGGCACGCGCGAAGGAGCTGCGGGCGCGCAAGAACGGGACCATCGTCATCACCCAGGGCGACAACCACGAGTCGCTCTCGCTGGACGTGGACCCGGACAAGGCCCGTCGCAAGCTCAAGAAGCTCGACGGCGACTTCCAGGAGAAGTTCAGCAAGGCGACCCGCGAGCAGCGCGTGGCGTACGTCGTCACCGGCCACGGGGAGCGCTCCACGAGCCCCAAGGTGGGGGACCCGTCCGGCCTCAAGGCCCTCAAGGAGGGCCTGAAGCGCATGAACTTCAAGGTGAAGAAGCTCGGCCCGTCCGAGGGGCTCGCCGACGAGGTGCCGGAGGACGCGACGGTCGTGTTCGTGATCGGGCCCCGGCACCCCATGTTGGAGTCCGAGCAGGCGGCGCTCGTCCGCTACGTCCAGGGCGGCGGCTCGATGATGCTGCTCGCCGATCCCGAGTTCGAGCAGGACCCGGAGCTGGGCCCGCTGCTCGACACCCTGGGCGTGTCGGTGGACCTCACGCCGCTGGCCCACGAGACCAAGTACGTGCGGGTGACCGGCGGCCTCGCCGACCGCGCGTTCGTCTACACCAACCGGTTCACGACCCACGACTCGACGACGAACCTGGCCAAGCAGAGCTCGCGGCTCGCCGTCCTGTTCGGCACCACGGGCTCCATCGACAAGGCCGAGGGCGGGGAGAACCCGCCGGACGTGAAGTTCACGGTGCGGTCGATGTCGGGCACCTGGGCAGACAAGGACGCCGACCTCGCGTTCGACAAGGACGCGGGCGAGGAGAAGAAGGTCCGCAAGCTGATCGCGGCCGTGGAGCTGCCCGCGCCCGAGGGGGCGGAGACCGGCGGACGGGCCATCGTGGGCGCGGACGCGGACGTCATCACCGACATGCTGCTCGGGGGCAGCATGGGCAACTCCCAGTGGCTGTCCGACGCCCTGCGCTGGCTCGAAGGCGAAGTGCAGCTCGCGGGCGAGGTCGCCGAGGTGGAGGACGTGCCCATCCTGCACACGCGGGATGAGGACAAGGCCTGGTTCTTCGGGAGCACGCTCGGCATCCCGCTGCTCATCGTCGGGCTCGGCTTCGGCGTGACCCGGCGGCGCCGGAAGGGGGTGCAGTCGTGAAGTCTTCCGACCACATCATCTACGCGATCCTGCTCGTCCTCACCCTGGGCGTGGCCTACGGCACGTGGAAGGGCGAGGAGCCCGAAGAGAAGTCCAGCGTCGTCGTGTTCGAGCCCACGGGGGGCCTCGCGTCCCTCGAATGGGACGGAGAGCGCAACGCCGCGACGATCGAGATCACCGGCGAGGGCGACGACCTGGAGACGTGGGTCGTGGCGGGCCGCAAGGAGAAGGTCGAGGGCCCGGCCCTGCCGCCGCCCACCGGCGACGACGACTCTGCGGCCGAGGCAGTCGCCGGAGCCGGCGACGACGACTCGGCCGACGCGACGGCCGAGGAGGAGCCCACCCCGGCGCCGAAGCCCGAGTACGGCGAGCCCGTGTTCAAGTCGTTCCCGGGCAACGAGCAGGCGAAGAAGCTGGTGACGTCGCTCAGCCCCCTGTCCGCCCTGCGCCGGTTCGACGACCTCGACGCCGACGCCCTGGAGCAGATGGGGCTGAACGAGTCCAACGGCACCCTGACGCTCGAGGACGGGACCGGCAAGACGGCCTCGTTCGAGGTCGGCAGCAAGGCCTACGGCAGCAACGACACCTACGTCCGCGTCGCGGGCGGCAACACCGTCTACCTCGTCTCCAGCAAGGTGCTCGGCCCCCTCCGCGGCGCCGAGACCCGGCTCATGGAGCGCAACATCTTCGGCTTCGAAGAGGAGGACGCGACGGCGGCGACGGTGTCCACGGGCGTCGCGTCGGTGTCGTTCAGCCACCAGGGTCGGCACGACAAGGCGAACGCCTTCTGGGCGCGACCGGACGCCTTGGAGACCCGAGACACGCCCGCCCAGGGGTTCGTGGAGAAGGTGTTCCAGCTGCGCGCCACCGCGTACCAGACCGAGGACGAGACCGTCGCCGAGGGGGACCTCGAGACGATGGTGACGGTGTCCTTGGAGCGTGAAGAGGGCGACCCCGGCAGCGTGGCCTTGGCGCGGTCCGTCGACGCCGAGAAGAGCACCGACGACGAGACCATCTACGTGTGGTGGGCCAAGACCCACCGGACGCGGGATCAGTGGGTCAAGGTGAGCCGGTCCACCGCGAGCGACCTCGCCGAGCAGGCCCCCGGCCTCTTGGAATGAACAGCCCGCAAGCGCCCCAAGCGCGCGCAGCGGAGCGAAGGGAAGCGGAGTTCAGGGGAGGTACCGCGGGGCCCCCGGCGACAAATCTCTGATTTGTCGAGAGGGGTGCATCAACGACCCGGGTCCGGGGCGAAGCCGCGGGCGTTCTCCCGGCGGCTGAGGGCGTTCTCGCGGGTGCGGGGGTCCGGCAGCACGCCGAGGGCGACGAGCTCGTCGCGGAACCCGTAGCGGAGCTCGAGGGTCGCGAGCGGGTCCGGGTTCAGATCGAAGTCGACCCACTCCACGTCGTTCTTGACGCGCCGACCGATGCCGGTGGCGGCGTGCTCTTCCGGCTTGGGCTTGCGGGGCGAGCGACGGTAGGTGGACTTGCCCTCCCCGCCGCGGCCCCGTCGGCTCGCGCCCGCCGAGCTCTGCGTGGAGGCGTCGGCGGCGGCGGGGGCCTCTTCGGCGCGCACCTCGCGCTCTCGGTCGGACTTGCGGGACGCGCCGTCGTCGGCGTCGCCGCCGAGGCCCCAGCGCTCGTACCAGGGCGCGGGATCGGGGGCGGGGGTCACGGTGACGGCCCGTCGACGTTCGCAGAAGGCGACGGCCGTGATGTTGCCGAGGTTGCGGGTGTCCCCCAGCCAGTCGCCGTAGGACTTCTCCTCGGTGGTGAAGAAGAACTTCCGCGCCTGGGCGGGCCCGACCTGCCACCCCTGCACGACGATCGACTCCCAGGGGGCGAGCACCCACTTGGTGGCGTCCTTCGCCTTCGTGTGCTTCGCGTCCACCGAGTTCAGCCCGTCGACGGCCAGCGCCACGGCCACCCGGCCGTCCGTGTTGTTGGTGAGCCGCACGGCGTACTCCTTGTTGCGGAACGCCTGCACGTAGCGGGTGCCGCGGGCGCGGTGCTCTCCTGCGGGGCGGCCGTCGATGAGGAGCTCCATGCTCACCCCGCTGCGCTCGACGGCGGAGGTGGGCGCGGCGACCGAGACGGTGGCGAGCATCAGCGTGACGAGGGCGAGGCGGCGGACGGTGCGTTGCATGGGGTCTCCCGGGTGACGTCCTCCCCCGGCAGGGGGAAGGGGATCTTTACGTCCGACACGCGGCCGCCGGTGGGGTTCCCGGTAAAGTCGCGGGCCGTGTTGCGAGTACTCTCCACGGCGCTCCTCGCGCTCATCATGACCGGCTGCGACCCGTGCTCGGGTCTCACCGTCCCGACGCCCGCGGCGTCGTCTCGTCCCGCCGGGGAGGGCACGCGCGTGGACGTGCACCTGCCGCACCTCGGCGAGGTGGCGCTCAAGCGATGGGGCGGCCCGCGCGGCAACAAGCGATTGGAGCGCGCCGCCCGGGCGACGGACGGCTCCATCGTGACGGTCGAGGTGCGGCCCTACCGGCTCCGGTTGAACGGGGACCCGGCCGACCCGGAGGGCCTCCTCTTCCGCGGCGACGCCGAGATCGTGGTGCGGGAGGACCGTCGGGTGCTCCGCCGCGAGGCGGCGAGTCTTCGGCTGCCGGTGGAGATCCTCCTCGGCACCATCGGCACCGGCTGGACGCTCACTGCCGATCCCCGCGTCCTCACCGAGGTCACGCTCCCCTCCCTCGGAGACCCGGCCCTCACGCGCGCGGCGCGGGACCTGGCGGTGGAGGTCATCCCTCGCATCCTGGGGGGACGCCCCCTCCTCACGGTGGCTCACGCGCCCCCCGAGCCGCCCCGCGTCCACGCGCGGGACATGTCGCTCACGCTCGCCTGGCGGGCGCAGCGCCGGGCCCTGATCCCGAAGATCGCGCCCCACGCCGCCCCGAGCATCGGCAACACGGCCGCGGTCACGGTCGGCGGGGGCGAGCTGGCGGGCCGGACGGTCGAGGTCGACGGCCCCGACGGCCCCCTGCGGGCGACCCTCATCGACATGCGCTCCACGCGCGGGGGCCTCTGGACGACCGTGCGGCTCGAGGAGGTGGGCGCCTGCTCCTGGGTGGAGGCCCGGCTCCCGGTGGGCGCGGGCGTCACCGACGGCCGGGTGCGACTCCGCGCGCTCGGGCCGTCCGAGCGGCTGCGATCCGCGGGGCCGCTGGGCGGAGCCGACTTGGAGGAGACGCTGGTGGCCGCCTCCGAGCGCGCGCTCGGGCCGCTTCAGGCGCTGTCGCTGCGGGGGCCGTCCGGGGCCCCGACCAAGGCCGTCCTCGGGCGCTCGACGCGGGGGGCGGTGATCAAGGAGATCAACCTGGGCGGGCTCGGCGGCGGCTCGCTCACCCCGCCCGAGGGTCCTAAGGCGCCGCCGCGCCCCAAGGGTCGGTAGCCGTCGTCCCGCTCGGGGCGACCACCTCGGGCGGAGGCTCCGGGGCGGGCGGAGGAGGCGCGGCCCCCGCGTGAGCCACGAGCCAGTCCCCGATCTTCACGAAGACCTCCTCCTCGGCCCAGTCGCCCGCGACGGGTCCGCCGTGGCCGTACTCGTACCGGGTCCCCCACCCCACCCCGAGGGTCACGTAGGTCTTGTCGGTGGACGAGACGAGGTCGTGCGCGCGGCGGACGGTCCAGGGCGGGACGATGTGGTCGATGCGGCCGACCATGAACATCATCGGCGTGCGGATGCTCTTCATGCCCGCCGTGTAGTCCACGGCGCCGTCCGCCGACAGGAGCACGCCGCTCTCGATCCACGACGCGTACTGCGTCACGACCCCCCACCCGACGTTCTCCATCGCCCCCGGGATCCAGTCGAGCAGGACGCCCTCGTCCACGTTGTCGACGTCGAAGATCGCGTGCAGCAGCGGGTGATCGGGCTCGCGGTCGAGGACGGGCCTCGCCATCAGCGCCACGTTGCGCGACGGCAGCTGCTGGTTCTTCGGGACCGCGCCCAGGTTGTGCAGCGCGTCCTTCGCCAGGTCGTTGGGGTGGCTGAAGTCCCCGGGCGCCGAGATGGCGACCATGCCGCTGATCTTGTCCGCTTGGGGCCCCTGCAGCGTCATGTACCCGAGCACGCCCCCGAGGCTGTGCCCCACGAGCAGCGCGCGGCTCTCGCCGGTGGTCTTCAGCACGTGGTTCAGGGCAGCCGGCACGTCGTGCTGCGCGATGTCGTCGACGGTCCAGGCGCCCCTCGTCCACGTCCGCTCGTCGGGCGGGATCGACGAGCGGTCGCCCCGATACTCCATCAGCCAGACGTCGAACCCGCGGTTCGCGAGGTACTGGGCGAGGTTGCTGCCCTCGATCGTGAAGTTGCCGCGGTTGACCACCGTGCCGTGAGCCATGAGGACGGGGGTGCCGTGGTGGGGCTCGGACGCCGTCGAGGGGGCCGCAGGCACCCGGAACATGGCGATCCGCCACCCGTCGTCGGTGGCGACGCGGGCCTGGAACATCGGGTCCGGGGACAGATCGGCGATGCGCTTCGCCGCGCACCCGGAGGTCAGCAGGGCCGCGGCGAGGAGGAGGACGCGCCTCACGGGATCCTCCGACCGTCGAGCCACGCGCCGATCACGGCGTCCACGTCGCGCCGCGCGAAGCGGGAGAGGAGCAGCCCCAGGTGGCCGAACTCCTCGCGGTGTCCGTTGATGCGCGACATCAGCCGGAAGTACGTCTCGATCCGGTCCCCGAGCCGCTCGAGCCCGGGCAGCACGTCCTCCGGCGGGGCGACGGTGTCGGTGGCGCCCGCCACGAACAGCGCCGGGCCGGTCACCAGGTCGAACCCGCGGTCGTAGTCGACCCAGCCCTCCTTGCTCGTCATGCGGCCGTCCCGATACCAGCGGATCAGGTCGTCGACGACCGCCTTGGGCGGGGGCACCGAGTAGGACTTGTTGAAGAGCCGGGCGAGGGCGGCGTGCGGCTCCATCTCCTGGTCCAGGTGCGGGGGCGTGGAGCCGTTGCGGGGCGGCAGCGGGGTCCGGAGGCCGGTCATGTACATCCGCTTCACGGCCAACGGGAGGGGCGCCTCGCCGTTGGACCACGTCTCCAGCCAGGCCATCTCCGCGTCGCTCGGGAAGCGGTAGTCGAAGCGCGTCCCGAGGGCGACCCAGCGCACCGACGGCACGGTGCCGCCCTCGGCCGGGGTGGCGGCGGACGCGACCGGGAGGACACCGCACGTGCCGTGCCCGATCCAGGTGACCTCGTCCTGCCCCGACATCTTCCCGAGCTTGCGCAGCAGCTCCGGGTAGACCTTGCGCGCGACGCCGTCGATGCCGTGCACGCGCGCCTCTTCCGTGATCCACGGGTTCACGAGGTACACGCGGTAGCCGAGGCGAGCCAGGGAGCCCGCGAGACCCTTGCCCTGCCCCGAGAGGAACACCTCGGGGCGCTCGCCGATGTGCGGACACAGCGCGACGGCCTCCGCGTCCGCGGGCGGCGGGGATCCGGACACGAACGGTACGGGATCCGGAACGTCGCCCGCGAGGGCCGCGGGGCCCAGCCCGAGGGCGGGCGCGCACAGCACGCAGAGGGCGGCGACCGCGGCCGCGAGGAGAGGATTTTCCGAGGTCAAGCCGCGAGTGTAGCGGCTGGGCGACCGCTGCGCAGCGGCCGCCCGGCCCCGGTCTACGCGGCGCGGCGGCGGCGCACGAGGCCGAGCAGCGGCAGCAGCGCGAGCGCCCCCACGGTGCCCGCGTCCGCGTCCGCGATCGACGACTCGTTGCAGGTGCAGGCGCAGTCTTCGTCCGCCTCGCCGCTGCAGTCGTTGTCGATGTCGTCGCCGCAGATCTCCTCGTTGGTGGGCGTCACCGCCGAGTCGTTGTCGTCGCAGTCGCCTCCGCAGGTGGAGGTGCCGTCGGCGTCGAAGTCGATCTCGTCCTCCGGGACCTCGCCGTCGCAGTCGTTGTCGAGGCCGTCGCAGGCCTCCTCGAGCCCGGGCGCCTGGGCGGCGTTCCGGTCGTTGCAGTCGTCGCAGGCGATCGAGCCGTCGGCGTCGTCGTCCGCTTCGTCCGCGGGCAGCGTGCCGTCGCAGTCGTTGTCGGCGCCGTCGCAGATCTCGTCCGCGTCGGGGTTCGTCACGTCGGCGGTGTCGTCGCAGTCGCCGTCGCAGATCGCGAAGCCGTCGCCGTCGTTGTCGGCGTCCTCGTCCGGCACCGCGCCGGCGCAGGCGTTGTCGATGCCGTCGCAGAGCTCGGGCGCGCCCGGGAAGACCGTGTCGTCGGCGTCGTCGCAGTCGTGCTCGGCGCCCGCCGCGTCCAGCGCGCAGACCCCGTCGTCGTCGGCGTCGCCGCTCAGGTCGTCGCCGTCGCACACGTCGAGGTCGTCGCAGATGAGATCGCCGTCCGTGTCGCCCGTGGCGTCGTCGCCCACGCAGGCGTCCAGATCGTCGCAGACGCCGTCGCCGTCCGTGTCGCCCAGGGCGTCGTCGCCCTCGCAGAAGTCCTCGTCCGCGCAGAGGCCGTCGCCGTCCAGGTCGCCCAGGGCGTCGTCGCCGAAGCAGATGTCGTCCGTGTCGCAGACGGTGTCGCCGTCCGTGTCGTCGGGGTTGTCCAGGGGGCACACGTCGCACACGTCGCCCGCGAGGTCCCCGTCGCCGTCGGCCTGGTCCTCGTTGTCGGCCGTCGGGCAGTTGTCGGAGTCGTCGCACAGCGTGTCCGTGTCGCTGTTGCCGCTCGCGTCGTCGCCGGTGCACACGTCGCAGGCGTCGTCCACGCCGTCGCCGTCCGTGTCCGCCCCGACGTCGGTGACACCGAGGCAGCTGTCCACGTCGTCGCACACGCCGTCGCCGTCCGACGCGTCGTTCGTGGCGTCGTTCGGGCACACGTCGCAGACGTCGCCGGAGCCGTCGGCGTCGGTGTCGAGCTGGTTCACGTTCGCCTCGTGGGGGCAGTTGTCCGTGCCGTCGCAGATCCCGTCGGTGTCGCTGTCGCCGGTGGTGTCGTCGCCGGTGCACAGGTCGCAGACGTCGCCGGAGCCGTCGCCGTCCGTGTCCGTCTGGTTGGCGTTGGCGACGGCCGGGCAGTTGTCCACGTCCCCGCAGAAGCCGTCGAGGTCCACGTCGCCGGTGGTGTCGTCGCCGGTGCACAGGTCGCAGACGTCGCCGGAGCCGTCGCCGTCCGTGTCCGTCTGGTTCGGGTTCGACGTCACCTGGCAGTTGTCCACGTCGTCGCAGAAGCCGTCGGAGTCGGAGTCGCCGGTGTTGTCGTCGCCCTGGCAGATGTCGCACGCGTCGCCCACGCCGTCGCCGTCCGCGTCCGCCTGGCCCACGTTGGAGACGAGGGGGCAGTTGTCCACGTCGTCGGTGAGGCCGTCGTTGTCCGTGTCGACGGGCGCCCCCGCCACGAAGTCCGTGCCCGACGCCGAGCCGAAGTCGGTCCACGGACCGGTGGAGCCCTGGACGGTGCGCTCACGCGCGCGCCACTTGTAGGCCACGCCACCGACCTGCCCGGAGCAGGAGATCACCGGGTACGGCTTCACGATGCAGCTGGGCTTGAAGTTCAACTGCACCGCGCCGGTGCACGTGGGGGAGCCGGTGAATGCGTTCGCCGCGTTCACCACCTCGACCTCGACGTAGTAGTCCGCGCCGCCGCACGTGGGGGACCCGGAGGACACCTGGATGCCCACGACGGTGCCCGGGATCGTGCCGCCCGCGGGGACCGTGTTGCCCGCGGCGTCTTCCTGGCTGAGGTTCTGGAGGGTGACGGCGTGACTCGCCAAGGCCGCGGACGGCGCGAGGGCGAACAGAACGACGGCGAGCGTACAGAGAGCGATGCGTGACATGTGGGTCCTCCTGTCCCGCGCCCCTACGCGGGTGACCGGGGGGCAGTGTACCGGCGCCGGAACGCGATCGCACCCCCCGGTCGTATGGTAAGAACCGGCGCGACGAACCCCGTGACGAAGCCTACGAACCGCCAGACGTCGTTGTTCGGAGAGACGCCGCCGCCCGCGGTTGTCGTGGGCCCGTCCACCTCGGAGCCGCCGGCCGCGCCCGAGATCGCGTCGACAGAGCCCGAGATCGCGTCGACCGAGCCCGAGGTTCCGACGGACCCCGCGCCCCCGACCCCGCCGAAGTCGCCCCCCGCCGTGGTCCTGCCGTCGGTGCCGCCGCCGCCCGAGGAGCCGCCCGAGCCCCCGGGAGGATCCGGAGACGATCCGCCCGGCGACGGCACGATCAGGCTGCTCGAGGCCGCCCGCGAGCGCTACCTCAACTACGCGCTCTCGGTGATCACGTCCCGCGCGCTGCCGGACGTCCGGGACGGCATGAAGCCGGTGCAGCGCCGCATCGTGTACGCGATGTACAAGAACCTGCGGCTGACCCACCAGGCCCGCTTCCGCAAGTCGGCGGCGGTGGTGGGCGAGGTCATGGCGCGGTTCCACCCCCACGGCGATCAGTCGATCTACGACGCCATGGTCCGCATGGCCCAGCCCTTCTCGCTGCGCACCCCGCTGGTGGACGGGCACGGGAACTTCGGCTCGCTGGACGGCGACCCGCCCGCGGCCATGCGCTACACCGAGGCGCGGCTCCAGGCCGTCGCCGAGGAGCTCGTCTCCGAGATCGACAAGGAGACGGTCCCCTTCCGCGCCAACTACGACGGCACCACCCCCGAGCCGATCGTCCTGCCCGCGCGGATCCCGCAGCTGCTCGTCAACGGCAGCACCGGCATCGCGGTGGGCATGGCGACGAACATCCCGCCCCACAACCTGCGGGAGGTCTGCCGGGCCGCCGTCGCCCTCATCGACTCGCCCGGGCTGACGGCCACCCAGCTGCTCGAGCTCGAGCTGATCGAGGGGCCCGACTTCCCCGTCGGGGGCGAGGTCCTGAACTCCCCCGAGGAGCTGGCCGCGCTGTACGAGACGGGCCGCGGGTCCATCCGCCTCCGCGGCACCTGGGAGCTCGAGAAGGGCTACCGAAAGCGCTACATCGTCCTCAAGTCGGTGCCCTACGGCGTCAACAAGGCGAGCCTCATCGAGCGGATCGGCGACGCCATCCGCCTGGGCAAGGTCCCGCAGCTCGTGGACATCCGCGACGAGTCGACGGACGAGATCCGCGTCATCTGCGAGCTGAAGCGGGGCGCGGACCCCGAAGTCGCGATGGCGTTCCTGTACAAGAACACGCCGCTCGAGGGCAACTTCCACGTCAACCTCACGGTCCTCGTGCCCACCGAGAACCCGGAGGTGGGCACGCCCGCGCGCGTCTCCTTGGTGGAGATGCTCCGGCACTTCCTCCACTTCCGTCGAGACGTGGTGCGCCGCCGCTTCGAGTTCGACCTCGCGCGGCTGCTGCGTCGGATCCACATCCTCGAGGGCTACGAGATCGTCTTCGACGCGCTGGACGAGGCCATCGCCATCATCCGCGCCAGCCCGGGCAAGCGCGGGGCGGCCGAGCGCCTCAAGGCGCGCTTCCCGCTCGACGACGAGCAGACCGAGGCCATCCTCGAGCTCAAGCTGTATCGGCTCGCCGCCCTCGAGATCGAGAAGGTGCGCGAGGAGCTGTCGCAGCTGCGGGACGAGGCCGCCCGGATCGAGCGCATCCTCGGCGACGAGCGCGCCCTGTGGGGCGTGGTGCGGACGGAGCTGCTGGAGGTCGCGGAGACCCACGGGGACGACCGACGCACCACGATCTCGGGCCCGAAGCCGCAGGTCCGGTTCGACCCCGAGGCGTACATCCTCGACGAGAACCACTGGGTCATCGTGACGCGCGCGGGGTGGATCAAGCGCCAGAAGAACTTCTCGGCGATCGGGGCCGTGCGCGTGCGCGAGGGCGACGCCCCCGAGGTCGCCTTCCGCGCCTCCACCCGATCCACCGTGTCCTTCTTCGGGGACTCCGGGAAGTGCTACGTGATGCGCGTCGCGGACGTGCCCCTCACCACGGGGTACGGCGAGCCCATCCAGCGGCACTTCGCCCTCGCCGACGGGGAGCACATCGTCGCCGCCATCTCCCAGGACGAGCGTCACCTCCCCGAGTACCAGCCGGAGTGGCAGGTCCCCGTCGCGGAGCCGGAAGCCGAGACCGTCGAGGACGCGGAGGCCGAGATCGTCGAGGCGGCGGACGAGACCGCCGACGCAGACGAGTCCGCCGACGGACCGGAGGATGTGGCCACGGAGACCCTGCGCGTCGGCCCCGTGGCGGTCGCGATCACGCGCATGGGCAAGGGACTCCTGTTCCCCCTGAACAACCACGCGGACGTGTCGACCAAGAACGGCCGCAGGTACGCGTCCCTCCAGCGGAAGAAGGCCGACCGCGTGATCGGCGTGCAGATCCTCCGCAGCGACGAGGACAAGGTGTGCCTCGCGTCCGAGCAGGGGCGCGTGACGGTCTTCGAGGCGCTCACCCTGAAGCTCCTGCGCGCCAGCGGCCGCGGGGTGAACGCACTCAAGCTGCAGGGCAAGGACGGCGTCCTCGGCTTCACCCTGAGCGCCAAGCGGGGCCGCGGCCTGCTCGTCGAGACCACGAACAGCCGCGCCGTGCACGTCACGGAGCGCAAGTACGGCGTCACGAAGCGGGGCGGCAAGGGCAGCGTGGTGATCAAGCGCGGGGGCCTGCGCCTCGTGACCCTCGAGCCGAGCGTGCTGGACCTGGTGCACGACGACGAAGAGCTCGACACCCTGCGCGACGACGACGTGTGGGACGACGAGGACGACGACGCGGGCGTCGAGACCGTGACGGACGCCGAGGGCGAGCCCGACGACGACGGCGACGTCCCCCCGGAGGGCGACGATGCCTCCTGAGTCGGACTACGGCGCCGCGTCCATCCAGATCCTCGAGGGCCTCGAGGCCGTGCGGAAGCGCCCCGGCATGTACATCGACGGCACGGGGCCGGACGGCGTGCACCACCTCCTGTGGGAGATCGTCGACAACGCCGTCGACGAGGCGATCAACGGGCACGCCTCCACCATCACCGTGACGCTCCACGAGGACCGTCGCTCGGTGACGGTCTCGGACAACGGCCGCGGCATCCCCGTGGACATCCACCCGAAGGTCGGGCGATCGGCCCTGGAGGTCGTGCTGACGGTCCTGCACGCGGGCGGCAAGTTCGACGGCTCGAACTACACCACCTCGGGCGGCCTGCACGGCGTCGGCAGCTCCGTCGTCAACGCGCTCAGCGAGTGGCTCACGGCGATCGTGAAGCGCCAGGGCCGGACCTGGGTCCAGGAGTACGAGCGGGGCGTGCCCGCCGCGCCCGTGGAGGCTCGGGGTCCCGCGCGCGGCTCGGGGACGTCCATCTCCTTCGCCCCGGACCCGGAGATCTTCCCGCTGATCTCCTTCGACTCGGAGCGGGTCGCCCGCCGACTCGACACCAAGGCGTACCTGAACGGGGGTCTCCGCATCGTGTTCCGGGACGAGGCGGCGGCCACGAACGCCACGTTCCAGCACGACGGCGGGGTGGCGGACCTCGTCGTGGCCCGCGTCCGGGAGCAGGGCGTCCACCCGCTGTTCGCCGAGCCGCTGGTCGTGCGGCTGGAGGACCAGGGGCTCCGCCTCGAGACCGCCCTCATGTGGACGGACGCCCCCAAGGAGCACACCTCGGGCTTCGTGAACACGATCCCGAACCGCGACGGCGGGACCCACATCCAAGGCTTCCGGGACGCGGTCGTGAAGGCGGTGCGCGCCTACATGGAGACCCACGATCTCGTGCCCCGGAGCGTGAAGATCACGGCCGACGACATCAAGGAGGGGATCGTCGCGGTCGTCTCCACGTTCGTGCAGGAGCCGCAGTTCCAGGGGCAGGGCAAGCACCGCCTCAACAACGTCGAGGTCCGGGGGCTCCTGGACCAGCTGCTGCGCCCCGTCCTCGAGCAGTGGTTTCACGAGAACTCCACCGCCGGCGACGCCATCGCCGCCCGGGCCGTCCAGGCCGCCCGGGCGCGCGCCGCGAGCCGCTCCGCCGCGAAGCAGGTGCGGCGCAAGTCGGCCGTCTCCCACCGGCTGAACCTGCCCGGCAAGCTCGCGGACTGCAGCTCCACGGACCCGGACGAGAGCGAGCTGTTCATCGTCGAGGGCGACTCCGCCGGGGGCTCGGCCAAGCAGGGCCGCGACCGCCGCACGCAGGCGATCCTCCCCCTCCGCGGCAAGGTCCTCAACGCGCTCCAGGCGAGCCCCGCGAAGGTCGCCGCCAACAAGGAGCTGGGCGACATCGTCAAGGCGCTGGGGTGCGGCCTCGGCGCCGACTTCGACGGCAGCCGCCTGCGCTACTCGAAGATCATCCTCCTGATGGACGCCGACAGCGACGGGCACCACATCGCGACGCTGCTGCTGACCTTCTTCTACCGGTTCCTGCCCCAGCTGATCGACGCGGGGCACGTGTACCTCGCCCAGCCGCCGCTCTACCGCGTGGTCGTGGGCAAGGAGTCCTACTGGGCCCTGAGCGACGCCCAGCGCGACCGCATCGTGGCGGGCCTGCGCAAGAACGCCCGGTACGAGACGACGCGCTTCAAGGGGCTCGGCGAGATGATGCCGAAGACCCTCTTCTCCACCACGATGGACCCCGACAAGCGCAACCTGCTCAAGGTCAGGATCCCGCCCGGCGAGGCGATCGCCACGGACGAGATCATCCACGACCTCATGGGGAAAGACGCGTCGCGCCGGTTCCACCTGATCATGGACGGCGCGGACGGCGTCGGCGCTCTGGACGTGTAGGCGGGGCGCGCGCGCGGGATCGCCGGCCCAGCGGCTATCGTGCCGCCATGCGTTGGATGCTGTGGGCGGCCCTGTTCGGATGTCTCTGTGCGTGCGGGGTGGCCACCCCCGCCGACGACGGGTTCGGGCGGTCCCGCACCGAGACCCCCGTGAACACCGACGACCTCTGCGTGACCCAGGGCATCACCCGCTGCACCGCGGGCGTCTACGAGGTGTGCCGGGACGGCACGTGGGCCGTCGAAGAGACGTGCGGCGACCCCACGCCGCTGTGCGTGCCCGACGGCGGCTGCACCGCCTGCAACCCCGACCGCACGTACTGCGTGGGCGAGGACGTGCACCGGTGCGACGGCGCGGGCACGGCGATGAGCTTCGAGGCCGAGTGCGACTTCGACGAGCAGTGCCAGGCGGGCCAGTGCCGCAACGCCTGCGACGTGGCCGAGGCGCAGCGCTCCTACCTCGGGTGCGAGTTCCTGGCCGTGGCCACCACCAACCTCGTGGACGCCGCGTTCAACGACGACTTCGCCGTCGTGATCGGCAACCCGCACCCCACCGCGGAGGCGCAGGTCGTGGTCTCGCGGGACGGGACGAACCTCCGCTCGCTCCGCGTGCCCCCGGAGAGCGCGGAGGCGATCACGCTGCCGATCGTGCCCGCGCTCAAGGGCTTCACGTCGAGCGTGATCGCGCCCGGCGGGGCCTTCGAGGTCACGTCGTCGATGCCCGTCGCGGCCTACCAGTTCAACCCGCTCAACTTCCGCGTCGACACGCCCGACGGGCCCCTCGCCTCCTTCACCAACGACGCGTCGCTGCTGCTGCCGGTGCACGCGCTCACCGGCGTGTACCGCGCCAACACCCACCCGTCGTTCGGGATCCTCCAGCCGGAGCTGCCGTGGCAGTGGCTGCCGGGCTTCGTCGCGATCGCGGCCACTCAGGACGGCACGACCGTCGAGTTCAGCTCCAACGCCTTCACCCTCCCGGGGGACGTGGAGGTCGTGAGTCCGGGGGGGCGCACGCACATCCAGCTCGATCGCGGGGACGTCGTGCAGCTGCTGTCCCGCACCCACGACGGCGGCGACGACCCCGGCTTCTGCGCGACGATCGGGGGACGCGGGGGCGACGCGAAGGGCTCGGCCACCTGCTTCGACGACGAGGGCGGCGACTTCACCGGCTCCGTGGTGAGCGCGGACGCAGACGTCGCGGTCTGGGCGGGCCACACCTGCACGTTCATGCCGCTCGAGAGCTACGCGTGCGATCACCTCGAAGAGATGATGTTCCCGCGCCAGACGCTCGGGGACCTGGTGGTGATGACCGCGCCCAGCCACCCGAGCCGGTCGGGGGAGGCGCGGGCCGTCTACCGCGTGATGTCGGCGGTGGACGACAACTTCATCACGTTCACGCCCCAGACCGTCGCGTTCGACCGCACCGTCGACGCCGGGGAGTTCGTCGAGTTCATGACCGACACCGACTTCGTGGTGCTCGCCAGCGGGCCGGTGCACGTCACCCAGACGCTGGTGGGGCAGCGTGAGCTGGTCTCCACCGCGGGCGATCCGGCCATGGGCTCCGGGGTCCCCCTCTCCCAGTGGCGCTCCGAGTACGACTTCCTGGCGCCTGCGACGTACACGACGAACCACATCAACGTCACCGCGCGCGACGGCACCGTCGTCTACCTGGACGGGCTGCTCGTGGACGGCTGGGAGGACGTGGCCGGGACCAACTACTCGGTCACGCGGCTCGATGTCTCGGACGGCCCCCACCACATCGAGAGCCTCGAAGCCGCCCCCTTCGGCATCACGTCGTACGGGTACGCCGACTTCACGTCCTACCTGACCCCGGGCGGGATGAACTTCGTGCGCTGATGACGGCGACGCAGGCCGATCGGGGCCCTCGGGCGGCCCTCGCCGCGGCGCTCCTGATCCACGGTCTGCTGTGGCTGCGCTGGATGTCGGGCGCGGAGATCCCGTCGGGGAGCCGCGACGAGTTCTTCCTCGTGGAGGTCGCGACCGAGCTGGTCTTCGGCAGGCACGACCTCACGACCGAGCAGCTCCGGGGCCTCACGCTCGAGGCGTACTACCCACCCCTCGCCCGCCTCCCGGGCATGGTCGCCCTGGCCCTCGGCGGCGGGTACCACGCGATGGTGGCCTCGCAGCTCCCCTGGGCCGCCGTCCTGGTGGTCGCCGTCGTGGGGTTGGCGAGGCGCGCCGGGGGGCGCTGGACGCCCGCGATCGCCGTCGCCCTCCTGTTCGCCTACCCCGCCGTGGCCGACGCGACCCACCGCTTCGAGCCCAACCTCGCCGCCACCGCCTGCACCACCGCCGCCCTGGCGGCTTGGTTCGCGTCGGACGATCTGCGGGACCGCCGGGCGGCCCTCGTGCTCGGGCTGTTCGCGGGGCTGGGGCTGCTCGTGGACCGCCTCGGCGCGGCCCCGTTCGTCGTGGTGCCGGTGCTGCTCTCCGTCGTTCGCCGGCGCGGGGAGCTGCGCGACGTCGCCGTGGGCGTCGGCCTCGCGGCCGGGGCGACCTGCGCCGTCGCGGGCTGGTGGTACGGGGCGTTCTTCCTGCCCAACTACCTGCACGAGCTCCTCCCCCAGTGGTTCGGGGGCGAGGTCGGGGCGCGCGGAGATCTCGAAGAGGTGCGGCCGCCGCTGCTCCTCTGGATCGGCCACTACCTCCTGCTCTGGATCGACTCCCAGCTCGGGCTCGTCGCCGGGGTCGTCGGCTGGTTCGCCCTCGCCGCGGCCCTCCTCGGTCGCCTGGGGGAGCGCGCGCGGGACCTCGCCGCGTGCGTCGCCGGAGGGCTCCTGCTGTTCACGCTGGTCGCCAAGCGGCAGCCCTTCTACACGGTCCCCCTCCTCCCCTCCGTCGCGGTGCTCTCCGCGGCCGCGCTGCAGGCCTGGGCGCGGCCCATCCCCGGGGCCGCCGGGGCCGGGGTCGTCTCGGCCGTGATCATCGCCTCCCTGCTCCCCAACGCCGCCCGGAGCGGGACCCACCCGAACCTGCCCCAGGGGGCCCTGGCCGGGTGGCTGGTGGGGGGCGCGTCCCCGCTGCCGGAGTCCTGGATCGGCGAACGCTTCCCCATCGGCGCGGAGCCGCTGGGCCTCGGCCTCGACGTCGGCGGCCTGGTGCAGGACGTCGCCCGCCACGGGACGCCCGCCTCGGCCCCGATCGCGGTGTGGTCTTCGTCGTCGGCCGTGAGCGAGAGCCAGCTCCTCTCCCTGCTGCGCATGGAGCGGCGGAACCGGGCCGCGGACGGCGTCACGGTGAACCCCGAGTGGTTCGAGCAGGCCGTCCCCGCGCTCGGGGCGCTCGTGACGGTGCACCCCGGCGCGCAGCCCTGTGGCCCGCCCGACCTCGAGACCGTGCGACGCGAGTTCGAGATCCGCTTCGGGTGGGAGGATCGGCCGGCGCTCGTGCAGGCGCTCCACGCCGTCCCCACCACGGGCACGCTGGTCCGCGACCAGCTCCTCGAGCTCGACGCCCGCCTCTGCGCGTGGGTGCCCGCCCGATAGACTCCGCCGATGCTCGCCCACCCCGACGATCTGCTCACCCGTCGCCTGGTGGCGGTGATCACCGATCTGCTGTCGATGTTCGACGCCCTCGACGCCCTCGCGATCGCGCCCAAGGGCCCAGCGAAGGCCCGCGCCGACGGGCTCATCAAGATGTTCGGCCCGGCCGCCGTCATGTGCGCGCTCCTGCAGGGCAGCGAGCTGGTGCGGGGGGCCGAGAAGACGGCCGAGATGCTCGACCTGTTCGTGCACACGGCGAAGGCGCGCAAGGAGGCGCTCCTCGCCGCGCTGCCCCGCCCCCAGCGCATCGCCGTGGAGCGGCGAGCCCACGCGGAGCCGGCCGGACCGGAGCGCGCGCTCCAGCTGTTCGCCGAGGCCCTCGCGGGCATGAAGCGCAAGGACCTGCTGGCTCGGTGGGGCACCGGGGGCGGGGTGGCGCGCGTGCACGAGCAGGTCGAGAAGCTGAAGCGCGGGGAGCTGGACCCCCAGGGGCTGCAGGCCGCGGCGGCGGCCATGGCGCCCGCCCCCGAGGGCGACGAGGAGGCCCCGGCCCCCACCGAGCCCGCGATCCCCGACACGCTGCCCGGCGAGCTCCTGGGGGTCCTCGGCGGCCTGGTCTCGGGGCTCGGCGTCGACGAGAACGCCTTCGGCCGCGTCCTCTCCGGCGTGCTCCCCGCCGAGGCGCCCGACGGCTACCGAGACGACGGCCGCGGCTCCCTCCGCCGGGACGTGCCCAAGGTGGGCCGAAACGAGCCCTGTCCCTGCGGCAGCGGCGAGAAGTACAAGAAGTGCCACGGGCGTCGATGAGGACGCCCCGGCGCGGGATTCACAGGGCCTGATCCCCCTGGGGTTCCCTGATACCATTCGCGCGCTCGGGCCATGAAGGCCCCCCTCGCCGCCCCGAAGCGGCGAACCCGAGGAAGCCTCCGATGGCCCGAATTCTCGTCCCCCTCGCCGCCGCCGCCACGATCGTCCTCGCGGCGTGCCCGACCCCCGTGCCCGAAGTTCAGTGCACCTTCGAGTTCCCGACCGCGAGCACCACGCGCGTCGCCTCCGAGGCCGGGTTCAACATCTTCATCGAGGTCACCGGCGACTTCACCCTCGAGGAGCTGCCGCGGGTCGACTTCTTCTCGGACGTGGAGGTGGGCAACGCCCTGTACGACGGGCTGTTCCCCGAGGAGGCCGGCACCGGCAAGATCATGGAGGCGGCCGTCCAGTACGACCCCGCCGTGGGCTGCTCGGCGGGCTGCCTCGCGGGCGCCCGCATCGACACTCCCCTCACGCCCGGCGCCCACAGGATCACGGGCAAGGCCCTGGCCGCCAACGCCGCCGTGGCCTGCGAGGTCTCCACCGAGGTGCGCGTGAACGCGCCCCCGACCGTGAGCGACGTGACCGTCCTGCCGGGCAACGCCGACGCCACGGACGACCTGACCGTCTCCTCCAACACGGGCGACGCCAACGGGGATCCCGTCACCGTGTCCTACCGCTGGACGGGCCCCGACGGCGTCGAGACCGCGGGCGGCACGGACGGCCTCCTCGCGGCGGTCAACACGATCGCGGGCGAGACGTGGACCGTCGCGGTCACCCCCCACGACGGCCTCGACTTCGGCGACGCGGGGGTCGGCACCATCACGATCGGCAACACGGCGCCTTCCGCGCCGACGGTCGAGATCACCCCCGATCCGGGCCGCACCGAGGCGCCCCTGCGCTGCCGCGTCCTCGACCTCGACGACCTGGACCCCGACGACGGCCAGAAGATGTCCGTGTCGTGGTCGTGGAGCAAGGACGGCGTGGACCAGGGCGTCGCCGGCGACACCATCCCCGCGACGGACACGGCGGCGGGCGAGACCTGGACCTGCACCGCCCGCGCGAACGACGGCGTGGTGGACGGCGAGCCCGGCTCCGCGGGCACGACGCTCCTCGCGCCCCTGACCGTGCCCTCCACGGAGGCGGTCGCGCAGGTCGACACCATCACCGGCACCTGGCTCTCCCAGGCGGTCGGCGAGGAGGCCCAGACCGGGTCGCCCGGCGACCTCAACGGTGACGGCGGCGCCGAGATCGTCCTCACCCAGAACAGCGAGGCGATCACGGCCTTCGGCGCCGGATCCGGCTACGCGCACGTCTTCTTCTCGGACGAGTGGACGGGCTCCAGCCCCTGGGATCTGGCCGACGCGGGCATGGTCCTGAGCCCCGGCGAGGTCCCCTGCCTCGACGATCAGGGCAACCCGAGCACCTGCGAGACGGGCTTCGAGCTCTTCGGCCCCACGACCGTGGGCGACCTCAACGGCGAAGGGATGGACGACCTGGTCATCCCCTACGCGCACGGCTCCCTGCCCGGCGACGGCGGCAACGCGGGCGTCTACATCCTCTTCGGCGAGGACATCACGGCGGCCCGGGACATGGGCCGGGACGAGATGCTGCTCGAGGTGGAGGCCATCAAGATCATCCACCCGTCGCACCGCATCGGCGCCACCCCCTGCCCCGTGGGAGACCTGGACGGCGATGGGTACGCCGAGCTGGGCCTGACGGCGCCCGAGGCGTCCCTGGCCGAGGGCGTCCTGTACGTCGTCTACGGCCACCCGGGCGGCTGGCAGGCGGAGGCCGCGGTCACCAGCCTCCAGCCCTCCTTCCGGGTGGAAGGCGCCGCCGCCGGCCAGCGCATGGGGACGGCCTGCGCGGCCCCGATCGACCTCAACGGCGACGGCTGGAACGACCTCGTCGTGTCGGCCCCGGGCGCGGGCGCGTCCGGCCAAGGCCGCGTCCTCGGCTTCCTCAACGACGGCCTCGACTCCTGGTCCGGCGAGACCCTCAACTCGACCTCCGCCGACTTCTTCGTGGACGGCCCGACCGACGGCGGCGGCTTCTTCGGCCTCTCCATGGCGAGCCTCGGCGACCACGACGGCGACGGCATGGGCGACTTCGCCATCCACGCCCTGACCTACGCGAATCCTGGTCAAGGCGACGCGGGCGCGGGCGGCGTGTGGATCGTCTCCGGCGGCGACCCCGCCCTGGACGGCGCCGTGACCTTCGACGAGGTGACGCTCACGGCCATCGAGGGCAACGGCAACATCGGCTTCTGCCAGAACATGGCGGGCGTCGACCTCAACGGCGACGGCCTCGGCGACCTCGCGTGCGGCGACATCCGCCCCTACTCCGCGGTCGACCTGCAGACGGCCCCGGGGGCCCGCGTGTTCACCGGCGCAGGCGGCGGCATCGGCGCCGACCTCGACTACACCGACGCGGACTTCGTCCTCGAGCCGGACGACTACGTGTTCCCCGAGCGCTGCTCCGACAACACCGACAACGACCTCGACGGAGCGGAGGACTGCGACGACCTCGACTGCCCGCGCACCGGGAACAACCCTCCCTGCTCGGAGCTCACGTGCCCCAGCTTCGCGGCGGTCCTGTCCTGCGGCGACGACGTCGCGGGCACCACCGTGGGCCAGAGCAACGACCTCGTGCAGTACTCGGAGACGGTCCAGTACTCGGGCGCGAACAACGGCGGCTGCAACGGCGAGGTGCTCCAGGGGCCGGACGTCGTCTACTCCTTCACCGCCACGACGCCGGGCATCCACTCGGTCTCCGTCGACACGCACGGCGGCGCGAACCTCGCGGTGGCGCTGCTCGAGAACGACGGCGGATGCGCCCCCGACCACTGCGCGCAGATCGCCGCGTCCGCGCAAGACAGCAACTCCATCACCTTCTTCGCGACGACCCCGGGCGAGGTCTTCTACTTCGCGGTGGACGGCGAGGCGGGCGTGTCGGACGCGTTCACGATCTCGGTCCAGTGCGGCGCGTCGGTGACCACCGAGACGTGCAACAACGGCGCGGACGACGACGGCGACGGCGACGCCGACTGCGACGACTCGAACTGCGACACCTACTGGGCGTGCGCGCTCGGCCAGCACGTGTGCGACGCGGCGATCAGCAACGGCAGCCTCGGCGAAGAGGTGAAGATCAACACGCGCATCGGCGCCTCGGTGGTGGCCGTGCCCGACATCGACGCCGACGACTTCGCGGAGCTGCTGGTCGGCGCGCCCGCCACGAACGTGCCCTACTGCACGTCCGGCGCCGCCCACCTCGTCGACCTGAACTAGGGGCGCACCGTCGGCGACATGGACCGGCCCCCGTCCCCCGTCCGTCGGCGCCTGCTGTTCGTGGGGTGGACGCTGCTGGCGTCCCTGGTCCTGCTCGAGCTCGCCCTGCAGGGGGCGGCGCAGGTCGTCGACCCCATCTCCCACGACACGTCGGCCCCCGTGGACGCCTCGGCCCTGCGCGTGGTCGCGCTCGGCGACTCGTGGGTCGCGGGCGCCGAGGCGCCCCCGGGTCAGGGCTTCGTGGACGTCTTCGAGCGCGGGCTCGGGGAGGTGGTCCGCGACCGCCCGGTGCAGCTGTTCAACTTCGGTCGCCCGGGCTCGAATTCGGCCCACGTCGCCCTCACGGCCATGGACGAGCTCCCCCGCATCCGGCCCGAGCTCGTCGTCATCCTCGTGGGCCAGAACAACGCCACCAACTTCTACCGGGTGGCGGAGGTGGAGCAGCGCCTCGGCAACGCGGACGCGACCACGAGCCTCACCGACCGCTCCCTCGTCGTGAAGGGCGCGCGCATCGTCTGGGCGAACCTGCGCGGACGCAGCGGCTACGGCGGGTCCGGGGAGCTCCCCGAGATCCCTGCGCCGGTAGAGGACCCCGACACCGGCCTCCCGAGGTTCGTCGCGTCCGAGGGGGCCTCGGCGGCGGCGTTGGCGTACTACGAGCGGCGCCTGCCGGACGAGGTGCCGAAGGAGGGCCTGGTGGCCGATCCGGACGCCTGGGCGCTCCTGTACCGCGTCGCCCGACGGGAGCTCGAGGAGTCCCGTCACCTCCGCGTCGCCCTCGCCGGCCGCTACGGGTGGGACGCCGACGCCCGCGCCCCCCGCGCCCCGGTGGCCGACGGGGAGGCCGAGATCACGGCGCGGTACGCCCTGCTGCGGTGGGCCCGGGAGGCGGGCGACTGGGCGGGCGTCCGGCACCACGGCGACGCCCTGATCGGCGCCACGCCGCGCACCGTCCTCGCCGATCTCGGCGCGGCCGAGGCCACGCTCCTCGCGGGCGACTGGCGCACCGCCCGGGCCCTGCTCATGTCCGCGCACAACCAGGCGCCGGGACTCGCGGACGTCGTGGACCTGGCCGTCCGCTTCCCGGGCGCCGCGCGCGACCTGCCCGTGGACGAGGCGATGGAGTTCGAGCTCCATGGCGCCACCGCCCTCGATCGCTCGCGCGCGCTGCGCGGCAGCTGGGACTTCGACGGGGCGCGTGAGGCGCTGGCCGAGTGGGTGGGAGCGCACCCGCAGGACCTGGGGGCCCGCGTGGACCTCGCGATCGCGACGGCGGGTCCAGGCGACCTCGAGGGCGCCCACGCGCTCATGGCCGGGGTGACCGGGGAGCGCGCCCAGCTCCTGCGGTTCGAGGCGGCCATCGTCGCGGAGAACGCCACCCGGGAGGGCGTCGAGGAGGTCGCCCGCGAGGTCCTCGCCGACGGGGAGGCCCTGGCCCAGCCCGGCGCCGCTGCGCTGCTCTCGGAGGTGATCGCCGCCCTCGCCGAGCACGATCTCTGCGAGATCCTGCCCCCCGCCGCGGACCGCTGGTACCAGCTGCGCGGGGACGCGACGGGCTACACGGACCGCCTCGCCGGGTGCCTCGATCCGGGCGCCGCGGCGGCGCGCCTGGACGGGCTGCGGGACGCCTGGGGACCCCGCGGCGAGCGGGCGGCCTGGACCGCCCTGGTGAAGGCGGGGCGCAAGCCGTTCGAGCTGCTGTACCGAGACCTCGACCTCGCCCTCGCCGCCGCCCAGGAGGTGGGCGCGGAGGTCCTGTTGCTCGACTACCCCAACCCCAGCCCGGACCACGCCGCGCTGCGCGACGTGCTCGCCGAGTACGCCGCGACCCGCCCGGTGCACTTCCTGGATCAGTGGGCGATCTTCGACGATCGGTTCGACGCCGCCACGTGGCGGACGCTGCTCGGGCCCAACGGCCACTGCAACGCCGCCGGGTACCGGATCATGGGCGACGAGCTGGTCGCCTTCGCGCGGGATCAGGGGCTCACCACCCGGGCGCCCTGACCTGTACGATTCCGGCCCCTGCCAGGAGCTCTGATGTCCACGTTCGACCTCTGCAACCCCACCGACGAACACCGCATGCTGCGGGAGATGGTCGCGCAGTTCACGCGCGAAGAGGTCGAGCCGCAGGCCGAACATCACGACGTCGAGGGCACCCTCAACCTCGACCTCTTCGGCAAGCTCGGCGAGCTCGGCCTGCTGGGCATCACGGTCCCCGCCGAAGCGGGGGGCGCGGGCATGGACGCCGTCGCGGCGGTCATCGTCCACCACGAGCTGAGCAAGTCGGACCCCGGCTTCTGCCTCGCCTACCTCGCGCACTCGATGCTGTTCGTGAACAACTTCTTCCACTGCAGCAACGACGAGCAGCGCGCGCGCTACCTGCCGAAGGTGCTCTCGGGCGAGTGGGTCGCGGGCATGGCGATGACGGAGCCGTCGGTGGGCACGGACGTCCTCGGCATGGGCACGACCGCCGTGCGCGACGGCTCCGACTGGGTGCTCAACGGCCGCAAGATCTTCATCACCAACGGGCCCGAAGGCCACTGCTTCCTGGTGTACGCGAAGGTCGACGGGCGAATCACGGCGTTCGTGGTCGACCGCGACTGCCCCGGCTTCACCAGCTCCCCGAAGATCCCGAAGATGGGCATGCGCGCGTCCACGATGTGCGAGCTCATGTTCGACGACTGCCGCGTGCCCGGCGCCAACCTCCTCGGCGCCGTGGGCGACGGCATCACGCACATGATGCGGAACCTCGAGATCGAGCGGCTCACGCTCGCCGCCCAGAGCCTCGGCATCGCCGACCGCTGCGTGGAGGTGATGGTCCGCTACGCGTCCGAGCGCGAGGCGTTCGGGCAGTCGCTCAACCGCTTCGGCCAGATCCAGCGCTACATCGGCGAGTCCTACGCGGCCACCGAGGCCACGCGCGCGCTGGTCTACTCGGTGGCGCGCAACGTCGGCCCCGAGCACCGCAACCGCCTCGGGACCGACGCCGCCAAGCTGTTCGCCGCGCCCGTGGGCAAGCAGGTCGCCGACCACGCCATTCAGGTGCTCGGCGGCTACGGCTACTGCCGCGAGTACGTCGTGGAGCGGCTCGCCCGGGACGCCAAGCTCCTCGAGATCGGCGGCGGCACCATCGAGAGCCACCAGAAGAACCTCACGAAGGACCTCAGCCGGGCGTACCGGTAGCGTCGTGACGCCCCTGCAGCGAGCGTTCCTGGTCGGCGCGGTCTGCGACGGCGTGATCCTCGCGCCCGCGGTCGTCATCGCCGTGGGGGCCTGGGGCGTCTTCTACTTGCCCGCGGTGCTCCTCTGGGGCATCTGGACCGCCGCCGCCGTGCGCGGCGCGCGCAGCCACGCCCGGGCCCTGGACAGCGCGCGCTTCTACGGCGTGAGTCACGGCGTGAGCGCTGTACTGGTCGGCATCGGGTGGGCCCTGGACCCGGACGACGGCACCCTGGCCCTGCTGAGCGTGCTGTCCTTGATCGTGGCGGCGGTGGTCGGCCGGGCCGCGCGCGTCGCCGAGCGCCCCTCCGGCGAGTGGAGCTGGACCACGCTGCAGCACGCGTCGGCCGCCGAGCTCGCGAGCTTGCTGCGCCGCCACCACGGACCCGCCCCCGCGAGCCTTCGCGGACGTCGATATCGCACGATCACGCTCGCCGGGCGGGGCCCGCGCACGTCGTCGCGCAGCTTCTTCCACGCCCCTCACGGCCCGCCCGTGGAGGGCATCGAGCGGACGGACGGCCCCGACGGCTGGTTCCTCGTCGAGGGCGGCACCGGCGGCACCCACCTCGACTGGGGCCGATCCCGACGCAACGCCGGCGCGGACCGACGACGCGGCCTGCTCGAAGTGGTCGTGTGCGTCCGCGACGGCGACCCGTCCCTGCTCTTGGGGAGGCGCCTCCGAAAGATGCCGGGGACCACGCTCGGGGTGGGCTGGTTCCTTCTCGAAGACGTCGGCCCGGCGGAGATCCCGTGACCCGACGCCTCGTGCTCGCCTCCACCTCCCCCTGGCGGGGCGACCTCCTGCGTCGGCTCGGGGTGCCGTTCGACCAGCTCGACCCCGACCTGGACGAGGCGCCCTTCAAGGAGCAGGGCCTGCGGCCCCGGGACCTCGTCGTCACGCTCGCGGAGGCGAAGGCCCGGGCCCTGGCCGCGGCCGCCCCGGACGCGCTGATCCTCGGGGCCGACCAGGTCGTCGCCGTCGACGGGGACGTCCTCGGCAAGCCGGGCTCGGCGGACCGCGCCTTGGCCCAGCTGCGGCGCATGGCGGGGCGGACTCACGACCTCATCACCGGCGTCGTCCTCCTCGACGCCCGGACGGACACCCTGCAGCGGCGCGTGGACGTCCACCGCATGACGATGCGCGCCCTCACCGACGCCCAGCTCCGCGACTACATCGAGCGCGACGACCCCCTCGCCTGCGCGGGGAGCTACAAGGTCGAGGCGCTGGGGGCGGCCCTCTTCGACAAGATGGAGGGCGACGACTGGACGGCGATCGTCGGGCTCCCGCTGTCGGTCGTGGTGACCATGCTCGCGGCGGCGGGCGTCGACGTGCTCGGCGGACCGGCCCTCTAAGGCGCCCAGGCGGCCGACGCGGCCACGATCTCCCGGGGATCCCAGCCCCGCTCGCGGGCCAGCGCGAGGGGGTACTTTCGATACACCAGCACCGCCGCGCCCTCGGGCGCGGTGCAGCCGTCGGGCAGCGTGAACGTTGCGGCCACCTCCCGCGACGCCGAGGGGAGGATGCGATCGTCCCGCAGCACGTCGTTCGCCCGGTGGTGCGGCGCCTGCAGGGTCCCCCCGGCGTCCACGAGGACCCGGGCGAAGTCCCGCCCCGGCAGCCCCGCCAGCGCCAGGGACGCGTCGCCGTCGGCCGGGCGACGCACCGTCCTCGCGAGGTAGGCGACGTCCCCGGCCTGCACCGGCGGCGGCTCGGCCGCGACCAGGTCTCCCGCCCCCGTCACGGGGCCTCGGAACACCGGATCGAAGAGCGCCCTCCCCCGCTGGTCGGGCGGGAAGCCCCCGGACGCGAACGGCGGCACGCCCTCGTAGTCGTCCCAGGTCCCTCGCGGGCGGACGACGCGAAGCTCGAGATCCTGCGCACCCTGCGCGGCCGCGAGCCCCTCCTCCCAGGTGATCGTGGTCCCGTCGACGGTCACGTCCTCCCCCACGACGCCGGTCGCCAGGGCTCCTCCGACGCCCGAGATCACGTCCCCCGAGGCGGGCTCGGCGGCCTCGCCCTCGCAGGTCGCGTCGAGCACCAGGACGGCGCTGCGCATCGGCTCCCCCGTGGGGAAGGCGTGCCCGGCGCCCGAGTTGGTGACCGTCGCCGTGAGCGTGAGCGAGGGCCCGTCCACCGCCCCGTCGAGGACGACCGTGGCCGCCGTGTCGATGAGCCGTCCTCCGGTGAGGACGGCGCCGTCGGGGCCGACGAAGGAGTGGGTCCGGACCGTGCCGGGGGCGCGCAGGAACCCCGCGGCCACGCCCGGCTCGATGCTCTCGAGCAGGTCCTGATCGGCCCCGTTGGTGGCTTCGCTCGGGGGCATGTGGCAGGTCTGGCAAGGGCTCGCCGGGGCGAGGGCCGAGGCCGCCCATTCGCTGTACGTCGAGTGCACCGGGAGCGCGCCCGACGGCCAGCGCGCCGGGTCGACGGCCACCTCGGGCCCGTCCCAGAGCGGGGCCTGCTCGTACTCGTGGCACCCCCGACACAGCTCCGCGGTGCCGAAGACCGGGGCCCACGCCCCTCCCATGAACGGGTTGAGGACGTCGGGATACGGCCCGTACATGACCTGCACCCAGCCGTTGGCGAGCCCCCCCTCCTCCAGGGGCCGGCCCAGCTGCAGGCGCCCGCCCACGCCCGGCGGCTCCGCGGGCTCGACCGCGCGGATCTTGTGACAGAAGTCGCAGTGCACTCCGTCGTCGAAGGCGATCCCCTCGGCGGCGAGCAGCGAGTGGCCGCCCCCGGCGGGCCCCGGGATCCCCGGCGCGTGGCAGTCCGCGCACCGACCGGTCGTCGTCGGGTCGCCCCCTTCGGGATCGTCGCAGGCGGGCTCACCGTCGCCGCCGCAGCCCGCGGTCGCGTCCGGCAGCACGCCGACGCCCACGTAACACCGCGCCCCCGGCTCGCCTCCGGGCCGGGTCCCGGGCAGCCACCGCCCGCCCGCGTCGACGCACACGCCCTCGCCGTCGAAGGCCGCCGCCGTGCCCGCGAAGAGGTCGTGCACCTGCGGGTCCGAGGCGGCGATCCGGTGGGCCGAGGCGCCGAACTCCTCCGCGAACCGGACGTGGCAGTGGGAGCACTCCGCGGTGGAGTCGCCGCCGCCCACGCCGGGCAGGCCGTACTCGTAGTCCGGGTTGTCGATCTGGACCCGCGCCATCTCGATCACCACGACGTCGGGCGTCGACCGGTCGAGCATGACCCCCTCGCTGCGGTGATCCGCCAGCGCGGCGACGGCCCAGGTCTCGACCTCGAGATCGGGGTCGAGGGTGACCAGGAAGCGACCGTCGGCGTCGGTCGTCCCTTGGATCGGGCCGCCGCCTTGGAGGATCGAGACCCCCTCCGTCGGGGTCCCGTCCACCCGGACCTCGACCAGGACCGTGAACGGCGCCGTGGCGGGCCCCGCGTCGTCGTCGTCGTCCGCGGCCGGGGTGGGCGCGGGCGGCTCCTCGGTGGGGCAGCCCACCAGGATCAAGAGCGTCGCGAGCAGGGCGTGGCGGGTCATGGGTCGTCCTCGGAGAAGAAGGCGATGAGTTCTTCGCGACGCGCCTCGGCGTCCGCGCGCCCCAGGGCGATCAGCCGGTCGATGTAGGTGCGCGTGAAGAGAAGGTAGGACAGCGCGTCGTTGTCCGACGCCCCCACCGCCCGGGCGAGGGCCGCGAGCATGCGGCGGGTCATCGGGTCCACGTCGCCGAAGTCGCCCTCCAGCGCGACCTCCTGGGCCAGGGCGCCCAAGTCGACCGACGGCGCGATCAGGAGCGATCGCAGCGGGCGATAGGGCGCGCCCCGCTCGCCCGAGACCAGCTCCCCCAGCCCCTCCGCGAAGCCCGGGCCGTACTCCTTGGCCCCCCAGGCGAGGATCCGGTTCATCCGCTCGATGCGCTGGACGTCGTGCACCGCCTTGTCGAGCAGGACCGTGTTCATGAACTTGCCGACCACCTGCGCCCACGTGGGCGGGCGCCCGCCCAGCTCCCGCGCGCGTGCGTCTCCCCGCTCCACGGACATGGGCGTGCGCAGCGTGATCACGAGGATCCGATCGGCGCCGAGGCGGATCGCCGGCCGCAGCGGCGTGTTCTGGCCGAGGCCGCCGTCGCCGAACCAGCGCCCCTCGACCTTCACGGGGGGGAAGAAGACCGGGATCGCAGCCGAGGCGAGGACGTGCTCGGGGCCCATCCGCACGGGGTGCGGGCGCACGAACGGGTTGCGTGATCGCAGGAGGGAGTCGCATTCGCGCACGCCCTCGTAGAACACGATGTTTCGCGACGTCGCGAGCTCCGTGGCCGTCACCGCGAAGGCCCGCAGGTGCCCCGCCGCGACGTTCCGAGACACCCCCTTCCAGGGGACCTTCGAGCGGACGATCCTCCTCAGCGCGGCGGTGTCGGCGAGCGCGATCTCGCCCTGGGACCGTCGCCCCGTGAGCAGCGTCATGGGCACCCGCCAGAAGACCTGCCTCGCGCCGATCCTATAGACGTCGGGGATCGTCACGCCCGCCCAGTGATCGAGCAACGCCTGGGTCGCGCGCACCCAGTCCGAGGCCTCGGCCGCGAGGAACGCGCCGTTGATCGCGCCCGCCGAGGTGCCGACGATCACCTCGAAGCCCGCCGGCCGGCCCGTGGCCTCGGGCACCTCCGTGGCGATCCACCGCAGCACACCGGCCTCGTAGGCGGCGCGAGCCCCGCCTCCGGCGAGCACCAGACCGTGGATGGGACGTGCCACGGGCGGATCCTACCGGGGCGCGGTTTGACCCACCCGGGCCCCGCGGCGTATGCCGTGGGCATGGCGCTGCTCGAGTACATGGCCGTCGGCCTCGGGGGCTTCTTCGGGGCGATCGCCCGCTACGCCTCATCCGGGCTCGTCCAGCGCTGGGCGGGCGACGGGTTCCCCGCGGGCACGCTGGCCGTGAACCTCGCGGGGTGCGTCCTGATCGGCGCCATGTCCGCGATCGCCGAGGGCGCGACCGGACTCCCGGAGCAGGCCCGCCTGGTCCTCGTCGTCGGCCTCCTCGGATCGTTCACCACGTTCTCGACCTTCGGGAACGAGACGTTCGAGCTGCTCCGGGACGGTCGGATCCGGGTCGCCGGGGCGTACGTGGCGGGTTCGATCCTGCTCGGGGTCGGCGGGGTGATCCTGGGACGCTTCGCGGCCCGCGCGTTCGGAGCCTGAGCCCCCCGCGATCCCCCCCGATCGTCGGCGATCCCCCCGATCGTCGGCGACCCCCCGGGGGAGTTGTCCACAGCCCGACCTCCGTAAGTTCGCCCACCGACGGGATTCTCGGTCGTTTCTGGGAGTTTTCCCACAGGTGTGGAAAACCCCTGTCCCCCAACCTCTAGTATGTGTCGCGCAAGCAAGCCGCTAAATCTTGTGGTTTTGCGATTGACGGGCCCGAGCCCAGGTCGATAAATTCTCAATCGCAACGGGCTGTGGGAACTCGCGCCGATAATGGCGCCGGCACCAGGAGGGTGCAGGCGTTCGGAGTCGCGTGGGCGAACCGTCCGGTGTGACATTCCAGGCGGGTCGGCCGACCCGAATGGCCCCAACGAGAAGAGCAGGTCAGGAAGCTCTTCCGACGCCGAGGTACTCGTGTACGCCGACGTCGGGAGGGTGTGGTGCCCCCGTGCGCGGGGGTCGAGGAGGAACCCGGACGCCCCGCCCCCCCCGGAGCGTCCAACCGTCGCGTCCCCCCGCGACGGAGCTTTGGAGCAGAACAAGATGCAGCGGCGATTCACGACCTCTCCCGACAACCCGTACGAGGGCCTCGCGTTCGTCCCCCGGCGGTCGGAGATCCGAAACCCTGACGGCTCGAACGTCTTCCTGTTGGAAGACGTGATGGTCCCGGAGGGCTGGTCGCAAGTCGCCACCGACATCATGGCTCAGAAGTACTTCCGCAAGGCCGGCGTCCCCGCCGCCCTGAAGCCGGTCCCGGAGGAGGGGGTTCCGACCTGGCTGCAGCGGCGCGAAGCGGACGAGGCGGCCCTCGCGGGGCTGCCCGAGGACGAGCGCACCGGGGGGGAGCGCGACAGCCGTCAGGTGTTCGAGCGGCTGGTGGGCTGCTGGACCTACTGGGGGTGGAAGGCGGGCCACTTCGCCGACGAAGCGGAAGCGAAGGTCTTCTACGACGATCTGCGCTCCATGCTCGCGACCCAGTCCTGCGCGCCGAACTCGCCCCAGTGGTTCAACACCGGACTGCACTGGGCGTACGGCATCGACGGGCCTCCCCAGGGCCACTTCTACGTGGACGAGACCACCGCCCGCGTGCGCAAGAGCCGCAACGCGTTCGAGCGCCCGCAGCCCCACGCCTGCTTCATCCAGTCCGTGAGCGACGACCTCGTCTCGGCGGGCGGGATCATGGACCTGTGGACGCGCGAAGCCCGCCTGTTCAAGTACGGCTCGGGCACCGGGTCCAACTTCTCGAACCTGCGCGCGGAAGGCGAGCCGCTCTCCGGCGGCGGGCGCTCCTCCGGCCTCATGTCCTGGTTGAAGATCGGCGACCGAGCGGCCGGCGCCATCAAGTCGGGCGGAACCACGCGCCGCGCGGCCAAGATGGTCACGCTCGACATCGATCACCCCGACATCGAGACCTACGTCAACTGGAAGGTGACCGAGGAGCAGAAGGTCGCCTCTCTGGTCACCGGCTCCATCCTCAACCAGAAGCACCTCAACGCGATCCTCAACGCGACCGTCGAGCTCGAGGGGCGTCGCGGCAACGACCGCTTCGACCCCCGGCGCAACCCCGAGCTCGCCTCGGCGATTCGCGACGCGCGCCGCGCTCACGTCCCCGACAACTACGTCTTCCGGATGATCCAGTACGCCCAGCAGGGCTACACGAGCATCTCCTTCCCCATCTTCGACACGGACTGGGACAGCGAGGCCTACGCCACGGTCGCCGGGCAGAACTCCAACAACTCCGTGCGCGTCACCAACCGCTTCATGCAGGCCGTGATGCGCGACGAGGACTGGGCCCTGCTGCGCCGCACCGACGGCGAGGTCAGCAAGCGGATCCGGGCGCGTGAGCTGTGGAGCCAGGTCTGCTACGCCGCTTGGGCGTGCGCCGATCCGGGCCTCCAGTTCCACTCGACGATCAACGAGTGGCACACCTGCCCCAACGACGGCGAGATCCGCGCGAGCAACCCCTGCTCCGAGTACATGTTCCTGGACGACACGGCCTGCAACCTGGC
The DNA here is from genome assembly GCA_964620495.1 of uncultured Rickettsiales bacterium. Lineage (GTDB taxonomy): Bacteria > Myxococcota_A > UBA796 > UBA9615 > UBA9615 > CAZEKB01. The sequence continues at coordinate 2,339 of CAZUHI010000003.1, read as the reverse complement.
GTCCCTGAACCTGATGAAGTTCTACGACGCCGACACGGGCGTCTTCGACATCGACCTGTACCGCGCCGGCATCCAGCTGTGGACCCGCGTCCTCGAGATCTCCGTCACCATGGCGCAGTTCCCGAGCGAGGCCATCGCGCGCCTCTCCTACGAGTTCCGCACCCTCGGCCTCGGCTTCGCGAACCTCGGCGCCCTGCTGATGGTCATGGGCGTTCCCTACGACAGCAGCCGCGGCCGGGCGATCTGCGGCGCCCTCACCGCGATCCTCTGCGGCGAGTCCTACGCCCAGTCGGCGCGCATGTCCGAGCAGCTCGGGCCGTTCGCGGGCTACGACCGCAACAAGGACTCGATGCTGCGGGTCATCCGCAACCACCGACGCGCGTCCTACAACGTGAAGCCGGACGAGTACGAGGGCCTCACGGTCCTCCCCGTCGGCATCCGCGAGGACGTCGCCCCCGCGGACATGCTCGCCGCCGGGCGCAAGGCCTGGGACGACGCGCTGGCCCTCGGCAAGAAGCACGGCTTCCGCAACGCGCAGGTCACCGTGATCGCCCCCACGGGCACGATCGGCCTGCTCATGGACTGCGACACCACCGGCGTGGAGCCGGACTTCGCGCTCGTGAAGTTCAAGAAGCTCGCGGGCGGCGGCTACTTCAAGATCATCAACGGATCGGTGCCCCCGGCCCTGCGCAAGCTCGGCTACACGGAAGACCAGATCCAGGCGATCATCGACCACAGCCGCGGCCACGGCACCCTGCGCGGGGCCCCCGGCGTGAACCACGAGTCGCTCGGCGCGAAGGGCTTCCCCGAGGCCATCCTCGCGAAGATCGAGCAGGGCCTCGCCGCCGCGTTCGACATCAAGTTCGCGTTCAACCGGTTCAACCTCGGCGACTCCTTCTGCCGCGACGTCCTGGGCCTCACCGACGCCCAGCTCGCGCAGCCGTCCTTCGACATCCTCACGCACCTCGGCTTCAGCCCCGACGACGTCGCCGCGGCCAACCGGTACGCGTGCGGCACGATGACCGTCGAGGGCGCGCCGTTCCTGCGGGCCGAGCACCTCCCGGTGTTCGACTGCGCCACCAAGTGCGGCCGGGAGGGCGTCCGCTTCATCCGCTACGAGGCCCACATCCGCATGATGGCGGCCTGCCAGCCGTTCATCTCGGGCGCGATCAGCAAGACGATCAACATGCCCAACGAGGCCCTGATCTCCGACGTGGACGAGGCGTACATGCTGTCCTGGCGCCTGGGGCTCAAGGCCAACGCGCTGTACCGCGACGGCAGCAAGCTGAGCCAGCCGCTGTCGTCCATGTACGCCCAGGAGCTGCTGTTCGACGAGGCCGTGATGCCCCACGCCGACGACGGCGCGGGCATTCGGGCCCCCGGCCAGGCCGCGCGCGCCATCGCCGAGAAGGTGGTCGTGCGCTACCTCGCCAAGCGTCGGCGCCTGCCCGACCGCCGCGGCGGCTACACCCAGAAGGCCGTCATCGGCGGACACAAGGTGTTCCTGCGCACCGGCGAGTACTCCGACGGCAGCCTCGGCGAGATCTTCGTCGACATGCACAAGGAGGGCGCGGCGTTCCGCTCGCTGATCAACGCGTTCGCGATCGCGGTCAGCGTCGGCCTGCAGCACGGCGTGCCCCTCGAGAAGTTCGTGGACCTCTTCCTGTTCAGCCGCTTCGAGCCCAACGGGCCGGTGCAGGGCAACAACCGGATCAAGATGGTGACGTCGATCATCGACTACATCTTCCGGGAGCTGGCCATCACCTACCTGGACCGCAACGAGCTGGCGCACGTGAGCGAAGAGGACCTCCGGCACGACGCGTTGCACAAGGCCGATGAGCCCGACTGGGAGGAAGAGGAGCTCATCCAGGAGCGCATCTTCTTCCCCACGGCGGTGGACGTGGACGCCCCGCCCAACTTCGCCGCGTTCGATCGCGCCATGTCCCAGGACACCGGCACGTTCCTCGCGGCGGTTCCCAGTCGTGGGGCCAAGCCGAAGACCCAGTCTCTGGCGGGCGAGAACACGACGGAGGCGTATCGGGTGGTCACCAGCCACTCCAAGATCGCCGCGATTCGAGATGCCCGCGCACAGGGCTACACGGGAGACCCCTGCGACGAGTGCGGACAGATGACGATGGTGCGGAATGGCGCGTGCATGAAGTGCACGACGTGCGGCGCCACCAGCGGTTGCAGCTAGCTGAAGTAGGCATGGGCCGGTGAGGCGGCGGGGCTCGCCCCCCCTGCCCTGCCCCCTCTCCGACTCCCGGGGACGGAGGGTCGAGCGCCACTGCCGCGCTCGGCCCTTCGTTTGTTCTGAACGGCCGGCCACCGTCGTCTAG